>CAZSAT010000005.1:0-105461 GCA_964604675.1 uncultured Enterobacterales bacterium
TCCAGCAGCAAGGTGCCGCGATCGAAGCGGAGGTGAAGCCCCATGGTGCCCTCGTTCGAGCAGGGCTTATGGAAGCCCGCGGAGTTCGCAAGGGGGGCGGACAGAATCTGTCCGGGGGTCGCACGACCCATGTGAGCACCCGGGCGTCCTCGGATACTGGGCCTACGAGCGTGCCCATGATCCCCACGACCGAGTCGCTGACCGTCGGGCCCGCGCGAGCGGCTCGTCGTCCTCGGTCCCCTCGAGCAGAACGGCGGCCTCGACGTTCGTGACCAGCCCGCCGGTGAGGTTCGCCGAGCCGATCAGGACCCGGAGCTCGCCCTTCGCACGCCGACCTGCGTCGTGACCGCCAGGCGAGCCGAGGCCGACGACGACAGCGAACGCTTGAGCAGGTGGACACCCTGCTCGTTGGCGAAGGCGACGCAGCAGAGCGCCTCGTCAGACCCGTCGAGGACGTGTCGGACCGCCGGAAGCAGGGAGCGATCCGTGGTCGTGACCGTGCGAATCACCATCGCGAGATGGTAGCTCGGAGGGATCGTCGACGAGCACCAGCTGCAGCATCACGCACTCGCGACGCCACCGGTCCTCATCGGCGAACAGACCCACGACGAGCCAGTCACGTGGCTCGCCGCCCTCGATCCGGACGCGCACGATCGGGGACCACTCGAAGCGCAGAACGACGCCCTTTCGCTGGGGTGCTTCGACGACGCCCTGCACACCTTCGCCGAACACGCCGACGACGAGGCCCTCGCGTTGGTGCCGGGCCACGCCTACTTTCTCGACCCGCTGTTCTCGGCGACCGCTCCCGCGGCGAGCAGCGAGGGGCGCACCGAGCGGATTGCGGAGCGGCGGCAGCCTCCAACGGCGCGACACCACGCGTCGGAGGCTGCGCTGGGAAGGTCGGGTACAGAGCCTGGGTTCCCTTGAGCCCGACGTGGGTATCGGCTTTCCTGGGCGCATGCTCTGGCTCGACGCCAAGTACAAGTTCCACTTCCAGCAGATGCGTTGGCGAGCCTGGAGCGAGCTGCCCGCATCGTCGCGCGAGTCCCACCGCGCGGACGGGCACCAGGCCCTGGCCTACGCGTCGCTCACTGACGCAGCGACCGTGGACACCGCGCTCATCTACCCGCTCCCCGGTGACGAGGCTGCTCCGAGTGTCTCGGCCGCGTACGTGCCGGCTGGACGTCGAACGGTCCGGCTGCTCCTCGCGGGCCTCCCTTTCGGCTATCGCTCGGAGGCAGAACGCGAGCGGGCTGTCGGAGTGCTCGAAGGCGCCTTCCGCGGAGCTGCTTGACCGAGAAGCGTGTCATCCCGCACCTGCTGCCGGGGAGATTGGCCTCGCGGGCGAGGGCGGTGTGGGCATCCGGGCATCCCCGACGCGCTCGTCGGCTTGGCGCTTCTCGTCGAGCCGGAGCGCCCTACCTGCGTATGCGAAGTCGTGAGCCTGTGAGCACCGAGAACGCACCGCGAAGGCCCTCGCCGTGGGCTCGCAAGGCGCGGGCGACGTGCTCGGCCTGGTCCTGGTACGGCATAGCTCCCAGGCGGAGGAGGAGGACGCCCGCGTGGCGCGCGCCCGTTGCGTAGACCAACTCGCCGAAGTCCAGGTCGTTCGTGATCAGAAGGGACTCCCGCTCCACCGCGAGCGCCAGGACCTCGTCGTCGCTGATGCTGGGTGCCAGGTCACCGATGTGCGCAACGTCGTGGCCTTCCCCCTCCAGCCTCGTCGTGATGGCTCGGTGGACCTTCTCGTCGGCGAGGACGTTCATCCCGCCGCGGAGACGACCCGTTCGGTCCGAAGCGCGTCGATGGCGTAGCGCACTGCGGCCTCGATGCCCTTGCGCGTCAGGCGCGGGTGACCTTCCAGCAGCTCGTCCACGGTGTGCCCGTGCCCGAGTTGGTCGAGGATGTACTCCACCGTGATCCGGGTCCCGGCGACGACCGGCTTTCCGAGCATGATGTTGGGGTTGACGGTGACGAGGTCGGGCACGTTGAGAGTCCTCGATCCCGATCATAGCGTGGGGGACCGCCGCCCGGCACCTGGGGGGATCGAACCCGCCCCCCGAGGCGGGAGGCGGGCTCATCAGCATGGTCGGGGCGGCGGGATTCGAACCCACGGCCTCCTGCCGTACGTCCTTGGCCCGGGCTCGCCCGGACCAAGGCTTTCGCCCATCCGCCCTCCCAGCACGCTGCGCGCGCCAGTCGGTCGTACTCCCGAAGCGGAGGTCCGTAGCAGGCGCCCACGACCCCGAGGCCGCCACCCCGAACAAGAACGCCCAGCCTGTCGGCCGGGCGTTGATGGTCGGGGCGGCGGGATTCGAACCCACGGCCTCCTGCTCCCGAAGCAGGCGCGCTACCAGGCTGCGCTACACCCCGTTCTCGGCCCTCCTCCTAACGCCCGCCCCACAGCCGGCAAGCCGGGCGGGACGCCTGCGCGATGATCGGGGGTGGAGCACGCCATGGCCCTCGCCTGCCGCGTCTGCGGCGCACCCTTCCGACCCGACGACGTCGACCACGAGCGGCAGCTCGCGCGCTGCGCCCACTGCGACACCCTCGCCGACCTCCAGGGCCCCACCCGCGCGCGCCCCACCGTGCCGCTGCCGGAAGCCTTCACCGTCCAACAGGATCCCCTCCGCCTCCAGATCGGCTGGGTGTGGCGCCGCCCGACCCACCTCTTCCTCGCCGTCTTCGCGGTGGCCTGGAACGCCTTCCTCGTGCTCTGGTTCGGCTTCAGCCTGGTGGTGGGACCCTTCGCCATCCTCCTCTGGCTCGCCGCCTCCCTGCACGTCCTCGTCGGCCTCGTCATTACCTGGCGCGCCGCCGCCGGCCTGCTCAACTGCACCACGATCACCGTCGACGCCGCGGAGCTCACCATCCGGCACGGCCCTGTCCCCTGGCGCGGCAACCTGCGCGCCCCCACACAGCAGATCCAGCAGTTCTACGTCAAGCAGCACACCTCCCACAGCAAGCACGGCGCCGTCCGCCACCGCTACGAGCTCCGCGCCATCGTCGACGGGCGCGACACCCCCGTGCTACCAGCATTCGGCGACGCCCTGAACGCGATCTGGCTCGAACAGCAGCTCGAAGGCAGGCTCCGCCTCGTCGACGCCCCCGTCGTCGGCGAACACCACCCGGACCAGGCATGACCCTCCAACAGACCTACGACGCGCTCCTCGACCACGCACTCGCCTACCCGGAAGCCTGGGAGGACAACCCCTGGGGCGAGCGCTGCGCCAAGGTCCGCAAGAAGGTCTTCGTCTTCTCCGGCTGCGACGGCGAGCGCTTCTCCATGTCCACCAAGCTGCCCCAGTCCAAGGAAGACGCCCTCGCCCTGCCCTGGACGAAACCCACCGGCTACGGCCTCGGACGCCACGGCTGGGTCTCCTTCAGCTTCGGCGCCGAAGACGACATCCCCGTCGACATCCTCGAGGCCTGGATCGACGAGAGCTACCGCGCCGTCGCCCCCAAGAAGCTCGTCAAGCTCCTCGACGCCTGACCAGCCCTCACAGCTCCAGCCCCATGCGGTGGCAGTCCACGTACACCCCGTCGATGCGCATGCAACGCGTCTCCGTGCCCTCGTGCACGAAGCCCTTCCGCTCGTAGAGCCGAATCGCCGCAGCGTTGTCCGTGCGCACCGACAGGTTGATCTTCGTCACCCCCGCACCCGGCGCCCACGCGAGCATCGCGTCCATCAGGGCGGCGCCGATCCCCAAGCCCCACCACCCGGCACGCACCGTCATGCCGAAGCTCACCGCATGCACCATGCGCACCCGCTGGGGCCCATGGCAGCTCAAGCTCCCGACGATCTGACCGTCGTGCTCCGCCAGGAAGTACACTTGGTTCGCCGTGGCGAGCACCGACCCCAGGAAGATCCGCTCGCGCTCCACCGAGATGCCGAACTCGCCCGCCCCGAAGCTCAGGTTGTCCGACTCGCCCGCCACCTCCTCGCAGTAGGCGACGATCGCCTCGGCGTCGGCGACCTCGGCCTCGCGCAGGGTGACCACCCGACCATCGTGCAGCACGTGTTCCATCCCGCGAGGATAGGCCAGCGGCGTGCGGTACGAGCTCACCTGGCCTGGCAAGGACGACGCGCGGGCGGCCGCCGACCTGCCCGCCACCGGCGCCCTCGCACCCGACGGGCCGCTGCCCTCGAGCCCCCACGTGTTCATCGAGGGCGACAACCTCGAGGTGATGCGGCTCCTGCTGCCCGCCTACCGAGGCCGGGTGCACCGCGTGCTCATCGACCCGCCCTACAACACCGGGCGCCAGTTCGTCTACGACGACGACTACGCCGAGCCCATGGCCGACTACCTCGCCCGCAGCCAGCAGGACTGGAGCGCCACCTCCGAACGCGCCGGCCGCTTCCACGCGCGCTGGCTCTCGATGATGCTGCCCCGGCTCACCCTCGCGCGCGAGCTCATGCACCCCGAAGGCCTGCTCTTCGTGCACATCGACGAGCACGAGGTGCACAACCTGCTGCACCTGCTCGACGAGGTCTTCGGCGAAGACAACCGCCTGGGCCTGCTCACCTGGCGCGGCCTGCACACCGTGAGGAACTCCGCCCGCGGCTTCAACAAGAACGTGGAGTTCATCGCCTGCTACGCCCGCGACGCCGAGCGCTGCCTGGAACGGGGCCCGATCCGGGTCCCCCGCGACAAGTCCGGCAGCTACCCCCACGACGACGGCGACGGCAAGGGCCCCTACAAGCTCGACCCGCTCCACGCGCGCAACCGCTACACCCCCTACACCCACGCCTTCGACCAGGGCACCACCTGGTCCGCCCCGGCCGGCCGCTTCCCGGCCTACAGCCAGGCCACCCTCCGTCGACTCGAGGCCGAGGGCGAGCTCGACTTTCGAGGCAAGGAGCCGCGCATCAAGCGGTACCTCGCTCGCGTGCAGCAGGGCGTGCCGCCGTCGACCCTGCTCGACCCGGCCGACGTGGGCTTCGCCAAGGACGGCACCAAGGAGCTCGCCGCGCTCTTCGAGGGCGAGAAGGTCTTCGACCAGCCCAAGCCCACCAAGCTCCTGCGCTACCTGATGAGCATCCAGCGCCCGTGCGACGCCGAGCGCGAAGAGCTCGTGCTCGACTGCTTCGGCGGCTCCGGCTCCACCGGCCACGCCGTGGTCGGCACCCGCCACCGCTACCTGCTCATCCAGCTCCCTCCCCTGGCGGCGGTCACCCGAGCACGCCTGCAGAAGCTGGGGCCCGTGCGCTGCTTCCGGCTCGGGACCGACACCACCCTGTGGTCCCAAGCCCTCGCGCTCGGCGTTCCCCTCGACGCCGACCACACCACCGAGACCGTGCACGGCCAACAACTCCACCGCCTCGGCCACCTCGCAGCCGCCTTCCCCGAGCGGATGACAGAGGCTCTGTGGACCGCGCTGCTCGACACCGATGCACCCGTGCTGCTGGTCCCGGCCAGGGCCTTCCCAGACACCCACCTGCTCGACGCCCAGGCCGACGCGCGCGCCCGTGGCCAGGCCCTGCACCTGGCATGAAGCAGCGCTTCGACCCCGCCCAGCCCCACCAGCTCGCCGCCATCGACGCGGTGCTGCAGCGCTTCCCCGATCCGGATCCACAGCTCACGGTCGAGATGGAGACCGGCACCGGCAAGACCTACACCTACCTGCGCACCGCGCTGGAGCTCCACCGCCGCCACGGGCTCGACCGCTTCGTGATCGTGGTGCCGAGCGTGGCCATCCGCGAAGGCGTGCTCCAGCAGATCGAGGCCACGCGCCACCACCTCGAAGCGCTGTACGGACCGCCCTCGTTCGACGCCTGGGTGCACCACGTGACCCGCCTCGCCCGGCTGCGAGGCTTCGCTCGGCCGAGCCCCCAGCCCCAGTTGCTCGTGATCACGCTCGACGCCTTCAACAAGGAGAAGAACCGGATCCGTCGACCGGACGACCGGCTCGGTGGCGCCGCGCCGCTCGAGGCCATCCGAGCCGCCCACCCCGTCGTGCTGCTCGACGAGCCCCAGTCGATGAGCACGCCGAAGGCCCGCGCAGCCATCGCGTCGCTGAACCCGCGGGTGGTGCTGCGGTACTCGGCCACCCACCGCAGCCGCGAGGGCCTGGTGCACCGACTCGGTCCGAGTGAAGCCTTCGCGCAGCGCCTCGTGAAGCGCATCGAGGTCGACAGCGCCGACACGCCCGAAGCCCGGATCCGGCGCACCGTCCGAGCCCACCTCGCCCGCGAGCGCTTCCTCGCCGAGCGCTACCCCACCCGACCCATGAAGGTGCTCAGCCTGTTCTTCCTCGACCGGGTCGACGGCTACGTGGGCGAGGGCCGCTGGCTCCGGACCTTCGAGCAGGCCTGCCGCGACGAGGGCCTCGAGCCGGACGGCCTGCACGCCGGCTACTTCGCCGCGGTGGGTGGCGTGGCCAAGGACACCCGCGGCCAGTCCCGAGCCGACGGCGAGGTCTACGACCTGATCCTGCGCGACAAGGCGCGCCTGCTGAGCCCCGACGAGCCCGTGCGCTTCGTGTGGAGCCACTCCGCGCTGCGCGAGGGCTGGGACAACCCCAACGTGTTCCAGATCTGCACGCTGAACGCCACGAAGAGCACCGTCAAGAAGCGGCAGGAGCTGGGCCGCGGCATTCGGCTGCCGCTCTTCGCCGACGGCGAGCGCTGCCACGACCCCGACGTCAACGTGCTCACGGTCGTCGCGAACGAGGCCTACGACGACTTCGCCCGCGCGCTGCAGGTCGAGACACGCGCCGAGACCGGCAGCGGGCTGCACGAAGGCGCCGTGCTCCCGTGGGACCCCACCCGCGTCACCCTCGACCCTGTGCTCGCGCCCTGGTGGGAGAACGTCCGCGGCCGCCTTCGGCACCGACTCCGAAGCCCTCCGGGTCCCTCTGTGGACGTGACCCTCACCCGGGAGGGCGACACCTGGTGGATGGAACCGCGGCGCGAGCACCTGGGTCGGCTCGTCCCCCTGCCCGACTGGTTCCGAGTGCCCACGCCGCTCGGCGACCTGCGACCGAGCCATGCGGTGATGGCCGAAGACGCGGTGAGCTTCGTGCGTCAGAGGTAGGCGGCGAAGGCCTGCCGACTGGTAGCCACCAGGCGTCCCTCCTCGTCCCAGAGCCGCCCGGCGAAGTCCGAGTAGCCCTCGCCGGCGGAGACCGTGCGGGCATCGTAGAACCACCAGCTCCCCACCAGCTCCTCACGCAGCACGTTGAGCTGCCAGGTCACCGAGCTGCCGGCGGCGGGCCGGGTCAGGGTGGTCCAGATGGGTGGCGGCCACGCGTCGGCGAGCGCGGCCACGAGGGCGACCCCACCGCCCTCGAAGCGCGGCCGGATCCAGCCTTGCACGTGAGGCTCGTCGGCACCGCAGAAGGGCATGGCCCCGTTGGTCCAGCGGTACTCGAAGTGCTGGGTGAAGGCCGGGGTCATGCCCGGTAGGTAGGGCATCTCGCGGCCCTCACCGACCGGCCGATCCGGCATGGGCAAAGCGACCACCTCGGGCGACGGTGAGCGCGTGGTGCCGAAGGCGCCGAGCACCACCGCGCGGACCTCGTCGCCTTGCACCAGCTCCACGTGGAGGTGGGTGAGGGAGCGCCCCGAGCGGAGCACCGTCCCCCGGGCGCGCACCGGACCGACCTTCGTGGGCCCGACGAAGCTGGTCTGCAACGAACGGCAGTGCCGGTCGGGTCCCGCAAGCACCTGCATCACCTCGACCGCACCGGCGACCACCCAGCCACCGAAGGCCGCCCGGCCCTGGCACCAGTCGTCGGTCAGATCAGCCGTCCAGCCATCGCCCTGGCGCACCCAGCTGGTCACAGGTTGCGCAGTGCCCAGACGCCGATCAGCAGGACCAGCAGAGCCAGCAGGGCGAAGCGCACACCGAGCCGTCCCGGCTCGTTCTCGGGCTCGCGCCAGACCGGCGCCAGCGGCTCGAGGAAGTCTTCGGGCAAGCCGAACCACGCCGGCTGGT
This sequence comes from uncultured Enterobacterales bacterium, assembly GCA_964604675.1. Lineage (GTDB taxonomy): Bacteria > Myxococcota_A > UBA796 > UBA796 > CAJQPC01 > CAZSAT01. The sequence goes on from CAZSAT010000005.1 coordinate 7,941, forward strand.
GAGGCGACGACCGCTCGCTCTCCACCGCCAGCTGCGCGTGCCGGAAGCAGCCCTTCACACCAGGAAGGTTGGGCGAGAGGTGGGCCGCACGCTTGAAGTCCTGCTGGGCTTCGTAGAACAGCCCCTGGCAGTAGAAGGCCTTGCCGCGCTGGTAGAGCGCCGCGGGATCGTGGCGACGCTCGGCCAGCACCGCCGTGAAGGCTTCGACCGCAGCCGGCCACTCCTGCTTTCGGAGCGCCGCCTGCCCGAGCTCGTAGCTGTTCCCGCCCATCGCCTCAGGCGGCCGGCCGCCGCGCGGCGCGCAGACCGGCGATGGCTTCGGCACGGTCCTTCGCGCCGAACACCCCCGACCCGCTGACCAGCGCGTGGGCACCGGCTTCGACGAAGCGCCACGCGTTGTGGTCCTTCACCCCGCCGTCCACCTGGATGACCGTGTCGAGCCCCAGGCTGTCGATGCGCCCGCGGAGGTGCTCGATCTTGGGGAAGACCGACTCGATGAGCTCCTGCCCCCCGAAGCCCGGGTTCACGCTCATCACCAGCACCTGGTCGACCAGGTCCCACACGTACTCGAGGCAGTCCGCCGGGGTGTGGGGGTTGAGCGCCACGCCGGCCTTCGCGCCGAGGTCGCGGATGACCTGCAGCTGACGGTGCAGGTGGTCGCACGCCTCGGCGTGCACGGTGATCCAGTCGGCCCCGGCCTCGCGGAAGTCGGCCAGGTACTTCTCGGGCTCCACGATCATCAGGTGCACGTCGAGGGGCTTCTTCGTGACCCGCCGGCAGGCCTGCACGATCATCGGGCCGATGGTGATGTTGGGCACGAAGCGCCCGTCCATCACGTCGACATGGATCCAGTCCGCGCTCTCCACGCTCGCCAGCTCCGCCCCCAGCTTGGAGAAGTCGGCCGACAGGATCGAGGGGCTGATGATCGGGCTCACGACATCACCTCACCGGCCTGCAGACGCGCCCCGTTCACCAGGTCCCGCGCAGGCTGAGCCTTCCTATTCGGCAGCTGCCCGGAGGTCACCTCCAAGGCACCCTCCCCACAGGCCACCACGAGCCGCTTGCCCGCCTCGACCACCTCACCGGGCCGACCCGCACCCTCGACGACTCGCACGCCCCGCAGCTTGAAGCGCTCCTCCCGAAGCACGCACCAGGCCCCGGGTCGCGGGGTGGTCCCGCGTACACGGGCGGCGATCTCGGGGGCCGGCCGGGTCCAGTCCACCCGCCCGTGCTCACGGTGCAGCGGCTCGGCGTGGGTGATGCCCTCCGTGGGCTGCGGGCTCGGCACCAGCTCGTGGAAGCGGGCCACGGTCTCGACCATGACCTCGGCGGTCAAGAGCGCCAACCGCGAGCGCAGCGCTCCGGCGGTCTCGTCGGCTCCGATGGGGGTCTTCCGGCAGAGCAGGACCGGGCCCGTGTCGAGCCCCTGCTCCATCACCATCGAGCAGACCCCGGTCTCGGCGTCGCCCGACATCACCGCCCACTCGATCGGCGCCGCACCCCGCCAGCGGGGCAAGAGCGAGCCATGGCCGTTGATGGAGCCGAGCCTGGGCGCGGCGAGGATGGCTTCGGGGAGGATGCGACCGTAGGCCACCACCACCGCCAGATCGAGCTCGAGCGCCGGGTAGTTCGCCGCGAACGGACCGCTGCGGATCGCGCGGGGCTGGCGGGTGTCGAGCCCCAGCTCCCGGGCGCGCACCACCGTGGCCGGGGACTGGAGCTTCTTGCCCCGCCCGACCCGTCGATCCGGTTGGGCGACCACGGTCACCACCTCGTGGCCCGCCTCGACGAGGGCGTCGAGCGTGGGCACGGCGTAGGGCGGGGTGCCGAAGAAGGCGAGCTTCATGGCCCGGTCCTAACCGGAGCTACCAGGCCGCTTCCGTCTCCGGGGTCTCCTGGGCCCGCTTCGCCCACTTCTTGACCTTCTGCAGGTAGCGCTTCTTCTTCAGGCGGCTGACCCGGTCGAGCAGGATGGTGCCGTCGAGGTGGTCCATCTCGTGCTGCACGATGATCGACGGGTAGTCCTCGAAGGTGCGCTCCTCGGTGCCGCCCAGGGGGGTGCGGTAGCGCACGGTGACCCGCCGGGGACGCACGAAGTCCTCCCAGAACTCGGGCACCGAGAGGCAGCCCTCCTCCCAGGTGATCTTCTCGTCGGAGCAGGCCACGACCTCGGGGTTCACCACGAACACCACGTCCACGCCCTTCTCGCGGTAGCCGTCCTCGTCTTCGTCGTCGCCCACGTCGGCCACCAGCATGCGCCGCAGGTCGCCCACCTGCACGCCGGCGAGGCCCACGCCCGGGGCGGCGAACATGGTCTCGGACATGTCCTTCATGCGCTGGAGCAGCTCGGGACCGAACTCGTCTTCCCGCACGGGGCGCGAGGTCTGGGACAGCAGGGGATGGGGAACCGTGAGGATCGGGAGGACCATGAACCCTACTCTAACCACGTGGTGGGGGACGTTTCATGCACGGCCCAGTCCCCTGTGGGACCGCCTACGACGACGCGAAGGGTCTGGCCGTCCCAGGCGACGTCTTCGACCAGGGTGGTGGGCAGCACCAGGCAGTCCTCGCCACGGCACACGCGCGCTCGATCGACACCGCCCTCGACCCAGGCCACCACGTCGCCGACCCAGAAGGGCGCCTGGTGCGTGTAGAGCCAGGACGAGGTGGCGACCACCGTGGGGCTGCCCCAGGTGGCGCCACCATCCTCCGACGTGACGGTCACGATGTTGCGCTCGCTCTCGCCGATCCCGAGCACCGCCAGCTCCACCAGCTCGCCTTCCACCCGCAGCCGGGGCATCTCGAAGCGCCAGGTCTCGCCAGCCGGTGCCGCTTCGTCCAGGTCGAGCATCTCGGCGGGGTGGTGACCCACGTCCCAGTCGCCCGCCTGCAGGTAGATGCGGCGCTGCTCGCGGCCCTCGGCACCGGCCGTGGAGCCCGCGTAGGCCAGCAGGTAGCCGTCGCCGACCGGCACCACGTCCGGTTCGGTGGGGTAGCGGACGTAGGGATCGGGGTCGACCATCACGTCCCAGGTGCCGCCGTCGAGCCGCGCGAGCCGCACGCCCACGTCGAGGTCGTTGCCCAGCTCCGCGATGTCGTCGGGGTTGTTGACGTAGACCGCCCAGGCCTGGTCGTCGACGGTGCGCAGGCGCGGCCGCCAGAAGTGGCTCACCTTGCCTTCCGGAGCCTCCAGCTCGCCCACCCCGAGCTCGGCGCAGCGCGCGGTCCAGGGCATGTAGTCCGCGGCCAGGCTGATCTCGCGCCAGCAGGCCACCGCGGAGTCCCCGAGCGAGGTGACCGACGGCGCCTCCGCCGCCCAGACATCGGCCGACGAGAGCCGACCACCCGACCAGCCGATCTCGCTGCGCGCCGAGGCATCGGAGTCGTAGGTGGCGCTCACCACCCAGTCCCCGTCGGCCGCGACCCCTGCGGTGCCCGACCGCACCGCAAAGTCGTGCTCGACCTCCAGCGCTTCCTCGATCACCAGGCCACGAGCCCAAGGGAGCTCGATGCCCATCAAGGCGGCGATGGTCGGCGCCACGTCGTCCAGGCCATAGGGTGCGTCGACCACCTGGCCGGCGGCGACACCTGGACCGACCAGGATGAGGGGCACCTCGCGGTCGGCAGCCTCGTCGTCGCCGTGGTTCCGCCAGGGCTCGTCGGAGGCCAGCCGGTGGCGGCCGTGGTCGGAGGTGATCACGAACACGGTGTTCTGGGGCATGGAGCTGTCCTCCAGCCCCTCCACGAGGTCCCAGAGCTCGACGAGCGGGTCGTCGAGGGCGGCGATGCTCTCCTCGTACTGGCCGGGGTCGCCGTAGTGGCCCTTGCGGTCCACCTCCTTGAGGTTGGCCAGGGTCAGCCGCGGCGAGCCGCCCTCCAGCTTGCGCTCGAGCCCGCTGAGCGCCCGGTGGTCTTCCGGAGCGGGCTGGTCGCTCCCGGGCTCCTCGGCGACGAAGAACCAGTCCCAGGCGAGCTCTTCGCCGTAGCCGGGGGCCAGCGACCACTCCAGGGGCCACACCAGGTCGGCGTTGGCCAGCAGGAGCGTGTCGGCGTCGGGGTCCTGACGCTTGAGCTCCTCGCCGATCGTCGGACGGTCGGGCCGGTAGAGCTTCGGACCGTCGTCGACGCTCATGTTGGCGAGCGGCGTGCGCACCCCGGTGGCGAGGTTGGCGTGGGCGGGAGCCGTGATGGTGGTGCCCATGTTGTAGCCGGGCAGCACCTGGGTGCCCTGGCTGATCAGGCGGTCCCACACGTTCGGCCAGCTGTCCCGCGCGGGGGCGCCGGTGAGGTCGGAGTCGAACTCGGCCACCGTCTCGTCGATCCGCGCGCCGTCCACGACGATCACGACCACGTGGAGGGGCTGGGCGACCCGCTTGCAGGCCAGAGTGAGGGAGAGGAGCGTGAACATGGCCCCCCAAGCTATCCGGTAGCATCGGGCTTCGTTTCCCCGGAGGGTGATGTGTGGTGGCTCCTGTTCTGCGCGTGCGCCGACGAGCCGACCCCGGTCGCAGCCCCCACGTCGGGCACCAACCAGCTGCTGGACGCCCTCGACGACGCGCCGAGCGCCCCCTCGAGCGCCACCACGTCGGCGGAGGAGGCCCCCACCCGGGCCGTGCCCGAGGGCAACACCCCCAGCCCCGAGGTCACCGTGACCGAGGCCACGCCGGCCTGCGCCGCGGCCGAGCAGGCCTACGCCGACGCCGACGCGCGGGTGACCGCGTACCGGGAGCGCACCATCCTGCCGGCCGAAGATCACATGGTCGTCACGGCCGCCGACCTCAGCGACTGCATGCTCTCGCCCGAGTGCCAGGCGCAGAAGGAACGCTTCGGCGCGATCAGCCGCCGGAACGACGATGCGAAGACCGCCTACGAGCGCGCCTACGACCGCCTGCCCGCCATGGAGGCCGAGCTCTTCCCGCTGCGGGAGGCGATGCTGGAAGCCTGCGGCGGCAACCGGCGCTAGCTCGATCTCGGGCCTTCAGAAGCCCCAGCGCTCGTAGATCGGCGCGAGGTCGCGGTGCAGGCGAGCCTCGTCCAGGCCGAACGCCTCCAGGCTGTAGCGGTGCGGCGTGCGGCCCGCGCGGCCGACCTGCTCGATCGGCGCCGGCGCTGGCAAGTCGAAGCGCGCGTGCAGGCGCGCCAGGGTCGACGCCGGGTCGGCCACCAGGTCGGTGTAGGCCACGTCGAGGTCGGCCTGGCCCTCCGCGGCGAGGTAGCAGCGCACCGAGTTGGCGTAGATCCGCTCGACGTGGTGTGGGGAGAGCTCGTCGAAGCCGGCGAAGCGCCGCCGCCAGATCGCGCGGATCAGGCTGAGCCGGCTCGGGATGGCCTCGGCGGGATCCCGGACCAGGCGCACCACCCGCACGCCGGGGAGGGCCGCACGGAGCTCCGGCACCCGGTGGCTCAGGTGCGGGTTCTTGCCGACGTACCGGCCGCCCCGCCGCGCCGCCTTCGCCACCGCCTGGGCGTACACCGCCATCGACACCTCGTCCCCCGCGAGGTCGGGCCAGATCGCGGCCGGCCAGGGTCGATCGAAGGCGTTCATCGCCGAGCGGAACAACACCCAGCCGCAGAACTCGTCCTCCTCGGGCTCGTGCAGACGGATGCGGTGCAGGGGGTCCATGGGCGCGAGCGCGCGCTCCTGGAGCCGGTCGAGCCAGGCGGGTCGGGGCGCCAGGGCAGCGAACAGCCGCTGGGCGCTGTCGGCCGGGAACACCAGCCCGTGGAGCGGCAGCGCCGTGGCGCCCGGCTGGGCGGCGAGCAGGCGGTGCAGCCAGGTGGTGCCGGAGCGCTGGTGGCCGATGATGACGAGGGGGTGCTCGGCGGGCGGCGCGGGACGGTCGAGCGCCCACGACAGCTCCCAGCACAGCCCGAGCCCGGCACGGAACAGGGCCTCCGGCACCGCACGCACCCCCTCGACCCGCCAGAGATCGCCGTAGAAGCGCCGCCAGTTGGACCACGAGAAGGGCACGGGGACGGCTATCGCGGCGCCCGGCGGGTGTAGCATCCCGCCGATGTGGACGAGCCTCCTGTTGGGGTGCGCGAGCGAGCCCGTCAGCGAGCCCGAGCCAGCCCCCCACGCACGCCTGATCGACGGACTGGAGAGCGAACGCGCGTCGCTCACCCACGACGCCATCGCCCACCTGCGCGACGCGGTGCGCCTGGAGGGACCGCTCCCCGTGCAGCTCCCTCCGAACAGCCAGTCCCTCCGCTTCCACGCAGCCGGCGAGGGCAGCCTGACGGTGCTCGGCTCCGAGCCGGAGCTCACGGTCGAGCTGACCCCGACCTGGACCGAGCACGCCATCCCGCTGCCGGTGGGCGCGGCCCAGGTCACCTTCACGCCCAGCGTGCCGGGCGCGCTCCTCGCCACGCCGCGGGTGGAGCCGCTGGAGGAGAGCGATCGCCTGAACGTGCTGCTCATCGGCGTGGACACCCTGCGACCCGATCGCACCAGCGCCTTCGGCTACGCCCGCGACACCACGCCGCACCTGGCCGCGTTGGCCGACGAAGGCACGCGCTTCACCCAGGCCCGCTCCCAGGCCCCGTGGACCCTGCCGAGCTTCTCGTCGATCCTCACCAGCTTGTACCCGTCCCGCCATGGCGCAGGCCGCGGCGGACACGACCAGTGGACGGGCATCGACCCGACCACCCTGGCGCTCTCGGAGGTCCTCGCCGAGCACGGCTACGAGACCCAGGCGATGATCGCGAACCTGCTCATCGGCCCGAAGTACGGCCTGGACCAGGGCTTCGAGGGCTTCCGCTCCCACTGGGGCGGCGAGGCGGTGCTCGACGACGCCGCGTGGGTCGCGGACTGGGTCGCAGGGCACGAGCGCACGCCCTGGTTCTTCTTCTGGCACATCATGGAGACCCACCTCCCCTACGAGAGCGCGCCCGAGGTGCGGGACCGCTTCGTCGATCCCAACTACGAGGGCCGCTACGACCCCGACGCCAGCCCCGCGGTGCCCTTCCGCACCCTCGACCCGCGCCCCGGCCGGCGCTGGTTCGTGCACGAGGGTCCGCCGCCGCCGCCCGACCTGTCCGACGCCGACCGCCAGTTCGTGCACGACAGCTACGACGCCGAGCTGGCGGAGATGGACGCTGCGCTGGGCGAGGTCTTCGAGCGCCTGAAGCGCAGCGGCCAGTGGGAACGCACCGTGGTGGCCGTCGTGGCCGACCACGGCGAGGGGCTGGGCGACCACGACCACTACCACCACGGCTACACCCTGTTCGACGACCAGGTCCGCATCCCCATGCTCGTCCGCGTGCCCGGGCAAGAACCCGGCAGCGTGGACCGTCCCGTGGCGGGCATCGACCTCGCACCCACCGTGCTCGGACGGCTGGGCATCGACGTGCCCGAGGTGTTCCAGGGCGTCGACCGCCTGGCCGCCGACGCGCCCACCGACGACCCCTACGTGATCGAGTACCCGAGCTACGACAGCTCGGCGCAGAAGGCGCTGGTGAGCGGGCGCTTCAAGTACCTGCACGATCCGTGGTTCGGCACCGAGGCGCTCTACGACCTGGAGTCGGACCCGGCCGAGCGCACCGACATCGCCGCGCTGAACCCGGACGTGGTGGCGACCGCCCGGGCCACCCTCGACGCCTTCCGCCTCCGGGAGCTCGACCGGGGTCGCTACCACCTGGTCATCCCGGGTGGCTCGCTGAGCATCACGACCGACGGGCTCTTCGACGCCAACTTCATCACGCAGCCAGCGATCGATCGCAGCGCCTGGGAGCTCGACCTCGACCGTCAGGAGCTCACGATCGCGAGCGAGGGCCCGCTCGAGCTGGCCTTCTGGCTGCGCGGCGAGACCATGACCTGGACGCTGGACGGCGAAGCCCACGAGGTGGATCTGGGCGCGGTCACCGAGTCCGAGGGACAGCCGGAGGGCCACCCGCTCTGGCTCGAGGCCGGCGCGGCGCCCGCCGAGCCGGTGGTGCTCGACGAGGACGCGCTCGAGATGCTCAGGACGCTGGGGTACGTGGACTAAGCGCGGGCGCGGTCGTGATCGTGACTTCAGCCCACTTAGACCCATGCCGCAAGGTCGAAAACGGACCGAAGCGGCACCCGCTGGGTACTGGACCCAGTCCTGCACGCCTTCGTCGCGGCGGGGTCAGGAGCATGGGCCGGCCTGTGGCCTATCCACCTCCCGGCGCAGTGCCTGGCAGCTGCTACACTGGCGACATGCCCATGGGCTTGCTGGTGCTTGCGGCGATGGCCGACCCTGGCGACTCACTCTCGGGGGTCGTCGTCGGCTCTCCCCCGCCAGCGCTGCTCTCCACCGACACGTTTGACGCGGCACTTGCGGCGAAGGTGAACGTGGCTGGCCTCGATGGCCGCGTCATGGCGACGCTGTGTGGTGAGATGGTCCATGAGGTGACCTTCTCTGCCGTGTTCGTGCACATGACGGCCGCAGCGGAACTCGGGCCAGCGCTACCCCCGTTCGCGGAGGTGTCAGCTGACCCTCTCGGAGACAGCGAGACTGCAGCACGCGCTCTTCTCCGGTCGCTGGAGGCAGCGGGATGGACTGGAGGCCCGGCGCCAGACGAGCCACTGCGCGCACTTCAGTTCGTAGGGAAGACGTACCAGTCCGGAGTACACGCTCGACTGCTCGGCTGGAACTGCCAGGGCGACGGCATCGTGTGCGCGGTCAACCTAACAGCGAGTGACACGGCGCCCTGTGTGGCGGGCCTGTAATCGAGTTCGCCGTTGGAGTGAGCACTCAGCGGCCGCCCAACATGTCATGCCAGCCTATCGGGCGCTCAACGAGTCGGGATCCCCGGTTTGCTCCGGAAAGGCGAGGGGGTCGGTCAGATCATCGTGTAGCTCAACGGCCAAGTCGAGCACCTCCTGGATGACTTCTCCCAAGGTCGGCCAGTCTCCTCCGACCCACCTGGGACTCCCGTTGAGTTCCTCCCCGGTTCGGGGATCGAAGCCGTGGACGTGGTGGCGGTCGTTCTGTCCCGGGTGAGCGTGGGCGCTGTCGTACCTGAGGATGGCGACATCGCCGCGGCCAACATTGTAGGCGTAGTCGCGGGTGCGGGCCCAAGCGATGCCTGCCTGCTCCCACACGTCCACGCGCTTCCAGACGTCGATACGAAAACCGCCCCGACAGCCCACCCAACCGCCGAGAATGAGGGCGCCGGCCTGGGGAGTCCATTCCAGGTGGTCCTCGACTGCACCTTCGTCCTCAAACCTCGACATGACGGTGTCGTGGATCGTGAGGTAGGTCCCGAGGCGATTAGCGCTGTGCTTCCCGGAGCCTGACAAGCTCGTCCCTCCGCCTAAGCTGAAGGAGCCACTGGCAGATCTCCCAGGTCTCCTGCAGCTCACCCGCGTCAAGCTTCCGCAGCATCTCAGCCGAGGTGAGAGTGTGCGTGCGCTCGTACAGCGCGATGATCGACGCGGCGTCAGCGAGCTCGCCGTTCGGCACTCGCTGCGTGCGCTGAACGAGATCTTGAAGCGCGTCCGATCGCGCCGCGCCTGTCAGTCCTCGGAGCTTGGCGGAGCCGATGGACACTTCGTCACCTTGCCTGCAGTCACCTGTTCGTAACACTACACTAGCCGAAGCGCGTCCGCCGGCGATCCGTCAGCCCTTCCTGGTCCGCCCACGCAAGTAGCTCTGGCATTATCGCGCGATGCCGCTCCTCGCCCTCTTCGCCTGCGCCACCCAAAGCGGCACCGTGCCCGCCGACACCGAAGCCGCGCCCGCCGACACCGCGGTCGAGCGGGTCGAGCACGATGCCGACCACGACGGCTACGACGCCGAAACCCACGGCGGGGACGACTGCGACACCTTCGCGCGGCCCGCGGGCACCGCCGACGTGTCCTGGCAGACCGACCTGGTGGTGACCGAGGCCTTCGACGGCCAGAAGCACCTCGGCCCCTGGGTGGACGACGTGTCGAGCTGCCTCTTCGACACGCGGACCGGGCGGCTGCTCGTGCTGAGCGACGAGACCTCGCGGGTGCTCGACGTCGCCTTGGACGGCACGGTGGTCGACGATCTCTGGGTCGACATCTCCCACGCCGGAGACGACAAGCCCGAGGGGATCACGCTCAACACCGACGACGAGCTCGTGATCGCCGGGGAGCCGAACGTGATCCGGGTCTACGGACCCTGAGCGGTGAGCTCGGACGACTCGGACCGGCCCACCGAGGCGCACCCGCCCGAGCTGCCCGACGTGCGCGCCGACGGCGTGCTCGCCGGTCTGATCCTGGTGGGCAACGGAGGCATCGCCACGATCCTCACCGGGGTGGCCGCGGTGGAGTGGACGCCGCTCTGGCTCCTCGGACACGTCTTCGCGATCGGCATCGTGGTGCTCGGCGCGACCATGGCCACCCTGGGCATGCCGGGGGCGAAGCCGAGCGGCTTGCGGAAGCTCGCGCGGCTCACGTCCTACTGGCTGTGGCTCTGGCCGCTCGTGGTGGCCCTCGGCATGCTCTTCGGCCTTGCGGAGGAGGTGCTGGTGGTCCCCGCCGTGGGCTTCCTCCTCCACGTCGCAGCCATGAGCGCCCACCTCACCCGTGCCGCCGGCGGCCGTTGGTTGGTCCTGACGCGCTACCTCGGGGCGCTGTTGGTCGCCTACGGTGTCCCCGTCGCGGCCACCCTGGTGCTGATCGGTGAGCTGCTGTACGCGTGGCGCACCCTCCCGGCGGCGCTCCTGGTGCTGTGCGTCACGGCCGTCGCGCTGGTGGGCACGGGCCTGGCCAACCTCCGGGGCCGGGCCTTTCGAGGCTCGACGCCGCGGCGGGGCAGCGACGCCTGGCGGGCGTGGCACGCACTGGCGCGGCGGCGAGCGCTCGATCTCTCCGCCACCGACTGGGGCGTGCAGCTCACGGGGGCGGCGAGCGTGCAGTTGATCCTCCAGGATCTTCCGCACCGGCTGATCGTGGAGGTCCGTCTCCCAGGCATGGCGGGCACGTGGGTCACTCGCCGGCAGGACCAGGGGCCGGGCTTCGGCGACGCCGTGCTGGACCTGCTCCTGAGCGCAGACGGCCCAGGAAGGACGGCCCTCGCCCGCCACCGCGAGCTGCTCCTGGAGGTGTTCACCGGCCACGAGGCCGAGCTGGTCGGCGGGTTCTACCGGCTGGAGGCGAGCGGCCTCGCTCTGGCTCGGTACGTGACCGTGGTCGAGGGCTCCTGCGCCCCGACGCCGGATCTCGAGACCTTGCTGGAGCGGATCGACGAGCTGCGCGCAGCTCTGGACGAGCGTCCAGGCGAGGGCCGGGCGTAGGGGAGGATGAATGAACACCGGCCCCGGGCGTCGAGCCGCTCGATCCCCGGGAGCCCGCCTTGATCCTCGCCCTGATCGCCTGCAGCCACGACACCGCCCTCTCCAGCCGTGCGTGCTCCGACCTCGACTGCGACGGCCTCACCGACCTCGTCACCGCCGGCGCCGACGCCGTCCACACCTGGAGCCCCAGCGACGCGGCCTACGAGGAGTCGGCCGCCTTCGAGACCGACGAGGTGCGCGACCTCGCCACCGGCGACCTCGACGGCGACGGCTACCAGGACCTGGTGGTGTGCGGCGCCAGCGACACGCTCATCCTCTGGGGCGACACGAGCGGGCCGGGCACCGAGATCAGCGACCTCGGGGCCCACAGCTGCGAGGCCGTGCTGGTCGACGACTTCGACGCCGACGGGGTCGACGACCTGGTCGTGCTCCGCGCCAGCGAGGACGGGCAGAGCCCCATCGACAGCCTGGTGGTGGGGGCCAGCGACCGGATCATCACGCTAGAACCCCTCCCCACCACCGGTGCGATCGCCGGCGCGAGCGGGGACTTCGACGGCAACGGCACCACGGACCTGGCGGTGTGCAACCGGCACGACCCGACCGCCCGGAGCTGGTCCACGGCCACGAGCCATGTCTACGCCGGCACGGGCCAGGCGATGGCGATGGGGCTCGACACCGACCCGACGCGGCTCGAGACCGCAGGCTGCACCGACGTGGTCGCGCACGACCTCGACCGCGACGGCTACAGCGAGCTGCTCTTCCCGGCGCTGTCGGGCGCCGAGGGTCCCCCGACCATTCCCCTGTACTGGGGCAGCGCGAAGGGCTTCGCCGACGAACCGACCGCGTTGCCCGCGAGCGCCTCGCTCACGGCCGCGATCGGCGACGTCGACGGCGACGGCTGGGACGACATCGTGCTTCCGGCCTTCCACGGCCACGAGAGCCTGGTGGTCTGGAACGGGCCCGCGGGCCTCGAGGGCACCGACGTCCTGTTCGAGGGCGTGGGCTTCGCCGACGCGCTGGTCGTCGACCTCGACGGCGACGGCGACCAGGAGGTCGTGCTCGGCCGACGCTACGACGAGGGCGCCTCCCCCGGTCACAGCGTGGTGCTCTACCAGAACGGCCAGGTCGACACGCTGCCCACGGGGAGCGTGACGTGGCTCGGTGCCGCCGACGTGGACGCCGACGGTCTGGACGAGCTGCTGGTGAGCAACCTCGCCTCCGGGCCACAGGTCTTCCGTGCCGACGGCACGGTCGTCGAGCTCCCCGGGGCCGGCAGCTGGGGGCCCGTGCTGGCGGTCGGCGCGGAGTAGCGTCCGCCGCTACGGCAGGTCCGCCCCGGACCAGACGAAGACCTCCCCGCTGTCGCCAGAGACGCCGCTACCGGCCGTGGCCAGCAGGTCGGGCGTGCCGTCCCCGGTGAAGTCGGCGCCGGCGAGGGCCACGATGCCCGCCTCCCGGTTCGAACGGTCTCCGTAGATCCAGGGCCCGAGCTCCCCCGGATCGACGAGCAGGCTGCCCGTCTCGCCGCCCGTCACCAGCAGGCACGCGCCTGCATCGCTGGCGTCCTCCGAGTCAGTGCCCGCTGCGCAGACCACGATCTCGGCGAGCCCGTCGCCGTCGAGATCGCCCGGCGCAGCGATCGCCGAGCCGAGCCGACCACCCTGCTGGTTGCCGAAGATCCGGAAGTCCAGCTGGTTGGGCTGCAGGTCCCCGCTCGAGCCCCCCGTGATCAGGTACACCACCCCCGACTCCGTGGCCGAGCCATCGAGGTCCGCGCCGCCGGTGAGCACGTCGGCCAGCCCGTCGCCGTCGAAGTCGCCGACACCGACCACCTGAGCACCCGTGGCGCTGCCGCTGTCGCCGTCGAGGCGGACGGCTGCGTCGTCGAGGTCCAGCTCGCCGTCGAGATCGCGCTCGAAGAGGTAGACGGCGCCGCCGCCTCCCTCGTCGCCCGGCGCCCCGATCGCGAGGTCGTCGCGCCCGTCACCGTCGGTGTCGCCGGCGTTGGCCACCGACGTGCCGGCGGCGTCGCTCTCCACGTTGGAGACGATGCGGCCGATCGCCCCGTCGAGGGCCTCGCTCCCCTCGGGCACGCCGACGTACGCGTACACGGTGCTCCCGCTCTCGCCCTTGCCGCGGGGCGCCCCGACCAGGAGCGTGGGCCCCCCCATGTCGGCGATGGCCAGCGCGGCGCCCGTGCCCTCGTCGCCGGTGAGCGTGGGCGCGAAGCGGATGTCGGCTTCCGCACCGCCGACGAGCACGTAGACCGTGTCGAGTCCCGGGGCACCGACCACCGCGTCGTCCGTGCCGTCCCCGTCGAGGTCGCCGAGCAGGAGCCCGGTGCCCAGCTCGGCGTAGACCGTGGACGAGGCCCAGGGGGTGGCCACGTCCTCGATGTCCCGGGTGCCCGCGTCGATCGGACCCGTGAGCAGGTAGGCCACCCCCGCGGCCTTGGTCAGCCCACCGGTGGCCCACGGGGCGCCGATCAGGAGGTCGGCCGCGCCATCGGCGTCGAAGTCTCCGGCAGCCATCGCGGCACCGGCCGCCTCGCCGCCGCTGCCCTCGAGCAAGGCGTGCGCGTCGCCGAAGTCGTAGGAGGGGTAGGACCCCGTGTCGCCGCCATCGCCGCCGTCGCCGCCGTCGCCGCCGTCGCCGCCGTCGCCGCCGTCGCCGCCGTCGCCGCCGCTGTCGCCGCTGCTGCTCGGAGGCGCGTCCGGGGGAGGACCGGTGTCGCCGGGATCGTCACCGCTGCAGGCGATCAAGCTGATGAGCAGGAACATGGACCCTCCTCCTGAGAGCGTAGCGCGACGGGGTGGCCCGCGGCCCCGGGCTGCGGGGTTAGGCGTGTAGCTCGCCCCACGGCGCCCGGAGGACCGATGACGAGCTGGTGGATCACAGGCGCTGTGCTGCTGACCACGGCCTGCAAGGACGGTGGCGACACCGGCACCGACACGGCCATCGCGCCGAGCGACGACACTGCCGCGGTGGACGCCTGCGAGGCCACCACCTGGTACGCCGACGCCGACGGCGACGGCTACGGCGACGAAGGCATCAGCGAGGAGGCGTGCGATCCCCCCGCGGACTTCGTGGCCGACGCCACCGACTGCGACGATGCCGACGCCGACGCCTTTCCAGGCGCCGCGGAGATCTGCGACGGCGCCGACAACGACTGCGACGACCTGGTCGACGACGACGACGGCGACCTCGACGCCACGACCACCACGACCTGGTACGCCGACGACGACGCCGATGGCTACGGCGACGCCGCCACCAGCACCGCCGCGTGCGTCGCCCCGAGCACCCACGTCGCCGACGCGACCGACTGCGACGATGCCGAGGCAGCCGTGAACCCCGGCGCGGTCGAGGTGTGCGACGAGCTCGACAACGACTGCGACACCCTGGTCGACGACGACGACGACAGCGTGGATGCTGACACGGTCTGGTACGCGGACTCCGACGACGACGGTGGGGGCGACCCGGAGAGCACGACCTCGGCCTGCGACCAGCCCAGCGGCCACGTGGCCACCGGCACCGACTGCGACGACGCCGACAGCGCGGTGCACGCAGAAGCCGTGGAGATCTGCGACGCGCTCGACAACGACTGCGACACCCTGGTCGACGACGACGACGACGACCTCGACACCGCCACCGCCACGATCTGGTACGGCGACAGCGACACCGATGGCTACGGATCCGCGGCCGACATCGCCGTCTCCTGCGTCACGCCCAGCGGGTACGTCGCCGACGGCACCGACTGCGACGACACCGACAGCGCGGTCCACCCGGCGGCCACCGAGGTCTGCGACGACCTCGACAACGACTGCGACGTGTTCATCGACGACGCCGACGGGAGCCTCGACGCGACCACGGGGAGCACCTTCTACGGCGACTCCGACGGCGACGGCTACGGCGACAGCGCCACGACCACCGACGCGTGCGAAGCGCCCCGAGGCTACGTGGACGACGCCACCGATTGCGACGACGGCGACGCGGCCGTGAGCCCGGACGCGAGCGAGGTCTGCGACGGCGTAGACAACGACTGCGACGCCCTCGTCGACGACGACGACGGAAGCCTCGACGCCGCCACGGCCACCACCTGGTACGCCGACGCCGACGCCGACGGCTACGGCACCTCGAGCTCCTCCTCGGTCGCCTGCAACGCGCCGAGCGCCCACGTCGACGACGCCACGGACTGCGACGACGCCGACGCCGACGTCAACCCGATCGCCGACGAGGTCTGCGACGAGGTCGACAACGACTGCGACGGGCTGATCGACGACGACGACGACTCGACCGTGGAGGCCTGCTGGGGGGGACTGGTCGTCGACGACCTGAGGGCGGGTGACCTGGTGGTGAGCGAGGTGATGCAGAACCCCTCGGCGGTCAGCGACTCCGACGGCGAGTGGTTCGAGCTCTACGTGGACACGAGCACCGACGTGGACCTCGAGGGGCTCTGGATCGTCGACGACGCCACGAGCGCCGAGGGCTTCGAGGTGCTCGGGACGCTCACGGCGTCGCCGGGCAGCTACCTGGTGTTCGCGGTCGGCGACGATGCGGCGGTCAACGGCGGCCTCCCAACGGTCGACTATGCCTACGCCTACGGCGATCTCTCGCTGGGCAACGGCGCCGACGGCCTCAGCGCGGAGACGGCCGACGGCACGGTCATCGACGCCGTCACCTGGGACGGGGGCTCCGCGTTCCCGGACCCGACCGGCGCCAGCATGACGCTGATCGAGGGCGGTGACTACGACGACGCCTACAACGACGACGGCGCCAACTGGTGCGAGGAAGGCGCGAGCACCTACGGCGACGGTGACTTCGGCACGCCCGGCAGCGACGGCGCCTCCTGCCTCTGACTCACAGCCCCTCGGGCCGGCCGCTGCCGATCACCAGCTCGCGGACGTGCCCGAGGTGCATCGCCGTGACCCGGTCCGGATGCTCCGCCACCCAGCGCACCGCGTCTTCGTAGAGCGCCCACCAGCCCGCCTGGTTGTCCTCGGGCACCTCCTGCACCACGCCGTCGGCCAGGCTGTGGTCGAAGGGCGGCACCCGTGGGACCTCCCGATCCTGGTCCTCCCAGAAGATCGGCCACCAAGGCGTGTCCGACGCGTACAGGTCCGGCTCGTGCCACTTCACGCGCACGAAGCACGGTCCCACCGGCTCCCCACACGAAGCGATGGCCTGCTCGAGCTCCTGGCCGGCGTCGTAGGTTCGGTCCTCGTAGAGGCGCAGCGCCACGTGCTCGGGCCGCGCGAGCAGGCCGTTCTCCCGAACCTCCAGGTCACTCCCGCCCTCCTGGTGCACCGTGGCGAAGGTCGCGCCGCCTTCGGCGTAGAGGGCCGCCAGCGCCTCGGCCACGCGCTCGTCGCCCTGGGCGCCCGAGACCGAGACGGGCGGGTAGCCCGCAGTGGCGGCCAGCAGCTCGAAGCCCCCGGACTCGTCGGCGCGCGGGGTGCCCTCCACCAGATCGACCCGGTGGCTCTCGTAGTCGCGCAGGGCGGCCTCGAGGGCCTCGTCGTCCAGCTCGGACAGGCCAGCCCAGTCGAAGTCGTCGTAGTAGGGCATGGGCGGTCGGACGTGCAGCGACAGCGCCACGAGCTCGCTCTGCACGAGCCGCTCCATCAGGTCGGGCGCCTCGTCCAGGTAGAGCTGCACCATCGGGTCGGTGAGGTGCACGTCGACGGGCACGCCGTGGCTCTCGTGCACGTCGAGCACCCGACCCACCGTCTCGATCGACGCGGCGCTCCAGAGCCAGTCGTGCACGTTCAGCGCGAAGCCCGCCACCACGTCGGGCAGCGGGTCCACGTCCGCGCAGCCCTCCTCCCAGTCGAGCCACGCGTCCGTGATCGACTCCAGCGGTGTCCAGCGAAGGTGCCCGCTCGCAACGAGCGGATCGACCACGTCGGTCAGGGCGGCCTCCCAGCCGGCGAGGTCGGCCTGGTACTCGTCGCTGTCGAGGTAGCTGCCCAGCTCCTGGCCCGTGTGGGACTCGAAGTCGTCGACGTGGGTGACCACGTAGAAGGTGTTGAGCCTCTGGGCGTCGACCCGAGCGAGCGCCTGGGACAGCTGGCGGCCGAGGTGGTCGCCGGCGCGGTCGTGGAAGCGGGTCAGGCTCGGCCCGAGACCCGGCAGGTACACCACGGCGGCCTCGGGGTCGTGCACGCCGAACCCCTCCGGATCCGCGTTGGGGTCGACGTCGCTGGGACGCCAGGGGTGCACGTAGAGGGTGTCGAGCCCGAGCTGGGTGGCGCTGTCCTTGAAGGCGGTCAGGCTGCGCACCCCCGCAGCGCTCCACAGCGAGCGGTCGACCAGGTCGAAGTTGCCGTTCTGGTCGGTGGGCCGCACGCCGGTGGCCGCCTCGATCCGGTCGAGGATCGCCGCGACGTAGGCCACGACATCGGTGCCGTCCGGCGCCTCCCCCCAGCCGTGCTCGCCTTCGTGGGCGGAGCAGGTCTGGCTGCTCTGGGGCACGCCGTGGGGGTCGAGGCAGCTCGGACCGTGGGTGTGCGAGGAGATCGCGGCACCGGCGGCCACCAGATCGGCCGGAACCAGGGGGTCGAACGCCTCCGCGCCCTGGAGCCAGGCCGACTCGGTCTGGAGGGTGAGCTGACCGCCATGGGCCGCGAGCAGCGCCGTCAGGTCGCTCAACACCCGCGTGCGCCGCTCGAAGAAGTCCTGGCTCTCGAGGAACTGGGGGTCGTCCTCGAGGTGGATGAGCAGGTTCAGGTGCAGCGGAGCCGTGGGCGCCGCGGGGACCTCCAGCCCACCGACGGCGACGCTGGGCTCGTCGAGCTCCGCGTAGGTCATCCACGGGCTCCGGACCTGCACCTCGTCGAGCTGCACGGTGGCTCCCGGCGGCACGGGCACCCCCACGTGCAGGCCGTCGAAGTCCCCCTCGAAGCTGGCGGTGAAGCGCACCTCGGTCCAGCTGCTGGTGGCGGTGAAGGTGGCACTCGTGGCCGGCACCGACACCGTGCCCTCGCCGACCGCCCAGGGCGTGGCGCGCAGCTCGAGCTCCACCGACTGGTTCGGAGCGCGCACGTAGGCGATGAACTCGACCTCCCGACCCTTGTCGACCCCCGCCAACAGCCCGAACTCGCCCGCCTGGTCGTCGGTGGCTTCGATCTTGTAGCCATAGGCACCGTCGTGGTGCGCCGCCTCGATCCAGCTGGCCGTGGGGGCGTCGTAGCCGGGGTAGTCGGGGTGCTCGACGAGGTAGGTCTCGACGGACGCGTGCTCGAAGGAGCCCGCGCCCGCCAGCACATCCACCAGCTCGCGGGTGGGCACGCCGAGATCCCGGTTCGGGGTGGCGCACGCGGCGGCAGCAGGCAGCCAGGGGGTGGGGGTGTCGGTGTCGGGCGCGGTGTCGGCCACACTGGGCGCGGTGTCCGACGGTGGGCGGTCCGGCGTGCCACCGCTGTCGACCTCAGGGGCGCCGGTGGGCGCGCTGTCCTCGACCGGCGAGACCCTGTCCGGCGCCCCGGTGCAAGCCAGCCACCAGGTCCAGAGCACGACCACCTCCCGAGCGAGAGCGTAGCGTGAACCGGCTTCAGGTCGAGAGCACCTCGACCACGTCCTCTTCCACGAACGCGTCCACCAGCCGGCGGTCCAGCCGCCCCACCTCGACCTCCTTGTAGAGGATGTCGCAGGCGCGCTCGTGCTCGATCGCCTTGCGGTACGGCCGGTCGAGCGCGGTCAGGGCGTCGTAGATGTCGACCACCGTGATCATCTGGCTCGGGAGCGGCACCGCGGCGCCGACCAAGCCCAGGGGGTAGCCGCTGCCGTCGATCTTCTCATGGTGGGCCGCGGCGATCCCGGGCAGACCGTCCAGCTCCCGCCCCCACGGCATGGCGGCCAGGAAGCGCTCGGTGAAGGCGGCATGGTCCTGGATGGCGTTGCGTTCGCCAGGGGTGAGGCTGCCGTAGGGCAGGCTCAGGCACTCCTGCTCGCGATCCGTCAGCCACGGCCGCGGCTTGCCGGCGCGGTCGGTCCAGAGCTGCCCACCGAGGCTGGTCACCAGCGCCTGCAGCTCCGGGCTCGCGGGCTTCGGAGCCGAGCCGTCGATGAGGGCCTCGAGGGTGTGATCAAGCTCCGAGCGGAACGCGGCGATGGCGGCCTCGACCGCCTGAGGCGGCGTGCCTGCGTGCAGCGCGGTCCGGAGCAGCCTCACCTCCTCGGTGAGCCCGATGACCTCGAAGCGTTGCCGCAGCCCCTGGAGCTCCCACGGGTGCAGCTTGGCGGCCTTGACCAGCACCTCCTCGCGCACGCCGATCTTGCCGAAGTCGTGCAAGAGCGCCGCGTACTCGAGCGTGCGGCGATCGTTCTGGGCCATGGGCAGCTCGGCGAAGTCGCCACGGCGGCCGGCCGCATCCGCCAACCCGACCGCGAGCGCGCTCACCCGGATCGAGTGGCCCGACGTGGTGGGGTCCCGCGCCTCGATCGCGAGCACGCTGGCGCGCACGAAGCCATCGAAGAGCGCGGTGATCTCCGCCGAGAGCCGGGCGTTCACGAGCGCCATGCCCGCTGCGCCCGCCATGCGGGTGGCCAGGTGCTGTTCGTGGCTGTCGAAGGCCACCACGGCGCCGCGCTCGATCCGGTTGATGAGCTGGACCGCGCCCAGCACCTGTCCCTGGGCGTCGGTCAGGGGCACCGTGAGCATCGAGACCGTGCGGTAGCCGGCGCTGCGATCGAAGGTGTCGTTGAACACGATCCCCGCCGGCGCTCGGCGGACGTCGGGCAGGTTCAGGGCCGAGCGGGAGAGCACGACCTGGCCCACGATGCTGGCGGTCGTGAGCGGCAAGGTCCCCGAGGGCACCGACGAGAGCCCCAGCCTGTCGTTCTGGGCCACGCGAAAGCGCAGCGCTGCGGCGTCCTCGTCGACCACGTAGAGCGAGCCGGCCTCGGCACCCACCACCTGCCGCATGCCCGCGAGGATGCGGCCGAGGAGACGGTCGGGGTCGCGCTCGGCGGTGAGCTGCGCCATCAGGTCGAGCAGCGTGCTCTGCTCGAACCGCAGGCGCTCCTCGTCCGACGCAGGCAGGGAGAGCTGGTGTTCCATGCAGCACCCTTCGGACCGAAGGGTGCCCCGCTCAAGGCTCAGCCGAGCAGCGTGCCGTAGACGATGTGCAGGGCCACCACGATGAAGAACACCAGCAGGTAGAGCACGCCGAGCAGGAGCCAGCGCCACAGCGTGCCCCACCACCCGCGGTCCCAGACCCGCCACATCAGCACGTAGAGGTGCACGGGCAGCGACACCAGGCCGGCGATCTGCAGCACCTCGCCCAGCGGATCCGGCAGCTTCATCGCGGCGAAGAACACGCTGAAGACCACGAAGCCGTAGGCATTGAGGTGCAGGGCGGCGAGCAGCCCCTCGATCGCGCCCCCAGCCCGGCGAGGACCGTGCACGAACCACAGCAGACCAGCCAGCCAGGGCAGCGTGAGGATGGTGCTCCCCGGCACGACCCGGGCCAGCCACCAGGTGCCCGAGTGGGTGCCCTGGTTGGCCTCCCAGTTCGACGCCATGCGGGCTTCGACCAGCTGCCACTGGTCGCTCGCGGCATAGGCCTCGGCCTCCGTTGCCTCCATCCACGAGGTGCGCAGGTGGAGCACGGCCTGCCGGGCGTTCTCGAAGCTCTCCGCCTCGTCCACCTCGTCGGCGACCCCCTCGGCGTCGACATCCGAGCTGATGAGGTCGAAGCGGAAGTCCCCGGGCCCCTCGCCGTCGCGCGAGACATGAAGCTCCACCCCGGCGATCGCCTCACCGGACCAGTCCTGGGCCACGCTCAAGACGCTGGCCACCGACAGCCACATCAGGCTGCACGCCAGGTAGAGCCGGAAGGGCGGGGTGAACGACGCGCGGCGGCCTGCCATGAAGGCTTCGGTCAGCGCGCCCGGCTTGACGACCAGGGCGAACAGGGTGCGGGGAACCCGACCGTCCACCTCGAAGGTCTCCCGGCCGAACTCGGCCAGCAGGTGGAGGAACGAGGTGCGCAGGTCCATGCGCTTCTGCCCGCACGCGTGGCACCACGCTCCCACCATCTCGGTGCCGCAGTTCTGGCAGGTCACGGCTTCAGGCCGGTGGGGTTCACGTGCACGGAGACGTCCACCACGTGCGGCTCGCGCTCCTTCACGTGCTCCTCGACCTCGTGCGCGAGCTCGTGGGCCGCGAACAGGCTCGCGCTGCCGTCCACGAAGATCTCCAGGTCGACCACCAGGTAGCTGCCCATGGGGTGCACCCGGACACGGCTCACCTCCCGCACCTCCTCGACCTCGCGCGCGAGCAGCCGGATGCGCTCCGCCTGCTCGGGGTCGGACTCGTCCATCAGCACACCGAGGTTCTCGCGCACCGGCTCCAGCGCCATCCCGGCGATGTAGAGCCCGATGACCACGGCGGCGACAGGATCCAGCCACGGCAGACCCATCCGGGCGCCCGCCACGCCGCCGAGCACGGCGGTGGCCGAGAGCACGTCGGCGCGGTGGTCCCGCGCGGCGGCCTTGAGCGACGGCGAGTTGAGCTGGGTGCCCACCCGGATCGTGTACCGGTAGAGCAGCTCCTTGGTCACGATGGTGGCCGCAGCAACGGGCAGGGCCAGCGCTCCGGGGGCCTCGATGGAGCCGGCCGCCAGCGCGATCGAGCCGGAGAGCGCGATGTAGACCCCAGTGGCGAACAGCACCACGCCGATCATCAAGCCGGCCACGCTCTCGGCGTTGCCGTGGCCGTAGGGGTGGTTCTCGTCGGCCGGCTCCATCGCGAAGCGGTAGGCGCCGGCCGCGACGGCGGTGGCCACCACGTCGCCCGCCGAGTTGAAGCCGTCGGCCAGGAGCGCCTGGCTGCCCGCCACCACGCCGACCGTGAGCTTGGCGATCGCCAGCGCGACGTTCACCGCGACCCCCACGAGGTTCGCGCGCAGGCCGACGTCGCTCATCGGGGCTTCATCGCGAGGCCGAGCACCCACTCGACCACGCAGAACGGCAAGAACTTGAGGATGGCGCTCCGGAGCCATGCATCCTCGCCCATCGGGTGCCGCAAGGCGAAGTCCTTCTTGCGCACGAGCGCGGCCAGGTGCTGCCCGATCTCCCTGGGATGCCGCGCCTTCTTGTCGACCACGCGGTCGAGCAGGGTGTCGACCCGTTGGGCGTAGGGCAGGTACGGGCCGTCCTGCCGCGCCTCGCGCCCGATGGTGCGGTTGCGGGTCCAGATGGCGGTGCGGTAGGCGCCAGGCTCGATCAACGCGACCCTCACGCCGAAGGGGGCCAGCTCGTGGCGGAGCGCCTCGCTCATGCCCTCGAGGGCGAACTTCGAGGTGGCGTACGCGCCCAGTCCTGGAAAGGCCATGCGCCCGGCCATGGAGCTGATCTGGAAGATCCAGCCGCCGTCCGCCGCGCCCGCCACCCGGAGGTGCGGCAGGCAGAGCTGGGTGAGCGCGAAGACGCCGATGACGTTGACCTCGAGCACCCTGCGCAGCTCGTCTTCCTGCACGAGCTCGAGGAAGCCGCCGACCGCGACCCCGGCGTTGTTGACCAGGATGTCGAGCCGACCTTCGTCACCGACGATGCGCTCGACCACGCGGCTGCGCTCCGCCGGCACGGTGACGTCGAGCTGCACGGGCACCACGTCGAGGCCCTCGCACGCCTCGTCGAGCTCCTGGCGCGTGGCGAGGTCGCGAAGCCCCGCGTAGACCTTGTGGCCGGACCGCGCGAGCTCCACGGCACACCAAAGGCCGATGCCCGAGCGACAGCCGGTGACGAGTGCAACCACGGCCCTGGGCTATCCGGGGTCTTGACGTTGGGCCCGTCGGGCGTACCTGGGGCTCTCCGGTTCCCATGAGGCCCCATGTCCGAGTCCCACACCTTCCAGGCCGAGGTCACCCAGCTCCTCGATCTCGTCATCCACTCGCTCTACAGCGACCGGGAGATCTTCCTGCGTGAGCTGGTCTCCAACGCGTCCGACGCCATCGACCGCGCCCGGGTCATGGGCCTGTCGCGCGACGACCTGCGGGAGGGCGGCGAGCCGCGGATCGAGGTGTCGGTCGACGCCGAGAAGGGCACGATCACCGTGCGCGACAACGGCATCGGGCTCACTGCCGAGCAGGCCCGGGAGCACCTGGGCACCATCGCGAAGTCCGGCACGCGCGCCTTCGCCGAGGCCATCCAGCAGGGCGAGAAGATCGACAACGCCCTCATCGGCCAGTTCGGCGTGGGCTTCTACAGCGCGCTCATGGTGGCCGACCGCCTCGCCGTGCACTCGCTCTCCGGCGAGCCCGACGCCGAAGCCATCACCTGGACCTGCGACGGCACCGCGTCCTACACCCTCGGTGTGGGCACCCGCACCGAGCGCGGCACCGACATCACGCTCCAGCTCAAGGACGACGCGAAGGAGTTCCTCGATCTGGACACCCTCCGGCGCGTGGTCCGGAAGCACTCCGAGTTCGTGAGCTTCCCGATCTTCCTCGACGACACCCAGGTCAACGAGTCCACGGCGCTCTGGACGCGGGATCCGAACGAGGTCACCGAGGAAGAGTACAAGGCCTTCTACAAGCACGTCGGCCACGACTGGGCCGACCCGGCCCGCTGGCTGCACGTGAAGGCCGACACCCCCGTCGACCTCTCGGCGGTGCTCTTCCTGCCCGCCCAGAAGCCCTTCGACATGAACTGGACCGACGGCAAGCGCCACGTGCGGCTCTACAGCAAGAAGGTGCTGATCCTGGAAGAGGCCCGGAAGCTGCTGCCCGACTACCTCCGCTTCATCCGCGGCGTGGTCGACAGCGAGGACATCCAGCTCAACGTGAGCCGCGAGCTGGTGCAGTCCACGCCGACCCTCGACACCATCCGCGCGCAGCTCGTCACACGGGTGCTCAAGGACCTGAGCAAGTGGGCCAAGAAGGACGAGGAGGCCTACGCGGACTTCTGGCGAAGCTTCGGCACCACCCTGAAGGAGGGCGTGCACACCGACGCCGACCAGAAGAAGCGCCTGGTGCCGCTGCTCCGCTTCAACACCACCCGGCACGACGACGGCGAAGGCGTGGCCTCGCTGGCGAGCATCGTGGAGGCCATGCCCGAGGACCAGGACACCCTCTGGTACCTCACCGGGCCCGATCGCGGCACCTGCGCCCGCAGCCCGCACCTCGAGGCCTTCAAGAAGCGCGGCTGGGAGGTCATCCTGCTCACCGACCCGGTCGACGAGTGGCTGGTCGGCAGCGTCACCGAGTTCGAGGGCAAGGAGCTCAAGAGCGTGGCCCGCGGCGAGCTGGACCTCGAAGAGCCCGAGACCAGCCCGGAGACCGAGGCGCTCATCGCCTGGCTCGGTGACGTGCTCGGCGACAGCGTGGCCGAGGTGCGCGCTTCGAGCCGCCTGACCGACAGCCCGAGCGTGTTGGTCGACAGCGACCACGGCATGGGGGCCAACATGGAGCGCATCCTCCGCCGTGCCCAGCAGGACGTGCCGGCGAGCCAGCGCATCCTCGAGGTGAACCTGGAGCACCCGCTGGTCGTGGGCCTGGCCACGCTGCGCGAGGCCGACGCCGAGCAGGCCCGACCCCTGGGTCGCCTGCTGCTCGACCAGGCGCAACTGGTCGAAGGCACCGTGGCGGACCCCGCCGGGCTCGTCTCGCGGCTCCAGACCCTGAGCGCCCTCGCCGCCAAGGGCCTGGGGGTCGAGGTGGAGCTGCCCGTGCCCCCCGAGGCCGAGGTGGTCGCCGAAGCCGTCGGATCCGCCGAGGAGTAGGTGTACGCTGACGGGCAGAGGCGACCCCGGGAGGTCCCATGCTTCTGCTCGTCCACACCGCGCTCGCCGCAGACTTCCTGGTCTACGGTTCCGCCGACTACTACGAGTCGACCTACCTCGGGGCCATGGGCCACGACGTCACGGTGTGGGACGACACGGCGTGGGCCGCGGCCACGGCCACGGAGTTCGCGCAGTTCGACGCCATCGTGGTCGGCGACGACAGCTGCTCCGGCCCGGGGAGCGCCAACCTCCAGACCCTCTACGACACCCGCGACGTGTGGGGCCCGGTGCTCACCGGCAACGTGATGGTCTCGGGCACCGACCCCATCTGCCACTACCAGTACGGCTACACGGGGGCCTACGACTTCTTCGTCAACGCGGTGGAGTGGAGCGCGGCAGCCGGCACGACCGGCGCCTACTTCTCCGGCGACTGGGGCGAGCGCAGCCTCGACTACCTCGAGCCCCTGGGGGTCTTCACGAGCACCGCCTACAGCGGCGACGACGTGGTGATCGTCGACAGCGCCCACGCCATCCTGAGCGGCTTGACCGAGGCCGACCTCGACGGCTGGGGCAACACCTACCACGCCTCGATCACGGGCCCGAGCGACTGGGATCTCGTGCTGGAGGTGGACTCCGGGGCCGACCTGACGCTGGCGCGCGAGGGCTGCGACGCCGACGAGGACGGCTACGACAGCGACTCGGACTTCTGCGCGGGCAGCGACTGCGACGACGGCGACGCCGACGTGAACCCCGGAGCGACCGAGCTCTGGTACGACGACGTCGACCAGGACTGCGACGGCGCGAGCGACCACGACGCCGATGGCGACGGCTTCGACGCAGACGACGACTGCGACGACGACGACGCGGCGGTGAACCCCGACGCCGACGAGCTCTGCGACGGGATCGACAACGACTGCGACGAGGACACCGACGAGGACGACGCCACCGACGCGAGCACCTGGTACATCGACTACGACGGCGACGGCTACGGCTCGGACGCCTACACCTCCACAGCGTGCTCCGAGCCCAGCGGGTGGACCTCGGACGCCAGCGACTGCGACGACAGCGACGACGACACCTGGCCGGGCGCCGACGAGACCTGCGACGGCGAGGACGACGACTGCGACGAGCTCGTGGACGAGGACGCGACCGACGCCGGGACCTGGTACGCCGACACCGATGGCGACGGCTACGGCGACCCCGCCAGCAGCGCTTCGGGGTGCGATGCAGCCAGCGGCTACGTGGACAACAGCGCCGACTGCGACGACGGCGACGACGCGGCCTGGAGCGACGCCGAGGAGCTCTGCGACGGCGTCGACAACGACTGCGACGGCGACATCGACGGCGACGCGGTCGACGCGCACACCTGGTACGCCGACACCGACGGCGACGGCGACGGCGACGCCGGGGTGTCGGTGGAGAGCTGCGAGGAGCCCAGCGGGTACGTCGACAACGCCCAGGACTGCGACGACACCTCTGCGTTGGCCACGAGCGGCGCGACCGAGGTGTGCGACGGGGTGGACAACGACTGCGACGGCGGCGTGGACCTCGACGCCTCGGACGCCGAGACCTGGTACATCGACTACGACGGCGACGGCTACGGCTACGGCGCGAGCGCCTACACCACCGAGAGCTGCACCGAGCCCAGCGGCTACGTCGACAACGACGGCGACTGCGACGACACCTCGGCGGCGGCCTCACCGGCGGGCTCCGAGGTCTGCGACGGTCTGGACAACGACTGCAACGGATCGGTGGACGTGGGAGCGTCCGACGCCACCACCTGGTACGCCGACGGCGATGGAGACGGCTACGGCGACCCGGACGCGTCGAGCGAAGGCTGCGATCCGGCCAGCGACGAGGTCGGCGACGCGACCGACTGCGACGACGGCGATGGCGGCGTGAACCCGGGCGCCGAGGAGAGCTGGTACGACGGCGTGGACCAGGACTGCGACGGCAACGACGACGACCAGGACGGCGACGGCTTCGCGAGCGACGCCGTGGAGGGCGGCGACGACTGCGACGACGAGGACGACGCGGTGAGCCCCGACGCGGTCGAGAGCTGGTACGACGGCGTGGACGCCGACTGTGCCGGCGACAGCGACTACGACGCCGACGGCGACGGCTTCGACTCCGAGAGCTTCGGGGGAGAGGACTGCAACGACGCGGACCCCGACACCTGGCCCGGCGCGCCCGACGACCCCTACGACGGGGTGGTGAACGACTGCGACGAAGCCGACGAGTTCGACGCCGACGGCGATGGCCACGACAGCGCGGCTTCGGGCGGCGACGACTGCGACGACGCCAACTCGGAGATCCACCCGGACGCCGAGGAGACCTGGTACGACGGCGTGGACCAGGACTGCGACGGCAACGACGACGACCAGGACGGCGACGGCGTGTCGGTCGACGAGGACTGCGACGACACCGACCCCGCGGTCACCGCGTGCGACAGCGCGGACACCTCACCGGGCACCGACAGCGATCTGCTGATCGACAGCGACGCGCAGATCGAGCACGACGACACCGGCCTTTCCGGTGATGCCGCGTTCAAGGGTGGGAGCGGCTGCGGCTGCTCCGGTGGGGCGCTGGGTGGCCTGTGGGTGCTGGGGCTGCTGGCCGCGATCAGGAGGCGGCGCCGCTGACCGTGCTCACCAGGTCCTTCACCGCACCGATCGTGTCGGTGACCTCGTTCGGGAACTTCGCGGTGAGCTTCACGTTGGTCTTCACGGCCTTCGTGGCCTGACCGATCTCGGCGAACGACAGCCCCGCTTCCTTCGCCATCGTGGGCACCTTCGCGGGCAGCGCCTTGGCCTCGGCCACCAGGGCCTGGGCCTTCCCGGGCACCTGCGCCAGGTTGGTGGCGCCCTTGGTGGCAGCGCTGACCAGCTTGTTCGCCGCAGCGATGGCGCGGGTGGCTTCTTCGGGCGCGGCGCCCGTGGCCTCCAGGGTGGGCTTCCCGCCGGACATCGACACGGTCATCGCGCTGCCCGCGATCTCGTAGAGGCGGTCGAGCGCGTCGGCCGCAGCCACGTCGGCGGCCAGGCCCAGCGCATCGTTCAGGCCCTCGGTGGCCTCGTCGAGCGCGTCGGTGGTGTTCCAGAGGATGTCGCGCAGGTCCTGCACGCGGGTGAAGAGGCCGTCGATGTCGGCGATGCCGACCGTCGCCATCGGCGTGCGGTCGGGCCCTTCGTCGCCCTTGCTCTTCTTGCTGCTGCGCTCGGAGGGCTCGTCGGCTCCGTCGTCACCCCAGCTCTCACCCGAGTCGTCCCAGCCACCGTCCGCGTCGGCGACAGCATCCTGTCCTGCGGACGACGCGTCGAGCAACACCGCGATCAGCTCCTGCTCGTCCGCCAGGCCGTCGTGGGCCTCCGAGAACACGAACTCCACCCGTCGATCGGCCTGCGGGTTGCCGCTGTCGGGCAGCTCCCCCAGGCCCTTCGCGACCACCCGCTCGGAAGCCACGCCGGCCTCCACCAGCAGCTGCTTCACGAGATCCGCGCGGGCCTGCGAGATGGTGAAGTTCGCGCTCGCGCTGCCGGAGGCGTCGGAGTAGCCAGCCACGAGCAACACGGCCTGGTCATCCTGTTGCAGCCGCTGGGCGGCCTGGCCCACGCGCATGTAGTCAGCGGGCGTGGCGAGGGCGCCGGCCCCGGTGGTGAAGCGGACCGGCGCGAGCGCCACCAGCTCGACCTTCGCCTGCTGCACCGCGCTGGTGCTCGAGCCGGAGGTCGCCGAGGTCGTGGCGCAGCCCGTGGCGAGGGCGAGGACGAGGGACGTGAGGCCGATCACGCGCATGGGAGCTCCCTTTCGGGCGCGGCGTGACGGTGCCTGCCCGTGGAGAGCGGTCTACCCGTGGGCGATGTCGACGAATGTCACCAACGATGCGAGCACCGTCACGGCCGCATGGCGGCCTTCCGAGACGCCACCCAGCACGAAGATGCCCCGGTCCGCAGCCCTTCCGGGTACGCTGGAGGCATGCTCAGCCTCCTGCTCGCCACCGCTTCGGCCGGTGCCATGTCCGTCACACCCCTGGCCGGCGTGGTCGGCGCCAACGATGTCGGCGTCCGTCCCGGCCTCCGCGTGGGCTACGAGCCCGTGCCCGAAGCGAGCCTCGAGCTGGTGGGCGACTACGGCCTGAGCGGCTGGGACGCAGGCCTCGCCGCGACCGGTCGGGCCTGGTTCCTCGGCGACGGCAGCGAGGGCCTCTACGCCCTGGGGCGCCTCACGGTGGGTATGGCGGGATCCGAGGCGGCGCTGGGTCCGTGGACCGGCTTCTCCCTGGGCTTCGGCGGTCGTCCGGCCTCCTGGCTCGACATCCAGGCGAGCGCGGGCCCGGACTGGGCGGGCATCGACGGCATGCGCTGGCGCACCGAGCTGGCGCTGGGCTTCGTGATCCCGACCGATGGCTTCGGAGGCCGCGCCGGTCAGGGCAACGTGTGGCACCGGCCGAAGAAGATCCAGTAGGACCGGGGACGAGCCCTCAGAACTGGTACACGCCCTCGATCCCGAACTGCGGGCTCACGACCAGCAGCTCGTCGAAGCTGGCCGCGTAGATGATCTGGGTGCCGTACATCTTGGCGGAGCCGCGCACGCCGATCAGGCCCTTGCGCACCAGCAGGTCGGCGCCCACGATCACCGCCGGGTCGAGCTCCACGTTGTACCAGGCCCGCTCGTCGTACACGACCACGTTGTCGTCGTGCATGTCGGCGGTCCAGACCACGCCCACGCCGCCGCGGAAGGTCAGGTCCCACGAGAAGGCCTGCGGCTGCCGATGGGGAACGCGGACGCCCGGGGTGATGTACATGCTGTGGCGCATGAAGAAGTAGTCGGCGTCGTCGTCGGACTCGATCTCGAAGTCCGTCGGGATGATCGAGGGGGTGACCACCGCACCGGCATCGACGTACACGAGCCGGGTCAGCCGGCTGTCGGCGCCGAAGGTGAAGCCCCAGGAGCTGGGCCCGGTGAAGTTGGAGGCCCCGGCGTGGACCCGGATCTGCGGGTCCATGGCGGGACGCACGGCATGGGCGTCGCCGGAGAGCAACAGGGTCGACAGGAGCAGGGACAAGGGAAGCCTCCAGTGGGCAAGGATTACCCGACCGTGACGTGGGGCGCCGTCAGGAGTTGTTGACGTGGCGGGGTCCGAAGACATGATCGCCCAGCAGAGCGAGGCCGTCGAGGTCGTTGACCTCCTCCTCGAGACGCGGGACCTCGATCAGGAAACCATCGTGATCGCCGAGCAGCGACCGGATGTCGTCGATGCGCGCCCGCTCGGCGGCGACCAGCTCGCGGTAGCGGGTGTGGGTGAGCGCGAGACGTGCCAACAGGGTGCGGTCGGTGCCGCCGGCAAGGTCGGATCCGCGCACCGCCGCGATGGGTCCCAGCACCTCCTTCGGGGAGAGCTCGGCCAGGCCACCCGGGTGCACCTGGTTCACCACCACCCCCGCGCGTGGGAGGCCGCGCTTGCGGAGCTCGATCGCGAAGAAGCTGGCCACCTCCACGCTGGGCTCGGTGGGTGCACACACCGTGACGAAGCGGGTGGAGCCTTCCTTGAGCATGCGCTGCACGCGATCGTGGCGGCGCCGGAACTCCTCGGTCATGTCCTGCCAGAGCAGGAAGAACTCGCTCAGGTCCTCCAGGAACTCCTTGCCGAAGATGTAGGACAAGAGCCGGAAGATGACCGCCGAGGTGCCCATCATCAGGGCCCCGAACACCTTCTTCTCGTCGTACGGGGTCAGGAACCACTTCAGGACCTTCTTGTCGAAGAAGCGGCTGAGCCGACCCGGCGCTTCGAGGAAGTCCAGCGCGTTCTTCACGGGCGGGGTGTCGAGCACCACCATGTCGAAGCGCCCGCTGGTGACCACGTCGTGGAGCTTCTCGGTGGCCATGTACTCCTGCGAGCCCGCGAAGGTGTCGGACAGGGTGCGGTAGATCGGGTTCTGCAGGATGCGATCGCGGGTGGCGACGTTGGGCGCGAGCTGGTCGACCAGGTTGTCGAAGGTGGACTGGGTGTCGAGCATCAGCGCGTGCAGCTCGCCCCGCGCGTGCTCGGGCAGGGAGATCCGGGCGATCTCGTTGCCGAAGGCGCTCAGCCCCAGCGAGTTCGCCAGCCGCTTGGCCGGGTCGATGGTCAAGACCAGCACCCGGCGACCTTCCAGGGCCGCGCGCAGGCCGATCGCTGCGGAGGTGGAGGTCTTGCCCACGCCGCCGGATCCCACGCAGATCACCAGCTGGGTCTCCGCGAGCAGGGTGTTGGGGTTCACGAGGCCCCCGTTCGACGGCGCGACGCGCGGGCGAGCGCCGCCATGAGCTGGTGGACCAGCCGGGCGGTGCCCTGACGGCGGGAGAGCCTGGGCAACTCGACGATGCGCATCGAGGTTTCGTCGGCCACGCGCTCGAGCGCGGTGGCGGTGGCGGCTTCGAGCCGCGCCTCCCAGCGAGCGGCGCGCAGCAGCTCCCGGGCGGAGTCGGCCTGCGCTGGGTTGGCGTGTTCGGCCTCGCCGAGCCGATCGAGCAGCACGAGCTCGTCTGGGGTGAGGCTGGGGTGGGTGGCCTGGTTGAGCACGGTGAAGGGGATCGAGAGCTCGGGCGTGGTCTTGCGGATCGCATGCCAGGTCTCCACGGTCTCGTTGATCACCATGTCTTCGGGGATCGCGACCAGCACGAGGTGGGTGCCCTCCGCGCGCAGGAGCTGCGCGGCTTCCACCCCGCGCTCGTGGATGGGCCCGGACTTGAAGAGGCTCAGGACCCGCGAAGGCACCGCCATCAAGGCCGCCGCGTGGCCGCTGGCCGGCAGGTCGACCACCACCAGGTCGAAGCGCTCGGTGAGCCAGACCAGCTTCGACAACAGCACGACCTCGCGGTTGCCGGGGGTGGCGTCGAGGAAGCGCTGCACGATGCGGTTCTCGAGGATCAGGTTCACGACCCGCTTCACGGGCACGACCCGCTGCACCCACTCGCGCATGGCATCGCGCCACAACAGGTTGGCGATCCAGAGGTTGTCGTCGACCTTCACCGGCTCGTAGGCGTTGGCTTCGCCGAAGATCGGATCGAGCGACGGGCGCTGGTTGTCGATCTCCACGAGCACGGTGCGCCGACCCTGGGCCGCCGCGAGCTTGGCCAGGGCGGCCGACACCGTGGTCTTGCCCACGCCACCCTTGCCGCTCACCAGCAGGCAGCGGCCGTAGATGAGGTCGGCGACGTCGACCGTGCTCACGCCCACCTCATCAGCGAAGCACCCCAGGTGAGCCCCGCGCCGAAGGCGGCCAGACAGACCAGCGAGCCGGGCTTCACCCGGCCGTCCGCCACCGCCTCGGACAGCGCGATCGGG
This sequence comes from uncultured Enterobacterales bacterium, assembly GCA_964604675.1. GTDB lineage: Bacteria > Myxococcota_A > UBA796 > UBA796 > CAJQPC01 > CAZSAT01. The sequence goes on from CAZSAT010000005.1 coordinate 40,223, forward strand.
ATGGAGCCGGCGGTGGTGTTGCCGTAGCGCTGGATGTTGTGCACGACCTTGTGCTCGGGCAGGCCCAGCCGCCGACCCGCCAGCTCGTTGATGCGCAGGTTGGCCTGGTGGGGCACGAGCAGGTCGAGGTCGTCGAGCCCGAGGCCGTGATCCTCCAACACGCCGAGGACGACCTCGGGCAGGCGCTCCACAGCGTGCTTGAACACCGCCCGGCCCTGCATGTGGGGGTAGTGCAGCCCGGCGTCGAGCATCTGCTGGTCGATGCGCGGCATCGTGCGCGACTGCGGTGCCGGGACCCACAACAGCTCGGCGTGCTGTCCGTCGGCGTGGAGCCGGTGGCCGAGCACGCGCTCCGGGCCTTCGGTGGCTTCGACCACCGCGGCCCCCGCGCCATCGCCGAAGAGCACGGTGACGTCGCGGCCCGCGGGGCTCATGTCCAGTCCGGTGGAGTGCACCTCCGCCCCTACGACGAGCACCCGCGACATCATGCCGCTCCGGATGAAGTGATCGGCAACGGCGAGGCCGTAGACGAAGCCGGTGCACTGGTTGCGCACGTCGAGCGCCGCCACGCCGGGGCAGCCGAGGCGCGCCTGGAGCAGGCACGCCGAGCCGGGGAAGTACACATCCGGCGACAGGGTGGCGAAGACGATCAGGTCGAGCTGATCCGCGGTGATCCCCGCCCGGTCCATCGCTGCACGGGCCGCAGGCTCGGCGAGCTCGGAGGCGCCCACGTCGCCGGTGACCCAGCGACGCTCCTCGATCCCTGTGCGTTGCACGATCCAGGCATCGGTGGTGTCGAGCAGCTCCGCGAGGTCGTGGTTGGTGACGACGCGGTCGGGCAGGTGGTGGCCCAGGCCCTTGATCCGGGCTCCTCGTGGCGCAGCGTCCACGCCTCAGATGTCCAGGTTGCGGACGTTGAGCGCGTTCTCCTGGATGAACTCCCGGCGGAGGTCGACCTGCTCACCCATCAAGATGGTGAAGAGCGTGTCGGCCTCCACCAGGTCGGCGACCTCGACCTGCAACAGCGTGCGGTTCTGGGGGTCCATGGTGGTCTCCCAGAGCTGCTCCGGGTTCATCTCACCGAGGCCCTTGTAGCGCTGGATGTCGTAGCCCTTGCGCGCGATGCCCATGACCCGGGCCAGCACGTCGGGGAAGGTGTGCAGGATCTCGTCGCCGAAGGCGAGCGGCAGGGGGATGGTCTCCTTGAGCTCGCGCACCGACTTGCGCAGGCCTTCGCGTTCCTCGCCCACGTTCATGTCGCGGCCGATCAGGGTCTCTGCGGGGGACCCGTCGCGGTAGGTCTCGACGCGCACGGCCAGACCGCCCTGCAGCAGGTCGTCGATCACGCTGGGGCGCCCGACCACGATGTCGGGGGAGACGAAGTCGAGGCGCTCGTGCACCTCGACGCACTTGGCTTCGAGCGCTGCGCGGTCTTCCCCGGCTGCGGGACCGTCGATCATCAACCACGCGTCGAGCACCGAGGCGTCGTAGCGACGGGAGAGGCGATCGAGCCGCCGCACGTAGCGGGAGATCCGCTGCACCACGTCGATGAGGCGATCGCCGGTGAGCACCACCTCGTCGCCGGCGGCCTCCACGCTGCCCGTGCCGTGCTTCAGCAGGAAGCCGTCGAGCTCCTTGTCGTCCTTGACGTAGCGGACCTTCTTGCCCTTCTTGACCCGGTACAGCGGCGGCTGGGCGATGTAGAGGTGACCCCGCTCCACCAGCTCCCGCATGTGGCGGTAGAAGAAGGTGAGCAGCAGCGTGCGGATGTGGGACCCGTCGACGTCGGCATCGGTCATGATCACCACGCGGTGGTAGCGGAGCTTCGAGACGTCGAACTCCGGCCCGATCGAGGTGCCGAGGGCCGAGATGATCGACCGGACCTCGTTGTTGGCGAGCATGCGGTCGAAGCGCGCCTTCTCGACGTTGATGATCTTGCCCCGGAGCGGCAGGATGGCCTGGCTCTTCCGGTCGCGGCCCTGCTTGGCCGAGCCGCCCGCGGAGTCGCCCTCGACCAGGTAGATCTCGGAGTGGGCGGGGTCCTTCTCCTGGCAGTCGGCGAGCTTGCCGGGCAGGTCGCCGCCGTCGAGCACGCTCTTGCGACGAGAGAGCTCACGGGCCTTGCGCGCCGCTTCACGGGCCCGGTTGGCTTCGAAGGCCTTCGACACCACGGCGCGAGCGACCGCGGGGTTCTCCTCGAAGTAGGCCCCCAGCGCGTCGTTGACCATGGACTCGACGAGCCCCTTGACCTCGGAGTTGCCCAGCTTGGTCTTGGTCTGGCCCTCGAACTGCGGCTCGCCGATCTTCACCGAGCAGATGGCCGTGAGGCCCTCACGGATGTCGTCGCCCGAGACGTTGGCCGCCTGCTTGCCCTTGGTGACCTTGTTGTTGGCCGCGTAGGCGTTGACCGTGCGGGTGAGCGCGGCCTTCAGCCCGGTGACGTGGGTGCCGCCCTCGTGGGTGTTGATGTTGTTCGCGAAGCTCAGCAACGACTCGCTGTAGGCGGTGGTCCACTGGAGCGCGATGTCCATCTCGATGCCTTCGCGCTCGGTCTGCACGACGATCGGCTGGTCGTGAAGCGGCGTGCGGCCACGGTTCAGGTGCTCGACGAACGACACGAGGCCACCTTCGTAGTGGAAGGTGAGGTCCCGGTCCTCTTCCCGGAGGTCCGCCACGCGGATGGTGACGTTGGGGTTCAAGAACGCCAGCTCGCGCAGGCGCTTGGAGAGGATCTCGAACTTGAGATCGGTGCCTTCGGTGAAGATGGTGGCGTCGGGCGCGAACTGGATGCGGGTGCCCCGCCGATCGTCCTGGGGCCCGGTGGCCGCGAGCTGGGTGGTGGGCGCTCCCTGGGCGTAGGACTGCTCCCAGTGCTTGCCGTCGCGCCAGACGTCGAGCTTCAGCCAGCCGGCCAGAGCGTTGACGCACGACACACCGACGCCGTGCAGGCCGCCGGAGACCTTGTAGGAGTCGGAGTTGAACTTGCCGCCAGCGTGGAGCACGGTGAGCACGACCTCGGCCGCGGGCCGGCCTTCCGTGGGGTGCATGGAGACCGGGATGCCGCGCCCGTTGTCTTCCACGGAGCACGAGCCGTCCTCGTGGAGCAGCACCTCGACCGTGTCGCAGTGACCCGCCAGGGCCTCGTCGATGGCGTTGTCGACGACCTCGTACACCAGGTGGTGCAGGCCTCGCTCGAAGGTGTCGCCGATGTACATCGCCGGCCGCAAGCGGACCGCTTCGAGGCCTTCGAGCACCGTGATCGAGCTGGCGTCGTACTGGGGCGGGGAGCCCGGGTTCTGGAGGTCGGTGGACATGCGCCTCGGGGGGTGCCGGGGAGGCCCGCGTCAGGCGCTCCGTTCATCGATTCCGCTAACCGGATCGCACCCCTTCGACCACCGCGTTCAGCCGCTGTCCACGCGGCCTTCCGCCACCCGGTAGACCAGCTGCTCCGACGGCGGAAGGGCCGCGAGGCGTCCAACGTCGGTCGTGGTCACGAAGGTCTGCAGACCGAGGCTCGCCAAGAGCTCCAGCAGGTGCGCTGTGCGGTGCTCGTCGAGCTCGCTCGAGAGGTCGTCGAGCAGGAACAAGGGCTTGAGCCCCAGACGATCCGCCACGCGGAGCTGGGCGAGCTTCAGCGCCAGCACCACCGACCGCACCTGCCCCTGGGAGCCGTACGCGCGGGCCGACTTCCCCCCGATGCGCAGGTCGAGGTCGGCGCGCTGGGGCCCGACGAGGTTCATGCCTCGGCGAAGCTCGTCGCCGCGTCGCTCGGCCAGTCGCTCGCGGAAGCGCTCACGGCGTGCCGGCAGGTCGCCGTCACCCAAGACCGAGCGGTAGCCCACCGTGGCGTCCCGCCCGCCGGAGATCCCGGTGTACAGGTCGCGGAAGGGTGCTGCGAGCTCGGCGACCACCTCGGCGCGACGGAGCGACAGCTTGGCGCCGAGCTCCACCAGCTGCTCGTCGAGCACCTCGAGCTGGAGGGGGTCGCCGCCGGCCCGGAGCAGGGCACCGCGCTGCGAGAGCACCCGGCCGTACGCGCGCACCAGGTCGAGGTGCGCCGGCCGGAGCGTGAAGGCCGCCCGATCGACGAAGCCGCGGCGCCCGGACGGTTCCCCCCGGACCATGGCGGTGTCTTCGGGGGCGAAGAGCACGGCGCGCACACCGTCGAAGTAGCTCGAGAGCGGCCGAGGGGTCTGCTGGTCGACCTGCGCCTCGCGCTCCGACGGAGTGAGCCGGAGCTTGTAGCGCCGCGTGACGCCCTCGCTCACCACCGTGCCGGCCACCACGGCCTCGGTCCGGCCCCAACGGATGAACTCCCGCCGCCTGTGGGTGCGGAAGCTCTTCAGCGTGGCCAGGGCGTAGATCGCCTCGAGCACGTTGGTCTTGCCCTGGGCGTTCGCCCCGGAGAAGACCACGAAGCGTGCATCCGTCTCGACCGCGAGCTCCGGCAGGTTCCGGAAGTCGCGCAAGGCGAGACGGGTGAGCCTCACGGCCGGAAGGACCCAGTGAGCAGAGGGAGTGCAGACGGCGCGCAAAGCGCAGCCGTGTGCATCCCGGTCGGTGGGGGGTCAGCGAGCCGAAGGCGAGCGTAGGGGGGCCCAGCGAGGGGCCCCCCTTCAGAGGGCCTGCTCTCTGCGAACGGTCCGGAGGACCCAGTGAGCGGAGGGAGTGCAGACGGCGCGCAAAGCGCAGCCGTGTGGACCCCGGTCGGTGGGGGGTCAGCGAGCCGAAGGCGAGCGTAGGGGGGCCCAGCGAGGGGCCCCCCTTCAGAGGGCCTGCTCTCTGCGAACGGTCCGGAGGACCCAGTGAGCGGAGGGAGTGCGGACGGCGCGCAAAGCGCAGCCGTGTGCACTCAGTCGAGCCTCATGGGCATCACGACGAAGAGCGCGGTGTCGTCGTCGGGCTCGCGCACGAGCGCCGGTGACAACGAGTCACCGAGGTCGACCGACACGCGCTCGCTGCCCAGGACGCTGAGCACGTCGTTGAAGTAGCGCACGTTGAAGCCCACGCTGAGGGCCTCGCCGTCGAGCTCGATCGGCACCTCCTCGCGGGCCTCGCCGATGTCGGAGTTCTGCGCCGAGATGACCACCTGGTCGGCCTCGAAGGCGAAGCGCACCGGCCGGGTCTTGTCGGCTGCGAGCAGGCCCACGCGCTTCAGGGCACCGCTGAAGGTGTCGCGCAGGACCATGACCCTGCGCTGCGGCACCTGGGGGATGACGGGCCGGTAGTCGGGGAACTCGCCGTCGAGCAGCCGGAAGTAGAAGCGTGCGCCGTCGACCTCCAGCAGGGCCGCGTGCTCGCCGAAGGTGAGCGACAGCTCCGCGTCGTCGCGTTCGCAGAGCTTCTTCATCTCGCCGACCGCCTTCCGCGGGAGCAACAGGCGCGCACCCATGCCGAACTCGCCCTCGAAGGGCGCTTCGGCGTAGCAGAGGCGGTGGCCATCGGTGGCGACCATGCGCAGCCGGGGGCCGTCGTCGCCCTCGACCTGCTGGAGGTGGGCGCCGTTGATGCCGTAGCGGTTGTCGTCGGGACAGATCGCGAAGCTCGTGCGCTCGATCATGTGGCGCAGGGCGCCAGCGACGAGCTTCATGGTGGCGCGACCGTCGAACTCGGGCAGCGGCGGGTAGTCCTCGCCCGGCAGGCCGGGGACCTTGTACCAGGCCGAGCCGCACGACAGCTCGAGCCGGTTGTTGCCCGCGATCTTCAGGTGCACCGTGGGGTCGGGCAACATCCGAGCGATCTGGAAGAAGTTCGCCGCGTGCACGGCGAGCTCCCCGCCCGTGGTGACGTTCGCCGCCAGGTCGCCGATGTAGGCCACCTCGGTGTCGGTCGCCGTGAGACGGAGACGGCCCTCGGCCGCCTGCAGGAGCACGTGCGAGAGCACGGGGTTCGGGGTGTTTCGGCGGTCGACGATGCCCTGCACGCGGGAGAGTCCCCGCAGCAGCTCGTCGCGATCGATGTAGAGCTCCATCTCGGCTCCGGTGCGGCCCGGCACGAAGGTTCTGATGATCTAAAGAGTCTTCAGATCAGAGATCTTGTCGTGATCGTAGGGCCTGTGGAAATGTGGAGGGGTGGTGATCACCTGGAGAGGTGGCAACGATACCGGGTAGATAGACGATCACCCGGTTGTGGACGGACGGCCGATGCGCGGTGGGAACGCTGTGGCGAGGTGGGGATGGACGGGTGGTCTGCCCGCGTCGAGCGCGATCGTCCACCATTCGTCCCCAGGCCATCCACAGGCTTTCTCCACCGCACGTCACAGGCTTGTCCATACCCGACCGCGGCCTCAGAGGCCCAGGTTCTGCTCGAGGGTGCGGAGCACGTGCCGGGTGTCCGGGTTGTGCTGCACCTCTTCGCTCACCTTCCGGTGGGCGTGGAGCACCGTGGTGTGGTCCCGCCCGCCGAAGGCCAGGCCGAGGTCGGGGAAGCTCAGCGGGGTGTGTTCCCGGGCCAGGTACATGGCCAGCTGGCGCGGCCTGGCGACCGACTTGACCCGCCGCCGGCCCTTGAGGTCGGAGACCTTGATGTTGAAGAAGCGGCTGACCGCTTCCATGATCCGCTCCGGCGTGATCTGCTCGACCGGCTCGGCGAGCAGGTTGCCCAGGTGCTGGCGGGCGAAGTCCAGCGAGAGGGGCTCGGCGTAGAAGCTGGCCTTGGCCGAGAGCTGGTGGAGCACGCCTTCGAGCTCGCGGATGTTGCCGCGCACCCGGCTCGCGATCCATTCGGCGAGGTCTTCGGGCACCACCAGGCCGCTCTCGTCCGACTTGCGCCGGAGGATGGCCATCATGGTCTCGTGATCGGGCGGCTGGATGTCGGCGAGCAGGCCGCCCTCGAAGCGGGTGCGCAGGCGTGGCTCGAGCTTCTGCAGCTCCCGCGGCAACACGTCGGACGTGAGCACGATCTGGCGACCGGTGGTGTGGAAGGCCTGGAAGGTGTGGAAGAACTCCTCCTGGCTGCGGTCCTTGCCCATGAAGAACTGCACGTCGTCGATCAGGAGCACCGAACCCTGGTCCCGGTAGTAGGCCCGGAAGTCGTCCATGCGGCGCAGCCGGATGGCGTTGATCATGTCGTTGACGAAGGTCTCGGCGGTCGTGTAGATGATCTTCGCGTCGTGGCCCGAGCGGATGCCGTTGCCCACCGCCTGCATGAGGTGGGTCTTGCCCAGGCCGGTGCAGCCGTAGACGAAGAGCGGGTTGTAGTTGGCGGCTCCGGGAAAGTCGGCCACCGCTTCGGCGGCGGCGTGGGCGAACTGGTTGCAGGCGCCGACCACGAAGGTGTCGAAGGTCTTGTCCTGTGCCAGGGCGATCACCCGGCCACCGGGCGGAGACACTGGGCTCGGGGGGGCCGGAGCGGGTTCGGGCTCGGGCGCGGCGGCCGCGGGCACCTGGGAGAAGTCGGCCACCCGGAAGTCCACGCGGACCGGACGGCCCAGGGCTGCGTGGAAGGCCTTCGTCAGCTCGGGCTCGTAGTTCTCACGCACCCAGCCCAGCACGTAGCGGTCGGGCACCAGCAGCTCGACCTGGCCGGTGGCGACGCGGCCCATGCGCAGGCGCTCGAACCAGATCTGGAAGGCCTCGCGCCCGATGACCGACTCGACGTGCTGGGTGACCTCGCGCCAGACCTCGTTCATGGACCTCTCACCCTCCACACGCAATCCCGCCATCGACCGCAGGGGGGCGATCGGGGAGAGGGGCCACGTCGTGCCGACAGGAGGCGACGCTATCAGCGGTCGAAGCGGCGGTCAACGGGCGATCCCGAGCGCGTTTTCGAAGCGGTGATCGGCTTGACGAACAGGGGGTCGTGGCATAGATCGGCGGGTCCGCGAGGACCCCCTCGGAAGCCTCGCCCCCATTCTCTCGGCCCACGCGTCCTTCGGCGCCCACGGGCCCCCGGAGCTCTCATGTCCAAGCGCACGTACCAGCCGAGTCGGATCAAGCGGAAGCGCACCCACGGCTTCCGCCTGCGGATGTCCACCCCCGGTGGTCGCAACGTGCTGTCGGCTCGGCGTCGGAAGGGCCGCAAGCGGCTCTCCGTCACCAACCCGAAGAAGTAGCACCCTCCCCCGGGATGACCCCGGACACGAGCTTTCCGAAGGCGCTGCGCCTGTTGCGCTCCTCGGACTTCCGCCGCGTGCAGCGTCGGGGGCGTCGGGTCCGAACGAGTCATCTCCTGGTGATCTACCTGCGCGGTCGACGGAACACGCCCCGGTTCGGGCTCACCGTCAGCCGAAAGGTTGGCAACGCAGTGACCCGAAACCGCGTCAAGCGCTGGCTCCGTGAGGCGCTCCGCCACCACAAGGCGGAGCTCCACGGTGCGTGGGACGTGGTCTTCATTCCGAACCCCAAGGCGCCCTTCGTCGGCTTCGAGGTGATCGAGGCCGAGGTGACCGAAGCCCTGCGGCGGATCCGTTGATGCGCTGGCTTCTCCTCCGGCTCGTGCGTGCCTACCAGGTGCTGGTGTCGCCGCTCCTCCCACCGACCTGTCGCTTCGAGCCCAGCTGCTCGAGCTACGCGATCGGCGCCCTCACCCAGCACGGGGCCGTCTGCGGCTCATGGCTCGCGGTGAAGCGCATCGGTCGTTGCCATCCCTGGCACCCCGGTGGCTTCGACCCGGTGCCCGAGGCGTGTGACTGATGGCGATTCGCAAGAAGCGCGGACAACCGGGTGAGCAGCAGACCCTGGTCGCGGTCGTTCTGATGCTCACGGTGATGTGGGTCTGGTCGACCTTCATCGCTCCCCCCGTGCCGGTCGAGGCCCCCGCGGGCGACGAGGTGGTCGTGAGCACGCCGCTCACCGCCGAGTCGGGCTCCACCACGACCACCGGCGCGGCCCCGGCGGCCGCTCCGACCAGCGCCCCCGAGCGCACCCTGGCCTTCTCGACCGAGGCGGTCGACGCCACGTTCACCACCGCCGGCGGCGGCCTGCGCGGTGTGGTGTTGCCCGAGCACCGCGGCGCCTTCAAGGTCACGCCGATCTGGTCGCACGCCATCGGCCTGGTCACCGGCTCGGCCGAGGGCGACTGGGACCCGTGGGGCGAGGAGCCCGAGCCCGAACACATCGTGAGCGAGGCCGGGCTCTTCCTCGCCAGCGGCTCGGGGGCCTTTGCACCTGTCGCCTTCGAGCTGCGCAGCGAGTCCCCGTTGTCGGCGGTGTCCAGCTTGCCGGGCGGGCTCCGCATCGAGCAGACCTTGAGGAGGACCGCCGATCCGGAGCGCCTGGAGGTCACCCTACGCTTCGAGAACGGGGGCACGAGCGAGTGGGTGCAGCCGCGCTGGGTCGGCGCGCTCGACGTCTTCGAGGGCGAGTCGGGTCGCTACCAGAACGTGATGCGACCGGTCGGCTTCGCCGACGGCGACCTCGAGACCCTCGCCAAGCTGAGCGACGTGGAGGACGGTCCGAAGATCTTCCAGGGTGCGGTCAGCTGGCTCGGCATCGCAGACCGCTATTTCCTCGCGGCCTTCATGCCGGCCGAGGCGGACTGGGGCACCCTGCAGTTCGGCCAGTCGCCGGATGGGCGCCAGGGTGCCTTCCTGGTCCGCTCCAACGCCCTGTCGCCCGGCGAGGCCGAGGTGGTCGAGCTCGAGGTCTACATCGGATCCAAGCAGTACGACGAGCTGGGCGAGCTGGGACACGATCTCGAGAAGTCGGTGGACTTCGGCTTCTTCGGGCTCTTCGCCCGCATCCTGCTCACGGTGCTCAAGCTCTACCACTCCCTGGTGGGCAACTGGGGCCTGGCGATCATCCTCCTGACCGTCACGGTGAAGCTGGCCTTCTTCCCGCTCACCCAGAAGTCCTTCGCGTCGAGCCGCGCCATGCAGCGGCTGCAGCCGGAGATCGCCAAGCTCAAGGAGAAGCACGGCGAGGATCCGCAGGCCATGGGCCAGGCGCAGATGGAGCTCTTCAAGCAGGAGGGTGTGAACCCCCTGGCGGGCTGCCTGCCGATGGTGGTGCAGATGCCCGTGTGGTTCGCGCTCTACTCGGTGCTGCTCACGGCGAGCGAGGTCTACCACGCCGAGTTCCTCTACCTGAAGGATCTCTCCAGCGTCGATCCGCTGGGGGTGTTCCCCTTCGTGGTCGGGCTGCTGATGATCCTTCAGCAGCGCATCCAACCCATGAGCGCGTCCATGGACCCGCTCCAGCAGAAGATGATCCGGCTGATGCCGCTCGTCTTCACCATCTTCATCTTCGCCTTCCCGTCCGGGTTGGCGGTCTACATCCTGGTCAACACCAGCCTGTCCATCTTCCAGATGTGGCTGATCAACCGCGCGAATCCCTTGCCGGTTGCACCTCAGCCCGCGATCCAAGCGGAGTGAATCCCATGTTCGCCTCTCCCCCCGAAGGAACCACCACCGTCACCGCCGAAGGCGATGACATCCAATCGGCCGTCGCCCTCGCGGCCGGAAAGCTCGAGACCAAGCCCGCGGGCGTGGTCTGGAGCCTGGACAAGTCCTGGTTCCGCAACGACGCAGGCGGTGTCGTTCCCCGCGACACCGTGAGGATCGTGGCCTGGGCCCGCGACGCCGAGGAGCTCGAGGCTGCCGACGACGCGCAGGCCTGGCTCGAGACGCTGCTCGGCCACATGGGCTTCGAAGAGGTCAAGGTGACCGCCCGCGTGGGCCACAACGGTGCGGTGACCCTGGAGGCCGACGTCGACGCCGGCGCCCGCCTGGTCGGCAAGCGCGGCCGCACGCTCGAGGCGGTGACCTTCCTGCTGCAGCAGTCCATCGGCGCGGACTACCCCGACCGCACGTTCCGGCTGGACGTCACCAAGAAGCCCGAGGATCGCGAGGCCCGCGGCGATCGTGATCGTGATCGTGGCCGTGGCCGCGACCGCGACGACCGAGGCCGTGGCCGCGACCGCGACGATCGAGGCCGTGGCCGCGACCGCGACGACCGAGGCCGTGGCCGCGACCGCGACGATCGAGGCCGTGGCCGTGGCCGTGGCCGTGGCCGTGATCGCGACGATCGGAACTCCAAGGCCGACGTCAAGAAGCTCACCGGCATCGCCGAGAAGATCGCCAAGCGCGTGATCGAGACAGGCGAGTCCGAGGTGGTGCGCAAGGAGCTCAACTCCTTCGAGCGCCGGATCATCCACGTGGCCATCTCGGAGCTCGATGGCGTGGCCACGCGCTCGATCGGTGAAGGCAACCTGAAGCAGATCGAGATCTACGCAGACGGTGCCGGCGTCGACACCTCCGAGGCCGACCTCGACACCTCCGAGACCGACGACTCGACGGCCGAGGAGTAGCCTGACCGGGGACACGATCGTCGCCTGCGCCACGCCCTGGGGGCGCTCGGCGCTGGCGATGGTGCGTGTGTCGGGACCGCAGACCGAGGCCGTGCTGGCCGCGGTCTGCCGCCTCACCCCGGCCGAGTTGCCCGAGCGACGCGCCCGGCTCGCTCCCCTGATCCACGACGGACGGGTGATCGACCACGGGCTCGTCACGCGCTTCGTGGGTCCGCGCAGCTACACCGGCGAGCACGCGGCGGAGCTCTGCTGCCACGGCAACCCGCTGCTCGTCGAGCAGCTGATCGCGGCCTGCGTGGCGGTCGGCGCGCGGGTGGCGCACCCCGGCGAGTTCACGCGCCGGGCCTTCCTCGCGGGGCGGATCGATCTCGCGCGTGCGGAGGCCGTGCTCCAGACCATCGAGGCCACCAGCCCCCGCGGTCTGGCGGTGGCCCAGCAGGGTCTCGACGGCGCGGTCGGGTCGCTCGTGGACGGGCTCCGCGCCGACCTGACCGAGGCGCTGTCCGAGCTGGAGGCACGGCTGGACTACCCCGCCGAGGGCCTGGAGCTCGAGGACGACCGCGCGCTCGCCGCGCGCGTCGTCGCGGTGGGGGAGCGCGCGGCGGCGGCGGCCGCGACCTGGCAGGCCGGTCGCGTGCTCGTGGAGGGGGCCACGGTCGCGCTGGTCGGTCCGGTCAACGCGGGCAAGTCGTCGCTCTTCAACGCGCTGGGCGGCTCGGTGAGGGCGCTGGTGTCCGACACGCCCGGCACCACGCGGGACGTGGTCGAGCGCCGGGTGCGGCTGGGCAGCGTGTCGATCCGGCTCCTGGACACCGCGGGCGAACGCGAGGCCGACGGGTTGGAGGCCGCGGGCATCGAGCTCGGGCGTTCGCTGACCGCCGACGCGGACCTCCTCGTCGTGGTGGTGCCCTCCCACGACCCGGATCGGGCGCGGCCGCTGCTCGAGCGGCTCGACGGCCCGCACCTGCTCGTTGGCAACCACGCCGACCGTCCCGGCGCTCGGACGAGCCTCGCCGGTCGCCCCCTGCTCCCGACCGTGGCCACGACCGGGGAAGGGCTCGACGCCCTCGCTGCGGCCATCGCCGAGGCGCTGGTCGGCGAGGAGCTCGGCTCGGGGCTGGTCATCGCGTCGCTCCGCCAGCGCGACCTGCTCGGCGCCGTCGCGCGCGCCTGCACGGCGTCTGCGTCGGCCCTGCAGGGCGAGCCCGGACCCGCGGTCGCTGCGGAGGAGCTCTACGGCGCGCTGGCTCGTCTGGACGCGTTGATCGGTCGCGACACCCGCGAAGCGGTGCTCGACTCCTTGTTCCGCCGCTTCTGCATCGGCAAGTAGTGCGAGACGGCGGTAGGCTCGGCCGGTGAAGACCCTCTTCGTCATGGATCCGTTGGACCGCCTGAACCTCGCAGGCGACTCCACCTACGCGCTGATGCTCGAGGCCACCGCCCGCGGCTGGCCCGTGTGGTGGTGCACGCCCGCCGATCTTCGGGTGGTGCACCAGCGCGCCCGGGTGCACGCCCGCTCCGTGGTGAGCCGGCTGGGTCCGGATCCCTTCGAGCAGGGGGATCGCGAGGACCTCGATCTGGGGAGCTTCGACGCCGTGTGGATGCGGAAGGACCCGCCCTTCGACATGGACTACGTCTTCTCGACCTACATCCTCGACCTGGTGACCGACACCACGCTCGTGGTCAACGATCCCCGCACCGTGAAGTGCGCCAACGAGAAGATGTACGCGCTTCAGTGGCCCGAGCTCTGCCCGGAGACGCTGGTCACCAACCGGGTGGCCGACGTGATCGCCTTCGCCACGGAGCACGGCCGCATCGTGCTGAAGCCCTGGGACGGCAACGGCGGAAGGGGTGTGCTGGTGACGGCCCATGGCGATCGGAACCTGCGCTCGATGGCCGAGATCCTCACCGAGGAGGGCCGCGCCTACGCCATGGTGCAGCGCTACCTGCCGGAGATCGCGCAGGGGGACAAGCGCATCCTCCTCATCGACGGCGTGCCCCGGGGCTGGTTCTCGCGGGTGCCCGGCACCGACGACCACCGCGGGAACATGCACGTGGGAGCCGGTGTCGTCGCCTTCGACCTCAGCGAGCGCGACCGGGCGATCTGCGACGCGCTCGCACCGCGGTTGAAGGAGGAAGGCCTGCTCTTCGTCGGCATCGACATCATCGGTGAGCACCTCACCGAGATCAACGTCACCAGCCCGACCGGGATCTGGGAGGTACGTGAGCTGATGCAGCGTGATCTCGCCCCGGAGCTGCTGGACGCAGCGCAGGCCGCCCGATGAGCTGGCTGTGGCTCTGGGTGGCGCTGATCGGCGTGGCGGTCGCCGACGACGACGAGAGCTTCACCGAGGGTTCGGTCACCGGCGGCAAGCACCGCGGGGAGCTCGTGGAGGCCGAGGAGATCGCCGTCGACGAGCGCCGTGCCGCGCTCGAGGCCGACGTTGCGGGCGACCTGGGCATCTCGATCGACGAGCTGCGGGCGCTGCCCCACGACCTGGAGGTCTACCGGGGCTCCACGGCGCTCTCCACCGATCCCGCCTTCGTGCACGACTGCCGGGTGGGCATCGAGCTGATCTACCAGCGGCGCTACCGCGAGGCGAAGAAGCACTGGGACGGGCTCAACGAGAAGTACCCCCACCAGGGCATCGGGCATGTGGGCAACGTGCTCGTGTACCAGGCGCTGATGCTCGAGAACTTCGACTACCGCTACGAGACCCAGTACGCCTACCACGTCGAGCTGGCCATCGAGGAGCTCGAGGCGGCCATCGCCGAGGGCGGCAACCTGGCCTGGAAGTACTTCCTGCTCTGTGGTGCCACGGGCATCGACAGCATCCACACGATGCGCAAGGGCGAGTTCGTGGCGGCCCTGACGAGCGGGCTGACCGCTATCGGGTACGTGAGCAAGGTCAAGGCGCTGGCCCCGGAGTTCGCCGACGTCATCCTGGGCGATGGCCTCTACAAGTACTGGCGCTCGGTGGTCGCGCTCAACTACAAGCTCATCCCGGCCGGGACCGACGAGCGGGCGCTCGGGATCTCGCTGATGAAGAAGGCGGAAGCCGAGGCCGTGTTCGTGCGGCCGGCGGCCACCCTCGCGCTCATCTTCAGCTACATCGAGGAGCGCCAGTTCAAGAAGGCGCTCGAGCGCTGCCACAGCGGCCACGCGCTCTACCCCGACAACGTCATCAACAACATGGTGACCGGCCGGGTCTACATGTACATGCGCAAGTACCACGACGCGCTGTCGAAGTTCGACGAGATCCTCGTCGACAGCCCCGACAACGAGCGCGTGCACTACTACATGGCCGTGAGCCTGACCCGCATGCGGAAGTACGGTGACGCGCTCGCCGAGATCGATCGCTACCTCGGCTACGAGCTCTCCGAGGGCTTCCGCGCGAGCGCCCTGCACCGCAAGGCCGACATCTACTACCGCCAGAAGGACTACGACACCGCGGCGTCGCTGTACCAGGAGGCGGTGAAGCTCAACGGCTACAAGCCCAGCAAGATCCGGCTCGCCCGGATCAAGAAGCTCAAGAAGGAAGGTCGGATCTGACCGTGGTGGCGGTGCTGCTCGCGGTCTCGGCCGTGATCAGCGGGTGCCCGTCTCGGGGGTGTCGGGCGCAAGGTGCTCGTGGCCGACGTGGTGAGCGTGGGCTGCCCGGTGGGGGCGCTACTCCTCCAGGTCCAGCACGACCGGCGCATGGTCGCTCGCCAGGGCCAACCCACGCTCCTCGGTCTCGACGTGGCACGACTGCACGCGCGCGGCCACGCTGGCCGTGCCGAGGAAGTGGTCGATGCGCATGCCGACCTTGTTCTGCCAGCCCATGGTGCGGTAGTCCCAGAAGGTCCAGGTGCCGGGGGGCAGGTGCGGCTCCGCGAGGTCCTGCAGGCCCCAGTCCAGCAGTCTCTGCCAGATGGCGTGCTCGGCCGGTGAGAAGCTGACCTGGCCCGCGAAGGCCTCGGGGTCGTGGAGGTCGCGGGCGGCCGGCGCGATGTTCATGTCGCCGGTGAGCAGCAGCGGTCGGGCCGGGTCCCGACGCTCCAGCCATGCCAGCAGGGCCTCGTAGAAGCGGAGCTTGTAGGCGAACTTCTCGGAGCCGATCCGGCTCCCCTGAGGGCAGTAGAGATCGACCAGCCGCAGGTCGCCCACCGTGGCGGCCACGAAGCGGGCCTGCCCCTCGTCGCCGTCCGGCAGTCCCACCTCGACGTCGTCGAGCGGCTCCAGGGACGCGATGAGCACGCCGTTCCACCGAGGCTGGGCGTGCAGGGCCACCTCGTAGCCACGCTCCTCGAAGAGCTCGAAGGGGATCTCCTCCTCGGCCAGCTTGAGCTCCTGGAGGCAGATCACGTCGGGGTAGACGCGGTCCAGGAAGCTCACCAGGTTGCCCGCTCGGGCGGTCAGCGAGTTGATGTTCCAGGTGACGACTTGCATCGCGTTGACAATTCCTTGACGAGGATCGAGAGCACGCCGTAAGCTCGCTTCAGGAGGCTCCCCATGAGCGACAAGCCTGCCGGTCTCACCTACGCGCCCGAGTACGACAAGTCCAGCGAGCTGGACCCCAGCAAGGTGAAGCCCGTCGAGGCGCCTCAGGAGCTGGAGCAGCTCCAGTACTTCCGCCAGGCGGACGCCAAGCGCACGATGGTGGCCCGCGCGGTGCTCCTGTCGATCATCTTCGTCATGTTGGGCGCCAACCTCTGGCAGTCCAAGCGGATGCACGACGACGTGCTCACCAACCTGAACCAGACCCGGCTCGACCTGGTGGCCCTCAACGAGGCCTCGGCCCACGAGATGAAGGTGCTCGCCCAGACCGTGGTCGCGCTCGAGAAGCGGATCATCGAGATCGAGGCGGAAGCGGTGGCGAGCGCCGAGTAGGGGTCAGAGCGCGGCGAGCGACCTCAACCACGAGCCCACGGCCCACACCAGCACGGCGGCCGAGGCGCCTACGAGCGCCCGGGTGTTCCGGGTCGAACCGGCCTCGCCGGGCACGACCTCGTTGGCCAACCACAGGGCCGCCACGGCACCGCCGGCGAGGCCGCCGAGGTGTCCGAGGTTGTCGATCCGCAGCCATGGCACCGCGCCGATGAGCAGGTTCACCGGCACCCACGGAGCGATGCCGCGGAGCAGGAAGCGCCGCTGGCGATCGGGCAGCTGGTGGCGGTAGCGCCAGCCGAACACGATGCAGGCGCCCATCAGGCCGAAGACCCCCCCGGACGCGCCCACGGAGAGCTGCGCGCCCCCGAGGTGGGAGAGCACCGAGCCGCCGAACACGCTCACGAGGAAGAGCCAGAGGGTCCGGGTGGAGCCGAAGAGGGCCTCGCAGATCCGACCCAGGCCGTAGAGCGCGACGCCGTTGAGGAGGAGGTGCACCAGGTCGCCGTGCACCCACATGCAGGAGATCAGCCGCCAGAACTCGCCCTCGGCGATCAGCTCGGCGACGCGGCCTCCGCCGATCACCATCGCGAGGGTGGACCGGGCGTTGAAGATCGCGGACGGGGCGGCCCCCAGGCGGATCTCGAAGATCGCGAGGCCGAAGTGCACGATCACGATGAACGCGACCAGGGCGAGCGAGACCCGCGGCGTTCGGTGGAAGCGGTCGGCGAAGGTGTCGCGCACCTGCTCGCGCAGCAGGCGCTTGTGGAAGTGCACCGCTTCCAGGCTCGGAGGCGCCGGGGTCATGGGGTCACCCGGTACACGGTGACCGCCTCGAGGGGGCTGGTGCTCCACCCGACGGGGAGCGGTCCAAGGGTCTCGGCGTGGTAGCCGACCCCCTCCTCGAGCTCGACGGTGCGCACGCGCCACGGGTCGTCGGCTTCGTAGCTGGCGATCGCCTCCCAGCCCTCCTGCACCTGCCCTCCGCCGTTTCGCGGGACCGCCACCAGGGTGCCGGGCTCGAGGATCTCGCCGGCGCGCACGACGGTCCAACCGGCGCGCTCCATGGTCCAGCGGAAGGTCCACTCGCCGGTGAAGCGGCTCGCCGGGTGGGCGGCGATCGCGCGCTCGGCGGCTTGTTCGGCGGCGTTGGCGTAGCGGGCCTCGGTGTCGGCCAGCACCACCGCCACCAGGCCCCAGGCAGCGGTGGCCACGCGCAGCCTGTTCTTGCCGCCGGCCAGGTTCTCCGCCGTGCGGGCGATGAGCAGGGCGAGGGGTGCGATGGCGGGGAGCACGTAGCGGCCTCCGGCGTAGTTGTGGCCGAACCAGACCCCCAGCAGGACCGCGAGGGCCCACGCCCCCAGCAGGAAGGCGTCGTCCCGGTCGTTCTTCCGGCGGCGTGCCTTGTCGGCCGGGAGCACGGCGATCACCGCTCGGGCCACCCAGACGGTGCCAGAAGCACCGAACACGCCCAGGAGGAACACGCCCAGCGGGCTGAGCTCCGAGGGGCCGATCCACAAGAGCGCGAGGGCCACGGACCCGACGAGGCCGGCGACGGCGAGTCGCCACCACAGCGCTGCGACGACCAGCAGGAGCGGGGAGAGCGCGAGACCCAGGCGCGTGAGCACGCCGAAGCCGCGTCCGAGGAAGCTGCCGCGCGCGATCTCCGGGGCCGTTCGCAGGACCTCGAGGAGGTGCACACGCCCGTAGACCGTGGCGAGCCAGAGCTCCATCGCGCCCCAGACGACGGCGAAGCCGAGGGCGGCGGGAAGTGCCTGGCGCAGGATGCCGCGTCGCCAGGCGTGGAGCGTGAGCACGGGGACCAGCACCAGGGCGGGGTACTTCCAGCAGGCCGCGAGCCCCAGCAGCACCCCCGCGGCCGCCATGAAGCGCGGATCCACGCGCTTCCGGTCGGTCTGCGCCTCGCGCCAGGCCGCCACGGCCGCGGTCCCCAGCGCCGTGACCGCGAGGTCGGGCAGGCCCCCTGCGCACACGGCCATCACGACGACCGGGCTGAAGAGCCAGGGCAGGACAGCGGTGGACGGGCGACGCGACACGTGGTGTGCGAGCCGGCCGACCGACGCCGCGAGCAGCGCCGCGGGGAGCAACGTGACCCCGAGCCGGAAGCCCCAGCCGGTGCCGGTCAGTGCCTTCCAGAAGGCCACCCACCACAGGTGCAGCGGCGGGTGGGCGAAGAGGAAGCTGTCCGCGGCTTCCTGCATGCCCCACGGCTGCCAGGGTCGCCACCAGTCGTAGGGGCGCCCGGGACTCTCGATCACGGACTCGGCGATGAAGAGGTAGCTCTCCTCGTCGAGCACGGGCAGGTCGCCCGCGAAGGGCAGCGCCAGCAGCAACAGCGCCGGCGGCAGCCACAGGGCCGCGGGCGGCGTGCGGACCTCGCGGCGTCGGCTCAAGCGACCGGAGCAGTGAGGAGCGCGCGGAACATGGCGTAGCCCTCCTCGAGCAGCTTCACGGAGCAGTACTCGCCGGCCTGGTGGGCCTGGGACGACAGCCCGGGCCCCAGGTTCACCGCGTCGATGCCCGCGGCGGTGAGGCGGGCGACATCGGTCCACGCCTGCTTCGCGGTGATCGAGGCTCCCGTGAGCGCGAGGAAGTGCTTCAGGTGGGGGTTGTCGGTGACCACCCGCCCGGCGGGGCACAGGTCCACGAACTCCACCTCGGCTCGTCCGGCGACGGTGCCCAGGAGCTCCTCGCGGGCGCTCTCCACGCTCCGGTTCGGCGCGAAGCGGTAGTTCACGTTGAGCTCGAAGTGCTCGGGGATGATGTTGCGCGCTCGCCCGCCGCTGGCCAGGGTGGCGCTCATCACCTCGCGGAAGCGGAAGCCTCCGCACTCGACCTCGTTCGGCGCCCGGTTGTGCAGCTCGGCGAGCAGGGCGCCGGCCTTGTGCACGGCGTTCTCGCCCTGCCACGGGCGCGCCGAGTGGCAGGCCCTGCCCTGGAACACGATGTTGGCGTGCAGGGTGCCGACCGCCCCGACCTGCACCACGTTGTCGCTGGGCTCGAGGCAGAAGCCGAGGTCGAGCTCGGCGAGCCACGGCAGCTGATCGAGCACCGGTCCCAGGCCGTTGGCTGCGAAGGGGCCTTCCTCCTGGTCGTAGAAGACCATGGCGACGTCGTAGGGGAGGGCCTCGAGGTCGAGCTCGTCGAGCAGCGCGAGCTTGATGGCGACGCCCGACTTCATGTCGCTCGAGCCGAGCCCCACGATGCGGTCGCCGTCGCGGAAGGGCTCGGGGTCGCCGGGGTGGGCGGGGACCGTGTCGAGGTGGCCGAAGAGCCCGAGGAAGGGTCGGCTTCGTCGCGGGCCACGGGCGACCACCGAGTTGCCGACCCGGAACACGTCGACCGTTCCGAGAGCGCGCAACCTGGCCTCGGTCCAGTCGCAGAGCGCGGCCTCCTCTCGGATGACCGAGGGGAAGCGGCACAGCTCCAGGGTGAGGGCCGCGAGGCCCTCAGACGGAGACGGCGAACTCGCGGAGGACATCGTTGAGCGAGGTCTTCTTGTCGGTGCTGGCCTTGCGTCGGCCGATGATGAGGGCGCAGGCGACGCCGTAGTCGCCGGCGGGGAAGGACTTGGTGCGCGTGCCGGGCACGACCACCGAGCGGGCGGGCACGCGGCCCTTGTAGACGAGCTCTTCGGGGCCGGTGACGTCGATGATCTGGGTGGAGCTGGTGAGCACCACGTTGGCCCCGAGCACCGCTTCCTGCTCGACGAGCACGCCCTCGACCACGATGGCGCGTGAGCCGATGAAGCAACCGTCCTCGATGATGACCGGCCGGGCGGAGAGCGGTTCCAGCACGCCGCCGATGCCGACCCCGCCGGAGAGGTGCACGCCGCGGCCGATCTGGGCGCAGCTCCCGACGGTGGCCCAGGTGTCGACCATGGACCCGGAGCCGACCCACGCGCCGATGTTGACGTACCCCGGCATGACCACGGTGCCGGGCTCGATGTGGGCACCGTGACGCACGGTGCCAGGGGGCACGACCCGCACCCCCTGGTCGGCCAGGCCATGCTTCAGGGGGACCTTGTCGTAGAACTCGAAGGGCCCGGCGGTCCAGGTCTCCATCTGCGCGTAGCGGAAGAAGAGCACCACGGCCTGCTTCAGCCACTCGTGCACGACCCATGTGCCGTCGATCTTCTCGGCCACGCGGAGCCGCCCGGCGTCCAGCTCACCGACGGCTTCCTGCACGGCGGCGCGGGCCGGGTCGTCGGCCAGGTTGCCGGTCCATGCGGCCTCGATCCTCGCTCGGAGCTCCACGGTCGCCTCCCTGGGTGGGGCATAACGCCCGCGGGGGCCCACGAGCGCTGGGTCGGTCGCAGGCGTCAGCCCGCGAAGCTCCGATGGGCTCGCTCCCAGGTCGCCGCCACATCGGGGAGCGCGTCGACGGGCGGCACGAGGGCCGCCCGCACCCAGCCTCGACCGTGCTCGCCGAGGAAGGAGCCGGGGTTCAGGAGCACCCCGTGGCTCAACAGGTGTTCGACGTAGCGGACGTCGTCCCAGCCCTCGGGGAGGCGGATCCAGAGGTAGAGCCCGGCCGAGCGGCCGGTCGTTCGGAGGCCCAGCCGGTCGATCACCGCGCCCAGGAGCCTGCGCTTGGCGGTGAAGAGGGCGCGCCGCTCGGCCACGTGGTCGTCGTCGGACCAGGCCGCGGTGGCCGCCGCCAGCGTCATCGCGCTCGGCGCCACGCCGAGGTTCTCGCGCAGCCTCCGCACCCGCGCCACCACCGCGGGGTCACCCGCGAGGAAGCCGGATCGGTAGCCGGTCATGCCGGAGCGCTTCGACAGGCTGTGCACCACCAGGTGCCCTTCGTCGGCGACCTGCAACAGCGAGGCCGGGGGCTCGCCCTCGTAGAGGTCGACGTAGCACTCGTCGCTGACGAGCAGCACATCATGGGCGCGGCAACGGCGCCAGGCCGCTGCGAGCTGGTCGGCGGTGAGCACGGCACCGCTCGGGTTGTGGGGACTGCAGACGTAGAGCATCCGCGTGCGCGCGAGCAGATCGTCGGGCAGCGCCCAGGGCGCCCAGGTCCCGCGATCGTCGAGTGGGATCGGTACCGGCTCGCCGCCGGCGAAGGCCGCGCCGCGCCCCCACGCCGGGTAGCCGGGGGACGGGTAGACCACGGCCCGGTCGGTGGCGCTCGGGTCGATCGCCGCGAGCGGCAGGTGGAAGACCGCCTCCTTGCTGCCTGAGGTGGGCAGGACCTGGGTGTCGGGGTCGATCGCCACGCCGAAGCGCCGCTCGAGGTAGCGGGCCACCGCGCTTCGGAAGGCGGGTGTGCCAGCGATGGAGGGGTAGTCCGACACCGCGGGGACCGCCGCTGCGAAGGCTTCTCGGATCGCCGGGGCCGTCGCTTCGTTGGGGTCGCCGGTGGAGAGGTCGACGACCGTCTGGCCGGTGGCTTCCAGGGCCTGGCGACGGTCCTGGAGCTCGGCGATCGGGTAGCGCGGCAGGCGGTCGAGGAGCGGGTTGTGCCTCATCACGCGCAGGCGTCGCAGCGGCCGACGAGCTGCACCTCGTCGGTGCGCTGGCGCAGGGCCTTGGGGAGGGCGAGGTCGAGCTCGGGCAGGCAGCGGACGTCGCCACAGTCGCCGCACACGAAGTGCGGGTGGTCGCGGTCGCGCACCGGCTCGAAGCGCCAGGCGTGGTCACCGGCGTCGAAGCGCCGCAGCACCCCCGCGTCCGCCAGCGCCACGAGGTTCCGGTACACCGTGGCGCGGTCCAGCTCCGGGAGTCGGGCTGCGAGCTCGGGGTGGCTGAGCGGGGTGGCGCTCGCCACCAGGGTGCGCAGCACCTCGATGCGCGCGGGGGTGGCTCGGAGCCCGGCTTGCCGGAGACGCTCGCGGATCACGGCGCATGCTCGTGGTGGTGGCCGCGGAAGCCGTGGCCGACGACGTAGAGCAGCAGGCCGGCGAGCCCGGCGGTGAGCCAGGGCGCGATGGGTTCCATCCAGCCGTTGCCCGCCTGGGCGCCGATGGCGACCCCGGCGACGGTGCCGACCCCCAACCACACGGCACGCCTCAGCGCGACCGTGCGGCCGTCGTGCTCGGCGTAGCCCAACAGCGCCGCGATCACGATGGGCGCGGCGTGGGCCGCGACCGCGAGCGCGACCGCGAGGCTCGCACCCAGGGCGCGGGCTGCCGCGATCTGCAGCCCGTCGATCAGCTGGTGGGCGACGAGCGCGAGGAACGCGAGCTCGACGCCGATCTCGATCTGACGCGTCACCCGGCCTGCGACCCAGGGCAGCGCTGCGCCCGCGAGGAACACGGGCGCGACGGTCGGACCGCCCGCCTCGAAGGCTTCGGGCAGCAGATCGAGCACGATGACCGCGACCGCGGCGGCCAGCGCCACCCAGCGCAGCACCTTGCCCGCGCGGACCGCGCCCGCACCCTGGGGCACCAAGACCGCCGCGCTGCCGAGCAGCACAGGAGGCAGGGCACAGGCGAGGGACACGAGCACGGCCCGGCGGGTATCGCCTGGGTGCGCCAGCTGCAACGGCGTTGCAGCTACCAGGGCACCCGGAGGTCCTCACAGGCCTGCTCCCAGGCGGGGATGGCCGCCGGGCTCCGGTCGATCAGCAGCACGCGATCGCCGTCGCTGCAGCCGACGTACCAGGCCCACCCGCGGCCGACTCCGTCGGCGAAGCTCTCGGCGTCGCAGGCCCCCGGCGTGGGCCGCTTGGTCGAGGGTCGCCAGGCGCCGAGATCGGTCTCGCCGGCGACCCAGGCCTCCCCGCGGGCCTCGCAGACACCCGGGTGGCTGGCGGGCAGGTCGTCGTGGGCTCGGCGCCCGACCGCTGGAAGCAACGCGTCCGGCACGTCGGTCACGGCCAGCTCTCCGTCGGTGCTGACCAGCCGGCGACCGGCGCCTTCGTCGAACGCGATCCGCTCTTCGGCACCTCGTGCGATCGCCCGGGCATCGCTGGCCACCGTGCCGCCGATCCAGCCTTCGGAGAGCCCGATGCCGACGCGACGACCCAGCTCGTAGACGTGGTGCTGCCGGCAGCTCGGGTACAGGTCGTCGTGCCCGGCGAGCGCTTCGAGGGCGGCAGCGACGTCCTGGGGCCGTCCCTGCATCCGAGCTCGGCGCTGCGGCGGGTCGCCGGTCGGCACGGTCTTGTCGACCGTTGCATCGCGGGTGTAGACCACACGGTCGAGCTGATCCCCGCGGTCCGCGTCCCAGAGGCTGGCGCGCTGGACCAGGCCGAAGAGCGCGATGGGGACCACCAGGCCTCGGGGTCCCCAGGCGGCGCCGAGCATCAGCAGCGGAACGAGCGGCGCTCGGTAGCGGAGGTTGAAGGTCCTCGTCATGTCGAGGTCGGGGTTCCGGTACCAGAGGTCGTGGCGGAGGGCGTAGGCTGCGACCAGAGCGAACAACGCTGCGGCGGCGAAGCGCCCGACGCGCTGGCCGCGGACGCGGAGGAGCCCCCAGACCGTCGCGACCACCAGGCCCGCCCACCAGACCGTCGGCCACGAGCCGAGATCCCCGTACTCGAGCGGGTCCCAGAGCGAGGTGCGGAGGTAGTCGCCGGCGAACCACTCCCACAGCCGCTCGGGGGGCGCGAGCTCGACACCGAGCCACTTGTCGGCCTCGAGCTCGGCCGACTGCGGGCGTGCCTGGTGGAACCACCACCGGGGGGCGAACCCGCCGGCCACGCCGAGCGCCAGCACGGGGAGGAGCGCAGGCTGGGCGACGACGAGGACTGCTGGGAGGCCGTGCAGGCTGGTGTAGCAGAACCACACGCCGAGGCCGGCGATCCCGCCGGCGGCGAGGTGCCGTGCCCACCCTGGGCGCGGGCTCAGCAGCAGCGCGCCCGCGATCAGCACGAAGGCGGTGGACTCGGCGTGGTTGCCCCAGCCGGTCCAGGCAAGGTCTCGGTAGGCGCCCGGGGCGCCGATCATCAGGAGCAGCCAGGCGGCTGCGGCGCGGTCGCTGTGCCGTCGGAGGAAGAGCGCTCCCGCGGCGACGATCGCGAGGTGGAAGGTGAGCGGCACGAGCTTCCAGGCGAGCACGCTCGGCCCCAGCACCGCGAAGACGGGCACGGCCATCCAGGCCTCGGCGGTGCAGCCACCGCAGAAGGCCCGGTACTGCATGGCGTAGGCGGCCTCGGCGTGGTCGCAGGCGATCTGCAGGCCCTCGCGGACGTTGTAGACCTCCTCCCAGTGCAGCCGTGCGTAGGGCCCCAGCGCAAGATCGGCTGCGCAGGCCAGGACCTCGACGACGAACAGCAGCACGAGCACGCGGGTGGCCACGCGGGGAGGCTACCGCTTCAGGCACGCTGTCAAGGAACGCGCGCACCCCAGGCCCCGCCGGTTCGACGACGTGACCTGGGGTGAGCGTGTTCGTGGGTTCGCTCGAGAGCGAACCCACGTGGACGACCTACCAGCGACCGCCGCCGCCGCCACCGCCGCCGTAGCCGCCGCCGCCACCGCCGCGGTTGCCACCGCCGCCGTAGCCGCCGCCGCCGCCGCCGTAGCCGCCACCGCCGCCGCGGCCGCCGCCGTAGCCGCCACCGCCGCCGCCGCGACCGCCGCGACCGCCGCCACGACTGCGCTCCTGCGCCTCGTTGACGCGAATGGCGCGGCCATCCAGCTGGGTTCCGTCCATGGCCGCGATGGCGTCGTCGCCACCGTCCGCCATGGTCACGAAGCCGAAGCCGCGGGAGCGGCCGGTGTCGCGATCGTTGATGACCTTGGCCTCGGTAACGGTGCCGTGGGCCTCAAAGGCCTGGCGAAGGCCGGCGTCGTCCGTGTTCCAGGACAGTCCGCCGACAAACAACTTCTTGCTCATGCTACTCGTTCTCATTGGTCCGCTCGTGAGAGCAGTACCGTTTCGGGTGCAGGCCATCACGACCTGCGGATTGACGCGGCCGTGTAACGCGTCGGGCGCGGCACCACGGGCTTTCGCACAGGAATCCGCCCTGGCAGGTGAAGAATCAGCGCACGCGATCACCCCTTCAGGCCACCACGGTCAGGGCCAGCTCCCCGACGCGCTGGGTGATCAGGCCCGGTCCGGTGTCGACCCGATCGGCGTAGGCCGCCGCTGCCGGGTGGTTGATGTTGTCGGCAGCGACGAGCGCTCCGGGCCGCAGGGCAGGACGGAGGAGCTCGAACACCGGCAGGTACTGGCTCTTCCAGCCGTCGAGCACGAGCAGGTCGATCGGGCCCTTCACCGATCGGAGGGTCTCCCTCGCGTCGCCTTCCAGGAGCTCCACGCGGTGGGCGAGGCCGGCGTCGGCCAGGTTGGATCGGAGGGCTGCGCACTTCTGTGGGTGGGCCTCCGTGGTGATCACCTGCCCGTCGGTGTGTTCCGCGGCGGCGGCCAGGTAGAGGGTGCTCACGCCGAAGGAAGCTCCGAACTCCACGATCCGGCGGGCGCGCGCGGCCCGGGCCAGCACGTGGAGCAGGCGGCCGTCGTCTTCGCCCACGGCCAGGTACAGGTTGCCCATCCGGACGAGGGGATCGGGTCCGGGGGCGGGCGGGGACAGGGCCTGCTGACGCCGGCGTTCTTCCCAGCGGGCGGGGTCGCTGCGAGCGGCCTCGTGGAGGCGCGCGAGCACGGTGCGGACGGCGGGCTGATCGAGGGTGTTCACCCTCTGCTCATAGTGCGTGAGCGGGCTGATGCGCCTCGACGACGTGCGCTCTGCATCGGCGCGTGTTCGTCCGCCACGGAGAGATTGGGCCTCGAGGTGTGCGCGTGCGAGCCGAAGAGGGGGCGTACCCGGTGTCCCTTGAAGCTCCTCTTGTCTACCTTCCTGGCCTGCGATCCGGTCCTGCCCGATCGCGCGGTCGAGACCGGTGGGATGGACACGGCGGCGGCGCCCGAAGGCGGCACCCACGGGGCGGTCCTCACCACGGTCGACGTCAGCTTTCGAGTGCAGGGGGCCGTTCACGACACCGCCACGCGCGACGCGTCGCTTGCGGGGACGACGCTCCGCGAGCACGCCTACGCGATCATCAGCGGACAGGGAGGCTCCGACCACGCGGGGCAAGCCCTGGCGGCTGTCGGCGACCTGAACCAGGATGGTGTGCCGGATCTCGGCGTCGGAGCGCCCGAGTTCATGCGCGACACGGAGAACGAGACCGGGGCGGTCATGGTGTTCCACGGTCTGCTCGACGGGACCTTCGAGGTCGGCGAGGCCGACGCGATCCTGCTCGGCGACCAACACCTGGCGGCCGGGGGATCGGCCGTCGACGCTGCGGGGGATCTCGACGCCGATGGTGTGCCGGACCTGGTGGTGGGCGCCCCGGCTGCCTCGGGGGGCGGCGAGGCCTACGTCGTTTGGGGAGCCAGCGAGGGCACCGTGGAGATGTCGAAGGTCGGGCTGCTCCTGGAGGGCACCACCGCCTCGCGTGCCGGCACCGCGGTGGCAGGTGGCGGTGATCTCGACGGCGATGGGCTCGACGATCTCGTGGTGGGTGCGCCGGATGCCCGTGGGGAGAACCAGGGTGCCATCTTCCTGATCGGCGGTGCTCTGGGGCGACCGAAGGGGCCGGTTCTCTTGAGCGAGGTTCGGGCCATCTCGGGGCTCGCGAAGAACCAACAGCTCGGCAGTGCGGCTGTCTTGCTAGGCGATGTCGATGGCGATGGCTTCACCGATCTCGGGGTCGGTGGAGAGGGCTCCGGCTACGCCTGGGTGGTGTATGGCGGCGAGCACCTCGCCGAGCTCACGAGCGGCGCCTATACGGACGTGTCGGACGTGGAGTCGGCCAGCTTCCAGGGAGGGGGCTCCGCAGGCTCCTCGCTGGCGGCACCTGGGGATGTCAACGGTGACGGCTACCGAGACCTCCTCCTCGGAGCGTTCCTGTTCGACGAGGGTGCCAAGAACCGAGGTGCCGTTCACCTCGTCCACGGCCCCTTCGTCGGGCTGACCGACGTCGACGACTCCAGCGTGGCGACCTTCGACGGCGTGGCCGCCGAGGACCGCGCGGGCTGGGCGGTCGCGGCCGGCGATCTGGATGGAGATGACCTCGTGGACGTCGTCGTGGGGGCGAAGGAGGCCGATGGCGTCGAGCTCACCAGCGGCGCGGCCTACGTCCTGTTCGGACCGCTGACCGGTTCCCGTGGGCTGGACGCGCCTGATGGCCTCCTGATGGGTGGCGCGACCTCCGACCGGTTTGGGACCGCGCTGGCGGTGCCGGGCGACCTCGACGGCGACGGGTGGGTGGACCTGGCGGTGGGCGCGTACGGCGCGGCGGGATGGGACGGCGAGGTGATGCTCTTCTCCGGTGGCCCAGCCGGGCCTTGACCGGGGGCCTGCTCCACCACGTCCGTGCCGATCCATTGACGGTTGGCCGGTGAGCCGGTGTGCGCGGCGACGATGTGGGGCTAGACTGCATCCGTGGTGGTCTTCCTCCTGGCTTGTGTGGCGAACCCGTCGGGGTCGGGCGGCGACAGCGCTCCCTCGGTGCTCGTGACGAGCGACACCGACGCGGGATCCGGGCCCGAGGACAGCGCCACACCGCACGACAGCGCGGACACCGGGGTGGTGCCACCTCCCAACGTGCTCTTCGTGCTGCTCGACGACGTGGGCGTCGACAAGATCGGGGCCTACGGTGTGCACGACCAGCCACCGCCCACCCCGACGATCGACGCGCTCGCGGCGGAGGGCGTGTTGTTCGAGAACGCCTGGACCTACCCCAGCTGCACGCCCACCCGAGCGGCGCTGCTCACCGGGCGCCACGCCACGCGCACGGGGTTGGGTGACGTGCTGAACCCGCCGGACGACGTGCACTGGCTGTTCGAGCCCGAGATCACCCTGCCCGAGATGTTGCGGGAGTCCCCTCACGGGTACAGCAGCGGGCTGGTCGGCAAGTGGCACCTGGTCGGCTGGGACCACCCGGCTCCGGCGGACCACGCCTCACGGCAGGGCTTCGATGCCGTACGCGGAACCCTCGGCAACCTGGGCCAGTCCCTGAACGAGCCCGAGGCGCTCCTCGGCTACGACTACTGGGAGAAGAACACCGACGGGGTGCTGTCGTTCAGCGAGCGCTACGTCACCTCGGAGCAGGCCGACGACGTGCTCGCGCTGTGCGAAGAGCTCCCGGAACCCTGGTTCCTGCTCGCAGCGTTCTCGGCGCCCCACGAACCCTTCCACGCGCCACCCGACGAGCTCACCACCCAGGAGGTGGGCAAGGGCGACGGCAACGCCGCGCTCTACGACGCGATGCTGGAGGCGGTCGACACCGAGCTCGGACGGGTGCTGGACGGTCTCGATCCCGAGCGCAGAGCGCGCACCTGGGTGGTGGTCATGGGCGACAACGGCACCCCGGGGGCTGCGGTGACCGCGCCGGCGTACGCGGACCGCGCCAAGGAGTCGCTCAACGACGGCGGGGTGAACGTGCCGCTGATCGTGGCGGGACCGGGGGTCGCCGACCCTGGTCGCCGGAGCGAAGCGCTCGTGCACGTGGTGGACATCTTCGCCACCGTGGCCGAGCTTGCGGAGGTGGACGCGTCCGCCCTGTTGCGGACGGCGGGCGACCACGCCGGCGAGGCGGTGACCCTGGATGGGCGTTCCTGGCTCCCGGTCGTCACCGAGGCCGCCGCGGGGGAGCGGGACTACCTCCATGTCGAGCGCTTCGAGCCCAACGGTCCGGAGCCCGTCAGCCGCGGCTACACGGTGCGCAACGCGGGCTGGAAGCTCATCGATCCCGAGAGCGGGGCCGTGGAGCTCTACCGCTACGACACGGAGGGGTACGCGGAGGGCGAGAACGTCGCGTCGTCCGTCGACACGGACCCGGCCGCGGCCGCTGCCTACGACGAGCTGCGCGCGGAGCTCGAGCGGTGGCGGGCCGAGGTCACCTACGGGCCGTAACGCTCCGACCTACAGGACCAGCACACCGGCCAGCGCCCCGAGGCTGTAGCTGCGGGTCTCGCCCAGGGTCCACTGCTCGTTCACGTCGTAGGTGATCATGCAGGCCTCGTCTTCGGTCCAGCCGGAGCCGCTCGCGCTCCACACCACCTCGCCGTCGGCAGCGACCTCCTGGAGGATGCCCGACGGGGAGCCGTAGTTCACGAGGTAGTGACCGTTGGGCAAGGGCTGCACCCCGCCCGCGGCGCCCGCATACAGGCAGGCCTCGTCACCGTGGGTCCAGCTGGCCGTCAGGGCCTTCGACTGCCGATCGATCTCGTAGCGTGCGGCCCAGGAGCCGCGGCCCTCGGCGGTGTTGAACACCAGGAGCGCGTTGCCGCCGTCGACGTACTGCACGTCGTGGGCGCCGTTGAAGGCGGTGTCGAGGCTGTCGGGGAGCTCGTGGGTCCAGGTCGAGAAGTCGTGGAGCAGCTCGCCGGTGGTGGCGTCGATCTCGACGACCTGGTTCGTGGCGTGCAGCGAGGCGATGCAGCGGCCGGCGTCGAGGTCGCAGTCCACCGAGTTGGTGTGGTGGGCGTCGCACGCGGCGCCGTAGTAGCCGATGCTCCCCCCGCAGTGGCCTTCGTAGAAGTCCACCGCGTCGGTGTGGAAGAGCTCGCCCCGGTCGGAGTCGACGAGCGCGTCGAAGACGACGGTCCCCTCCACCCCGGACACGCTGGTGGGCGCCGCCTGCAGCCAGACGACGCTGTCGCTCGGCTGGAGGTCGAAGAAGTGGTGGCCGCCGGGGGTCGCCAGCGAGCGGGTCATCGCACCTCCCCAGTCCACGTAGACGACCTGATTAGCGTCCATGGACTCGAGCTCGTCGCCCGTGCGGTCCAGGGCGAAGTCGCTCAGCACGATCCCTTCGCCGCTCTCCATCAGCCGCGCGGCCATCGTGGTGCGGCCCTCGTTCCCGATCCGGTACCAGACGATCTCGCCGGCCGGGTTGAGCAGGGCGGTGCGCGGGCTGCCGGCGTCCCAGGTGGTCAACAAGGCGCGCTCGTTGACGGTCGCCTGCTCGTTGCCGCTCCCCGGATCGAGATCGAGGCCGTCCGGCAGGGCGCCGGTTGCCACAGTCACCGGCTCCGAGCGCTCCAACATGCCGTCCCGCTCGGTCACGGCCGTGATGGTGAGCTCGGTGAGCTCGGGCGCGAGGATCCATGCCTGGAGCTCCAGACCCGCGGGCCACAGCTCGTGGGTGACGCCGTCCTGGGTGACCTCCAGCCAGCTCGTCTCCGGTGCCGTGGAGGTCCAGGTGACGTTCACCGAGGTCTGCACCGACCTCACCTCGGCGAGCACGATCTCGGTGACGTCCGCCGTCACAGGGGCCTCGTCGTCGCTTTCGTCGGTCGTGGGCTCGCGGCCCGCGTCGTCGGTCGTGTCCTCGGTGAGCTCGTCGAGATCGGACGTGGACGACCCATCGACCGGTGTGTCGGTGGACAGGCAGGCGAGGAGGGAGAGGATCATCTTGACCTCCGATGGGGACGTGGACGCGTCCCGGCGCGCTCCTGCAAGATCGCGCGCCGCACCCCTGAGATCAACAAGAATTTAGAGTATCACGAGTTTTTTGACATCTCCTCGGAGGCGGACCTAATGCAGCACCAGGCTGGTCAGACCCACTGCGGCCAGGTCCACCGACGCGCTCCGGATCCTCGTCTCGACCACGGCCACCCGGCGGCCCAGCTTCAGCACCGACGAGCGCCCGATCAGGGCCTCGCCGCTCACCGAGGCGAGCAGGTTGAGCTTGTACTCCTGGGTCAGCGGGAGCTTCTTCGAGGGGCCGCAGGCGCTCAGCGCCGCGTAGTAGCTGGCGGTGTCGAGCAGCGCCGCGTACACGCCGCCGTGCAGCCGGCCCATGGCCTGGTCCAGGTCGGCGAACCAGGGGATCTCGACCTCGACCTCCCCGGGCTCGAGCAGGCGCAGCTCGGCCCTCAGCAGGCGGTGGAAGGGGCACGCCTGGAAGGTGCCCTGCAGGAAGCCCTCGTTCACGCCGGCAGCTCCAGGTGCACGATGCGCATCGCCTGGCGCACCGCGGTGAAGGGCCTCGTCACCCGCAGCCAGCGCCAGCGACCCGGCAGCACCTCGGCGTGGTGACCGACCGAGAGGAGGCGGGCGCCGGGCACGATGGCCAGCAGGTCCTCGGCGGCGTCGAGGCCCCAGCGGAAGGTGGCACCCGTGTCGGCGATGGTCCTGCTCCGCTGCCCGAAGCGGCTGCGCAGGAGGAAGGTCGCGATGCCCTCCAGCACCACCTCCGCGCCCGGGCGACGCCGGGCCAGCTCGCGCAGCAGCGCCTCCACGTCCTCCGGCGCCAGGTACATCAGGAGGCCTTCGGCGGTGAACAGGGTGGGGCCGTGCTCGACGTGGTCCCACCAGTCGGCGTCGAGCACGGACGCAGCGACCGTGATGCGCCCGGGCTCGTCGGGCAGCAGGCGCCCGCGGAGCTCGGCCACGGCCGGGAGGTCCACGTGCACCCACCGCCCTGCGCCGAGGCGCCACGCTCGGGTGCACAGCCCCGCGCCCAGCGCGACGACCTGTCCGTCGGGGTGCCGCGCCAGGAAGTCCCGCACCACCGCGTCCAGGAGCACGGTCCGCCCGACCACGGCCTCGACCTGGGTCCACGAGCGACCGTAGCGGTCCACGTCGAGCCCGAGGGTGTCGGCCATCTCGGCTCCGCGTGGATCCGCGAACACGCCGTCCTCCCGTCGGGTCTCCAGCACCCGGGCGGCGAGCGGGATGCAGAGGGTCTCGGACACACCCGTCAGCGTCATGGCAGGGCCTCCACCCAAGGCGCCACGAGGGCGCGCATCACGGCGCGGGAGCTGGCGACCGCCGCGGGATCGTCGTGCAGCGCGGTGTGCACGGCCAGGCCGTCCATCCACGCCATGATCGTGCAGACGATCGGTCGGGCCGGCAGGCTGCTCGAGAGGCCCATGCCCTCCACGAACACCTCGGCCGCGGCCTCCTCGAGCCGGAGGCCCGTGGCTGCCACGTGCGCCCGCAGCTCCGGATCCGTGCGCGCGACGAGCACGAGCTCCAGCCAGGCCGCGTGCTCCGGGCTGGTGTAGAGCTCCAGGAGCGCGTCGAGCACCGCATCGAGCCGCTTGGCGCCTGCGGGAGCCGCCCGCAGCAGGCCCGCGAACTCGCCGAGGCGACGGGCGAAGAGGTGTTCGACCGCGTCGGCGAAGAGCTCGGCCTTCGTCGGATAGTGGTGCAGCTGGGCCCCCCGCGACACCCCCGCGCTCCGGCAGATCTCGGCGCTGCTGGTGCCTCGGTACCCGTGCTGCACGAGGCAGCTCACCGTGGCTTCGAGCAGCCGGGTGCGGGTCGCCGCGCTGCGCTGGGCTTGGGTCGTCATGTTACATACCGTCCAGACTGAATGTAATTATGACAGCTTCTCCACCAGGTCAAGCCGCTCCGGCGCGTAGGCTCCCGACATGCTGATCGTCCTGCTCGCCTGCACGGCGCCCACCCCGGCCGACACGGCCACGGCGGTGGACACGGCGCGAGGCGACGGCGAGCCGATGGACACGTCGGTGCGCGACACGGCGGGGGTCGGCGCGGGCCGTGCGCCCCTGCCCCTGGAGGTGGTCTCGCTCGGGGTCGGCGGCGTCTCGCTCCGCCACGGCGACACCCTCGTGTTGACGGCGCCGATGTACACCAACCCCGGCCTGGTCGAGGTGACGCTGGGCGACGTCGTGTCGGATCCGGACGTGGTCGACCACTACCTCGCCGCCGAGGAGGTCGCGGGCGCCGGCGCCATCCTGGTCGGCCACGCCCACTATGACCACCTGCTCGACGTGCCGAGGGTGCGAGAGCTCGCCGGCGAGCAGGCCCGGGTCTACGCGAACCTCTCCGCGGCCAACCTGCTGCCCGAGCTCGACGTGGTGGTGGTGAACGACGCCACGGACCCGCTCGTCGACCGCCGCATGTGCGCCGAAGCCGATCCGTGCACGGGGCTGCCGGCCGGTCTGGCGGGGACCTGGATCGAAGGCGAGGGCTTCCGCTTGCGCGCGCTGTGCTCCACGCACCCCGCCCAGTTCCTCGGCATCGTCCACTTCGGCGAAGGCTGCGTGGAGGCGCCCCAGGAGAGCCCGCCCACAGCTGCCGGGGACTGGCTGGAGGGCGCCACGGTCGCCTGGCTCATCGACTTCCTCGACGACGAGGGCGAGGTCGCCCACCGCGTCTACTACCAGGACGCACCGACCAACGCCCCGGAGGGCCTGGTGCATCCGGACGTGCTCGCCGACCGCAGCGTCGACCTGGCGCTGCTGAACGTGGGATCCTTCGATGCCGTGCGCGATCATCCCACCCAGGCCCTCGCCAACCTCGCCCCCGCCTATGCGCTGGGCCTGCACTGGGAGAACTTCTTCCAGACCCAGGACGCCGGCATCGAGCCCATCCCCTTCCACGCGGATCCCGCCGAGTTCGACGCTGCCGCCGAGGCCGCGCTGGGCGAGGACCGGTACTGGCGCCCGGAGCCGGGGGATCGGTACGAGTTCGAGCCGTGATGTGGTGGCTGGCGTGCGCCGCGCCCAAGGCTCCGGTCGACACGGCCATGGCCTCCTCGGGCGACACGGCTCGGATCGTGGACACGGCCACGAGGCCAGGCGACACGGCTAGCGGAACCGCCGGTGACACGGGGTCGAGCTTCGAGCTCACCGCGGCCGTGGAGGCCGCCGGCTACGCCGTCGCGCTGCGCACGAACCTGCCGGCCGACCTCGCGAGCTGCGAGCTCCTGGGAGCCGACTGCGCCGACGTGGACCTGGACGGTCTGGTGGACGCCTGGGAGGACCTGGTGCTCGACCGCCTTCGACCCTCCCTGCGCTTCGACGAGGCCGAGCCGCTGATGACCGAC
The DNA here is from genome assembly GCA_964604675.1 of uncultured Enterobacterales bacterium. GTDB lineage: Bacteria > Myxococcota_A > UBA796 > UBA796 > CAJQPC01 > CAZSAT01. The sequence continues at coordinate 74,062 of CAZSAT010000005.1, forward strand.
GCCGGCGCGGTGCTCTTCGCGGTCGGTCGGGTGGCGCCGGCGGAGGACGGGCACGTCCGCGTCTACGTGATGAACGGCTTCAGCAGCGACTACGGGCGCTGTGGCATCAGCGCGCACGACGGCGACTCCGAACGGGTGGTGCTCGACCTGTCCGTGTCCGGCGGGGACGCGGAGGTCGTCGGCACCTACACCGCGGCCCACGAGGGGGAGCTCACCGACCACGGGGCCGTGTTCACCGACGTGCAGCTGCTCGACGCCGAGTTCGTGGACGACGCGTGGACGGGCGAGCCGCGCTGGCGCGTGTACAGCTCGGACGGCAAGCACGCGAGCTACCACACGGTCCAGGCCTGCGAGGACGCCGAGTGGGTCGTCTGCCTCGAGGAGGACTGCGCGCCCGACGGCGTGGACGACGAGACCGCGTGGGACCGCCTGCCGCCCGTGATCAACGCTGGGGAGGAGCACGCCCCTCGCGTGACCGACCTCGCGGCCATCGGCTTCCCGGACGAGGACGCGTGGGCCGACCAGGAGTTCTGCGGCGGGCTCGGGCGCGGGAGCGGCTGCAGCTCGTCGATCCGCGAGAAGCTGCTGGAAGACCCCTTCAGCACCCGGTAGGAGCGCGTGGTGGTACGGCCGCTCCATGCTCCTGCCCGGAGGGCGTGACGTACCCTCCCCCGCAACCCTAGGCACCTCGGCGACGTGGAGCTCGATCCGACACGGCTCGCCGGCGTGCTCGTCGGGCTTGTGGTCGTCCTGGGGCTCGGGTGGTGGTGGCTCGGCTGAGGGAGGCGCCAGGCCCTCCGCCGCGCGTGCGTAGGCACTCCCGCTCGGCCGCCCAGCCCCGAGTCGCAGCCTGGTCGCGCCGTTTCGCGTGCTCGACTACGCTCGGACTCGGCCCATGTCCCTCCCCCTCCCCTTCCCCCTGCTCTTCGCCTTGCTGCTCGGCTGCGGGGGCACCGTCGCGACCACGGAGCCGCCCACCGAGGAAGCGATCGAGGACCCAGGGGACACCGGCGAGGCTCCGAGCGGCGAGGCGGAGCCGGCCCCCGACGCGCCCTGGAACCGCGACGAGGTGGAGGCCCCGGGCTCCATCACCTTCACCGAGCTCGCCTACCACCCCGCCGCCGGGGACAGCGAGTGGCTGGAGCTCCACAACCCCATGGCCCTGGACATGGACCTGTCGGGCTGGTCGCTCTCCGGCGGCGTGAGCTTCGCCTTCGCCGAGGGCACCGTGCTGGCGGCGGGCGGCTACCTGGTGGTGGCCGCCGACCCGGACGCGCTCGACACCGACGCCCTCGGCCCCTGGCAGGGCGAGCTCGACAACGGAGGCGAGCGGCTGGAGCTCGTCAGCTACTCCGGTCGCCGCATCGACACCGTACGCTACGGCGACGACACGCCCTGGCCCGTGCATCCGGACGGCTCGGGGGTCACCCTCGCCAAGATCGCGCCCACCTCGGCCAGCGACCGCGCCGAGCACTGGGCCGGCAGCCGCGCGCTCGGGGGCACGCCCGGCGAGGCCAACGGGCTGGACCCGCTGGAGCCACCGACGGTGGCGGTGCTGGTCGCGGAAGACGCCACCTGGACCTACGACGCCTCGGGTGCGCCGGAGGACGGTTGGCAGGACCCCGGCTTCGACGACGCCGGCTGGGAGAGCGGCCAGGCGCCCTTCTTCGCCGGCGCGGTGGACGAGCTGGTGGAGGCCACCGCCTGGGCCACCGCCGACAACTACTTCGCGCTCTACGTGGGCGAGGCCGACGGCGGCGCCCTCCAGCTGGTGGGCGAGGACACCGACGGCAGCTGGACCACGGTGGAGGAGATCGCCCTGGAGGTGGGGCCCGCCGACCACCTCTACGTCGCAGCATGGGAGCTCACGGGCGACTCCAGCTCGCCGCAGATGGTCATCGCGGAGCTGGAGCTGCCCGACGAGCTGGTGGGCACCGACGCCTCGAGCTGGGAGTGGGTGCTGGGCCCGAGCGGGGCCAACCCGCAGGCGCTGCCGGGCAACGCGCCGCCGAGCGAGGAGGAGGTGGCGAGCGTCGTCGACGCCGCGAACGCCGACGGCAGCTGGGAGCCACCCGCGGTGGAGGCCAGCCGCGGCACCAGCCCGTGGGGCAGCTCGGTCGGCGACGCCTTCACCGACGCGGCGCTCTACGTCTGGGCCGACACCTTCGACGCCAGCTCGGTGACCAACAGCCAGGACACCTACGCGCTCTTCCGGAGCGTCGATCCGGTGGCCGGGCCGAGCGGCAACGCTGAGCTGGAGGACCTCCCCACCCAGCTGGTGCTGCGCACCCCCTTCTCCTTCGAGGGCAGCCCGTCGGCCGCCACGCTGACCCTGGACTGCACCGTGGACGATGGCGCCGCCATCTACCTGAACGGCGAGGAGGTGCTGCGGGTGAACCTGCCGGTCGGGGACCTGGAGCCGGACACCCTCGCGGAGGAGGCGGTGGACGAGCTGCTCGTCTACGAGACGATCCCCACCGACGCCCTGCTCCACGGCGACAACGTGCTCGCCGTGGCCCTGCACCAGGCCGAGGCCGAGGACACCGACCTGGCCTTCGCCTGCGAGCTCACCGCCGTGACCAGGAACGAGGTGGCGGAGACCGTGCTGCTGGCCGAGGTTGCGGCGGGCGGAGCCTGGGTGGAGCTGGTCGACGTGAGCGGCGCGAGCCAGGTGCTCGACGGACTCGTGCTCGCCAGCTCCGCGGGCCACGAGCTGGCTCTCGAGGGGGAGCTGGAGCCGGGCGAGCGGGCGGTCGTGGAGGGCTGGACCCTGGATGCCGGGGAGCGCCTGTTCCTCTCGGACGGCGAGGTGCTGCTGGACGCCGTGCGGGTGGACGACCGCGCCCGTGCGCGGCTGCACGAAGCCGGCGACTGGGGCTTCCCGGCCGAAGAGACCCCCGGCGACGAGAACGTCTTCGCGCTCCACGACGAGGTGGTGATCCACGAGATCCAGTACCACCAGGCACCCGTCTCCCGGGAAGGCGAGGCCTACGCGGAGCGGGACGAGGAGTGGATCGAGCTCTTCAACCGGGGCGACGAGGAGGTGGACCTGAGCGGCTGGCAGCTCGTGGACGCGGTGGCCTTCGAGCTGCCGGAGGGCACGGTGCTGGAGGCCGGGGGACACCTGGTGGTGGCCCGGGATCCCGCGGCACTGGAGGTCGAGGCGGTCGGCGGCTGGGAGGGCAGCCTGGGCAACGGAGGCGACCGGATCGTGCTGATCGACGCGGCGGGCAACGTGGCCGACGAGGTGCGCTACAGCGACGGCGGGCGCTGGCCGGCGGCCGCGGACGGTGGCGGCTCGACGCTGGAGCTCCGGGACCCCTGGGCCGACAACGCAGTGCCCGAGGCCTGGGCCGCGAGCGACGAGAGCGGACACACCGCGTGGGGGTGGACCACCCTCCGCGGCGTCGCCACCCCGAGCGCCGTCGGACCCGACGGGCAGTGGGAGGAGCTGGTGCTGGGCCTGCTGGACGCCGGCGAGGTGCTGATCGACGACCTCAGCCTGGTGCGGGACCCCGACGGGTCCCGGGTGGAGCTGGTGCAGGACGGCACCTTCGACGACGCCGCGGCCTCCTGGCGCCTGCTCGGCACCCACCGCCACAGCGAGGTGGTGGAGGACCCGGACGACCCCGGCAACCCGGTGCTCCGCCTGGTGGCGACCGGACCCACCGGGCACATGCACAACCACGCCGAGACCACCCTGCTCGAGGACCTCGGCGCCCACGACTACGAGCTGAGCTTCCGCGCGCGCTGGGTCTCCGGCAGCAACCAGCTGCACAGCCGCCTCTACTTCAACCGCCTGGCGAACACGACCCTGGTGGCGCAGCCCGAAATGTCGGGCACGCCCGGGGAGGCGAACTCGGTGGCGGAGGACAACGTCGGGCCGACCTTCCAGGACTTCCAGCAGGACGTGGTGGTGCCGACGCCGGGCCAGCCGGTGGTGGTGAGCGTGTCGGTGGACGACCCGGACGGGGTGGAGGCCGTGACGGTGTGGGCCTCGGTCGACGGCGGGGCCTTCGAGGGGACGGCGATGGCCGAGGAGCGGCCCGGCAGCTGGTGGGCCGAGCTGGACGGCGAGGAGGAGGGGGCGCTCGTGCAGCTCTACGTGGAGGCCGAGGACGGGACCGGCGAGACCGCCACCTTCCCGGCCGGCGGCGTGCACTCCCGCGCGCTGTACCGGGTGGCCTCGGGCACCGACGCCACCGAGGGGCTGCGCACCTTCCGCCTGTTGATGACCGAGGAGGACGCGGCCTGGCTGCACGAGGACGTGCACCTGATGAGCAACGACCGGGTCGGGGCGACGGTCGTCTACGACGAGCGGGAGATCTTCTACGACGTGGGCGTGCGGCTGAAGGGCAGCCAGCGGGGGCGGCCGACGAGCGCGCGGGTGGGCTACGGCGTGCGCTTCGACGACGCGCAGCCCTTTCGGGGCAGCCACACCAGCGTGATGCTCGATCGCTCCGAGGGCGTGGGCTACGGCCAGCGCGAGGTGCTGCTGAACCTGGTGATGACCCGGGCGGGCTCGGTGTCCGGCGAGCACAACGACCTGGTGCACCTGGAGGCGCCCGTGGCCACCTACGACGGGCCGGCGGAGCTGCAGCTCGACCGCTTCACCGACCTGGTGCTGGCCTCGCAGTTCGCAGACGGCGACGACGGCACGCGCTTCGAGTACGAGCTGATCTACTACCCCTACACCACCGACGACGGCACCGCGGAGGGGCTGAAGCTCCCCCAACCCGACAGCGTGGTGGGCACCAGCGTGACCGATCTGGGTGACGACGCGGAGGCCTGGCGGTGGACCTGGCTCATCAAGAACAACACGCGTCGCGACGACTACAGCGCCGTGCAGGCCCTCGGGCGCACCTTCGACCTGAGCGGCGAGGACTTCTTCGCGGAGGTGGGCGAGGTCATCGACGTGGAGCAGTGGCTGGAGGCCTTCGCGTACATGACGCTCAGCGGCGCGACCGACCAGTACGGCGCTGGGAGCCAGCACAACGCCCAGGTCTACGTGCGTCCGGAAGACGGACGGGTGCTGCTCTTCCCCCACGACCTGGACTACTTCTCCAGCAGCTCCATGGCCTTGGTGGGCCAGAGCGACCTCGCGCAGCTCTTGGAGGACCCGGCCAACGAGCGCTCCTACTACGGGTACCTGCACGCCATCCTCGAGCGCGCCTACTCCACCGACCACCTGGGGCCCTGGTGCGATCAGCTCGGCGAGCTGCTCCCGGGCCAGGACTTCGCCAGCCACTGCGCCTTCGTGGACGACCGGGCGGCGTGGGTGTGGAGCGGCTCGTCGGAGTCCATCGACGCGGTGATGCCGTGGGTCGACTTCCAGATCACCACCAACGGCGGCGAGGACTTCTCCGCGGCGGGGGCGGCGGTGTTGCTGGAGGGCACGGCCTGGGTGGACGTGCGCGCGATCCGGCTCGAGGGCGAGGCCGACGACCTGGAGCTGAGCTGGCTCGACGGGCAGACCTGGCAGGCGACCGCGCCGCTGGCGCTCGGAGCGAACAGCCTGGTGCTGGAGGCGATCGACCGGCAGGGGGAGGTGGTGGCGACGGACGCCGTGGTGGTCACCCGCGAGTGAGCGCGGAGCGTGCCCGGCGCTTCGCGCCTACTCGCCTCCTCCTTCGGCGCTTCGCGCCTACGTCCGGCGGGCGGTAAGCACCGCTCCGCCGCGTCGCCCGAAGACAGCGGCGGCGAAGAGACGGCGATGGCGTCTCCCTACGCTCCTGGCTCGCTCCGGCGCTTCGCGCCTGCGTTCGCCGGAGGTAGCTTCGGCTTCGCTCCGGCCTTCGGCCCGGAGCTTACGCCTCGCTACTCCACATACCCCAACGCCCGCATCGCCTCCTCCGCCCGCACGGGCTCGCCGACCACCCCCTCCCCCCACGGGATCAGCGCTTCCAGGCGCCGCACCTCGGCCGGCCGATCCAGAGGCCTCTCCATGCCGGGGTCCTGGGCCACGTCGAACAGCCAGCGGTCGCCGGCGGTGCTCGCCACCAGCGCGAGGTCGCCTTCGCGGACCAGACGCCAGCCGCGCTCGTAGGGCTCGCCCAGCGGCGCCACGCGCTGGTCGGGCCAGGCCGACGCCAACACCCGGTCCGAGCCGTCCAGCACCCCCGGGTCGTCGCCCAGGCCCGCGAGGTGGAGCAAGGTCGCCCCCAGCTCCCTCTGCTCGACCGGGTCGGTGCGTCGCTCGGGCGCCAGCCCGTCCGCAGCGACCACCAGCGGCACGTTCAGCACCGGGCTGCGGAGCACCCGACCGTGCTCCCAGTGGCCGTGCTCCCCGAAGTACTCGCCGTGATCGGCGGTGACCGCCCTCACGCCGTGGTCCCCCCAGGCGGTGAGCAACAGCTTCAGGTAGGTGTCGGCCTTCAGCACGCCACCGTCGTAGAGGTCGCGGAGCAGGCCCAGCTCGTCCTCGTCCAGGACCTGCTCGCCGGAACGCAGCCGGTCCCAGCCGATCGGCTCTTCGGGGGCGCGCCGCTTGTAGAAGTCGAGGCGCAGCGGGTCGTCGAAGACGTAGGCCCGTGCGTTCGGCAGGTCGCGCCGGGCCAGCCGCTCGCGGTGGCGCTCCGACCAGGGCGCGATCGGCTCCACGCGTCCCGGGTGGTGGGCCGGCATGAGGTTCACGAACAACAACAGCGGCTCCTCGCGCGGCGCGAGCAGCTCCTGCACGGCCAGCTCCACCACCGCCCGGTCGTCGGCGTGGTGCTCGGCGCGCTGGAACCCCCGGACCAGCCCGAAGGCCGGATCGAGCAGGGGGTTCGCGGCCAGCGACACCGTGCGGTAGCCCGCGGCCGCGAAGCGCTCGGCCAGGGTGGTGACCTCGGGGTGCAGGCCCGCGAGCTCGGCTCCGAGGTGCTGGTGCTCCGGGTCCGCGCCGAGCTCGGCGTAGTGCGCGCCGTGCTCCCAGGGCCCCAGGCCCGTGAAGAGCGAGGCGTGCGACGGCCAGGTCCAGGGCGCGGCCGCCGTGGCGTCGCCGAAGAGCACGCCCTCGGCCGCCAAGGCGTCGAACGCCGGTGACGTGGGGCGCGGGTTGCCGTAGGCGCTCAAGGCGTCGGCGCGCGTGGTGTCGAGCACCACGAGCAGCACGTCCGGTGACGCGGACGGCTCGGAGGGCGGCGGCCCCTCCTCGGAGGTGTCCGTGCAGCCGGACGCGAACGCCGCCGCGAGCAGGACCTGGCTCCACGGGCTGGCGGGCGGACGCGGCACGGCCTGCCGGTATCGCCGAGGTTAGGTGCCCACCATGCTCTTCTTCGCCGTGAGCGCGTGCTTCGTGCTCGATGACCGGGTCGACACCCCGGTGGACGCCGCCGACACCTCCGTGACGATCTTCGAGGTCGCCAAGGGCAGCACCGCTGGCGGACTGGGACCGAAGCTCGAGGCTGCCGGCTTCATCGACGACCCCCTCGCCTGGACCTGGTACCTGAAGACCCGCGAGGCGGGGAGCTGCCTGAAGGCGGGCCGCTTCGAGCTGTCGCGCTCGATGAGCATGCCGGAGCTGATGGACACGATGTGTGGCGTGCCGGTGGTCGAGAGCGAGCCCTTCACCATCGTGCCGGGCTGGCGCATCCAGGAGATCGACGCGGCGCTGGCGGAAGCCGGCCTGGCCGAGGCGGGGGCCTACACGGCCGCAGCCAACGACCCCGCGCGCTTCGAGCTCCCCTTCTCCCTGTCGGTCCAGAACCTGGAGGGCTTCCTCTGGCCCGAGACCTACCAGGTGGAGCCCGACCGGTTCACGGTGGACGGCTTCGTGCAGCGCCAGCTCGACGCCTTCTCGTCGGAGTTCCTCGACTCGGCGGGCGACCGGGTCGACGAGCGTGGCCTCTACGAGATCGTGATCATGGCCAGCATGCTGGAGCGCGAGGAGCCGACGGCCGCCCAGCGGCCGCTCGTGGCCGGCATTCTCTGGAAGCGCATCGACAACCAGTGGAACCTCGGGGTGGACGCCACCAGCCGCTACACGCTGGACGTGTGGAACGACCGCCAGGCCTTCCTGGGCAAGCTCCGCGACCCCGACGATCCGTACAACACGCGGTTGCGTCCGGGCCTGCCGCCCACGCCGATCGGCAACCCCAGCGTGACGGCGCTCGAGGCGTCGTTGAGCCCCACCGAGAGCGAGTTCTGGTACTATCTGCACGACAAGCAGGGCGTGTTGCACCCCTCGCGGAACGGGCAGGAGCACGAGGCCTTCCGGAAGCAGTACGGCGTGTACTGAGGCCCTGGCCCGGGGCGCCGGTCGGGTACAGCCTGTAGGCGTCAGTCGACCAGGACCCGTTCCTGGGCGCTCACGTGGAGCACATCGGTGAGCTCGGGGTGCCGGAGGAGGAGCTCCGGCCCCTTCTCGCTCAGGCGCGCCTGGGTGAAGCCCATGATGACCAGGTCGGCGCCGGCGGACCTCTGCGCGACCAGGCCCTGGTAGGTGCCGCGGGTGTCGGTGGGCAGGATCTCGACCTGGCGGCTCGTGATCGGCAGGCGGCCCGTGTGGATGAGCTTCAAGAGCGTGGCCTCTTCGTGGTCGGCCTGCGCACGCGGCACCGCCGCGAAGATGTTGATCTCGGCGGTCGCCCAGTCCGGGTGCCCGAGCAGGATGTAGGCCAACAACACCATCAGGTGGGCGTTGTCGTAGTCGTGGTGCGTGAGCCAGATGTGGATGCTCTGCCTGTTGCCGAAGAACCGCTCACCGTGCCGCAGGATCAGGGTGTTCATGCGGGTGCTGGCCGCGAGCCGGGCAGCGTCGGCCACCTCGGCGTGCACGTCGTCGCCGTCGTGCACCGAGAAGTCGGCCAGGACCGAGTTGTTCGGGAGGCCGCTCACCCCCGGAAGCTGCAGGGACTGCGCCAGCGCCGAGCGCATCGACGGACTGACGATCGTGTCGAGGTAGAGGGTGCTGTCGCGCCCTTCGCCCGAAGCGATGAGCTGCTGCTTGGCCTGGATGGACCGCGCGTGGTTCTCGGGGTTCAAGAGCCCCTTCACGAAGTGCAGGTAGGTGCCGAAGCCATGGCGCCAGGAGAGCCACTCGAGGAACTGGATGGGGGCCCGCCGCTCGAAGGTCCGCCCGGAGACCATGATGATGCTGGGCCGCCAGTCCCGGCCGGCGATCACCGCGGTTCGCTGGATGCGGATCTGCAGGTACCGGGTGAGCTGGGAGAGCACGCCCGCGAAGATGGCGCCGAGGTCGTCGCGCTCTTCGCGCCGCGTGCTGGCCAGGTAGCGGTAGATCACGACCAGGATCACGATCGCCAACAGCGCGAAGAGCGGATCCATCTGGAACATCATGAAGAGGCACGCCACCGCCCCGAAGGCGCTGACGTACCACTTGCTCCGGAAGCTGGGCCGGTAGCTCGGGTTGGCCGCGAAGTGCTCCAGGAACGAGATGGCGCACAGCGTGCCGTAGGTGACCATGAAGAACATCGAGACCAGCCGCGCCACCAGGTCGACGTTGCCGAAGAGCACCACCACGAGCGCGAGCACCGAGGTCACCAGGGTGGCGTTGCGCGGCTCGTTGCCCGTGCCGACGCCCGCCGCGAGCGCGGTGTTCACCCGGCTCGAGGGGAAGGCCCGGTCGCCGGCGAGCGCCTGCAGGGTGCGTGGCGCCACCAGGATGCTGCCGATGGCCGACGAGACCGTGGCGCACGCCAGGCCGATGGGGATGATCGGGCCCCACAGCGCGATGCGCGACATGATGAGGGGGTCGCTGGCGAGCTGTTCGGGGGTGGCCGACGCCCCGAGCTTGAAGATGAGGGCGATGTAGACCGCCATGCCGACCAGCGTGGCGGCGATGCTCCCGAGGGGGATGCTGCGGCGCGGGTTGGCCAGGTCGCCGGAGAGCCCGACGCCCGCGGTCATGCCGGTGAAGGCGGGAAAGACGATGGCGAACACGATCGCGAAGGGGTCGGCGTCCTCGATGGAGCCCAGCCGGATGCCGGTCTCCGTGGCGTCGATGGGGCTGCCCGCGAAGAACAGCACCAGGCTGGCGATCAGCACCACGAACACGGCCCAGAGGGCCTTCACGCCGAGGTCGGCGCCCTTGGTCAGCATCAGGGCGATGAGCGCGATCGTGGCCGGGAGCGACACGAAGCGCGGATCCCAGGCCAGTCCGGTGGCCTGCTCGAAGTCCGGGGCGAGCTGGGTGAAGGCCTCGGCGAAGGCGATCATGTAGAACGCGACCGAGATCGCCTGCGAGAGGTACAGCGAGGCGCCGATCGCCGCGCCGATGGTCACCCCGAAGCTGCGGCTGATGATGAAGTACTCGCCGCCGCCTTCGACCTTCCGGTTGGTGGCCAGCTCGGCGATGGCCAGGGCGGTGGGGAGGGTGACGAGGTGGCCGACCACGACGATGGCCACCGCGCCCGCCACGCCCAGGTGGCCCACGGCGTAGCCGAAGCGCAGGAACATGATCGCGCCGAGGATCGTGCAGATGCTGGCCAGGAAGACCGGCGCGGTGCCGAAGCCGTGGCCCTTCTGTGCGGTGGCGCTCACCGAACGAGCCTACCGCCTGGCGGTGTGGCGTCGGTTGCGCGCCGTGCTCAGCCCGGCAGGACCTCGCAGCTCGGCAGGGCCTCTCGCAGGGCCTCCAGCACGAGCTCCGGCACGCCCGTGTGGCGCAGGTGGAGCCGCTTCAGCCGGTCCGCGCCCGCCAACACCGCGACCGCGTGTTCCGAGAGCGGGTTCCGGTCGAGCACGAGGCGCTCCAGCCGGGGGGCGCCGGCCAGCGCCTCGACCCCGCGCTCGTCGACCGCGTTGCCGGCCAGGTGCAGGACCTGGAGCCAGGGCAACGCCGCGAGCGCCCGCGCGTCGTCGCAGCCGAGCCCGGTGTCGTCCAGGTAGAGCCGCTCGAGGGCCTGCAGGGAGGCGAGCACGGGGCCACTTCCCGGATCGAGGGCCTGGCCGCTCAGGGACAACACGCGCAGCCCGAGCCCCTGGAGCGGGCGCACGTCGGCCACGCCGCAGCGGTCCATGCGCAGGGTGTGCAGGGGCTTCATGGTGCCGGGGACCGCCGCGCTGCCCAGGGCGTTGCCGGAGACCTCGAGGTCGACGAGCGGCAGCCGGCGCAGGGGTCGAAGCTCGGTCAGCTCGCAGCGCGCGACGTTCAGGCGCCGCAGGGGCAGAGCGGAGAGGTAGCCCAGGCCCAGGTCGCCCAGAGCGTTCTTCGGGGCGTGCAGCACGTGCAGGGTGTTGGCTCGTGCGAGGCCTCGTGCGCCCCAGGGGGTGAGGCCGCAGGCGCGCAGGTCGAGCTCCACGAGGCTCTCGGTGCGTCCGAGCGCCCGGGCGCCCTCGTCGCCGATCGGGTTGTGGCTGAGGTCGAGCACCTGGAGGGTGCTGCACCCCGCGAGCGCGCTGGCGCCTTCGGGGCCCAGGGCGTTCTGGCCCAGGAGGAGGCGCACGAGCGGAAGCCGCGCGAGGTGCTGGGCACCGCGGTCTCCGATGCGGTTGCCGCGGAGATCCAGCTCGGCCAGGGGCAGCTCACCCAGGGCGGCCACGGCCACGTCGTCGAGTCGGTTGCACGGCAGGGCCAGGCGCCTGAGCGCCGGCAACTCCGCGAGGGCTGGGAGGAGCCGCTCGTCGCCCTCGACGCGCAGGTGCACGACGTTGTCGTCGCCTCGCCAGGTGACCGCCTCCCGTCGGCGCAGGTTGTTGCCCTCCACCCGCAGGGCCTCCAGCCCGTGCAGGTCGCCGGCGAGCAGGGCCTCGACCACGTGATCGCGCCCCAGCCCGGCGCTCAGGCCCAGGCGCCGGATCCGACGGCGCACGCTCGACGGCAGCCGGAGGAAGTGCTCCACCGCCTGCGGGGTGGCGAGCTGCACCCGCAGGCCGTGGTCGGTGGTGGGCCGCACGCGCAGGCCCTCGCAGCGCCACACCGACGCGCGTTCGGCGGCATTGAGCTCCGGCAGCCACGTGGTCAGGGCCAGGCCGGGCCAGCGGTCGGCGAGGTCGTCGGCGAGGCCGTCGAAGTCGCGCTGTCGACCCTCGCGGCGCGCGCGATCGAGTGCCTGCTGCCAGTCGTGGGGGGTGTGGAGCGCGGTGAGGGCCACGGCCGCATTCTACCGAATGCCGTGGGTCGGATGCGCTACCGGACGCCCAGTTCCTCCACGAGGTGGTCGGCGCCCTCCACCTCGTCGAGGATCCAGAGCAGGTACCGCACGTCGACGTGGATGCTGCGCGTGAGGGCGTCGTCGAAGTCCCAGTCCGCCGGGATCGACTCGTAGGTGCCGTCGAAGAGCAGGCCGACCAGCTCGCCCTGCGCGTTGAGGGTGGGGCTGCCGGAGTTGCCGCCGGTGGTGTCGAGGGTGGAGAGGAAGTCGACCGGCACGTCGCGGAGGTGAGGGTCCGCCCAGCGGGTTCGTGGGGCGCCCTCCGCCGCAGCGAGCCAGGCCTCGGGGGCGTCGAAGGGTGGCTCCCCGGCCTTGGCCACCAGGCCGGCGACCCGGGTGTGGGGGCTGGCGGCCAGCCCGTCCTCGACCTCGTAGCCACGCACCTGACCGTAGGTGACCCGGAGCGTGCCGTTGGCGTCGGGGTAGAGCATGCGCTCGGCCTGTTCCAGGCGTGCCTCCATCACCAGGGGGCGGAGCCGGAGCTCGGCGCCAGCCCGCTCGCGCTCTTCTTCCCGGCGCTCGGCGAGCCAGGGGGCCATGGCCAGCGCCAGCTCGACCCAGGGATCGGTGCTCGCCGCGAGCTGCTCGGTGCCCACGTCGAGCAGGTGCGTGCGGCCCTCCGGGGTGTCCATCACGCTCGGGCCGTAGAGGCGGTCGAGCGCGTCCTCCACCCCGCCCTGCACGAACAGCCACTCGTCGAGCGGCTCGATGCGCTGGGCGGTGGGGAGCTCCTGCGACCAGGCGATGATCTGCGTGAGGGCGAGGCGCTCGGCGTCGGCCACGCGGCCTTCGTCGAGGCTCTGGAGCCAGCCTGCGAGGTCGTCGCGGTCGCGGTCCTGGTAGCCCTCGTCGCGGTCGAGGTCGTCGAGCGCGCGCTCCTGGTTCCAGCGCACGAGGTCGTGGGCCGCATCGAAGCGCGGCGCCATCCAGCGCAGGAGCTTCACCACCAGCCCGCGCTGCCAGGTGGCCTGCTCAGCGGCCACGAGGCTGCGGAGCTCGTCGAGGGCGACCAGGTGGTCCTTGCGCTCCTTGCGGGCTTCCATCCAGGCGCGGAGGTCGCCTTCCTCGGCGTGCTTGGCGGCCGCGGTGCCTTGCTTCTCGAAGCCCACCAGCTCGCCCTGGTAGGCCTTGATGCTGTTCTCGAAGCCGTCGATCGTGCCTCCGAGCACGCCGGCGGCCTCCGGGTGCTCGAGGCCGTAGGTCTCCAGGATCCCGATCAGCCGGCCGTACCAGGCGATCTTCGTGGGGTCGGCGGTCTGGATGGCGAAGTCCAGCTCGGAGGCGAGGCGGTAGCGCTCGGTGCTGGCGGGGTAGCCCGCGACCATCACGAAGTCGCCCTCGGCGACCCCCGCGGTGCTCACGGTGAGGTGGCTCGATGGTCGATAGGGCACGTTGTCCGCGCCGTGCTCGGGGTTGCCGCTCGGACCGACCCAGGCGCGCAGGATGGAGAAGTCGCCGGCGTGCCGCGGCCACTCCCAGTTGTCGACCTCGCCGCCGTAGTCGCCCACCGCGCGCGGCGGCACGTAGACGAGGCGGATGTCCTTGAGCTCGATGGCGGTGACCAGCTGGTACACGAGGCCGTGCTGGAGCGAGATCACCTGGCAGACCGCGCCGGGTGTGGCCTCCTCGCAGGTGGCGACCAGCTCCTTCCGGGTGCGCTCGAGCACGCGCTGGCGCTGGGCGTCCTTCATGCGCCGGTCGATGCGGTCGACCACGGTCTCGGTGACGTCCTCGATGCCGGTGATGATCTGGATCGCCTTGCCGGGGCCCACGTAGAGCTCGTCGGCGCGGGTCTCGGCGAGCCATCCCTGCTCGTGCAGGTCGCGGGTCTCGTCGGACAGCCCCGAGAGCCAGTCTGTGACGCAGTGGTGGTTGGTGACGAAGAGCCCGGCGTCGGACACGAAGCTCGCCGTGCACCAACCCAGCCCGACCACGGCGGAGAGCGGGAGCTGGCTTATGTCGGCGAGCTGCTCGGCCGGGATCGCCAGGCCTTCTGCGGCGAGCTCCGCGGCGAGCGCCGGGAGCTGGTCGGGTTGCCACATGCCCTCGGCGGCGAGGGCGATCGTCAGGGTGAGGACGGTCACTGCGGGAGTCTACCGGGCACCGACGCTTCGGGGCTACCAGCGGCCGGCCACGTGCACGAACCCACCGCCGTGCGACACCTCGATCGCCAGCGCAGCGCCGCCCGCCGCGGCGAACCCGACCCCGCCCACGGCGAAGCCGAGGGTCATCAGACGGGTGGCCGGGTTCAGGTCGTTCTCGGCGATGATCTGCGCGGCGGGGTCGTTCGGGTCGTTGGTGGCGGCCACGACCGCGTCGAAGGTCTGCTGGGCTTCGGCGCGTCGGCTCGCACCCACGATCCCGACCGCCACGCCCGTGGCGCCCACGGCGCCGGCACTGCCGACGATTGCCCACTTCACGGGGAACTCGGTGGGCTCGCGCTCGGTGGTGTCGCGACCGCGCCCGCCATCCTCGTCGTCGAGATCGGCGTAGGTGGCGCTGCCGAGGTAGATGCCGGCCTCGTCGTCGTGCTCGTCGAAGCCCTCGTCTTCGTCTCCGTCCTCGACCTGCACGGTGTCGTCGACCATCGCCTCGATCGCGTCGAGGTCGCCGTAGAGCAGCGAGCGCGGCTCGTCGTCCTCCTCCTCGTCGTCCCGATCGCGCTTCCTGCGGCCGCCCTCGTCCTCGTCCTCGACCGCGTCGAGGTCCTCGTCGAGCCCGTAGGCGGCCAGCCGCGCCTGCCGCTCGGCCTCCTCGAGCCGTCGTCGCTCCGCCTCGGCGCGGCGTCGCGCCTCTTCCTCCTTCTTGGCCCGCTCCGCCGCGGAGATGTCGAAGTCCGGGATCTCGCCTGCTTCTCCGTCCAGCATCGGGTCGTCGAGCTCGTCGTAGTCGAAGGACTCCTCGTCGCTGCTGTTGTAGACCATCGGCTCGTCCATCAGCGCCGCCTCGGCGAGCTCGGGCTCGACCCTGGAGAGCAGGTCGGTGCTGATCACGAAGCTCGTCTCCCAAGTCTCGAAGCCGGGGGCTTCGACCACCAGGGTGTGAGGGCCGCAGCCGACCTCCGAGGTGTCGTCGAGCAACGGGGAGCCGTCCAGCGTGAGCTCGGCGCCGCGCGGCAGGCCGATCACCTGGAGCGTGCCTTCGCCGCCTCGGTCTTCCAGCGGCAGCGCGACCGTGAGGGTCTTCTCACGCTCGACCTCGACCTCGACCTCGCCGACGAAGCAGCCGTACTCCATGCCCACCGTGTGGGGGCCGGGGGCCACGCCCTCGAGGGTGGCGGGCGCGCGCAGGCCGGTGGGGAAGCCGTCGAGCAGCAGCTCTCCGGGCTGTCCGGCGGTGACCTGGATCGAGCCGGCGGTGGCGGCCAGGGCCGCGGGGAGCAGGGCGATCA
The DNA here is from genome assembly GCA_964604675.1 of uncultured Enterobacterales bacterium. Lineage (GTDB taxonomy): Bacteria > Myxococcota_A > UBA796 > UBA796 > CAJQPC01 > CAZSAT01. Next base: position 89,551 of record CAZSAT010000005.1, read on the forward strand.
AGGCTGCGGCGCTTCGTCCAGGAGGTCCCGCTTGGCCTCGACATCCTTGAACGCGTCGGCCTCCGGGAGCGGGTCCTTCTGCTCGGAGATGACCGGCCAGGTCTTCGCGAGCCGCGCGTTGATCTCGGTCCACTCCGTCCACTTCTCGGGGAGGTCCTCCTCCAGGAAGATCGCCTCGGTCGGACACTCCGGTTCGCAGGCCCCGCAGTCGATGCACTCCTCGGGGTCGATGACCAGGAAGTTCACGCCCTCCTTGAAGCAGTCGACGGGACACACCGACACGCAGTCGGTGTACTTGCACTTCACGCAGGGCTCTGCGACGACGTAGGCCACGTCTACTCCTTGTCGTCGGTGGGGTTGGTGTCGTCCCAGCCGTCGTTGTCGCCGTCGAGGAACCAGAAGTCGCTCTTCTGGCTGGTCTTCTCGTCGGCGGGCGGTTTGTCTTCGGGCTTCTCCCAGTAGGGGTTCTCCGACTCACGGTGACCGGCCGGGCGACCCGGGTGGTTCGCCTCGTCCTTGATGTCGTCCAGGCCCTTCTTGACCTTGCGCGCGATGCGTCGGATGAGCCCCATGGGCACCTCGGGGGCTATTCAAGCACAGGTGGGCGGTAGACTGGCGCGATGCTGTGGGCCGCGCTCTTCGCCTGCTCGGACGTGCCCGTCGAGGCACCTCCGCAGCGCGTCGGCGCGGTGAAGCTGCTGGTGGTGTTGGACACGGTGCGGGCCGACCACCTCTCGGCTTGTGGCTACGCGCGCCCGACCTCCCCGGTGCTCTCCGAGCTGGTCGCGCGCGGCGGTGCGCTCCGTTGCGACGTGCTCGCGCCGGGGAGCTGGACGCTGCCCAGCCACGCCACCTTCTTCACGGGGACCTCGCTGCTCGAGCACGGGGCGCGCTTCGTGCCGCCCGACCAGGCACGCATGACCAACACGCTGCCGGTGGGGCCGCTGGGGGACGACGCCACGACCCTCGCCGAGCAGCTGTCGGACGAGGGGTGGGCGACCGTGGCGGTGTCGGGCAACCCGGTCGTGTCGGAGGGGACGGGGCTGTTGCAGGGCTTCCAGCTGCACCGCTCGGCGGAGAAGTTCCGGCACCTCGACGGGGTGGAGGCTCTGGGCGCGGTCGAGGAGCTCGTGGGTGCGGTGCCTCCGGAGCAGGACCTGTTTCTCTTCGTGAACTTCGCCGAGGCGCATGCACCGTGGCCGGAGATCGGGCCGGGGCATCCCTGGCTGCCGCCGCGGGCCAGCGCCTGGTCGGGAGTGCGTTCGCTGATGGGGAGCGAGGTCGACGCGTCCACGTGGGCGGAGACGATGGCGCACCACACCGACCTCTACGACGAGGGCATCCGGCGCGCGAACCAGAGCCTGGGCGCGCTGCTCGGGTGGCTGGAGGGTGCGGGTCGGCTGGGTGCGGGCGCCGAGGTGGTGGTCACGAGCGACCACGGCGAGTTCCTGGGCGAGCACGGGCTGGTGAGCCATGGCCGGTACCTCTGGGAGCCCAACCAGCGCGTGTTCACGTTGCACTGGGTGGTCGGTGGGCGCTCGCGGTCCGAGGGGAGCGTGCACCAGCTGCTGGGTGGCGGCTCGCCGGGTCTGCCGATGGAGACCGTGGCGTTCCCGGACAGCCAGTGGCAGGGCCTGACCGGGGGCCGCTTCGGCGTGCACCGCTCGGCGGCGATCTGGGGTGCGCGCAAGGTGCTCTGGACGGACGGCGAGGTGCAGGCCTTCGATCTGGCAGCCGACCCGGAGGAGCAGCAGCCGCTCGCGGCGACGGCGGCGGAGGTTGCGGCGGTGAACGCTTTGGCGGCGCGTATGGAGGAGCTGGAGGTGGAGCCCTTGTCGGTGGAGGGGCTCGAGGCGTTGAGAGCGGCTGGGTACGTGGAGTAGCGAGGCGTAAGCTCCGGGCCGAAGGCCGGAGCGAAGCCGAAGCTACCTCCGGCGAACGCAGGCGCGAAGCGCCGGAGCGAGCCAGGAGCGTGGGGAGACGCCATCGCTGTCTCTTCTCCGCCGTGGTCTTCGGGCGACGCGGCGGAGCTGTGCTTACCGCCGCCGGACGCAGGCGCGCAGCGCCGAAGGAGGAGGCGAGTGAGGCGTCCCACCTGACCAAGGTGTCGAACGGGGGTGTCGAAGGGTGGACACCTCTCGCTTCCGCATGGGTGCAAGTGTCTGGAAACAGGCACTTTCAGCGTTGGCACGGTGCTCGCATTCGGGGTGGCTGCACCTCGAGCAACGGAAAGCATCATGTTGTCCATCCTCCTCTCCTTCCCCTCCGCCAACGCCCAGGACGCCGTGGTCGACACCACGGTGCTGCCCGAGGAACACGCCGCGACCGAGCTGGTCCTGGGGGAGGCCGCCGAGGCGTACTTCTCCGACCAGCGCGAGCGCGTGGTCGATCTCGAAGCGCTGGCGGAGACGGCCGAGATGGTCGCCCAGAACACCGGGGTGCGCACGGCCTACTCCGACCAGATCCGCTACGAGCCGATCGGTGACCTCGTCAACGATCCGTGGAACAGCCGGCTGCTGGTGTGGATCGCGGGCGAGCGCTACGAGATGGCCGCCGAGGACTCCGACGGGGACGGCGAGCCGAACCTCCTCTACGACGAGGATGGCAACGGCTTCCTGCGCTGGTACCTGCCCGAGCTGAGCGGTACCGGCCAGTGCCTCTCCGTCGCCACCGGTGTGGCCCAGGGGGTCGAGTTCGCCCCCGCCAACACCTCCGTCGTGCTCTCGGCCGAGGACTTCGCCGACGACGCCGGCGTCGAGTCCTACAGCGAGGTCGACCTGGTCGGCCTCGGGCTGGACTTCGTGGTGGAGTCGGAGTCCGCGGACTCCTACAACGGTGGTCTGGACAAGTTGGCCGCCGGCTTCGAGGCGGCTGGCTACGTCGTGACGTTCACGGGCGACGGATGGGACGTGAGTGTGCTCACGTGCCTGTCCGTGGCTGGCTGCGAGCGGTGCGAGTCGAATCCAGAGGCGTGGACCCCGCGGGTCGATGCCGAGAAGGTCTGCCCGTGCGTCGACTACGCGGAGGGCTCGCTCACCGTCACCCTCGGCGGTGAGGGTGGTGGAGAGGGGACCGGGGAGCTGGAGCCGACGGCTGGCACGGAGAACAAGCTCGGCTCCATCGCGCTCACCCTCGGCACGACCCTGTCGTTGACCGTCAGCTACAGCACCAACGGCAACCAGCCGGCTGCCTGCGACCCCTTGCTCACCCCCTTCACGCGCCTCGACTACGTGGACGACCCGCCGGACTACAGCGGCGGTGCCGACGACACCGTGGACGAGGAGGACGAGGAGGAGGACCAGGATCGCCTGGGCGTCGACGAGAAGGACGACACGGTGGTCCAGGGCGGCAACGGCAGCGACGACGACGGCCTGGACGACGGCGAAGAAGAAGACGGTGGCGGAGCCGACGACGAGTGCCCCCCCGAGTAGCCCTCCGCGGCCCAAGAACACAAGAACACAGGAGTCCCCATGTTGATCGACAGCCTCGTGCTCACCGCCTTCGCTGGCCCGGTTCCCGAACGGCAGGCCTGCTCGCTCGAGCAGGCCTGCCCCGTGGCCGGGTCCCACCTCACCACCTACTCGCCGCTGACCGCTTGGCCGGTCTACGAATGGCAGACGGTGTTCGTCAACACGGGGAACGCCGAGCAGCGCTTCGGCCTGTCGCTGGATGCCAGCGATGACCGCCTGGTCGAGGAGATCGCCCTGCCACCCGGCGAAGAAGCGGACCTGTCCTACTGGGCCGAAGGGAGACTCGGCAAGCCGAGGGTCACGCCCGTGCCGGCCCCGGAGGAGCTGAGCTGGAAGACCCGGAAGCTCCCCCGCGGCACCGCCGGCAAGGTCTGCGTGAGCAATGCCCGCGGAGGCGAGCCGCAGACCTTCGTGGTCCGCGGGGTCGATGCCCGCGGGGTGGAGCGGGACTCGGAGCCCGTGACCGCCGACGCGATGTCCAGCCTGTGCGTGCCCTTCCACATCGCCGGCAAGCCTCCGCGCGCGATGGCGATCGACGTGGTGTACGTGGGCCCCCCGGATCCGATCCCGAAGGCGCCGTCCGGCTCGCACGCTGCCCTCCTGGACGGCGAGGGTGTGGCCAGGTTCCCGGAGCTCGGGATGGAGGTCCAGGTGCACGAGACCGGACCCGTTCCCGGGGCCACGCGGAAGGCGGGGGCGATGCCGCTCGCGTGGCGGGCCACGGCCACGTGCGGCGGACGCACCTTCGACGGCGAAGACAGCGCGCCCGGGAACCGCTACGTGCTGTGTGGCTACATGATGGGCGTCTACGAGGTGGCTGGAGGCACCGAGGTGAGCCTGTTCAGCCTGTAACCGGCGGCGGCCGCCGCTACTGCGAGATCAGCTTCCGCAGGTTCCCGTACTGGCGGATCTTGAACAGCGTGAGCTCGCCGTTGCGCCAGTACTTCAGCGCGACCGAGACCATGCGCGCGTAGTTGGCGGCCCAGGCCATGTAGAAGACCGCGTCGACGTTGTCCTTCCAGAACTCCTTGTTGTCCATCAGCCAGCGGATGAACTCCCGCGGCACGAAGGACTTCGACGCCAGGCAGTAGATGGCCAGGTAGAACTTGTCCTCGTCGGAGCGGGGCCAGTCCATCGAGACGCGGAACTGCTTCCACGCCTTGGTGTTCTTGCCTTCGACCAGGTTCGGGTCGAGGTCACCGTCGGCCACGGCCTTCTTGGTGAGCGCGGTGCCCGGGAAGTAGTTCAGGCTGTAGAAGTAGATCGAGTACGGACGCGGCAGGTCGAGCAACATCTCCGCGGTCTCGATCTTCATCTCCTCGGTGGCGTAGGGGTTGTCGATGATGACGTCGTAGACCACGTCGAGCTGCATCTCGCGGTTGGCTTCCGCGAACTTCATGATCGCCTTGTTGCCCGGCGAGCGGTTGTGGATCTCCTTGGATTCCTTGGCAGAACCGGACTCGATGCCCGTCTGCACGCGCACCAGGCCCGCGCCCATCAGCCGCTTGAGCATGTCGGGCCGCATCATCGGCGGGATGAGCAGGCACTCGAAGGGGATGCCGATGCGGCTGGGGTACTTCTCGAGGAACTCCTCCATCCACTCCTCGCCGAAGGCGAAGGAGGTGTCGTCGTCGATCTTGATGCGGGCGGCCTTGGGGAAGGCCTTCTTCACGTGCTCGAGCTCGCCGAGGATGTGCTCCACGGAGCGTGCGCGGTAGAACTTCTTGCCCTTCTCGTCGTACACGTCGCGCAGGATGGAGACGTAGCAGTAGCTGCAGTTGTAGGGGCAGCCGCGCGAGAAGTAGATGCGGTACTCGGCCGTGCGCTTCCAGGGCTCCTCGACCGTGATCTTGCCGCCCTCGATGTAGTGCTTGTTGTCGTCGACGGTGTCGGGGTACGGCAGCCAGTCGAGGTCCTGGATGAGCGGGCGGGGGCCGTTCTGATGGATCGCGCCGTCGACGTTGGCCCAGATGTTGGGGATGGCGGTGGTGTCGGCGCCGGTGGCCAGGGCGTTGCAGAGGTCGATCGCGGCCTGCTCGCCTTCGCCCACGCAGAGGTAGTCGACCTCCGGGATGCACTCCTCGGGCACGCTGGTGGGGTGGATGCCGCCCCAGATGAGCGGGGTGGAGCTGAAGCGCTGCTTGATGCGCTTCGTGACCTCGGTGGCCATCGGGTAGAGGCTCGACATGAAGCCCACGCCGATCAGGTCGGGCTTCTTGTCGGCGATGATGCCGAGCGCCAGCTCGACCTCGTCGTCGTGGGGCATCTCCAGGGCGTTGTGGCGCCAGTCCCGCAAGAAGATGATGGTGGTGTCGAAGCCGGCGCGCTTCAGGGCGGCGGACACGTAGCGGATGCCCGCGTTCTCCACGCTGTAGATGGTCATCAGGACCACGTGGAAGGGCTTGCCTTCCTGGTTCATGACGGGCGCGGCCTGCTCGACGGCGTATTCGGTGTCCATGGGTGTTCCTAAGCCGGTGTCGGCACGCCGCGATCGCCGCTGGCCGGGATCAAGAGCCTCAAGCCGGCGGTGGCCTTGCGCCTGAGGTCGGTGGGGCTGCGGATCTGGAAGAGGTTGCGCACCACGAACTTGGGGCGCCAGTAGAAGCGCTTGTAGGCGAGGTCGAGCAGATCGCGGAGCTCTTCGCGGGAGAAGTACTCGTCCCAGACCTGGGCCTTGAACTCCTCGTTGGGGGCCTCCATGAAGCTGAACCACGGCACCGAGTCCAGCACGCCGTCGCGGTCGCCCTCGTCCCAGAGCGCGGTGCCGGGGAAGGGGGTGAGGATGTTGTACATCACGAAGTCGGGGTCGAGGTCGATGCTGTACTGGATGGTGTCGAGCACGTCCTGGCGGGTGCGCTCGACCGGCGTGCCGATCATGAAGTAGGCCACCGTGCGGATGCCGACCTCGCGGCAGAGCTCGAAGGCGTGGTGGATCTCCGAGGTGGTGACGTCCTTCTTGAGCCGGAGCAGGCCTTCCTCGGTGCCCTGCTCGACGCCGAACTGCACGCGCCCGCAGCCCGCGGCCTTCATCTTCTCCAACAGCGGGCGGTTCACGCCCTTCACCCGGCAGCGGATGGTCCAGGAGACCTCGATGCCCCGCCGGAGGATCTCGTCGCAGAGGTCCTCCACCCGGCGGTTGGTGATGTTGAAGGTGTCGTCGACGAAGTAGATCTCCTTGATGCCGAGCGCCACGCAGGCCTCGATCTCGTCGCACACCCGCCCCGGGCTCATCACGCGGTAGCGGTGCCGGGGGGTGTTGCAGAAGGTGCAGCGGTACGGGCAGCCGCGGCTCGTGATCATGGTGGTGAAGATGCCGCCGTCGCCCATGACGTCGTAGTACTGGTCGTACTCGATGAGCGTGCGGTCCATGATCGGGTACTCGTCGAGGTCGTTCGAGAAGTACACGTCCTCCTCGGGCACCGGGTCGTCGGGGTGGGCGATGACGCCGGGGATGCCCTTGGCCACCTCGCCGGCTTCCCAGACCGCCAGGAGCTGGCGCATCGGCTCTTCGCCCTCGCCCTTCACCGCGGCATCGACGCCCGGCAGGCCGACCGAGAGCTCGGGGAAGTCGTTGATGTGGGGCCCGCCGAGCACCACGTGCTTCACGCTGGGGCACTTGCGTGCGGTGGCCACCGTTCGGTGGCAGTCGACGAGGCCGACGGTGTAGACCGTGATGCCGACCACGTCGGGGGCGAAGTCGCGGATCTCCTGCTCGACGCGGGCGTAGTCGTAGCCGTGCAGCTGCGCGTCGCAGATCTGCACCTCGTGGTGGGTGTGCGCCTTCAGGAACTGCGCGATGCGCAGCAGGGCGAGGGGTGGGTAGCTGAGGTTCTCGGCTTCGACCGCCTCGGGCACCTCGGACTCCACCGTGTGCATGGCAGGAGCTCGGACCAGCATCACACGCACGAGAACTCCTGGACAGGGGACGACGACCGCATCCTGGATTCTGGCGAGCCGGCCGACTGGTGTCAAACGCTGTGGGCGGGGTCTACGTAAGCCGCGCCACCAGGGTACGGAAGAGGCTCCTCACGAGCTCGCTTCGGGCGTGCGTGCGTGGACCCACGCCGGGTCGACGTCGATCTCCGCGACCTCCTGCACCGGGCCGGTGAGGCGGAGGGGATCGCTCGGCTCGACCAGGAGCTCTCCACCCGGCATGCGGACGCGGATCTGCAGGCTGCGGTCGCCTCGGGCTCGGACCGCGACCGCGATCGCACAGCTCGAGGTGCCGCTCGCGGCGGTCTCGCCGGCTCCCCGCTCCCAGATCCGGGCCTCGACGAGACCGGGGCCGAGCGGTCGGGCGAACTGCACGTTCGTGCGGTTCTCGAAGCGCGGGTGGTGTTCGGTCCGTGCCCCGAGCTCGCGCCAGGGCAGGCTGCCGAGCGGCTCGGTGGGGAAGAACACGCAGTGGGGGTTGCCGACGTCGACCAGCCACGCTTCGCCGAGCTCCGCCGGGAGGCCGAGAGCCGCTGGATCGACGGGGCCTTCGAAGGTGGCCGGCGGCATGTCGAGCGTGATCTGTTCGGCCACGGTGGCCGCGATGTCGCCGGCGATGGTGCGGAGGACGTGCTGGGCGGGGGCGCCGCGGTGGTCGACCAGCCAGCGCGCGAAGATGCGCAGGCCGTTGCCGGAGCGTTCGGCTTCCGAGCCGTCGGGGTTGAAGATGCGCACGCTCGTGCCCGGGCCAGGGACCAGGAGGCCGTCGGAGCCGGGGCCGGTGTGGCGGTCGCAGATCGCCCGGATCAGGGCTTCGGTGAGCTCGGGGCCTTCTTCGTAGACGAGGTAGTCGTTGCCGAGTCCGTGGTACTTGCGCAGCCGCATGGAAGGGGCCTATCCCCGCGGGACGAGGCGGAGCTCAGGCGGATGGCTGCACCAGCGCGCCGCCCCGCTCCCGCCGCAGCTCCAGGCCGCCGCGGGTGAGGTGCAGGCCGCCGACGCGTTCGTCGAGCGCGTTCAAGGTGAGCGCGTCCATCTTCCGGGCCAGTACGTAGTGCCCGGCCTCGGTGAGCTGCAGCTTCGCCGGGGGGGCGCTGGCGGCCAGCCAGCCTTCGCAGGTGACCAGGGGCGTGGCCGCGAGCGCCATGCGGCGCAAGCGGTCGAGCAGGTGGAAGACCAGCTCGCCCGTGAGGTTCGGCTCCCGCGGGTAGATGCGCTTCCAGACGTCCCAGACGTTGGGCCCCGCCTCGGACACGCCGCGCAGGAGCAGCTCGTCCCAGTGGCCGAGGCCGTTGCGGGTGGAGGGGAACTGGCGGTTGTGCAGGTCGAGGGTGAGCCGGGTGGCCACGGGGAGCTGGTCGACCTGGTCGACCAGGGCCAGCAGGCCGTCCGGCTCGCTCGAGCTGATCGCGTCCCACACCCGCAGGTGCAGCGCCCGCTCGTCGTCGTCCATCGGGCGCCAGCGCACCTTGGCGCGGGCGATCACCTCGGGGTGGGTGTCGTCGAGGCGGAAGGGGCGCTCGGGGTCGGCGTCCAGGGCGCCCAGATCGGCGACCTCGACGGGGTGATCCGGCAGGCCGAGGGTGCGGAGCAGGCCGCAGAGGAACGCGGTGGCCACCTGGTCGTAGCTGGAGCGCCCCATCCAGACCCGCAGCGCCGGAGCGCGGGCGATCCGCTCCGCCGCCCACTCGACCCGCCCCACCCAGAGCTCGAGCAGACCCGGCAGGGCGGCCGGGCTGTAGGGCGGCATGCTCAGGCAATCCCTGGACAGCTGCTCGGCGAGCCAGACCTCCATCTCGTCGACCGGGCCGAGCGCTCCCTGGTGCCGTGGGAAGGGCAGGGGCAGGAGCTTGTCGGCCAGGTCCGGGAAGGCGCCCTTGAGGCAGCCCCTGGCGGACATGGTGGCGACGAGGTGGAGCGGTGCCATGGGCTCGGTCTATCCTGCACCGAGGAGGCTGCATGGGCCGTGATCCGACCGACGCCGAGTGGCGCGAGCGCTTGACCCCGGAGGAGTACCGGGTGCTGCGGCAGGCCGGCACCGAGCGGCCCGGCACAGGGCGCTACTGGCGCGAGAGCCCGGACGGCAGCTACCGCTGCGCCGGCTGCGGCACGGAGCTCTTCACCCGGGAGCAGAAGTTCTTCAGCTCGTGCGGCTGGCCCGCCTTCGACGCGGCCCAACCAGGGGCCATCACCGAGAAGGTCGACCGGACCCACGGCATGGTGCGCACCGAGGTGCTCTGCGCCGGCTGCGGCGGCCACCTCGGGCACGTCTTCCCCGACGGCCCCACCCCCACCGGCACCCGGTACTGCATCAACTCGGTCGCCATCAAGGGCGAGGACACGTGATCCGCGTCGACCGCCGAAACGACAAGGCCTGCGCCATCGCCGAGGCGCTCGGGCAGCACCTCACCCCCGATCAGGTCCCCGAGGGCGTGTGTGTGGTCATCGGGGGCGACGGGTACCTGCTCCGCGCCATCCACGAGCTCGGTTCGGACCCGGTCTACCTGGGCCTCAACGCCGGGTACATGGGCTTTTTGCTCAACGACGTGCACGACGCGGGGGCGGTCGCGCAAGACATCCGGGACGGAAGCTTCGACGTGGTGGGCGTGCCGCGGCTCCAGATGGAAGCGGTCCGGCCCGACGGCTCGTTGCTCCGCGGCCAGGCCCTGAACGACGTGGTGCTCCAGCGCATGAGCGGCCAGTCGTCGCACCTACGCGTGGTGGTCGACGGCGTGGAGGTGGTCAAGCGCTTGAGCTGCGACGGCATCATCGCCGCGACCGCGCTCGGTTCCACGGCGTACTCGTTCTCTGCGGGTGGACCGGCCTGCCACCCCGCGCTGCGCTTGATCCAGCTCACGCCCATCTGCCCGCACGCTCCCCGGCTCGGCACGATCACGCTGCCGATGTCGGCGGTCATCGACGTGGAGGTGCACGATCCGGCCCGTCGGGCGACGCGGGTGGTCACCGATCACATCGACCACGCGGCGGTCACGCGGGTCACCATCCAGGACGCTCGTCGGGATGTCCGGGTGGCGTGGTTGGAGGGGCGGAATCCGACGGCGAACCTGGTGAGGAAGTTGATCCACCCGTAGGTGGCGCCCTCAGATCTCGACCTCGTCGGTGAGGTCGTCCGGCAGCTCGTCGGGCAGGTCGCCGCCGATCTTCCAGCTCGTCATCCAGCCGGCTGGTACGAGCGCGAAGGCCGCGATGGTGACGCTCGTGAGGCCCACCAGCACCAACAGGCCCAGGCTCCGGATGCCCTGGTTGGTGGCGAAGGTCAGGCTCGCGAAGGAGAGCACCGTGGTGGTGGACGACAGCACCGCCGCGTAGCCGGTGGTGGTCATGGCCTTCATCACCCGGCCAGGACCTTCCTCGCCGAGCCGGTGGAGGAGATGGATCACGACGTCGACGCCGATCCCGAGCAGGATGGGCACGCCCACGATGTTCACGATCGACAGCTTCACGCCGAAGATGGCGACCGCGGCCGCGGCCCAGCTCATGCCGCCGACCAGGATGGAGACGGCGCCGAGGGCACGGCGCGGCTGGCGGAGATCGAGCAGGGTGGCCAGGCACACCAGGAGCAGGGCCAGGCCGGCCACCCGTGGCATGTCGGCCTTCACGACGTCGAAGAGCGACCCGACGGCCAGGAACTCGCCGGCCGCGGGCGCGTCGGTGACGTGCTGTTCGACCGCCTTCAAGAGAGCGCTGGTCTCCCGCAGATCCCACATGTTCCCCGACGGCGTGAGCAACAGCCGCCAGGACGTGCCGGTGACGCCCATCAGGTGCTGGAGCGAATAGGGCAGCTCGTCGGGGGTCATGGGCGAGAGCGGCGTGTCGACCAGGTGCTGCAGGTTCTGGCGGATGGGGGCGGGCAGGTAGCCGTAGCTCTCGTGCTCCGCGAGCTGCGCGATCTCGCCGAGCAGGGCGAGACGCTCGCTCTGATCCGCCGGGATGATCGAGCGGATCGACACCACTCGCTGGATCTCGGTGAGCTCGTCGTCGAGCATGGCCTCGTAGCGCGCCTGGCCGGCGTCGAGGGCCTCCTCCGAGGGGTAGGTGACCACCACCGGGGTGTAGCTGTCGCGCACCAGGCGGCGCTGGGTGTCGGTGAGGTCGCTGTAGGCCATGCCGTCGCGACGCAGCTCCGAGAGATCGTGTTCCCAGCCGATGCGGGGGATCTGGGCGATGCCGACGATCGTCAAGAGCACCCCGAAGCTCAGGGCCAGGGGAGCGAAGCGGTAGGTGGGCGGACGATCCTTGTTGACCGGGAGCTTCACCACCCGACCCGGCGTGGGCTTCGTGGCGCGCCAGCGGATCATCAGCGGGAGCACGGTGAGCACCGACACCAGGCACAACAGCACCCCCACCGCGAGGATCAAGCCGAGCTGCGAGAAGCCCTGGAAGCGGGCGAACATCAGCGCCGAGAAGCCGCCGGCCGTGGTCACCGCGGCGGCCAGACAGGGCGGCCCGACCGCGTCCCATGCGCGGACGATCGCGTCCTCCACCGTGTCGCTGCGCCGTCGTTCCTCTCGGTAGCGCGAGTAGAGATGGATCGAGAAGTCGACCCCGAGCCCGACGAGGATGGCACCAAAGAAGCTGGTGAAGCTGTTGAGCGTGCCGACGGCGAGGCCCGCGAAGCCGAAGGTCCAGAGCCCCGCCAGCAAGAGGGGCACGAAGACCAGCAGCACCGCCTTCGGGTCCCGGAACGACACCGTGAGGAAGCTGAAGACGAGCACCAGGCTGATCGCACCGGTCCAGCGCATGTCGTGCACGATGCCTTCGTAGTCTTCGACGTTGTGGCGGTAGGCGCCGCCGATCCAGACGATCTCCACGCCGCGTTCTTCGGGCTTCAGCTCCGCGATGTGCCCGTCCACCAGCTTCATGATCTCCCGTGCGAAGGGCAGGTGGTGGGCGGACTGGGTGGGCCGGATCAGCAGGCGGCTGAACTCGCCGCTGGAGAGCACGCCGCCCAGGCGGTTGTCGCCGGACTTCAGCCGCTCGGTCATCGGGCCGAGGTCGAGCAGGCGACCGGCCACGAAGGGGTTGGCGATGGCCGGACCGAGCGACAGCGCGCCCTTCAGCCGGTCGCGGATCGAGCTCAGGTCGTCGGGCTCCACGTTGAGCACGCCCAGCCGCCAGGCGAGCTCGTCCTCGATGTCGTAGAGGACGTAGCGGATGTCGGGGTGGTCCTTCAGGCGGTCGGCCAGCTCCCGCATGAAGGGATCGACGTCCTCCTGCTCCCCGGTGACCGCCACGGTCATCAGGTTCACGCCGGCTTCTTCCGCGTCGAGCTGCTTCAGGGCGGCGATCGACGGCTCGTCCTCGGGCATGAGGTTGAGCAGATCGCTGTCGACGTGCAGCGTGGACGCCGACAGCACGCTGAGCACGCTGAGCACGAGCACAGCGAGCTTCGCCAGGCCGGGGCTGGCGAGGACGGCCCGCGCGATGCGGCCGTGGATCGTGGTGGGCTCGAGGGTCGACACGGAGACGTCACGCCCTATAGCGCGCGCTCAAGGGAGTCGGGGCGCCATCCGTATCCCTGGTCGGAAGGGCAGCCGGGGACCGAGGTCGCACTTGAAGAAGCGAGATCCGTCGAAGCTCCCGCCCATAGGGAGCGTCGAGCGCGCGCGCTACGTCGCGGACCTGAAGCAGCTCTATTCCGAAGGTGAGCTCGTGGACGGGCTCGACCGACGAGCTGCGCGGGTGCCCGACAGGCTGCTCCGTGCGCTGCTGCCCGGTCTGATGCCGCCGGAGCCTGCGGTCGCGTAGTGCTGGGCGGGGCTACCCGCGGACCATCTTGCGCCGCGGGCCGCGCTTGGCGGGCGCTTCGTCGACGTCGGGCGCATCGAGCACGGCCACCACCTCGACGTGGGCGGTGTGGGGGAACATGTCGAAGGGACGGACGTGGGTGACCGACCAGCCGCGCTCCACGAACTCGGCGAGGTCGCGTGCCATGGCGCGGGGGCTGCAGCTCACGTAGACCACCCGCCGCGGGTGCAGGGAGAGGATGCCTTCGGCGACGCCGGGCTCCAGGCCGCGGCGCGCGGGGTCGACGATGACGAGCGGCCGGCGACCGGTGAGGCGCTTGGCCAGGTCGGGCAGCACGTCGAGCACCTCGCCGCACACGAACTCGGCGGGGATCGCTGCGCTGGCGGCTTCCCGGGCCCGCTGCACGGCGCCGTCGTTCGACTCGACTCCCAGGGCCCAGCCGGTGCGGGGCGCGAGCGCCAGGGCGAAGCCCCCCACGCCGCTGTAGAGGTCGACGACCGGGAGCCCTTCTTCGGCCTGCGCCAGCTCGATCACGTGACGGTAGAGCACGTCGGCCATGGCGGGATGGGTCTGGAAGAAGTCGCCGGCGCCGATCGTGTAGTCGACCTGGGCGAGTCGCTCCGTGATGGTGCGCCCGCCGACCAGCCTCGAGGTGCCGGCCACGCCCTGACCATCGCGCGCGAAGATGGCGTTGCCGGGGCCGTCGTTGATGTGCAGGTGCACGCCGGCCACCTGGCCGTGGCTCTCCTCGAGGGCTTCGGCCAGTCGCCGCAGGAGCTGGTGGTTCCGGCCGGCCACGAGGGTGACCAGGATCTCGCCCGTGAGGTGCGACTGCCGCGCGACGACGTAGCGCAACAGGCCGCCGAAGCCGGGCTCCCACGGCCTGATGTCGAGCCCGAGGGTGTGGTAGGCCACCGTGCCCATCAGCTCGCGCAGCTCGGGGGTGGTGACGGGGCAGTGGGGGATCGGCACGATGTTGCGCGTGCGGCGGCCGAAGGCCCCGATGCGCGTGCGGCCCTGGTCGGAGCTGCCCACGCCGAGCTTGATCAGGTGCCGGAAGTTCGAGGTGCCCTCGGGTGCGGCGACGACCGGCTCGACCTCGACCTCGAGGCCCTCCTGGTCGAAGGCGTGCTGCACGATGTTCCGCCGCTCGCGCAGCTGACCGCTGTCGTTGATGTGCATGAGCGGGCAGCCGCCGCAGAGCGCGTAGCGGTCGCAGTGGGGCTCCACACGGTCGGCGTGAGGCTTGTCGCTGCCGACGTAGCGGCCGATGAGCTGGTGCTGGCCCTGGTGGATCAGCCGCACCCGGGACTCCTCTCCGGGGATGCCCTGCCAGATCAGGAAGGGCTTGCGGCCCTCTTCTTCGCAGACCGCCTCGCCCCGCGCGTGCCAGCGCTTCGGCGTGAGCGCGAAGAAGCGCCCCTTCGGTCCGCGGGATCGGTTCATCCCGGTTCCCTATCCCGTGCCCTGGGAACTCTTGCGTTTTTCTCTTGCGCGGTCCCGAGAGGGAGCGGTACTCTTGCCACGTCAAGAGAAAAGGCAGTCTGGATCATGGGCCTTCCCGCCGAAATCCCTTTCAACGAGCTGTACCGGGCCGAGGGCTCGGACGACGCCGTCCAGCGCATCGGTGAGACGCTGCAGGGCACGGGCTTCGACGCTGTGCCCGAGCTCTACGACCAGGCGCTCGGGCTGGCGCGCGACGGCCACCTCGGGCGTGCCCGCGACACGCTGCAGATGCTCTTGTGCCTCGATCCCGACGACGGCCCGGCGCACCTCCTGCTGGGCAAGGTCTACGCGAGCCAGCGTCGGTGGGACCGCGCGGCGTCGTCTCTGGACGCCGCCGCCGCGTGTGGGCAGCGCCTCCCCCCCGGCATGAAGGACGCCTTCGAGCAGGAACGCGCCGCCGCGAACCGTCCCGCCGAGCCCCGCACGGCGACGCGGCGCGACTCCGAGGTGCACGCCCTGCGTGAAGAGGCCCGCCGGCTGCGCAGCGACAGCATGCACGCCCGGCGCGTGGCCGAGGCCTACCAGACGCGCAGCCAGCTGCTCACTGCCGCGACGGCGGTGTTGGGTGGCATCGCCCTCATCCTGGTGGGCGTGATGATCTTCGGCGGAGGGCCGGAGGCCCAGGCCCTCGAGGTGGAGGAGCTCTCCAGCGGGCTGAGCATCGACCAGCTCGAGGCCCAGGCCCCGACCGCGACGGTGGTGGCGCCGGTGTTGGTGGCCGAGCCGACGCGCGAGGCGTTGCCGGTCGAGGAGCTGCCGTCGGTGACGGTCGCGTCCACGGAGTTGTCGGAGCCGGTGGTGGACACGGTCGTGGAGCCGGTGGCGCCGAGCGAGACGATCTGGACGGTCGAGAGCGGCGACACGATGTGGACGATCGCCAAGGCCCACTACGGCGACGCGATGCGCTGGAAGGACATCGCGGCCGCGAACGACCTGCCCGAGCACGCTGGTCTGTCCCTGGGGCAGCAGCTGGTTCTTCCGGAATGAGTTCAACGAGTTTGGAGGCGCGGAGACACACGAGATGACTCCCCTCCCCGTGTCGGCTGCCAGGTGCCAGGCCCCCGACGCGGTTCCCGAGGAGGGCCGGCCCGCCGCGACGGTTTGAAGCCGCGCGGTGGGTCGGCCCCCCGCCCCTCTCGGGGCTCGCTTCGCTCGCCCCCTTCGGGGTTGTTTTCCTGGGGGGAGGCCTCTGCAGGCCTCCCCCGTCGGTCCGTTGCGGCCTGGCGGCCGCGG
>CAZSAT010000005.1:105561-119459 GCA_964604675.1 uncultured Enterobacterales bacterium
CGGGCTACGCTCGGGTCTCGTCTCGGGCCCGTCCGGGGCCCTCGGGGTGGTGGCCATACCGCTCGCCCCCTTCGGGGTTGTTTTCCTGGGGGAGGCCTCTGCAGGCCTCCCCCGTCGGTCCGTTGCGGCCTGGCGGCCGCGGGACCGACTCCCCCTCCAAGCGGCTCGACCTCGGGCTTGCCCTCCCGGGCTACGCTCGGGTCTCGTCTCGGGCCCGTCCGGGGCCCTCGGGGTGGTGGCCGCGGGGAGCGGCATGGCGCTTGCGGAAGACCTGGCGGCCTCGCGGGGGAGCAGGTGGGCTACCGACCCGGCCGACGCGCCAGCGCCCTCGCGCGTTCGGCAGCCGGGTCGTTGCCCGTGGCCGCCTCGGCCAGGGCCTCCACGCGCCCCTGCCGGGCTGCAGCTTCCACCACGCACAAGCGCAGGTCTTCGTCGACGTCTTCGCTCACCGCCCGGCGCTGGTCGCGTAGGTAGGCCACCCACGGGTCGGTTGCCTGCACGGCGGGGTACGGCACCGCGCCGTGAGGTGCTCGCGCGCGGCTCGGGCCGCTCGGATCCGCGCCCATCGCGGCCGTTGTGGCCTCGACCAGCTCCTCGAAGGCCGCCTCTGGCCGCTCCGAGACCACCCGCCACGCCACCGCGGCACGCAGGTGGCGGTGCGCCCTGTCGGGCAGCCAGACGGCGATGCCGCCGCTCGCCTGCTCGGCCTGCCACACCGACTGCAGCGTGCTCTCCGCCCACATCCGATCCATCGCCCGGTCGCCCAACGACGCGGGCAGCGCGGCACCCACCGACGCCACGGTGTCCGCCACCACCAGCCAGTCCCCGAGCGTGCCCGGCACCGAGGTGGCTGTGAGCCGCGCCAGGTGCCCCAAGCACCGGTCCCCGTTCGCCTCCACGCCCAGGCACAAGGCGGCGGCCTCCCCCGGACGTCCCGACGAGAAGGCCGCCTCGGCCGCGCGGAAGAAGCACTCGCGTCGCCATCGGCTCGGCGCCTCCTCCAGGCAGGCATGCGATCGCTCTCCCCAAGGCGACACCACACCCTCCAGCGGCAAGCTCCTGCGCGTGCGCGTGGATGTCTCCCACAAGTGCGGCCGGCCCGCCACGAGCCTGCACTCCTCCGCCAGCTCCCGCGCTCCCGCCAGCGCGTCGCAGCGCTGCGCCACGCCGGGGTCGTGATCGACCAGGGCGCGGAACGCCGCCACCTGGAGGATCGGATCCGGCTCCGCCGCCAACGCCGCCAACGCCGCGTCCGGGTCGGCGTCCCAGCGCTCCGGCCACGAGGGCTCGGGCAGGGAACAGGCCCAGAGGAGGAGGAGCAGCGCCGCCACGACTACAGCGTGAAGGTGTAGCTCTCCACCGCCGTGGGGCCGTCGAAGGCGCTGAAGGTGATCGACCGGATGCTGCTGCCGAAGCAGGTGTCCAGGCTGGTGCCCTGGTACTCGCCGCCCGTGATCCGCGCGCTCGACACCGAGCCGTCGGCGTTGATGCGCACCGTGACCGGGATGCGGCCGGTGGGCATGCTGCCGAACTCGGTGCGGTACTTGTACAGGCAGCGCTTGATGCCGCTCGAGCTGTTCATCTGCTCTTCGAACTCGGCACGGTCCACGGAGTCGCGCCCCGTTGCGCCGGCCTGCGACAGCGTGGGAGCGACCACCACCTCGTCCGGGGTCTCCACCGGGCTGGCCGGTGCAGGCGCGGTCTCGGCGGGCTGCGCCGCCCGATCCGGGGTGCTGCTGCCACCATTCGCCAGCTCCGTGCCGCTGCCGCTCGGGCGCAGGCGATCGGGCGCCGCCACGTCCGCGCTGGAGATCTCCTCGGCGGGCTCGACCGCGTCACGCTCGCTGCCGGCCTCCTCGGCCGGGGGCTCCTCGGTCGCCTCTTCGGCCGCTTCGCCTTCGGTCGGTCCCTCGTCGGTGGCCTCACCGGTGGCGGCTTCCGCCGGAGCCTCGGGTGCCTCCGGCGCCTCGACCGCGGCGGTCTCCGGAGCCGGCGCGGGCGCGGGCGCGGGCGCCACCATCACCACGATGCCGCTCACACCACCCGCGAACAGCAGGCTGAGCACGAAGGCGCCGACGATGCTGCCGTGCTTGGTGCCGAAGCCGCTGGTGATCAGCACGACCGCCGCCAGGGCAGCGCCCCAGAGGGCCGCGAACAGGCCGACCAGGTGGGCCGCGTCGTCGCCGGACAGGACGAGGATCAGCACACCCAGCACCGCGATCGCGGAGCCGGCGAAGGCCACCTTCATGTCGCCTGTGGGGTCGTGGCTGCGCTGCGGCATCGGCGTGCCGACCGGCGGGGCCACGGGAGCCGGGGTGGCACGCGGGGGAGCCGGGCTCGGCGGCGGGAAGGAGCGCGAGAGCTTCTCGGAGGCGGAGCGCTCGTCGCCCACCGGGACCTCGTCGGTGCCGGCGTGGTCGGCCAAGGCCTTTGCGATGTCCTCCTTCCGCATCAGCGACGTGGGCGCGCCGTCGTCCTCGTCCTCGGTGTGGTCGACACCCGCGGGCTCGGCCTTCTGCTGTTCGAAGGTCTGGCGATCGACCGTGGGCTCGTCGTCGACCTCCTCGTCGTCTCCAGGCACACCGTCGGCGACGGGCGGGTCTTCCTTCTTGATGAGGATGACGCTCTTGCACTTGCGGCAGGTCGCACGGTTGACCTTGCGCGTGAGCTTGTCGTCCTTGATGCGATAGCTGGTGCCGCAGTTGCTGCACACGATGCGCATGGGGTCTCCGGACGTGAAAACGCGCCCTTATCTCATCCTGGCGATGTTCGCGTCTGCGGGCTGCTCGGGAGCTCCGACGACCGACACCGCTGGACCTTGCGCCGCGGTCGCAGAGGTCGTCGAGAACGCCGTCGTCCTGACCGGCGCGTGCGGCCGGCTGACCTTGAGCCCTCGGGTGATCGGCGACGCGGGCCTCACCGTGACCCTCGAAGCGACCGACGAGGGCTTCCGGCCCGTGGTCTCGGGCACGGGAACCCTGCGCGGCGTGGTGCTCGAAGGCACCTTCGAGGTCGACGGCGAAGCGCCGATGGCGAACTGGCGGCAGGGTTTCCAGTCCTGGTCCTGGTCGGGGGTGACCTCCCCCGGAGCGCCCACCCTGGACGACGAGGGCGTGCCCCTCACCGGCGGCGAGAGCACCACCTTCGCCGCCCTGAACGACACACCCTGGTCGAGCTGGTGGGTGGGCCTCGCGGGCCGCGCCGACGGCGGTGCGGTGGTCGCGGGCGCCCTGGCGGCCGAGCGCTTCTCCTTCACCACCCACTTCGCCGACGGCCAGGCGTGGCTCGTCTGGGGCCACCGCGGCGAGTCCGTGCAGGTCGAAGGCTCCACGGCGCTCGAGCCTGCGCGGGTGGCGCTCGGGGACGACGCCTGGACCCTGATGCGGGAGCACGCGGCGGCGGTGGCCGGGGTCACGCCGCCCCGTCCGGTGGGCCAGCCTCAGACCGGCTGGGCCACCTGGTACGTGTTCTACGACCACGTCGACGAGGACGACGTGCGCTCCAACCTCGCCTACGCCGAGGAGCTGCGGGCCTCCGGCACCGACCTGGAGCTCTTCCAGGTGGACGACGGCTGGCAGACGTGGTGGGGAGACTGGACCGCCGGCGACGACTTCCCGGGTGGCACCGCACAGCTCGCCACCGACATCGCGGCTGCGGGCTTCACCCCCGGCCTGTGGATGGCGCCGCTCTACGTGGACAAGCGGGCCCCGGTCTACAGCGAGCACCCCGACTGGTGGGTGCTCGACGAGCAGGGCGAGGAGCTGGTCTACGGCCACCTCGAGGGTGGCGACATGGTCATCGTGGACGTGACCCACCCGGACGCCGGCCCGTGGATGGCCCAGCAGGTCGCGGACCGGGTGGCCGAGGGCTGGACCTACCTGAAGCTCGACTTCCTCTATGCCGGCGCCGAACACGGCGTACGCCATCAGGACGTGACCGGGCTCGAGGCGTACCGCATCGCCATGGACCTGCTGCGCGAGGCCGCCGGGGACAGCTGGGTGCTGGCCTGCGGCGCGCCGATGCTGCCGTCGGTCGGCTACGCGGAGAGCTGGCGGCACGGGGCCGACATCGCCTTCACCTCCGACCCGGACCCGCAGCAGGGCTACTACCGCTGGCAGGCCCGGGCCTCGGCGGCCAGCACCTTCGCCAACGGGATCTGGTGGTGGACCGACCCGGACCAGCTGATCATCCGGGAGCCCTTCACCGACGTGCAGGCGCGGGGCGCGGTGGCCAGCGTGGTGGCGGCGGGTGGCCCGATCCTGCTCGGCGACGACCTGCCCGCGCTCAGCGAGGAGCGCCTGTCGATCGGCATCGTCGACGAGGTGCTCGCGCTGCGGGGGCTGGCATCGGAGCCCGTCGCGCCGCTGGCCCACCTCTCGGGCTTCGACGTGGGGCCGCCCGCCGAGCTGGTCAACCCGGACGACCGCGTGCCGCGGATCTGGCGGCTCGGGGACGATCACGTGGTGCTCCTGAACCTCTCGGAGGACGCGGTGACCGTTCCAGGTCCCGGGGGCACGGAGTTGTTGACCGGCGAGGCCGGGATCGGGGGAGCGGTGCGGCGCCTGGAGCCGGGCGCTGGCGAGATCTGGGCGCTGTAGGGCTCGAGGCTCGCAGTCCCGCGTCGCTACTCCTGGACGTAGCCCAGCGCCTCGAGCGCCGCGCGCTCGTCGTCGCTCATCTCGACCGCCACCCCGCCCGTTCGCCCCTCGTAGCGGACCGGGTCGCCCTCGGTGGGGTGAGGGCCCCCCGCCGCGCGCCAGCGACCTTGGCTGTGCTCGACCATCGCATCGGCCGGCACGACCACGAAGTCCAGGCCGGCCTCCTCGACGCGGACCGGGCGCTTCACGATGGCGCCGTCTGCGAGCACCACCCCCTCGCTCTTCAGCACACCCTCGTCGGCGTGCCAGGGGGTGCCCAGCTCCTCGGTGAGCCGCTTCTGGAGTCGGGCGACGTCCTCGGGCCGGTCCTCCGACAGGTCGATGGCCTCCGCCTCGTCGGCGAAGAGCTCCACCTTGCGGGCCTTCAGGTCCCAGTCGAGCCTCAGGCCGTCCTCCCAGAGGCCCACGCGGTTGGTCTTGAAGCGGCTGGTGTCGGACACGAACGCGCGGCCCGGCAGGACCTCGTCGCCGACCAGGCTCGCCAGCAGGCTGATGCCGTCGCCGGCCATCGGCTTGCCCGCCAGCGCGCTCAGCGTCGGCGCGATGTCGTGGGTGCCCACCGTCTCGGAGATCACCTGGGTCTTCACGCCGGGGCCCGTGACCAGGAGCGGCACGCGCAGCTGCTCCGGGTAGAGCGTGTGGGCGTGGCCCCAGCTCCCGCGTTCGAAGAACTCCTCGCCGTGGTCGGCGGTGACCAGGAAGAGCACGTCGCGGTCGCGGAAGCTGTCGTGGAGGCGCCTGAGCTGTGCGTCGACGTAGGCGATCTCCTCGTCGTACTGCGCGACCTGGTGGGCGAGCTGCGCGGCCTCCAGCGGCTCCTTGAAGTACTTGAAGTAGTTCCGGTAGCGGGCGTCGTCGTCGGTGCCCGCCCGGTCGAACAGCTCGTCCCAGTCGCCGGGCGCGGCGTAGGGGTAGTGCACGTCGTAGAGGTGCAGGAAGAGGAAGGTCGGCCGCCCGGCGCCCTGCTCCTCGACGCAGTCCAGCCCGGCGTCCACCACCTCCTGGGCGTCGACCTCGCCGCGCAGGTTCTTGCGCTCGTTGTCGATGCCGAAGTCGTCGAAGACGTCGAAGCCCCGCTCGAAGCCGAACTTGCGGCTCACGTACATCGTGGCCACGGCCCCGCAGGTGACGTAGCCCTGGCTCCGGAGCTGCTGCGGCAGCCAGGCGGTGTCCAGGTCCACCTTCTGGTCGTCGTCGACCACGAGGTGCGTGGTGGGCAACAGGCCCGTGAACAGCGTGGTGTGGGTGGGCAGGGTCCAGGGGGAGGGGCTGCGGGCGTGCTCGAAGCGGGTGCCGCGGGCCGCGAGCTCGTCGAGGAAGGGCGAGGTGGGCCGCTCGGTGTAGCCGTAGCTCCCGAGGTGGTCGGCGCGGAGCGTGTCGACGCTGACGAGCACGATGTCGGGACGGTCGCCGCCCGCGGGCAGGGCCTCGGGCTGCGGCGGGGCCACCGCTGGGTCGGGCGCGCCCGTGCAGGCGAGCAGGATCAGGACCACGAGCGCCACTCCGGGAAGCCGGCGGGGAGGAACCACAGCATCAGCGGCAGGAACACGGCGAGGGCCAGCCCGCAGCCCACCCACCGCCAGCGCTCGCCGACCAAGAGCTTCAGGCTCTCGATCGGGGCCGCCAGGAAGGCTCCCGCCCACAAGAGCCAGATCGCGTCGAGGGGCACGCGGTAGCGCGAGAGGCCGGCGAGCAGGCTGATCGCGGCGCCGTGGTAGGCCACGATCAGCCCGGTCACCAGCAGCATCCAGCCGCGCCCCCGTGAGAAGGCGCCGAGGGTGCCGAAGACGATCGCGACGAAGCTCCAGATCACCGTGCTGACCATGAGCGGCTCGCGGGTCCACCTGGGCAGCTCGCGCCACTTCCCCCACCGCAGGTGGCGCGTGAGGAAGGAGTGGGGGTTCATCAGCTGCGCCAGCCGCAGAGGGACGCGGCTCACGAACTCGCGGGGCTCGCTCTTGATGAACGCGACGCCGCCCTCGCGCTCGCAGTCGTCCCAGGCGATGGGGCCCAGCTTCTTGTCGCAGCGCTCGCGTCCATCGCGCAAGAGCTTGTTGAAGCCGGACTTGGTGAGGGTGCCGTTGCCCCAGTCGAAGGTGACCGGGTCGAAGGTGTTGTTGCCGAGCCACATCATCTGGCCCATGGTGCGGTCGCTCAACACGAAGCCGCCCCAGCGCTCGGTGGCGGTTGCGCTGTAGGGCGCCACGAAGAGGGTGGCGGCCAGGGCCATGGCGGCCACGCCCTTGTAGGCCCCCGGCTCCTTGTGGCGCTTCCACAACAGGCCGAGCATGAAGATGGGCAGCATGTACTGGGCGACGCCGCGGAAGAGCACGCAGATGCCCACGAGCGCGCCGGGCAAGAGCCCCCTGGCCGGACCACCCCGCCGCGCCCAGTCGAGAGCGAAGAGCGCGAAGAAGAGCACGGCGGTGTAGAGCACCTCGGACCAGAGGCTGGCGCCGAAGAAGATCAGGGTGGGGGAGAGGGCCAGGAGCCACAGGGTGGTGCCGGCCGTGCGCTTGCCGAAGCGGCGGTGCATGCCGCGGTAGACCACGACCAGCGACACCAGGAAGATCAGGGTCTGGGTGACCTTGACGGCGGCCGGGAGCCCCATCGCCCAGTCGTGCGCGGCCATCAGGTAGGGGTAGCCGGGCGCCCACAGCCAGCCCGCCGCCGCCTGCGACAACCCCTCGCCAGCCATGATCCGGGAGCTCAGGCCCAGGTAGGTGCACTCGTCCCGCACGCAGGTCTGGCTGGGCCAGGTGACCATGGGCAGGAAGCGCAGCCACGTGGCGACCAGCATGCCCCAGTGCAGGGTCTGGTCGCGGTACCAGGGGCGCGCGGTGGACATGGGCGCCCCTAACGCGTGCCGGCTCAGTGCTCGACGACCGCGCCTTCCGGGCAGGTGAACCGGACGCGCCTGGGTGACGTGTCAGCGGATGGTTCCAGCACGTATCGTCCTGCGCACGTGCGTCGTCCCTCGCTCAGCTCCCAGTCGATGGGTCCCTCTGTGCACTCCATCGCGTGGACCCAGTCGCCTGTGATCTTGCCCACGAAGGTCTTGCTGTTCCACTCGTTGGAGCCGAACACGCTGCGGTGGTAACCATCGGAACAGGCGAGGTACGAGATCTCGAGCACGCTGTTCCTGGGCTGGACGAACTCCACGTCGACCCATGCGGGCAGCGTGATGTGCAGATCGCCCTGCTTCCACTGGATGAGGTGGCTGTAGCCGCCCGCCATGGACACGCTGGTCTTCCCCGTGGTCTTGGCCTCCACGGTGAAGGGCACGCCGAAGTGTCCGTTGAGGTGGGTGCCGAGGCGCACGGGTTCGCCCGGAGTGATGTGGACGGTGACGGGCGCCTCACCGAGCTCCGTCTTTCCACGAGTGACGCGTGCTCCGGTCGGAGAGGTGATCACACGGAGGCTGATGGAACCCTCCTCGTGGGGCTCATCTGCTGGGCGCTCGCTCTCCTCCCAGACGCTGACGAGCAGAAGGTCTCCGACGGTGGTTTGTTCGCTGCTGCTGAGTACCTGGACGCAGGCGTCGACGCGGTCCGGCTGCGGGAACAACTCCACCAGCACGAGCCAGGAGAACCCGCGTCGTGCCAGGTCGGCTCGGTTGCGAGCCGCGTCGTGGTGGTCTACCAGCTCGGGCACGACGTCGAACAGTTGCTCCGTGGTGGCGCTGCCAGCTTCGAGCTGGCCGAGCAGGTCGGTCACCAGGGCTTCTTCGTCGAACCAGCCCGGAAGCGCCCCGTAGCCTCGGACCTGCACGGCGAGGGGCCCGTCCACCGACGGGTCCAGGGAACTCGCCACCTCCTTGGCGATGGTGTCTGTCGGCGTCGCCCAGGCTCGTGGCGCGAGCGCTCCGACCAGGATGACGATGAACGCTGCCCGGGCGAGCCAGCGGAGCGTTCGAGTCGACTTGTCCATGACGGATCGTACACCGTGGAGGCACCCGACGTGGTCGCCCGCAGCATGCGATGATGACGGCGATGTGCACCGGCACCAGCATCCGTGATTCGGCCTTGCGTGGTCGTGTCGGCCACGAGTGGTGCAGATCCCCGGTCGGTGGTCGATAGTGTTGGTGTGGGCGCTCTGGGCGGGCTGTGTGTTGCTGTCGGAGGCCGACCGCCTCGCATGGAACCACGACAGCGGTGGCTCTTCGACGGACACTGGAGCAGGGTCATCTGGCGAGGCCAATGCGCTGGACGTGGACGGCGACGGGTGGACCGCGGAGGAAGGGGATTGCGACGATGACGCCGCCGATGTCCACCCCGGCGCTGAAGAGGTGTGCAACGACGTAGACGATGACTGCGACGGTGACGTGGACTTGCCCGACGAGGACGGGGATGGGTGGGGTGCCTGCGACGATTGCGACGATGAGAGCTCGGGCGTGCACTCGGGCCGCGACGAGGACTGTGACGGCGTGGACGAAGACTGTGACGGCAGCGTCGACGAGGGCCTCTCCGACGAGTCCGTCCGCATCTCACAGCAGGCTGCCGCGGACCACTTCTGCGACTGCTACGACTCGACCATCGCTGGCGACCTCTCCATAGGCGGCTCGAGCATCACCGACCTCGACGGCCTGAGCTGCCTGCGCGAAGTCCTGGGAGACTTCGATCTCGATGGCGACAGCATCGACGACGCCAACGGACTGAGGAACCTGGAGCTGGTCGGTGGGGACTTCGATCTGGATGCTCCAGGCGTGGAGCCATCCGATCTGGCTGACCTCGAGGAGATCGGGGGTGACCTGCGGCTCACCTACACCGAGTTCACGGACCTCGATGTCCTCCAGGCCGTCGAGTCCGTGGGCGCCGACATCCGGATCTCCTACAACGACAGCTTGACGGACCTCGAAGGGCTGTACGGCGTTCGCTATGTGGGTGACGACCTCAGCATGAGCTTCAACGACAACCTGACGACGTCTGAGATCGACGCCCTGGTGGCCGAGATCGGGTCCTACGTCACGGGAAGCATCAGCCACAACTTCAACGCGGACGACTGAGGCGGCTCCTCACCATCGGGCTGGTGAGCTCCTGTAAGCGTGACGCGTCGTTGGGCGTCGTGGGCGTGTGCGCCACGTGCTTCATCCAGACCGCTTGACCCAACTCTGCGGACTCCTCGCCCTGGTGTTGCTCGGCATGCTTCCCGTCGGTTCGCTCCTCTACGCGGCCAGCGAACCTGTGCAGACGCCGCGAGTGGACCGCATCGACTCCATGCTGCTGGCCCGCCTCGCCCCGTCGCTCGAGTCGACGCGTGCTGCGCCTTCCCGGGACGTTCGGCCGCCGGACGAGGGCGGGTCCGAGCCCGAGCCCGAGCCCCTGAACCCGGCCCGGTTCTTCCTGTGAGGCGCGATGGTGCCGCCGGGTCCGGCGGGCAGGGTGGTGGTGCAGGATCTGTTCTCCGAGAGGGATGTGGTGAGCCTGAGCCTCGATGCCGCCCTGAGCTCGGGGGTTGCCCAAGAAGAGCCGTGCTTGGACGATGCGCACCCGGCCGAGGCGCGGATGTTCGTCAGCCACGCCCTCCCGCTGCTGGAAGGGGCGAGGGCCTCGGAGTCGGTCGAGGCGGCCCTCACGGCCTTGGACGGTCGCCTGGCCGCCTGTCCTCCTGCGTCGGGGAGGGCGCGTCTTGGAGTCCGGGTGGCCAGCGGGTCCGTGGTGCGGCTCCGCGTGTTGGACTCCGATCTGCCGGAAGAGACCCTTCGGTGCGTGCGGGACGTCGTTGGGCGGAGGTGTCTCGGCCACGCCTTGCACGGCAGCGCGTTGATCGACCTGAGGTTCGCCCGCCATGTCGAGACCTCGATGGAGGCGACCGCCGGGCTGTCGAAGTAGGCTGCACGTCGTTGGTTCGACGGTGTCGTGACTCTGCTCCATCTCCCTCTCATTGCCTCGCTGTCCTGCCTGCTCGGTCCTGCCGAACGCGCGGCGTGGCTGACCTCCGACGAGGACCGCGACGGGTTCCTCGGCGTGGAAGAAGGCGGCGACGACTGCGACGACCTCGATCCGCTGGTCTTCGTGGGTGCACCCGAGTACTGCAACGGCCAGGACGACGACTGCGACGACGCTGTGGACGAGGACGCGCTCGACGAGGTGATGTGGTTCGTGGACGCAGACGGCGATGGGGCGGGGGTTGCGGGCGACGTCGAGGTCGCCTGCACGGCCCCCGATGGCTACGTCGCTTCGTCGAACGACTGCGACGACTCGGACGCTGCGCTCACACCTCACGATGTCGATGGAGATGGCAGCACGTCCTGCGACGGCGACTGCGACGACTCCGACGCAACGATGTCCAACCGCGACGAAGACGGCGATGGCTTCTCCACGTGTGCCGGGGATTGTGACGACACCCGGGACGATGTGGCTCCGGGCGCCCTGGAGATCTGGTACGACGGCGTCGATCAGGACTGTGATGGGGGGAGCGATGGGGACCAGGACGGCGATGGCGTCGACGGCGGGTCGGGTGGCGACGACTGCGACGACTCGGACGCCGAAGTCCACCCAGGTGCCGCAGAGGCCTGTGGCGATGGCGTCGATGCCAACTGCTCGGGCTCGGATGGCCTCGAGGTGCCCGACGCCTTTGGCACCATCCAGGACGCTGTGGACGCAGCTCTGGGCGGGACCGAGCCGGTCTGCGTCTGGGGTGGGGTGTACTTCGAGAGCGTGGTCGTCGAAGGAGGCGACGTGGTCGTCGTGGGGGTGGCGGGCCCGGACGACACGGTGATCGACGGCGGAGAGGACGGGGTGACGGTCAGCTTCGGCGAGGGCGCTGGCGACGAGACCCTGTTTGGCGGATTCACATTGGTCGGAGGACAGAGCGAGACCGGTGGAGGGCTCTCTGTCGTGGACGCCAGCCCCACGCTGCGCCACCTGGTCGTTGTGGACAACGTCGCCCAGGCGTCCGCGTCGAACTCCGACCTCTACTGGTCTGGCACCCTCATGGCCGAGGCGGTGGGTGGAGGCGTCTACATTGCTGGCGACTCGGCGCCGCGGCTCGAGAATGTGGTCATCGCAGGCAACCGCGTGGAAGCATCGGTGAGCGCGATCTCCGAGACTGAGCTGCACCTTCATGCGGACGCCTATGGAGGTGGGCTCTATGTCGGGGACGACGCCGAGGTCGTGGCGGTCAACGTGGTGCTGTACGGGAACCAGGCTCACGCGTCGACCGTGGGCACCATCTACTGCCAGGACGGCGTGTTCACAGGCCGCGGCTACGCGACCCCGCTGGGCGCTGGTGTGTATGTCTCCGAGGGCGGCTCGCTGGAGCTCGTCAACGCGGTGGTGGCCGCCAACACGCTGTCGACGGACACCTCGGTGGCGCGTTCGTGCGACGGCTTCGCGTCGGGGTCGTCGGTGTACGACTACGACTACGACGCGGGTGGCGCGCTGTCGGTTGCCGGTTCGATCGACGTGTCCTACAGCGACTTCTGGGAGAACGCGTCGAGCTTCGATGGCGTCTCGGACCCGACGGGCTCCGATGGCAACGTGGCCGTCGATCCGGGCTTCGTGGACGACGAAGCGCGTGACTTCACCCTCCAGGGCGGCTCGGAGCTGGTCGACGCCGGTGATCCGGCGATCGAGGATGCCGACGGGTCGCGGAGCGACATGGGAGCGTATGGGGGGCCGGAGGCCAGGTGGGAGTAGGGGCGGTCACCTCAGCCCCATGATGTCGTGCCTGCAGTTGTAGTGGATCGTCCGGGACTCGTCGAGCAACACATCGCCGCTACTGCTGGTCTCCGACATGTGTTCGGAGGCCACGAGCGTGTACCGACCGGGTGCTAGTTTGACGATGTCCGCGTGACGGAGGACTGTCCTGTCCCCGGCCTCGCTCACGACCGCGACCCGCGGGCTCTGGTCATCGCATGCCACGGTCTTCAATCGGATGTAGATGGAGTGCGCTACGGGCGAAGCTCCCCCGGACCCGTCCTGGTCACCAGTCGGATCCGACGTGGGATCGGGCCCTTGGACCTGCCGAGTGTTGCTGTCTCTCGTTCTGACTTGTTCGGCCGCCTCGCGCTTGGCCTGCACACGAGCAGCCTCCATCTCACGCGAGAAGTCGTCAAGTTCGCGGGGCAGTAGGTTGTCGTCCACAAGCTCCGCGTCCTCCTCCACCGACGGTTCCATGGGCACCGGGCGCATCGCGGTCGCTGGTACCGTCTCTATGCGTGTCTCGACAGGCGTCGCGGCCCACCACGCCGCCGCGCCCAGCGCCAGCGCGAGCGTCCCGACACCCATCGCGACCGCCGGCACTCCGCGCCGTCGCGGAGGCCAGAGGTCCTCGACCGGCTCGGCACTGGCTTGGACCGGTGGGTCGCTCGGTAACGGGCGTGCCGGCGCTTCCGCTGGTGGTGACGAAGGCGTCAGCGTTCGATGGAAGCGGGCCGGCGACGGAGCATCACGCTGGGTGAGGAGGCGCTTCAACGCGCCAGCATCACGGGGCCGGGCAGCGGGATCCATCGACAGGGCGCCGTCGAGGGCGAGCCGGAGCGCACGGGAGACGTTGGCCGTGGCGGGGTACGACGGGAGCCGTACCTCACCGAAGTAGAACCGGGCGGCCGAGGCAGCGCTCCTCGGGTCGATGGGCAGCGCGCCGGTGAGCAAGCGGTGCATGATCATCGCAAGAGCAAACACGTCGGCGGGGGGGCCGATGTCGGTGCGGCCCTCGAACTGCTCCGGCGCCATGTACGGCACCGTGCCCATCTGGCTCCCCGTCCGCGTCAGGCCCTGGCTGTCCGAGCGGATCTTGGCGAGGCCGAAGTCCGTGATCACCGGTCGCCCGAAGCCACCGTCACTCCGGTCCAGCAGGACATTGGCCGGCTTGAGGTCGCGGTGTACGACCCCTCGCGCGTGGGCCTGCGCCATGGCGTCGAGCAGTGGGCTGACGAGGGCCAGGGTGGCCGAGCAGGTCCACGGTCCAGGCCGCTCGCTGATCAAGGCCTGCTCCAGGCTGGGCCCGTGCACGAGATCCATGGCGATGGCCAGGTGCCCCCCGCCCTGCACCAGCTGATGCACCCGCACGATGCCGGGGTGGCTGAGCTGGGACTGCACCCACGCTTCCTGCGCGAAGCGCGCCCGCAGCTTCGGGTCGAGCGCCAGGCTGGCGATCAGGACCTTGAGTGCGACGCGCTGGCCACTCCTCAGGTCGCGGCCGCGGTACACCACACCCATGCCGCCCGCAGCGATCGGATCGTCGATGACGTAGTGATCGAGTCGGGTTCCACGGGCGAGCATCGGCGGGTCCTAG
>CAZSAT010000006.1:0-31399 GCA_964604675.1 uncultured Enterobacterales bacterium
GAGGGCCGGTCGAACATGGCGTCGTTCGTGCTCGCCCACCCGTCGGCCACCCCACCCGGCGAGAGCTACATGTACTCCACGGGCGACTCCAACGTGCTCTCGGCCATCGTGCACGCCGCGCTCCTCCCCAGCCACGGCGAGCGCTACGCCCACGATCTGCTGTTCGACCGCATCGGAGCGCCCGGCGTCGTCTTCGAGCGCGACGGGAAGGGGGTGCCCGCCGGAGGCAACTACGTGTGGACCACGCCCCGGGACCTGGCCCGCTTCGGGCAGCTGATGCTCGCCGATGGCTGCCGCGGTGAGGAGCGGCTCCTGGCGGAAGGCTGGGTGTCCTTCATGGTCGATGGCAACGACAGCCACGCGACGCTGGATCGCGACGGCGATGGCGACGTGCCCGGGCGGCACGTGTGGCCCAACCGGCCGGGGCCCGATGGGGTCCCCCCGTGGCCCTCCGCGCCCGCCGACATGTTCCTGGCGGACGGGCACTGGGGGCAGAAGCTGATCGTGGTGCCCAGCCGGGACCTGGTGGTGGTGCGCACCGCAGACGACCGAGGCGGTAGCCTCGACACCGACCACTTCATGCGGCTCGTGCTCGAGATGGTGGACTGATGCTGACCCTGCTCTTGTTCGCTTGCGGGCCCAAGGATGCCTACGAGCTGTCGCTGCCCCAGCTGGCGGTGCGCTTCAACGCCAAGATGACCTGCAGCTGCGTGTTCGTGTCCGAGCAGGACGCCACCTACTGCCAGGAGTGGACCCGGGTCGACCCCGACATCGCCAAGGCCACCATCGACTACGACGAGCAGGTGGTGACGAGCCGGGCGCTCCTGTTCTGGAGCCACGAGGCGCGGTACACCCCGGAGGGATGCACCCTGGAGTGATCAGCCGATGGTGGCGTCGAGCCCGGCGAGCAGCAGCTCCGTGGCCCGCTCGAGCTGCATCACGACCGCTTCCGGCCCGTGCAGGCCATCGGTCCAGCCGACGAGGGCTGCGAACCACACGCCCTGCAGGATGAGGGCGACGTCGTGCTCGGCGTCCTCTCGACGCGGGTCGCGTGTGGCAGCGCGCTCGGCGCCCCGCAACGCGTCACGGATGATGTCGGTCATCGTGCCGTGGTACCGGGTGACCTTCTCTGCCAGCTCCGGCTGGCCGCTCGCCACCACCCGCAACATGGCCTGCGAGAGCTTCGGGCGGGCCGTGAGCACCTGGGTGGCGAAGCCGAAGAACTTCATCACCCGCTCGTGGGGACCCGCTCCGGGGATGGTCTGGCCCGAGAGCATGGTCTGGAGCTTGCTGGTCTCGAGCTCCAGCGCCGCCGCCAGGATGTCCTCCTTGCTCGAAAAGCGCCGGTAGACGGTGCCGAGCGCAACGTCGGCCTTCTGGGCCAGATCCCGCAGACGCACCGCCTCGAAGCCGTCCTGTTCGGCCAGCTCCATGGCGACCTCGACAATCCTCTTCGCGCGTTCGTCCATGGTCGAAGGCTAACCCCGCTGGACAGGCCAGCACGCATCCATTACTCGCCGCCGTCTCCCTGGAGCCCTCATGTACCGCTGTGAGATCTGCGGCGTCGTTCCGGCCGCCAACACCCCGCTGAACTACGTCGTCACCGAGCGTCGCGCCAAGCGCTACACGCACCGCCCCAAGGCGCACCCCGTGCGCATCTCCGGCAAGAAGCGCGCGCTTCGGCTGGACGACTCGGGCGGCATCGGCTGGGAGATCGTGCGCCAGGCCAAGGCCTGCGCCCGATGCGCCGAGGACCACGTGATGCCCGAGGCCTCGCCGCTGCCCGCCGAGCCGGATCCCATCTACGAGGGCGAAGGCGAGGGCGAGGGCGAGGGCGAGGGCGAGTACGCGCACGACGCCGGCGCGTAGCTCGAACGAGTTCCAGACGGACGCCTCCGCCATCGTGTACATACACGGTGGCGTTGTCGTTCCTTGAGGAGACGCGATGATCCTGTTCTGGGCGTGCATGTGTGGTGGACCGGCGACCGAGAGCGGTTCCACGGACTCCGCGTCCTCGTGGTCCTGCGTGATCGACGAGGCGGAACCCGAGTTCTCGCAGGCGATCGGCTGCTGGGAAGACTTCGACAAGCTGGCGTCCGCGCCGCTCGACGCGTCGATTCCCGGTGCGCGAAGCGCCAAGACCGTGATCGACCGCACCGACGGCGACGCGCTGTACTTCCAGAACTCGAGCCTCTACCCCATCCACTGGGACTTCGCGTCGGCCCACCTCTCGGGTGATGGCCTGCCGCTGGTCGGCGACATGGCGTCGTTCAACGCCAGCGAGTACTTCAGCCCCGATCGCCGCTTCCTGCTCGGAGCCCTCACCTTCTACGAAGAGCCGGCGATCTGGGCCTACGAGATCTCGCCCTACGACACGGCCAGCGCCGACATGGTGGCGTCGGCCTTCTACAAGATCCGGGACAACGGGTACTTCGGCACCGAGCTCTACTTCCACCCCACGTCCACGTCGATCGATCAGCTGATCGACGACCTCCCCTCCGACGTGCCCATCGTCACCACCGACGAGATCTACGCCAACACCACGTTCCAGCCGCTGAACCTCGGCGAGACGATGGCGCAGCTGAGCTTCTACACGGTCGACGAGATCGAGGTGGAGCCGCCGAGCTACCGCGAGCTCGTGGTGCTCGACGCGGTGCCCCTCGACATCGGCGTGGTCGCCGGCATCATCACGGCGGAGTTCCAGACGCCGCTCTCGCACATCAACGTGTTGTCGCAGAACCGCGGCACGCCGAACATGGCGCTGCGCGAAGCCTTCGAGCACCCGGACCTGGTCGCCCTCGAGGACAAGTGGGTCCACCTGGTGGTCGACTCGACCGAGTGGACCATCACCGAGGTCACCCAGGAGGAAGCCGACGCTTGGTGGGAGGCCAACAAGCCCGACCCGATCGACGTCACGCCCTTCGACACCAGCGTCACCGAGCTGACCGACGACGAGGACGTGCTCGACCTGGAGACCTACGGCCTGGGGGAGGCCCTCGACCTCTCGGTGCCCATCTTCGGTGGCAAGGGCAGCCACTTCGGGGCCCTCTCGGAGATCGGCGACGACGTGCCGCACCCCGACGCCTTCATGATCCCCGTGTACTGGTACGACCAGCACATGCAGACCCACGGCTTCTGGGAAGAGGCCGAGCTGATGATGGCCGACAAGGACTTCCAGGGATCCACCGCCATCCGGAAGGAGCGGCTGGAGGCCTTCCGCGAAGCGATCATGGCGGCGGAGCTCGACCCGGTGTTCCTCGAGGAGGTCGAGAACAAGGTCCGCGACGACTTCGGTCGGCGCTGCCGGTTCCGCAGCTCCACCAACGCCGAGGACGTGTCCGGCTTCAACGGAGCCGGGCTCTACACCTCGGTCAGCGGCGACCCCGACGACAAGAACTACCCGGTGGAGGACGCCATCCGGGAGGTGTGGGCGAGCGTGTGGAGCTACCGCGCGTTCGAGGAGCGCAGCTACTACAGCATCAACCACCTCGACATCGCCATGTCGTTGCTCGTGCACCCGAGCTTCACCGACGAGGAAGCCAACGGCGTGGCGATCACCGGCAACATCTTCGACTCCAGTGGCCTGAACCCCGCCTTCTACGTGAACGTGCAGGCCGGAGAGACCAGCGTGGTGGCGCCCCCCGATGGCATCACGTCGGACCAGTTCCTGTACTACTACTACACCTCGGGGCAGCCCACGGCCTACATCGCCACCTCCAACCTGGTCCCGGAAGGGGAGCATGTGCTCACCAACGACCAGGTGCACGAGCTGGGCGTGGCGATGGACGCGATCCACCAGTTCTTCGGCGAGGCCTACAACACAGGCATCGGCTACGGCATGGACATCGAGTTCAAGTTCGACGACCAGGACTCGGGTGGTGAGCCCACCCTCTTCGTGAAGCAGGCGCGGCCGTACCCGGACTGGACCGACTAGCGCACGGGCTGCGCTCCACGCGCAGCCCGCACGCTCCCGCTCTCTGGCCCTGCGGGCGTTCGACGGGGCGGCTTCCTCTCTGAAAGGGGGCCCCTCGATGGGCCCCCTTTCGCGTGCCCGCTGGGCACGCTGAACCCCCACCGTCGAGGCCGTTGGCTGCGCGCTGCACGCTGCCGACGGGCGCTACGCGGCTCAGCCTCCTGATCCTGGATCAGCGCCGGTAGGGGTCCGCGAGGTCGTCCCGACCGAGATCCTGGTAGGCCTGGGCCACGTAGGTGCGGAAGCGCGGCTCGTCCGGGTACAGGCGGGTCAGGGGCAGGAGGGCCTTGACCTCGTCGAGGTAGCGCTGCTGGCTCCGGTAGAGCGCCGCGAGCTCCAGCCGGGGGCCCACGCCCTTGGGTCGCCAGCGCAGCTCGTCCAGGTAGCGCTCCTCGGCCAGGACGACGTCTCCATTCGCCGCGTGGAGCGCCGCGGTCAGCACCGCGAGCCCGGGCTCCAGGGGTCGCTCCTGGACGAGGCGCTCCAGGTCCTCCGCGAAGCTCGTCACAGGCTCGCCGCGTCCCAGCGCGAGCGCGGCGCGAGCCATGCGCACCCGCGCGTGGTCGGGCTCGTCCGCCAGCGCCTCGTCCGCCACCAGCGACGCTTCGCCGAGCGCTCCAGCGAGCACCAGGGCCTCGACTTCGCCGGCCCGTGCCCCGGTCGACCGGGGGTCCAGCTCCAGCGCTTCTCGGAACCACTGGAGCGCCTCGGGCGCGGCGCCGGCCTGCAGCCAGATCTGGCCGCTGATGGTGGCGACCGTGGCGTTCGGTGCGTGCCCGTAGGCGGTGGCGAGCTCCCCCAGGGCCTCCTCGGGCCGTCCGGAGCGCGCCAGGGTCAACGCCAACCGGAGCCGCACGTCGCGCATGCCGGGCGCAACGGCGAGCAGGCTGCGCAGCTCGGCGACCAGCTCGCCGGGGCTCCGGGCGTCCAGCTCGTGCACCCGCTTCAGCAGCTCGATGCCCTCCCGCGGGTCGAGGCCTGCGGCGGTCACCTCGGCTGGCCCCGCGACGTAGCCGAGGGCCTGGAGCTGCTCCAACGCAGCCACGTCCAGCGTGGCCCGTTCCGGCTCCCAGGCCGGCACCGCAGCCGCGATGTGCTGCAGGCCGAGGGCATCGGCCGACACGTCGACCGCCAGGCCGTCGCTGCCCGCGGCGCCGTACAGCGGGCTCCAGCCGTAGTGTGCCTCCCCGTAGAGGGTCTCCGCGTACACGACCCGCCCCGGGTCGTCGTCTCGGAGATCGCGCCCGTCCAGGCCGTCCGGCACGGGCAGACCAGCGAGCGCCAGCACGGTGGGGAACACGTCGACCACGCTCACGGGTGCATCGACCACCGCCGCCGTGAAGGCCGGACCGGTGGCGATGAGGGGGACCTGCACGGTCGCCCGGCCGAGCAGCAGGCCGTGTTCCTCCTCCCCGTCTTCGCCGAGCCCCTCACCGTGGTCCCCGACCACCAGCAGGTGGGCCTCCGGTGGCAGCGCGGCGACCAAGCGACCGACGGCGGTGTCGAGCCGGCCCAGCTCGCGGTCGTAGCCGCCGACATAGGGCCGATGGGCGTCGAAGAGGTGCACCCAGAGGAAGTCGGCGCCCGGCAGCAGGCCCAAGGCCTCGTCGATCACCTCGTCGGCCCCCCGCTCCACACGCCAGCTGAGGCGGTCGCCGGGCACGCCGAGGTCGTCGGCGTAGGCGTCGAAGCCCTGGCCGAAGCCCCAGTGGGCTTGCGTGACGTAGGCGCCGACGGCCGCTCGGGCGACCCGTCCGGAGGCGGTGAACTGCTCGGCGAGGGTCTGCGCGTGCTCGGACAAGCGCGCGTCGCCGTTGTCGCGAACACCGTGGCGTGGCGGGTACAGCCCCGTGAACATCGAGCTGTGGCTCGGAATCGTGAGCGGCGTGACCGTCCAGGCCGACGTGAAGCGGGCCCCTCGAGCCGCGAGCGCGTCCAGGTGGGGCGTGTCCGCGTCGTGGCCGTAGCTGCCCAGCCGGTCTGCCCGGGTGGTGTCGAGGGTGACGAGCACGACCGGTCCCGGCCTGGGGGCGGGCTCGGGTGCGGCGCAAGCGAGCAGGAGGATCAGGGCGTGTAGTACCCCGACCAGGTCACCGGCCGGTTGGAGCTGCCGTTCTGCATGCGGTCGATGTAGACCGAGTAGCCGTAGAAGTAGTAGGCGTAGTCGTAGGTGGCGGCGTTGGCCCAGCTGTCGTACTGCGCGTAGTAGCTGCCGTCGTCCTGGGTGCGGTACATCACGAAGGCACGCGGCGAGAAGGTGATGACGCTGGCAGGCAGGGTGGCTTCGCAGCCGGCCGGGCCCCACTCGACGCCGTCGCCGTCGGTGGGCGCGAAGTCGAAGCCGTAGCCGTAGCTGTTGGTGCTGTTGAACGACCACCCGCCCACGTCCCGGGTGGCGCCGTAGCTGTAGCCGAAGAGCTCGCCGCTGCAGGTGAAGCTGTCGCTTCCGTCGATCTTGTAGCCGTAGACGTACACGCTGCCGTAGCTGTAGGTGACCGCCTCGTTGTAGCCGTAGGCCGCCCAGAGGTTGCCCCACGCCACGCCCGCGAAGTCCCAGTCGGTCTCCGCGCTCATCACCCAGATCTCGTCGCTGCAGGCCTCCTCGCCCCAGCACTCGTCGTCGAGGCAGTCGGCGTTGCCGTCGGCGTCGTTGTCGGCGCCGTCCTCGCAGTCCTCGATGCACACGGCCTCGCCGTCGCAGTCGTCGTCGGCGCAGTCGGTGTAGCCGTCCGCGTCGTTGTCGGCGCCGTCCTCGCAGTCCTCGATGCAGACGGGCACGCCCACGCACTCGTCGTCTTCGCAGTCGACGTAGGCGTCGGCGTCGTTGTCCACGCCGTCGCCGCAGTCCTCCGAGCACGCCTCGGTGCAGTCACCGTCGTCGCAGTCGGCCAGGGTGTCGCAGTCGTGGTCGAGGCCGTCGTCGCAGGTCTCCGGCGCGTCCGGGTAGGTGCTGGTGTCGGCGTCGTCGCAGTCTCCGCCTCCCTCGATGGCCCCCGCGTCCCAGCCGAGCGTGTGCACGTCGCAGAGCACCCAGCCGTCGCCGTCATCGTCCACTTCGTCTTCGGCGGCCGCGCCGTCGCAGTCGTTGTCCAGGCCGTCGCAGAGCTCGTCGGCGCCCGGATGCACGCTGCTGTCGTCGTCGTTGCAGTCGTCGGTGGAGCGCTCCATGCCCAGCGGCTGCTCGCACGCGTTCGTGGGGGTGCCGCCCTCCTCGCCGTAGCCATCGCGATCCGCGTCGGTGTACCAGGCGGTGGTGGGGTTCACCTCGGCGTCGCCGTCGTCGCAGTCCCCCGGTTGATCGACGTAGCCTCCGGGCTGGTCGCACGCGGTGATGGTGTCGAGGGAGGTTCCGTACGTGTCGTTGTCGCCGTCGGCGTACCAGGTGGTGAGCGAGCTGGTGTCGAAGTTGGCGTCGTCGCTGTCCACGTCGCCGTCGCAGTCGTCGTCCCAGCCGTTGCAGACCTCGCTGGCGTCCGGGTGCACCGCGTCGTCGTCGTCGTCGCAGTCTCCGCCGATGTGGGTGGCGCCGATGGGCAGCTCGCAGGCCATGAAGGCCTCGCCACCGAACTCGTCGCTGTCGTCGTCCCAGTACCAGACGTACTCGACGAGGTCGTCGTCGTCGTCGTCGATCAGGCCGTCGCAGTCGTCGTCGACCTCGTTGCAGACCTCCTCGGCGCCCGGGAAGACGTCGTCGTCGTCGTCGTCGCAGTCGTCTGCGGTGGTGAAGCCGTCGCCGTCGTCGTCGACCGGCGCAGGTGCCGAGGTGTCAGGGGCCTCGCCCTGGGTGTCGGCCCCCTTGTCGGTGCAGGCCACGACGGCCATCCACAACCACATCGGTTCCTCCTGCGCGCCCTCAGGGAGTGTAGTAGCCATACCATCGGAGCGCTCTGTGGGGCTCGTGCCACCATGGGCCATGACGCGTTCTGAGCGGCTCGGATGGACCACGGCGGCGGTGATCTTCGGCGTGGCCGCCTACCACCTCACCACCCTCGTCACCTTCGACCTGGCCGAGCCCCGCCTGCTGCCGATCGGCCTCGACGACGCCGTGCCCCTCGACACGCGCTGGCTCCCGATCTACCTCGCCATGTACGCACAGGCCCTCACGGTGCCCTGCGCGGTCGACGACCTGTGCTTGTTGAAGCGCTGGGCCCTCGGCATGGTGCTGATGTACGCGGTCGCCGTCCCGATCTGGGTGCTCGTGCCGGTCACCGTGCCGCGCGACCCGGTGCCCGTCGTGGACTACTTCAGCTACCTGCTGGCCTTGTTCCGTGCCTTCGACCCCCCCAGCAACTGCCTGCCCAGCATGCACGTGGCGGTGTCGTTCTGGGCGGCCCACGTGGTGTGGCGGGTGGACCGGCCGGTGGGCACCGCCCTCTTCGGGCTGGGGGCGCTCATCTGGTACAGCACCATGGCGACCGACCAGCACTGGTTCGTGGACGGGCTGGCGGGTTTCGTGCTCGCGGCCGGCATGGCGGGCCTGCTGCTGCGCGGTCAGGGAGGGGCGCGGCTGCCGCGGGTCTGGCACCTGTTCTGGATGGCGGCCCTCGCCACGCTCTCGGCGGGCATCTGGGCCATGTGGCACTTCGGCCTGGTCACCCCGGACCAGCTGCCGCCGCTCGCACCGCCGATGCTCTAAGGCCCGGCCTCCACCACGAGGTCGAAGCTCAGCGCCGGGACGTCGGTCCAGTCCCAGCACACGGCCACGTTGTGGGTGCCCTCGCTCAAGGTGCCATACGCCCAGGTCGACGCGGAGCTCTGGCCCGGCGAGAGCACCGTGTCGTCGTCAGACGGCCCGCACACGCTCTGTTGGGCGTGGACCGTGCCGTCGGCCTCGGTCACCACGAAGGCCTTCACGGCGCAGTCGCGCGCTGCCGTGTCGGCCAGGGTCTCCGGCGTGTTGCAGGTGTTCTTCACGGTGCCCGTGAGGGTGATCGGGTCGCTGTCCGTGAAGAGACCGGACTGCACCATGCCGTCGGTGGTGGCCCCCGCATCGGAGTGCACGTCCAGTCGGAACCCGACGCAGGTGTTGGCGTCGGCCGGGCCCTTGCCCGGTCGGCAGGGGTCGGGATCGCCGGTGTCGCTCGTCGCGGTGTCGGCGGCTTCCGCGGCGGAGTCCATCGACTCGGATGCCGTGTCTGCGACCTCGTCCTGGGTGCAGGCGAACAGGATCGCTGTCCACATGGGCTCTGCTCCGCGGTGCTCGTCCATCGTAGCCCGCTGGGGCCGAGCCTACGGGCGGCCCCGATTACCCGTCGATGGCGTCGCGGATCCACGTCGTCGTCGCCCACATCCAACGGGCCACGACGATCGAGACGGCGTTGGTGAGGGCGATGATCGGGAAGAGGGCGTGCGGCCAGACCCGTGCGGCGCGGTAGCCGGCGCCGACCCGGAGGAGGGTCTCCTGTCTGTCGCGGTCACGGTCGAGCTCCCGCTCCGCCCGCTCGAGCAGCGGTCGTGGCGTTGGATCGAGCTCGCCGAGCAAGCGGAAGGCGGCTTCGTCGTCGCCCCGATCCAGCTCTCTGGCCGCCTGCGATGAGCGTGGGCTCGGCGCGTTTCGCTGGACAGGGTGCCCTGAGTGAGTCCCCTGGCGGTCAGAGGAGCGTTCGGGCCGCAGCGAGCGCACCCTCGACGAAGGGCTTGGGCCAGAGGCCCATGCCGACCACGCCGATCACGCACAGCCCGATGGCGAGGCGCGTGGACGTGCCCACGACCAGCGGCGCGGTGCGTGGCGGATCCTCGATGTAGATCGAGCGCCCGAGCTTCAGGTAGTAGAACAGGCCGACCACGCTGAGGATGGCGCCGAGCACCACGAGCACCGCGAGGCCCGCCTTCCACGCCGCCCACAACAGCAGCACCTTGGCCCAGAAGCCGACGACGAAGGGAATGCCCGCGAGCGACAGCAGGAACAGGAGCATGGCCAGGCCGAGCGCGGGGTTGCGCTGGGAGAGGCCCGCGAAGGCGCTCAGGTCGCCATCCTGCTCGTCGACCACCGCGCCGACGATCAGGAACGCCCCCATGTTCGTGACGACGTAGGCCGGCGCGTAGAAGACCAGCATCCCCACCGTCTCGGGGGTGGAGGCACCGAGGGCGAGCAACATCAGGCCCACATGTCCGACGCCGGAGAGCGCCAGGAGCCGCCGGGCGTCGGTCTGCGCGAGGGCGGCGAGGTTGCCGACCACCATGCCGAGCACGGCGAGCGCGATGACGAAGGGGGCCCAGACGTGGTGCAGGTCGTCCAAGCCCACGCTGTAGAGCCGGACCAGACCACCGAAGGCCGCGACCTTGGGCGCCACGCTCATCAGCGCCACCGTGGGCGCGGGAGCGCCCTGGTAGGTGTCCGCCATCCAGAGGTGGAAGGGCACGGCTCCGATCTTGAAGCCGACGCCGGCCAGGATGAGCAGCATGCCGACGGTGAAGAGGGGTTCCGCGGACACGAGGCCGAGGCCGGCGAACGAGGTGGTGCCGGCCATGCCCCAGGTCAGCGACACCCCGTAGATGAGCACAGCCGAGCTCACCGCGCCGGTCAGGTAGAGCTTCAGGGCCGCTTCTGGACCGTCGCCGGCCTTCCGCAGCGCGGCGAGGGCGTACAGCGGGACCCCGGCGAGCTCGAAGGCGACGACCCACAGCAGCAGGTCGCGGGCGCCGGTGAGCAACATCAGCCCGGTGAGGGACGCGAGGAGCAGCAGGTAGTGCTCGCCCTGCCGCTCGGGGAAGTGCTTGTCGACGTGATCGATCGAGCCCAGGGTGCCGAGGATGCCGGCGATCAGCAGGGTCTGCTTCAGGTAGAGGCCGAGGTTGTCGGCGACGTAGGCGCCGCCCCAGCTGGGTCCGGCGAGGTCGAGCCCGAAGCTCAGGCCGAGCACCGCGGTCAGGCCGATCGCCGTGAGCGCGCCGAGCCCGCGCCGCTCCCCTACGCCGAGGAGCAGGTCGGCCACGAAGACGAGCAGGGCCGTGGCGAGCACGCCGATCTCGAGCACGAGCGGGCTGGTGAGGCTCCAGGCGGTCACTTCAGCGCCTCGAGCCACTCGACCGTGGCGACGTCGATGAACTGGAGCAAGAGGTCGGGCACGAGGCCGAACACGATGATGCAGGCTGCCAGGATCACCGGGGCGACCCACTCGGGGCCGCGGGCGTCGTCCATGCCGTGGAAGGCCTCCGACGGTCCCGGTCCCCAGAAGATGGCGCGGACCGCTCGCAGCACGTAGAGCGCGGTGAGGAAGGCCCCGAGGATGCCGGGGAGCGCCCACCAGGGGTGCGCGGACTC
Organism: uncultured Enterobacterales bacterium; assembly: GCA_964604675.1. Lineage (GTDB taxonomy): Bacteria > Myxococcota_A > UBA796 > UBA796 > CAJQPC01 > CAZSAT01. Next base: position 11,238 of record CAZSAT010000006.1, read on the forward strand.
CCAGGCGCCGAGGAAGACCAGGAACTCGGCGACGAAGCCACCCGTGCCGGGCAGGCCGAGCGACGAGAGGCCGGCGATGGTGAAGAACACCGCCAGGCCAGGCGCGGCCTTCGCGAAGCCGCCCATCGCGAAGATCTCGCGGCTGTGGGCCTTCTCGTAGATGAGGCCGACGAGCGCGAAGAAGAGGCCGGTCATCACGCCATGGGCGACCATCTGGTAGACCGCGCCGTTCCAGCCGTTCACGGTGAGCGTGGCGGCGCCGAGCAGCACGATGCCCATGTGGCTCACGCTGGAGTACGCGATGACGTACTTCAGGTCCTTCTGGCCCATGGCACTCATCGCGCCCCAGACCACGTTGATCACGGCGACGGTCCCGACGGCAAAGGCCCAGAACTGGGCGCCCTCGGGCAGGCACACCATGCCGACGCGCAAGACGCCGAACGCGCCGAGCTTCATCAGCACGCCGGCGTGGAGCATGGACACGGCCGTGGGTGCAGACGCGTGCCCGTCGGGTGACCAGGTGTGGAAGGGGAAGAGCCCGGCGAGGCTGCCGAACCCGAGCCACAGCGCCGGGAACGCCCAGAGCTGGAGGTTGCGGCTGTAGACCACGTCCTGGAGCTCTTCGAGGTCCCAGGTGTTCAACCCGGCCTCGAGCACCATGCCGAGCATGCCGGCCAGGATGAGCGCTGAGCCCAGGAGCAGCATCAGCGTGAGCTTCATCGCGGCGTACTCGCGACCGCCGACGTCGAGCGCTTCGTAGGCCTCTCGGAACGGGCCGTCGGGCGCGACCTTCTTCGTGGACCCCCAGACGCCGATGAGCAGGTACATCGGCAGGACGGCGATCTCGTAGAAGAGGAAGAAGACGAACAGGTCGAGGCTGACGAAGACGCCGAGCACCCCCGCCGAGAGCACCAGCAGCAGGGCGTAGAACTCCTTGTCGCGGCGCTCCAGGGTCCACGTGGCGAAGACCCCGGCGAACAGGATGATGCCGGTGAGCAGCAAGAGCGCCACCCCCCAGCCGTCCACGCCGAGCTTCCACGCGATGCCGAGCTGCGGCACCAGGGTGACCAGCTCCCGCATCTGCGTGCCGCCCGCGCCGAGGTCGTAGGACAGCGCCACCACCACCGAGCCGACCAGCGGCACGGCCGCGCCGAGCAGCGACAGGAGACGCACGACCGCACGGCTGCGGTTGGGCACCAGCATCAAGAGGGCCGCCGCCACGGCGGGCGCGAGCACGATGACGCTCAAGAGCCCCATGCGCTAGGCCCCCAGCCCATAGACCAGGCCGTACGCCATGACGGCGAGCATGCCCATGCCCACGGCCCAGACGTAGTCGCTGATGCGGCCCGACTGCAGGCGGCGCGCGAGCTCGGCCGCGCGCAGGGTCCACCAGGCACCCAGGTTCATCAGGCCGTCGACGACGTACCGATCCACCCAGGCGATGGCCGCCGCGTAGTCCAGCAGGCGGGCCTTGTAGGCCCACTCGTAGAAGGCGTCGAGCGGCCGATCTTCGATCATCGGCGTGCCGCCGGTCACGCCGAGCGCGCCCAGGCGGTGCACGAGCACGCCCGCCGTGACGCCGGCCAGCGCCAGCGCCATGGCCGCGATGCCGACCCCTCCGAAGTGGAAGGCCTGCTCGGCGGCGACCGTGGCCGTGAAGTCGGCCTGGAAGAACCCGGCGCCGAGGGTGAGCACGGCCAGAGCGAGCATCGGGAGCAGCATGGTCCAGGGCGACTCGTGCCCCTTGGCGTGGGCCGGCATCCTGAGCTCGCCCGAGAGGAGGAAGACGCGCAGCAACGCCCGCGTGACGTAGAAGCCCGTGACGGCGGCTCCCAGCAGGCACAGCAGGAAGGGCACGGTGAGCCCTGCGTGCCAGAGCTCGGCGAGCACCAGTTCCTTGGAGAAGAACCCGGCGAACGGCGGCAGCCCGACGAGGGCTGCGGAGCCGATCGCGAAGAGCACGAAGGTGACGGGCATGCCCTTGGCCAGTCCGCCCATCCGGCTCATGGACTGCTGGTGGGTGGCGTGGATGACCGAGCCGGCACCCAGGAACAAGAGCGCCTTGAAGAAGGCGTGCGTGGTGAGGTGGAAGTAGCCGGCGGCCATGCCCCCAGCGCCCAAGGCCGCGACCATGTAGCCGAGCTGGCTGCACGTGGAGTAGGCCAACAGCTTCTTCAGGTCGTCCTGCAGGCAGGCGAAGATCGCCGCGGTGATGGCGGTGATGCTGCCGATCCAGGCCATGGCCGTGAGCGTGACCTCGGACCCGCCGAAGATCGGCCACCCGCGCAGCACCAGGTAGACACCCGCCGCGACCATCGTGGCGGCGTGGAGCAGCGCGGAGACCGGCGTGGGTCCGGCCATCGCGTCGGGCAGCCAGATGTGGAGGGGCACCTGCGCGGACTTGGCGACCGTGCCCATCAGCAGGAGCAGGCCCACCGTGGTGACGTTGAAGGCGGGCAGGCCGGCCAGGTCCCAGCCGAAGCTCTGGGTGTCGACCCACAAGACGACCAGGCCGAGCATCAGGAAGGAGTCGGCGAACTTGTTGACCCAGAAGGCCTTCACCGCCGCCTTGCCGGCGTACGCGCGCTCCCAGTAGAAGCCGATGAGCAGGTAGCTGCAGAGCCCCACGAGCTCCCAGCCGATGAAGAGCTGGAGGAGGTTCGGTGCCAGGACCAGGCTCTGCATCGCCACCACGAAGAGCGCGTGCCAGGTGTAGTAGCGGCCGATGTCGGCCTTCGTGTGCTCCTCCGGTCCGAGGTAGCCCAAGGAGTAGATCTGCACGCAGAGCGCCACCAGGCCGACCACGGCCGCCATGGGAGCGGAGGTGCCGTCGACGAGCAGGCCCACCTCGGCGAGGGGTTCCCCTGCCACCCGGATCCACCGGTAGCTGAGCTCCAGGTCCCGCCCGCCGCGCAGGACGTGCACGAGCAGCTCGACCGTGGCCTCGAAGCTGAACGCCGTGGCCAGGATGACGAGTCCAGCGGCGGCCTTGCCGCTGCGGCGCAGGGGCGCGATGGCGCCGAGCAGCAGGAACGCTGCGAGCGGCGCGAAGATCACGATGAAGGGGGCCTGGCTCAGGGTCATCCCGACAGCTCCGAGGCGGCGTCGATCCGGATGTCCTTGTGGCGCCGGTAGAGCTGGATGACCACCGCGAGGCCGACCGCCACCTCGGCCACGGTCAGCGCCATGCCGAACAGGGCCATCACCTGGCCTTCGTAGGAGCCCTGGGCGGCCCCGAAGGCGACGAGGTTCAGGTTGGCGGCGTTGGCCATCAGCTCGACGCCGAGCAGCAGCGCGAGCGCGTTGCGTCGCGTGAGCACGGCGTAGAGGCCGCACGCGAACATCAGCGCGGCGAGGGTGAGCCAGGCGCTCAGGGGGATCACCACTCGCCCCCCCAGTCCTTGCGTCGAGCGATGACGATGGCTCCGATCATCGCTGCGAGCAGCAGCACGGAGAGCGCCTCGAACGCGATCAGGTGCCTGGTGAGGAACGACTCCGCCACGGCGGCCGAGTCGGCGATGGCCGGCGTGCCGTCGGGCAGCGCCGAGGTGAAGACGGCTGGGAGCACCAGCACGGCGAAGCCGATGGCCACGAACAGGCCCGAGGACGTGCCCACGCTGGCCACCGAGGCCCGGGCGCTGTCGAGACGCCGCGTGAGCAACACCGAGAACAGCATGAGGGTGACCACGCCGCCGGTGTAGAGCATGACCTGCAAGACGGCGATGAGGTCGGCTTGCATCATGGCGAAGCCCGCCGCGGTGCCGACGAGGGTGAAGGCGAGCCAGAAGATGGCGTGCACGAGGTCGTCGCTACGCGCCACCTGGACCGCGCCCGTGAGCATGGTGGCCGCCACCCCGCCGAACACGACCCAGCTCACGTTTCCCCCTTCTTGGGGTCCTGCATGTCGATCAGGATGGAGCCGTTGGCCCAGTAGTTCTGGTCGAGTGCTTCGTTGTCGTAGAGCTTGTCGATGGTGAGGACCAGCGCCTCGCGGCTGTAGCCGGGGGGCTCCTGCACCTTGAGCATCACGATGGCGTCTTCCGGGCACACCTGGATGCAGAGCTCGCACACGATGCACGCGTTGAGGTCGAGCGTGAACTGCGAGACGTACTGGCGCTTCGCCGGTCCGCCCTTGCGGTCGAGCTTCACGGGGCTCTCGACGCGCCCGGTGGGCTCCATCGAGATGATGTCGCTCGGGCAGATCTTCTCGCACATCCGGCAGCCGATGCAGGCTTCTTCGCCGAAGTTCGCCCACTCGTCCTCCGACATGCCGAGGTCTTCGCGGCGCTTCTCCTCGCCGCGGATCAAGCGTGTGGGGATGTTCCGCAGCCGCTCCCGCTCTTCGTCGGAGTCGGGCGGCGTGTGCACCAGGGCAAAGGTCGAGCGGAAGCGCTCCGCCTTCGAGACCGTGCCCTTCCAAGGAAGCGGCTCGGTGGTGGTCGGGCGCAGCAGGTTGCGCAGCCCGGTCTCCAGCGCGGACCAGAGAGAGCTCACACGACCCCCAGCCAGACCAGCACCGCGCTCGAGGCCACCAACGCGAGGCCGGTGGGCACGAACACCACCCAGCACAGCCGCATGAGCTGGTCGCTGCGGTAGCGCATGAAGGTCCAGCGAGCCCAGAAGATGAAGCCGAACAGGCCGAGGGTCTTGGCGAGGAGCCAGACCGTGCCCAGCCACGGCGCCTGGTCGGAACCGGGTCCCTCCCAGCCCCCGAGGAACAGCAGCGCCGCCAGCAGCGAGGCGATGATGGTGTGCAGGTACTCGGCCACGTAGAAGAGGCCGAACTTCATGCCGGAGTACTCGATCGAGACGCCGGCCACGAGCTCGGACTCCGCTTCGGGGATGTCGAAGGGGATCCGGTTCGCTTCCGCCAGCGAGCAGAGGAAGAACAAGCAGAAGGCGACGAGCCCCGGGCCCGGAGGCCAGCCGACGTACCAGTGGTAGCCGGCCTGCGCCTCCACGATGTCGCTGATGCGGAAGCTCCCCGCGTAGATCACGGGCACGGCGGCGGCGAGCAGGAGTGGCACTTCGTAGGCCACGCCCTGGGCGGCCGAGCGCATGGCGCCCAGCAGCGCGTACTTGTTGTTCGACGCCCAGCCGGCCATCCAGACGGGCAAGACGATGACGCTGCCGATGGCCAGGGCGAAGAGCAGCCCGACCTCGAGGTCGGCGACCACCAGCCCGGGCCCGAAGGGCGTGACCGCCATCACCGCCAGGGTGACGAGCACGGTGAGCGGCGGCGCGAGGTGGAAGAGCCCGGCGTCCGCGTCGCGCGGCACCGTGTCTTCCTTCTGCATGAGCTTCAGGATGTCGGCGATGGGCTGCAGCAAGCCGATCGGCCCGACCTCGGTGGGGCCGGGTCGGGACTGCATGCGGCCGGCGAACTTGCGCTCGTACCACACCCCCCAGCCCGCCAAGAGCATCGCCACGTTCACGGCGATGAAGCCCAGGATGCCAGCGCCCAACAGGCTCACCGGTCCACCTCGCCCATGATGGGGTCGAGGGAGCCGAGGGTGACCACGATGTCGGAGACGTTGTTGCCCGGGCAGATGTACGGGAGCAGGCTCACGGCGTGCAGGCTCGGCGGGCGCAGCTTGCACCGGTAGGGGTGGGGCATGAGCTTGCGTTCGCTGTTGGCCATCACCCAGGTGCCCAGCTCGCCGCGGGGGGTCTCGATGGCCGCGTACGCCATCGAGGCCTTGGCCTTGGGCTTCACGGCACCGGGCAGCTTGACCTGCTTCAGCGAGCAGATGGGGCCCTCGGGGATGCCGTCGATGAGCTGGCGCACGATGGCGATGGACGTGCGGAGCTCGTTCAGCCGCACCAGGTAGCGGGCGTAGCAGTCGCCGTCGGTGTGCGTGTGCACCTTCCAGTCGACCGTGCCGTACGCCCCGTAGTCGTCGCCGTCACGACGGAGGTCGAAGTCCACCCCGCTGGCACGACCGATGGGTCCGCCGAGGCCGTGCTCCAGGCAGAGCTGGCGGTCGATGACGCCCACCCCCACGGTGCGCGCCTTGAAGACCGTGTTGTCGGTCAGGTAGCTCTCGTACTCCTCGGTGCGTGCTTCGAGGAGGTCGCAGACCGCCTTGACCATCGCGCCCCAGCCGGCCGGCACGTCGTGCCGTTGACCACCCACCGTGAAGTGGTTGTAGTGGAAGCGGCAGCCGGTGAGCTCTGCGAAGACGTCGAGGATGGCCTCGCGCTCGCGGAAGGTGTGCATGAACACGGTGGCGCCGCCGCCGATGGCGCCGCCCATGTCGAGCGTGAAGGTGCCGATCCAGAGGAGGTGGCTCGCGCAGCGCTGCAGCTCCCCCAGGATGGTGCGCATCACCTTGGCTCGCGGCGTAGGCTCGACGCCGATGAGCTTCTCGAACCCGGCGACCAGGCCCCACTCGCTGGTCATCGGCGCGACGTAGTCGTTCTTGTCGACGATGGGGATGACGTTGGCGTAGGTGAGCTTCTCGCAGAGCTTCTCGACGCCCCGGTGCAGGTACCCGAGGTACGGCACCGCCTTGATGCAGACCTCGCCGTCCAGGTAGAGCTTGACGCGGAAGACCCCGTGGGTCGACGGATGCTGCGGCCCGAGGTTCAGGACCATCAGGTCGCCCTCGGCGTCGTACGCGTCGATGTCCATGTACGGATCGACGTCGATCTGCACCGGCACGTCGCCCAGCGCAGGCATCCCGGACCAACGGGCTAGCGCCACGGGAAGTGCCTCGTCTCGATGGCGTAGTCCTTCCGGAGCGGGTGGCCCTCCCAGTCCTCCGGCATCATGATCCGCCGGAGATCGGGGTGGCCTTCGAAGCGCACGCCGACGAGGTCGTACTGCTCGCGCTCGTGCCAGTCGGCGCCGCTCCAGAAGGCGACCATCGAGGGGCAGTCCTGCTCGACCTCGAAGCGGAAGGCGAAGTGACCCTTCGGCATCCGACGCACCCGGTAGGCGACCAGGAAGCGCTCCGGCACGCCCGGCTCGTCGTCGGTGGCTTCGACCGCGGGGAGGTGCGTGGCGACGCAGGTGACGAAGTAGTCGTAGCCGAGGGCCTTCAGGCCGGCGGCCAGCTCGCGCCCCCGCTCGGCGGGCACCAGGGGGCCGTGCTCGGGATCGACCTCGCCGAGCCCGAGGCTCTCGCAGAGGGCGATGGCGTCGTGGCAGGCCTTCACTCGGCCTCCGAAGAGGTCGTGTCCCGCGCCTCGGGGCGGAGCGAGGCGCCGCCGGGGTCCATGTTCTGCACGCGGAACATCTGCGCGTCGTCCACGCCTTGTGCGTCACGCTCGTCGGTGCCCCACCTCGGGATCCCGGGATGCTGCATGCCGAAGGTCTCGGGACGCTTCTCGGGCTCGACCCAGGTGCCGTTTCGCTGGGCCTCGATCTTGTCCTGGAGGCGGCGGAGGCCGTTGAGCAGGGCATCGGGGTTGGGCGGGCAACCCGGTACGTACACGTCGACCGGCAGGAAGGTGTCGATGCCGGGCACCACGCTGTAGATGTCGCGGTAGAAGTCGCCGGAGATCGCGCAGCTGCCCATGGCGATGCACCACTTGGGCTCGGGCATCTGGTCCCAGAGCTTCTTCACGCGGGGGGCCATCTTCACGGTGATGGTGCCCGCCACGACCATGACGTCGCACTGCCGGGGGGTGCCGCGCGCGATGGAGCCGATCCGATCCATGTCGAAGCGGCTGCAGGCCGCGGCCATGAACTCGATGCCGCAGCAGGAGGTGGCCATGGGGAAGACCCAGAGGGCGTTCTTCTGGCCCCAGCTGAGCAGCTGGTCGAGGGTGGTGAGGCCGACCGACACCCCCGGCATGCGCTCCAGGGTGCTGTAGAGCGGGTGGTCGAAGTTGCGGCCGGACTCGTCTACTGCCATCGGAGCGCCCCCTTCCGCAGGGCGTAGACCCAGCCGAGCGTGAGGATGCCGAGGAAGATGGCCATGTCGGCGATCGCCAGCCCCCCGAGGTCCCGGATCTCGAGCGCCCAGGGCAACAGGAAGGCGGCCTCCACGTCGAAGAGCACGAAGACCAGCGCCACCACGTAGTAGCGGGGGTGGAAGCGCACCCAGGCCGGACCCTCGGGCTCTTCGCCGCACTCGTAGGTGTCGCCACGGGTGGGCGGCACCTTCTTGGGCTTCACGCGCAGCAGCCTCGCGCCCAGCAGGGTGCCGAGCGGGATGGCGGCAGCGATCAGCAGGAACAGCGCGGCGTTCAGCCAGGGCATGGGAAGGCCTTGTTGGCGGTCGGCTTCCTAAGCTGTCTCTCGCGGCTCTGCCAGCGAGGGCGTGGGGCCGTCAGGTGGTGTCCTGCTGCGCCCGTCGCCACGCGCTGGGGCTCTGGCCGATGGTGCGCTCGAACGCCCGCGCGAAGGAGTCTTCGGAGCTGTAGCCGACCTGCACGGCCAGCTCGTAGGTGCTCAGGTCGTGCCGCTGCATGAGGTCCATGGCGACCCGCATCCTCCACCGGGTGAGGTGCCTCGACGGGCCCTCACCCACGAGCTCGGTGAAGCGGGCGTAGAAGGCGCTGCGGGACACGTCCACCCGGCGTGAGTTCAGCCCCGCGGCGAGCAACGGACGCTTGGCCTTGTCGCTCGCGGCGGCGGTGTGGTCCGCGATGCTGCTGGGCTCGGCGGGGAGCGCTGCGGCGGCGGAGACGAGGGCGAGGGCGAGGTCGGAAGCAACATGGTGGACTCCTTGGGTGTGACTCCGTGCCACGCTTGCAAGGTAGGGACCCGCGAGGGTTCGGCCTCCAGCTGCCCGTCCGCCAGATCCGACCCTTCGTCCACACGTGCCTCCTGGCGCCCATCTGTGGACCTCGTGCCAAGGGATTGGCGCGCTTCGCGCCCCGCGCCGTGTGGGCGAGCACCTTGGATGCACACCCAAGGAGAGCCACCATGAACGCCACCCACCCCGTCGCCCTCGTGACTGGAGCCAGCCGCGGCCTCGGACGCGCGCTCGCCACCCACCTCGCCGAGCGAGGCACCCACGTCGTGCTGGTCGCCCGCCAGCAGGTCCCCCTGGACGCCGCCGTCGCCGCGATCCGCGCGGCGGGCGGCCAGGCCTGGGGCATCGCGGTGGATCTCGGCGATCCGGAGGCCGCGGCGCGCATCACCGGCCAGGCTTCCGCACTCGCGGGCCCCGTCTCGCTGGTGATCCACAACGCCAGCACCCTCGGACCGACGCCGCTGCGACCGCTGGCCGACACCACCCCCGATGAGCTGGAGCGGGTGCTCCAGGTCAACCTGCTCGGACCGTTCCGCCTGACGCGGCTGCTGGTGGGGCAGATGGCGCTCCACGGAGGCGGCACGGTGGTCTCGATCAGCTCCGATGCGGCGGTCGAGGCCTACCCCACATGGGGTGCCTACAGCGTGAGCAAGGCCGCGCTCGACCACCTCGTGCGGGTGTGGGCGGAGGAGCTCCCGTCGGTGCGCTTCCTGGCGGTCGATCCGACCGAGATGGACACGGCGTTGCACGCGGCCGCCCTGCCGGACGCGGACCCCAGCACGCTGGCGCGGCCCGACGACGTCGCTCGCCGCTTGCTCGACCACCTCGACGGCCCGCTGACCAGCGGCAGCCGCCTCGTCGCCTGAAGGGGCCGCCATGTCTGCCATGACCTTTGCACGCCCCGCGCGCGAGAACCGTCTCCTCGTCATCGACCGTCCTACCGGGAGCTGGCGCGATGCGGCGGTCTCGGATCTCGCTGCGCTCCTCGGACCGGGCGATGTCCTCATCGTCAACGACGCGGCCACCTTGCCGGCCTCCTTCCATGGTGAGCTGGCCGGGGAGGCGATCGAGCTGCGGCTCGCGGAGGCGCCGGACGCCGACGGGTCGGCCTGGACCGTGCTGTTCGGACGGGGTTCCTGGCGCGACGACACCGACCTGAGGGTGGCGCCTCCGGTCCCCGAGACCGGCGACGAGGTGCGGATCGGCGACGCCACGGCCGAGGTGGTCGAGCGCTCCGAGCTGTCGCCGCGGCTGGTCCGGCTGGCCTTGCCCACGGGCTTGATCTGGGAACGAGGCGTGCCGGTCCAGTACAGCTACATGGAGCAGCCGCTCCGCCTTGCTGAGGTGCAGACCCCCTACGCCGGGAGGCCCTGGGCCGTGGAGATGCCCTCGGCCGGTCGTCCCTTGGGCCAGGCACTGCGCGACCGTCTGGTGGAGCGGGGGGTGCGCATCCTTCCGCTCACCCACGGGGCGGGCCTCTCGGCCACCGGCGACCGAGCGCTCGATGCGGCCTTGCCGCTGCCCGAGCGCTACCAGGTGCCCTTGGCGACCTGGGCGGGCGTGCTGGCGGCGGATCGCGTGGTCGCGGCGGGAACCAGCGTGGTCCGGGCCCTTGAATCCGCGGCCCGTGGGCCGCTCCGCGGCACGACCACGCTCACCCTCGGCCCCGACACGGAGCTCGCCGTCGTGCACGGCTTGCTCTCGGGCATGCACGAACCCCGCGAGCCCCACTTCCGCATGATGCGCGCCTTCGCGCCCGAGCCGCTCCTGCTGGCCGGGCACCGGCACGCGGTCGCCCAGGGCTACCGGAACCACGAGTTCGGCGACTCCACCCTGATCCTGTGAGCTCAGGGGCTCCAGAGGTAGAGGGCTCCGGCGTCCGGGCCGACGCCGATGGCGGTGAAGGCGAGGTCCGACAGGCCGTCGCCGTTCAGGTCGCCCGGAGCTGCGAGTCCGTCCCCGAAGCGGTCGCCCGCGGAGGCGCCCTGCAGCCGGGCGCTCGCCGCGCGCCCCAGCCGGGTGGAGCCGCTGACCGGGCCATGCACGAGCCAGGCGTGACCGGGGCCGGTGGCGGGTGCTCCCAGGAGCACGTCACCGAAGCCGTCGACGTCGAGGTCGCCAGCCGAGGCGACCTTCACGCCGGCGTTGGCGCCGGGCACGGTGCCGAAGAGCACGGCGTCGGCACCGGCCGCCAGGTCGATCGTGCCGGTGATGGGTCCCGACACGATGTAGGCGCCACCGGCACGGGTGCCGCCGACGCCCAGCGCCGGGGCGCCGAGGATCACATCGTCGAGCCCGTCGCCGTCGAGATCGCCGGCGCCTGCGAGCCAGGTGCCGGCGCCGTCGGAGGCGCCGACGAGCTCGGCCGTGGCACGATCCGCAAGATCCCCGGCCGCGGCCAGGCCCGTCAGGAGCCACGTGGTGTCGTGGTCGGGCGCACCGATCAACAGCTCGTCCAGCCCGTCGCCGTCGGTGTCGCCGGCTCGTGCCAGCGCGCTTCCCGCCGCGCCGGAGCCGTCGAGTCGGGCACTGTCGGCGAGCGCCCCCGAGAGCGGGCCGCTGACCAGGTACACCGCGCCATCCCCGTAGCCGGGCGCTCCGACCGCGAGCTCTGCCGTGGCGTCGCCGTCGAGGTCCACGAGCGCGACGGCCCAGCCGGCCTGGTCCCCGGCGGCCTCTCCGGTCAGCGCGCCGCCGACATCCGGGAGCGCCCCTCCCGTGACGGGTCCGTGCACCAGCCACGCCGCTCCGGCCAGGAGATCCTGATCGGAGGCACCGATCACCAGGTCCGAGAAGCCGTCGCCATCGGCGTCCCAGCCGTCGACCGCTGCGCCCGCCGCGTCGCCGGCCGCTGCGCCCGTCAACGCCACGAGGCCGATGGGCCCGCCGACCCGTCCCTCGACCAGGAAGGCGGCGCCCGCGTCCACGCCGCCCCGGTCGGAGAACGCCGCGCCGACGAGCAGGCCGGGCAGGCCGTCTCCGTCGGTGTCACCGACCGCCGCCACGTCGTGGCCCGTGCGGTCCACCGGGCCTTCACCGTGCAGCGCGCTCAGCTCGCCCGCTCGGACGAGCAGGGGTGCGGCCGTGGCCATGGCGAAGAACCACATCGATCGAGCATGCCACGTGTAGTCTGCAGCCCACGAGGTGTCGGAATGTGGATGCTCTTGATCGGCTGCGCGGACAAGCCGGCGCTCGACTCGGCCGAAGACGCCGAGGAGACCGGCGCGCCGGTGGTCGACACCGCGCTCGACTCCGCCAGCGACTCTGCCCCGATCGACAGCGGCCCGCTCGACACCGCCCCCCCGGTCGACACCTCCCCACCGGATCCCGTCGACGACGACGGTGACGGCTACCTGGACGACGTCGACTGCGACGATGGCGACGCCATGGTGTTTCCGGGCGCTGCCGAGATCTGCGACGGGCGCCAGACCGACTGCGACCTGGCCTGGGCTTCGGACGCTGGCATCGCCACGTGGACGGGCGACGACGGTGCCGTCGAGGACTGGTCCAAGACCCTCGCAGCCGGGACCTGGAAGGCACCCGTGGTGCACATCCTGGAGGATCCCGGCACGCTGTCGCTCTGCGGCGGACCCTGGTACGCCGGCTTCGGCATCGACGCCGACATCACCCTGCAGGGCTACGAGGACGCCAGCCTCGATGGCGCCCAGGTGCACACGATCATCACGCTCTACCAGAGCGGGCTGGCGCTGCGCATCCAGGATCTGACCCTGCAGAACGGCGGCGCCGACGCGCCGATGACGCCCTGGCGCGGCGACTACATCGTCGGTGGTGCCCTGGCCTGCATGGGCAACTCCACCGTCGATCTCGACAACGTCCAGGCGCTCGACAACTACTCACCCGAGGTGGCCGGCGCGATGGGCATCGGCGATGGCTGCCACCTCACCGTCGTGGACAGCCTCTTCCGTGGCAACGTCGGCACCTACGGGGCCACCCTCACGGTCTACGACGCCTACCTGAACATCACGGGCTCGATCTTCGAGGAGAACGTCTCGATGTCGGACGCTGGCGCGGTGATGATGTACTACAACACCGCCGTGATCACCGACACCATCATCCGTCGGAACACCTCCCACCAGGAGGGCGGGGGGATGAACTTCGCGGATGGTGACCTGACCTTCGAGGACGTGCTCTTCGAGGACAACACCGCGGGTGACCTCGGAGGCGCGCTCTTCTACCACCGCGACGCCGACGTGAGCTACACCAACGTCACCTTCTCGGGCAACTTCGCGAAGGACGCTGGGGCCGTAGCGGTCGGGACGGACTCCTACGCCACCTTCGACAGCGTGCGCTTCGAGGGCAACCAGGCCATCCACCAGGGCGGCGCCGTGTTGTTCATCGGCGCCTCGATGTCCGGGACGAACGTCGACTTCGTCGACAACAGCCCCGAGGACGTCTACCACGGACACGGCGACGAGGCGCACACCTACGGCAAGGGCGCCAGCTTCGCGTGCGATCGCGATGGTTGCGACTAGCTGGCTCCTCTGGCACGCCTGCAGCAGGCCGGGCCCGGCGAGCGACCTCGACGACACGTCCGCGGTGGAAGACGGCGACACCCACGCGGAGACCGGCGGCGCGTCCACCAGCGACCCTGCGGACTCCAGCGTGCCCTTCCGCCCCAACATCCTCTGGGTGGTGCTCGACGACGTCGGCACGGAGACCCTGGCCAGCTACGGCGCCGTGGGCGACACGGCGACCACCCCCACCCTCGATGCGCTGGGCGAGCAGTCGGTCGTCTTCGAGCAGGCCTGGGTCGCACCCACCTGCTCGCCCACGCGCGCGTCCCTGCTGACCGGCCTGCACCCTGAAGACCACGGCATCGGTGTGTTCATCGACCACGACGGGGAGGTGATCGAGCTCGATCCCGAGCTGCCCACGCTGCCGGCGCTCCTCACGGAGGCCGGGTACGCGTCCGCGCTCTTCGGAAAGTGGCACCTCGCGAGCTGCCTCGTCGACGAGCCGGCCAGCCATCCGTTGCGGGTCGGCTTCCAGCACGCGTCCGGCTCCATCGGGAGCACCGGCATGGCCTGCACCGAGGGGCCCGACGGTGTCGAGGCCGACTACTTCGTGTGGGAGAAGGCGGTCGACGGCGCGTTCTCCTGGGTGGAGGCCTACCAGACCAGCGACACCGTGGACGATGCGCTGGCGTGGATCGCGGGCACACCAGCCCCCTGGTTCGCCATGGTCTCGTTCAACGCGGCCCACTGGCCCTGGCACGTGCCGCCGGGCGAGCTGAACAGCGCGGGTGTGGCCGAGGGGGCCTCGGACGTGGCGCTGTACCACGCCGACGTGGAGGCGCTCGACACGGAGCTGGGCCGGCTGCTCGAGGACGTCCCGCCAGAGACCTGGCTCTTCGTCATCGGGGACAACGGCACCGACGACGACGTCATCGTGCCGCCCTACGCTGCCAACCGCGCCAAGGGCACGCTCTACGACGGCGGGGTGAGGGTGCCGCTCTGGATCGCGGGACCCGGCATCGCGGCCGGACGCACCGCCAGCCTGGTCCAAGGGCTCGACCTCTACGCCACGTCTCTGGAGGTGGCGGGGGTGCACGCCGACCACCAGGCGGCGGTCAGCCTGTTGCCGGTGCTGGCGGATCCGGGGCTCCAGGTGCGCGACCGGATCTACGCGTCCACTCCGAAGCCCAACGGCGCCACGGTCTACACCCAGCACCACCAGGCGCTGCGGGATGGCGAGCACAAGCTCGTGCGTCGCGACCTCGGGTCGAGGGTGGAGGAGCAGCTGTTCCGCTACGAGGAGGGCGCGCTCGACGAGGGGGACGATCTGCTGCAATCGCCGCTCGACGCCGCCGGAACAGAGGCGCTCGAGAGGCTGCGTGCCGAGCTGGCCGCCAAGCGCTCGTCGCCTCGCCCGTGAAGGGCTGCGACCGCCCGTCGTACAATCGCCGACCCTCGCTGGACCGGACACAACCGATGGGCTCTCGCCTGCTCACCCCCCTCGCCGCGCTCGCGGTGGCTTCGCTCAGCCTTCACGCCTGCTCACGCTCCGACGATGCGCTGGTGGACGAAGGCTCCACCTCCGAGCTCGTGGGCGGCGACGAAGCTGCCAAGGGCACGGTGGAGGCCGCGGGACCGGCACTCTTCGCGATCGGTGTGCACATCGAACCCTGGGGCACCGAGGTGAGCCCCCTCGCCGGTGGCGGGAGCTCGAAGAGCGAACCGGCTGCCGGCGTTCGGCCGGAACGGTCGGGCCGGGGCAAGTCGAAGAGCAAGGCGGGCATCTCGCCGGAGCTCGAGGCGGAGATCCTGGCCAGGAAGGGGGGCAAGAGCAAGAGCAAGAGCAGGAGCAAGAGCAAGTCCGGACGCGGCGGCGGCGGTGGCAAGTCGTACCTGCAGGGGACCGCCTTCGACGAGCACGTGGCCAACCTGCGCAACCTCATGGAGGTGGTCGGTCGCCACGAGGGCAAGCTGGTGATCCAGTCCCAGGATCCCTTCACCCAGCTCCTGATCGACAGGGGCGACACGCTCTTCGCCGACGCCGAGGCGGCCGGGCACGAGGTCGCCCTGCACTTCCACGAGGACGCCCACCTCGGGTCGGACTTCGAAGAGGAGCCGGTCGAGGTGTGGACGGGCGTGATGAAGGAGCAGATCGCCCAGCTCGAGAAGGCTGGCGCCACCGAGGTCAACTACTGGAGCGGCGGCAACACCTACGGCCAGCTCATGGAGGCCGCCACGGCCGCAGGACTCTCGGTGAACGGCGACTTCAAGTCCCGCTACACCGAGGGCAACACGGCCATCACGGACGTGCACCCTTGGCGGCCCGCCTCGGGTGCCGACCGCGACAACGTCACCGACTTCATCCGGCACGACCCCCAAGGATCCGTGGTGTTCCTGCCCGAGGGGCTGCTGCACGCGAGCGAGATGAAGCGCAGCCTGCGCGGCCAGGGCGACGCCGCCCTGCTGGACGCCTACAGCGCGGCCTTCGAGCAGTCGCTGGCCGCCTGCGACCACGGTGGCGTGCGCACCCTGCACCTCACCGTGCACCCCAACGAGCTGACGCGGGGCTCGGAGCCCTACGAAGAGCTCGACCGCTGGCTCGAGACCTTCATCGACCCGCTGGTGGCCAGCGGCGACCTGCAGTGGGCCACCTACAGCGAGATGGCCGACGCGTACCGAAGCTGGGGAGGGGACGCCAAGACCGACGGCCGTGAAGGCTGCTCGCTGGAGCGCACGGTCGAAGCCGAGGCACCCTCGGTCGCGTTGGACGCGAACAACAAGCCCAACATCACCTTCGTGATCAACACCCACGACTGGAAGCGGCACGAGGACTCCGCCGAGATCCTCACCCGCCTCATCGACCTCTTCGAGCAACACGGCGTGCGCGGCGACTTCTACGTGACGGCGCCGATGGTGCAGCTCTGGGCCGAGAAGTATCCTGCGTTGCTCGAGAAGTTCCGGGACTCCGACCAGGGCATCAGCTACCACCGGCGGCCGCCGCACCCCCTGGTCAACGCGTTCAGCGGGGCCTTCGAGGGCTTGCAAGGCGCCGAGCTCGAGGCGGCCGTGCTGCGCTACGAGACCCAACGCCTCGACATGGAGACCGGTGAGCTGATCCCAGGGGAACCCGGCGGGTACGCCTTCGTGCGCGACACGCTGGGGCGCGCGCCGGCGGCGGTGGCGGGAACCCAGGACGACCAGCTGTTCGCCGCCGCGACCAAGGTGTACCGCGATCTGGGCGCCAAGGTCGTGGTGTCGGGCGATCACGAGGGTGCCACCGATCCGCTCGACCCGTACCGTGTGGAGGGCGGGCTGCTGGTCCGGCCGAGCACGCTCGGCGTCACCCACGGCACGGTGGGCACCAAGAAGCTCTTCTGGTGGAACCGGGTGCAGCGCGACCCCGAGTCCCACCCGCTGGTGTGGCTCAAGGACGGGCTGGACGCATGGGATGGCCAGGGCACCTTCTACGCCACCGCCATCATCCACGAGAACAACTTCTACACGAGCAAGGCCACGCCCTGGCAGCTGACCTACTACCAGAGCAAGGACTCGCGGAAGGCCAAGTCACCCCCCTACGACCTGACCATCCCCGACGCGTCGACCACCCGTGACCCGTCCGAAGCCGAGGCCATCTGGACGGCGTACTCGGAGCTCGTGGCCTACGCTGCGGAGCACATGAACGTGGTCACGGCCGCCGACGTGGCCGAAGCGGCTGGCCGCTAGCGGCCTACAGTCCCGGGCTGGCGCCCTCGACGAAGGGGTCGACCTGCTGCGAACGTTCGCGCATGAGCTCCACCAGCTCGTCGCGGGCGTCGCCGCCGTCGGCGTAGAGGTCGCTGGTCTCGAAGGGGTCGACGCCGACGTCGTAGAGCTCGAGCAGGCCGTCCCATCGGTAGATGAGGCGCAGGTCGTTCTTCTCGACCGTCTGCCAGGTCTCCTCGAAGGAGGGACGCAGGCTGTAGCGCACGCGGTCGTCGCTGATGGCGTCCAACGGCGTGCCGGTCCAGGCGGCCGATCCCTCGAGGCCGAGCGCCTGCACCGCGGTGGGCACCATGTCGGGGTGCGAGACGGGCTTGTCGAAGCTTCCCGGGGCCAGGTTCTTGGCCCAGAAGCCGCCCATCACCCAGGTCTCCTGACCGTACAGGGAGTTGGAGTGGCCGAACTCGTCGTGTTCCCAGAACTGCTCGCCGTGGTCGGCCCAGAGGAGCACGAGCGTGTCTTCGAGCGCCCCCATCTCGTCGAGCTGCGTGAACAGGCTCTCGACCATGTCGTCGGTGTAGGCGATGGCGCCGCGGTAGTACACCTCGATCTGGGCCGCCACGTTGGCCTGCACCTCGGGGTCGAGCTCGTCCCAGCCGGCCAGACCGGCGGCCAGCCCGTCGGCCACGGTGAGGTCGTAGGGAATCTCGGGGAGCTCCTCCAGGCCGAGGTTGTACTCGGCCGGGTGGTTGTAGGGGTAGTGCGGATCGAGGAGGTGCACCTGCACCACCCACGGGTCGCCGGCGTCCATGGCGAGCTGGGCCGAGTCGACGGCGTTCTCGACCACCTGGCTCCCCAGCCACGCGCTGTTGTTGAACACGCTGTCCCAGTGCCCGCGGATGCCGAAGGCGTCCTCGAAGAAGGGCGTGGCCCCGGCGTACCAGCTGGTGTAGCCGTGCTCGCGGAGCACGCTGGCGACGACGGGGGCGTCGGACGGCATCGCACCCGGGCTGGCGGTGGACGGCACCCAGCCCAGGTCGATGTTGTAGGAACCGGCCTCGATGCAGCTCATCGACGGGAACGTGGAGTTGGAGCACGAGCGGTAGTTCTCGAGGCTCACCCCTTCGGCCAGCAGGCCGTCGAGGAACGGTGTGCGCTCGGAGCCCGTGCCGCCGTAGTGGCCCACGTAGTCGCGACGCAGGGTGTCGATGCCCACGATGAGCAGGTTCTTCGGGCGCTCGCCGTCGAACTGCAGCACCCCGGAGGTCGGCGGGGAGGTGTCGTCGTCGGGCAGGACGGAGTCGACGCTGGAGTCCCCTGGGCCAGGCTCGGTGCTGTCGGCAGGCTGGGTGCGTGTCACGCAGGCCAGCAGGGTGAGGTTCAGGATCACGGGCGGTCTCCGGGGGGGCAGCGCGCTAACGTAGCACCGCCTCCGGGGCGCCGCGCGCCGGCCTCAAGCCCGCACCGCTTCGATCCGATCGGTGGGTGACGAGGCACCCGGACCTCGGGGATCACCATGAACGACCTCTTGCTCGAGACTCTGCTCTGGCTCGCGTTGGTGCCGCTGCTCCTGGCGCTCGTGTACGTGCGGCGCGTGCAGCCGGTCCTGGCGCTTCCACGGCCGGCGCGTGTCGTCGAGCCGCCCAGCCGCCAGGCGCGTGTGGCGAGCGGCCTGGCTGCGCTGAAGCACCGTGCGCGCACCGCACAGGTCCAGTTCGACCTCGCAGCCCCCGACACGACCCTGCAGCCCGGCGCTCGACCGGACCACCGCCAGGAGCTCCTCACCATGCTGGTGGAGCCGGTGGAGGCGGAGCTGGAGATCGGCCAGGTGGTGTTTCGCGGCGAGCTGGTGGCCAGCCCCGCTCGGCTGGTGTTCACCCCGGCTCCTCCTCAGGTTGAGGCCGGCCAGGGCTGCTTGCTGACCTACCGGGCCGGCGGCTCCGCGTGGCAGGTCTACAGCCGAGTGGAGGAGGTCGACGAGGCCGTCTCCATCGCCCTGCCGACCACCGTGTCGAGCGCCAACGAGCGGTCCGGCGGACGGATCGGCGTGGCGGGCCTGCTCACGCTGGTCCAGGAAGGCGTGGGCGCCCCCGTGCCCGTGCTCGACATCTCCTCGCGGGGCCTCGCGGTGAGCTGCCACGACCCGGCGGCGTTCCCGCGCGGGGCCCGCCTTCGCGTGGCGGTCCTGCTCGACGGTGCACCGCTGGTCTCTTCGATGGTCGACGTGCGGCACCTCGACGACGACGGGCGCGTGGGGCTGAGGTTCGTCGGCGACGGCGCGCGCGCCGAGATGCGCGACGTGCTGCAGACCCTGCGAGGCTGATCAGGCCTGCAGAGCTCGTGCGGCGAGCTGCAGATCGGCCACCGTGATGACCCGGCGCCCCTCGGGGCCCCGGACCTCTGCGACCGTCGCATCCGCGGGCAGGTGCAGCGGGAGCTTGTGACCGGCCGCCGCGAACGGCGCCAGCGCACTCTGGATGCCTTCGAGGAGGAGCTGGAGCTCGCGCCACTCGGTCGGCCGGTAGCCCGGGCTCCCGATGGCCGCGCTCCAGAGCTCGCGGAACTGTTGGTTCAAGCTGCTGTCGGACATGTCCATCTCCGCCTGCTCCCCTCATCAGCAGGTGACGCCCGACCTTTCGGGCCGATAGGCTGGTGGTGTGTGGATGCTGCTTCTATGGACCTGCTACGCCGACCCGGCGCACACCGGCGTCGACTTCGACGCCGACGGCTACGCCGCGGGGGACGACTGCGACGATCTGTCCGCGTCGGTCCATCCCGGCGCCGCCGAGGTGCCGTACACCGGGGTGGACGAGGACTGCAATCCACGCACGGCGGACGACGATCTCGATGGCGATGGCTACCTCGTGGCCGACGACTGCGACGACAGCGACCCGGGCGTGAACCCGGCCGCCGACGAGATCTGCAACGGCCGGGACGACGACTGCGACAACCTCTCGGACGAAGAAGACCCCGGGCTCATCGACGCGGTGAGCTGGTACGAAGACGTGGACGGCGATGGCTTCGGGGACCCGGCCGACGTGGTGGTCTCCTGCGGCGAGGCCGGCACACGGGTGCGGGACGGGTCGGACTGCAACGACGGGGAGCCCGCCATCCATCCGGGGGCCGAGGAGACCTGCGACGACCGCGACGAAGACTGCGACGGTGTGGTGGACGAGGACGTCTGCGCCGGGGACACCGGGGACACGGGCGACACCGGGTGGGACAGCGGCTTCTCGGACAGTGGCCTGTGGGACACCGGCGACACGGCCTGGGACAGCGG
>CAZSAT010000006.1:31499-102810 GCA_964604675.1 uncultured Enterobacterales bacterium
CTTCTGGGACAGCGGCTTCTGGGACAGCGGCTTCTGGGACAGCGGCTTCTGGGACAGCGGCTTCTGGGACTCCGGCAGACACACCGGCGACAGCGGCTGAGCGCGCCGCCTACAGCGAGCGCCGCCGGCGGGCGAGCCCGACGAGCGGAAGCAACCACGCTGCGCCAGCAACACCGGTCGCCGAGCACCCGACCAGGCGGATGTCGCCCATCAGGTCGCTGCCGCGCGAGCTGCTGCCGTCACCGCTGGTGAAGCCGCCGGCGCCGATCTGCTCGGCCACCCAGTCTTCGTCGCACGCGGCGCCGAGCAGGTAGCTGCCCTCTTCGGGAAAGGTGCCCTCTCCGTCGGCGTCTTCGTACCAGAAGTAGTACTGCCCGCAGTAGGCCCCATCGTCTTCGAACGCGAGCTCGATCTCGACCGCGAAGACGCCGCGCTCGTCGGTTCCCCAGACCACCTCGAGGGGGTAGGGCTCCCCGTCCAGGACCACGAAGATGCCACTGAGCGCTTCACCGGCGTAGTCGGCGTAGAAGGTGATGTCCTCCGAGCCGTCGCGCGGCATCTGCGGGGTGTGCACGCCCATGCGGATGTTCAGGCCGGTCTCGGGGGTGCCGCCGCCGAAGTCCTGGGTGTAGTAGTTCGAGACCACGCCCGTGCCGAGCTCGTTCCACATGCCGGACATGATGTTTGCCCGGTGGCCGTCGGTGCTGCACATCCAGCCTTCGAAGTTCACCGCCCACTGGTCCGGGTAGCCGTAGGCGATGTTCTCTCCGACCGAACCGGACTTCGGGTAGAAGTTCGCCATGCGCTGCTGGAAGCTCGTCCCGTCGCTCGAGTCGTGGGAGAACCAGTCGTTCGCGTGCATGTCGTCGGAGTGGTACCGAGCGGCGTCGTTCAGGTCGAACTGCCAGTAGACCGGGTCCTTCGGCGTCTGCTCGTCGTCCGAGAAGTGCTGGTAGAAGCTGCACCCGCCGGCCTGGTAGCTCTCTTCGTGCGCTTCGGGATCGACCCGGGCGGCGTTGGTGTAGAGGTGCAGCTCGCGCTCGGCCCAGTTCGGGTACCCGTCGACCGGGTCACCGTAGCCGGCGAAAGCCGGCAGCAGGGCCGTCATGGCGAACAAGCGGTGTCTCCGAGTGGGCCACGAGGTGGCTGGCCGAGGGCTACGTTGTTCCCCTTTTCGAGCGGCTTTGCAAGCTCTTCGGTCGGATTCACACGGCTTTCACGACTGGGCCGGCTACGTTCTCGCCCATGGTCCTGACCCTGCTCTGCCTGTCCTTCGCCGAAGTGCCCGTCACCCCGTACGAGGGGTGCTCGGAGGAGGACAAGGATGCTTGCCCCTCCGATCTCCAAGAGGAGTGGTACCTCATCTCCTACGTCGACGACGCCAACAAGGCGTCGGTCCGCGAGGCCGAGCTGGAGCTCGGGAGCGGCATCGCCGTGGATCTCGCGTGGCAGCGAACCGTGGGCAGCTTCGACGTCACCGTCGCCATCCTGGACTCCGGGATCGAGTGGGACGAGGCGAACCTGGCGAACAAGGTCCGCCTGAACACCGCCGAGCTGCCACTGCCCCAGGACGCCGACGGCGTGGAGGCCAGCGACCACGACCTGGACGGAAACGGCCTGGTGAACGTGCTCGACTACGCCTCGGACCCGCGGGTGAACATCGCAGCGGGGCGCGCCGAGGCGAGCTGGCTGCTGGATCCCAGCGACCTGATCGCCACCTTCTCCGATGGCGTCGACGACGACGAGAACGGCTACGCCGACGACATCGCAGGCTGGGACTTCTTCGAGGACGACAACGACCCGTGGCCCAGCTGGGACGACGATCTCGGCACCCACGGCACGGGCGTGATGGAAGGGGCGGTCGGCGAGGCCGACAACGGCGACGGCGACGTGGGGGTCTGCCCGAACTGCTCGCTCCTGCCGCTGCGCACCGCCGACTCGATCATCAGCGATGGCAACCGCCTGGCGCAGGCGATGGCCTACGCCACCGACTCCGGCGCTCGTGTGATCGGCATGGCCATCGGTGGCCTGTCGCACTCGGCCCAGACCCGCGCCGCGGTCGCCTACGCCCAGCAGAACGGCGTGGTGGTCGTGGCGGCTGCTGGCGACGAGAACACCTACCACCGCAACGTCCCGGCGGCCGAGCAAGGGGTGCTCTACGTGCACTCCGTGCGGGGGAACAACGCCAACGAGGACAGCGGCGTCTACAGCTTCATGTCCTTCTGGAACTGCAACAACTACGGGCCTCGCACCGATCTGGTCGCGCCGGCCAACGCCTGCGCCACCGGCGCCGTGAGCCACATCGCGGGGCTCGCCGGACTGCTCTACAGCTACTCCGACGAGCTGGGGCTGGACCTCACCGTCAACGAGATCCGGCAGCTGCTCTTCACCACGGTGGACGACGTCAGCTTGACCGAGGCCGAGGTCGACGAAGCCAACGCCTACCCCAGCGCCGAAGGCTGGGACGGCTTCTTCGGCTACGGTCGGGTCGACGCCCACCACGCGGTGGAAGCGATGGCCGAGGGGGCCATCCCGCCCGCTCCCTGGATCGAAGGGCTGAGCTGGTACGACTACCGGAAGCCGGGGGCCCTCGAGGTGACCGTGTACCCGGGCCTCGATCGGGCGGGCGCAGGCACCTGGGAGCTGCTCGCAGGGCACGGGTTCGAGCCCGACACGTGGACGGTCGTCGCAGCGGGAGAGGGGACCGCCGCTGCGGAGGTCACGGTCGACACCACCCCGTACGCCGGGGTCACGGTGCCCGAGCCGGAGGAGGACGAGGGTGTGCTGGAGCGCGTCGATCGGGTGCACGCTCCCGATCTCACGCTGAAGGTGGTCTCGACCGACGACGACGGGCTGGAAGGTTCCGAGCGCATCACGGTCTTGGTCCACGACGACCCGGATCTGCTCGAGGGCTTCCCGGTCTACCTGGGCACATCGGGCGAGTCGAGTCCGGTGCTCGCCGACTTCGACGGTGATGGTGCCTTCGAGGTGGTGCTCGCCACCGCCGAGGGCGAGGTGCACCTCCTGTCGGGCGACGGCACCTCCCTGGAGGGATGGCCCGTGCTCTCGCAGCCTGACGAGGACGTCGTGGCGCACGCCGGGGCCCCGGCCTTCGCCAACGGCGCCCTCGATCCCGAGCTGCACGACGGCTTCCTGGCCGGCGCCGCAGCCGGGGACCTGGACGCCGACGGTGTGCCCGAGGTCGTCGCGGCCGGTCTCGACGGCGCGGTGTATGCCTGGCACGCTGACGGCACGGCGGTGAGCGGTTGGCCCGTCGAGACCTGGGACCGCTTGCCCGAGGAGCTCGACAGCGATCACCTCTATGACAAGGGGGTCATCGGCGCGCCGACGCTCTACGATCTCACCGGCGACGGCAAGCTCGAGGTGGTCGTGGCTGCCATGGACTCGCGGATCTACGCGTGGGACGACGGCGGCGAGCTGCTGAGCGGCTACCCCTTCGAGGCCTGCCACCCCGAGAACTGCGGCATCGAGGGCGCGCGGATCATCACCTCGGTCACGATCGGCGACGTGGACGGTGACGGCGATCCCGATCTCGGCTTCGGCACCAACGAGACCCTGTACGACGGGCGCTACAGCATCACGCACCTCTACGACGCGGGCTCACAGGAAGCGCTCCCGGGCTGGCCCCGAACGGGTGCCGGGCTGGTGTCCGAAGCCGCGCTCCTGCCGGTCATCGCCTGGGGTCATCCGGCCAGCCTGGCCTTCGCGGACCTCGAGGGGGATGGCGATCTGGAGATGCTCGATGCGGTGATGCTCGGCCAGCCGGGCGTGCTGGACCACGAGGGCAACGAGGTCCTGGAGATGGCCTACACGGCCGACAGCTACGGCGAGGACAGCCACACGAGCGAACCCAGCTTCGCCTCGATGTCCAACAACCCGAGCTTCGGGGACCTCGACAAGGACGGCGTGCCCGATCCGTTCATGGGCGGGTCGGGGACCTACGGCCTGGTGGCGCTCGCGGCCACCACCCACATCGACTTCCAGCAGGTGCTGGGCGGCTGGTCGGGTGCCACGGGCGAGTTCTTCAAGGGGTGGCCGCGCCAGGTCGAGGACCTCCAGTTCTTCCTCGCGCCCGCGGTCGCCGACCTCGACGGCGACACCATCCCCGAGGTGATCTACGGATCGGGGGGCGGCGTGGTCCACGCGTGGAACGCCCTCGGGCACATCCCGGACGGTTGGCCGAAGTTCACGGGCCAGTGGATCCTGGGGAGCGCCGCGATCGGCGACCTCGACGGCGATGGCTACCTCGACGTCGTGACGGTCACCCGCGACGGCTACCTGTTTGCCTGGCGCACGAAGGGGCGAGCGGACCAGGCGATCGAGTGGAGCGGCATGCACCACGACGCCCAGAACACGGGCAACTACGAAACGCCCTTGCCGGTGCAAGCCGGTCCCGAGGCGGCCGCCAGCGCCGGCTCGGGGTGCTGCAACCGGAACAGCAGCAGCGCCTGGCTGCTGCTGCCCCTGGCCCTGTTCACGCTTCCAAGACGGCGTCGAGCGCGCCCATCTCCCTGAGCACCTCTTCCTCGCCCTGGGTGAACAGGTCCTCGGTCTCGTCCTCGAGCCGCGTGCCCGCAGCCACCTTGCGCCGGTTCTTCGCGCGCCGCTTCTCCTGGAACTCGCGCACCACGCGCTCGATCTTGTCCGCCGCCAGGTCGATGGCAGCGTAGGCATCCTCGTGGGCGACCTGCACCGTGAAGGGCGTGAGTCCTGCCAACGAGACGCGGATCTTCAGTTCGGTGGCTTCGCCTCGGTTGTGCGCTTCGACGTCGAGCGTCGTCGGCGACTTGTCGAGCTTGTGGCGCTCGATCGGGCGGGCCAGCTTCTCCTCCGCGTACTTCTTGAGCGGTGCGGTGAAGAGGTGATCGGTGGAGTGGGTGGCGATCTGCATCCAGGCTCCTGTGGGAGGGCGCGAGCGGGCCGATCATCGACCCGTCCTGCGAGCATACGACGCGGGCGCAGCCACGTGGCATACTGCCTCCATGTTGGTGATCCTGATGGTGGCCTGTGGTACAGGCGGTGGGGGTGGCGACACCCTGTGCGAGCGGCCCGCGACGTGGCGTGATGGCAGCGAACTGTTCACGGGCGAGAGCACCGAGGTGGTCATCACCGAGGGCTGCGATCTGACCCTGACGGTGACCGAGGTGGAGTGGAACGACTCCAGCCTGATCTTCGAGATGGATCCCGTCCCAGAGGTCGGCGACGTGATCGAGCCGGACGGCGGCGACTGGTCGGTGACCGTGAGCTTCAACGGCTCGTACGACGGCACCTTCACGGAGATCTTCCGCGTCTACGCCGAGAACCTGCGCGACGACAGCGTGGCCCACGAGATCACCGGCTCCACCGGCGAAGACACCGGCGGCTGAGGCGGGGTTAGAAGCGGGCCATGAACGCCTTCGAGATCCTGGCCGCGCGCGGCTTCGTCAAGCAGCACACCGCGGGAGCTCCCGCACTGATCGAGGGCGACCCCGCGGTGTTCTACGTGGGCTTCGACCCCACGGGAGACTCGCTGCACGTCGGGCACCTCTTGCCGATCATGGCGATGGCGCACCTGCAGCAGGCGGGGCACCGTCCGATCGCGGTGGTGGGTGGGGGCACGGCGATGGTCGGCGATCCGTCCGGCAAGGACGAGGCGCGGCAGCTGTTGACCTCCGAGCGCATCGAGCACAACAAGTCCTGCCTGAAGCGCCAGCTCGGCCTGTTCCTGGAGTTCGGGGAGGGACAGGGCGCGCTCATCGACAACGCCGACTGGCTGCTGGACCTGAACTACGTGTCGTTCTTGCGGGACATCGGGAAGCACTTCAGCGTGAACCAGATGCTGGGCAAGGCCAGCGTGAAGCTGCGGCTGGAGCGCGGGCTCTCGTTCCTCGAGTTCAACTACCAGCTCCTCCAGGCCTACGACTTCCTGGAGCTGCGCCGTCGACACGGCTGCGTGCTGCAGATGGGCGGCGACGACCAGTGGGGCAACATCACGGCGGGCATCGACCTCATCCGAAAGGTGGAAGGCACCGAGGCCCACGGCCTGACCTTCCCACTGGTCACGACCTCCAGCGGCAGGAAGATGGGCAAGACCGCTGCCGGCTCGGTGTGGTTGGACCCGGCTCGGCTGTCGCCGTACGACTACTTCCAGTACTGGATCAACGTCGATGACGCTGACGTGGGTCGGTTCTTGCGCCTCTTCACCTTCCTGCCCTTGGCCCGCATCGCGGCGCTGGAGCGTCTCACGGGAGCCGACGTGCGTCGGGCCAAGCAGGTGCTCGCGCTCGAAGCCACCTCGATCGTACATGGGCCCACGGAAGCGGGGCGTGCGCTCGAGGGGGCCCGAGCAGCGTTCGGCGGTGGTACGGCGGTGCACGCGATGAAGACCGTCACCATGCCGCTGCCAGCGGGTGTGCTCGACGCCCTGGTGGCCTCCGAGCTCTGCAAGAGCCGCGGCGATGCGCGCCGAAAGATCCGCGAGGGCGCCGTCCGGATCGGCATGGATCGTGCGGCGATCACCAGCGAAGATCTCGCGATCACGCTCGACATGCTCGACGCGAGCGGGGGCGTGGTGCTCTGGCGTGGGAAGAAGACCGCGGTCCGGATGATGCCCACCTGAGCCGGTGGACTCAGGCCAGGTCGACCAGCTCGACCTCGGTCGTGCCGCCTCGAATGGCGAGCCGTGCCACGCCCACTGGGAGCGAGAAGCGCCGGGGCCCTGCGGATCCCGGGTTCAGGTACACGACCTCGCCGGCCCGCTCCATGCTCGGCTGGTGGCTGTGGCCGCTGATGACCACCGCGATCCCTTCCTCTTCGACGGGCAGATCGAGCTCGGCTCGGTTGTGGATCACGTAGATCAACGCCCCCCCCAACAACACCATCAGCGTTCTGGGCAGCACGGTGGCCCACGCACCGTGGTCGTTGTTGCCGCGGACCGCCATCACCGGCGCCACCGCACGGAGCTGTTCGAGCACCTCGGGCTCTCCGACGTCGCCGGCGTGCACGATCAGGTCCACCCCCCGGAGCGCGTCGACCGCTTCGTTGCGCAGGACTCCGTGGGTGTCGCTGATGACGCCCACGGTCCAGGTCCTGTGATCGTCGAGCTGCTCTTCCACGGGTCTCCGCTGAACCACGGTTCAGGAGTACACCTTGGGTGCGCGGAGATCCACAAAACGATCGACCGCGATCGCGATCCGGCTGTTCAGGCCCGGGCGGCGCGCTTCAGCTTGGTCTTCAGCGCCCGCTTCATGCGGAACACCAGCCACGTGCGGCCCTGTCCGGGCCGGGTCTCGACCGGAAGCAGCAGCTTCTGCCCGTCCGGCAGGATCATGCGCATCTCGAGCCGGGCGCCCGCGATGGCATGAGGGAGGCGCATCTCCCCGCCGAGCAGGTGCTCGAGGTGCCGCTGGAGGGTGCCGCCGTCGTGGAAGATCACGGTCAACGTGCCGTTGTCCGGCCCGATCACCTCGAGGCCGGTGCGATCGCTGGAAGGACCGACCGACGGGGTGGACGGGAGATCGGTGACGGGATCCTCGTCGTCCTCCCCGAGCTCCGCGCGCACCGTGAGGCTGTCCTGCAGGGCGCGCTGCAGCGAGTCCCGCCCCGCGGTCTTCCGGGCCTCGATGTAGGTGTCGACGTCCGACGAGGCGGAGGTCCCCTCGCGGCCCATCCAGCTGGCCGGATCCACGGTGTGGCCGCCGTCGCTCACGGTCTCCATCCAAGCCTGGAAGCGCTCGAGCGCCTGGAGGTCCATCTCCTTGCGCAGGCACACCAGCACCGGAGTCTCTCCCGCCATGCGCTTCTGCTGGACCACGGCGGTCATCGACAGCTTGCCCGGCAGCCCCTCCACGCCCAGCTGCAGGGCGAGCTCGTCGTCCTCCTCGATCACCAGCTCGGACCGGATCTGGATCCGGGTCTCGTCCGCCCAATCCGCGAGTCCGAGACCGACCGCGCCACCCGGCGTACGGATCGCGACTTCTGCTTTGAGAGGAATCTTCAAGGGGCTTGCTCTCGTCCCCCCACGACGACCTCGATCGAGTCTACCCTAGACCCGTTGGCGAGCGCGAGCACCGAAGGCCGCATGGACCGCCCCTACCAGCCCCTCGGTGGCTGCGTTGACGTCGTCGGTGCTTCGGCTGCCGTCGTCGTTCCGCCAGTGGAGCGCGAAGGTGATGGCGACGAGCGGCTCGTGGTCGTCATCGTGGCCCTCGTAGCGGTCCACGATCTCGACGGCATGGAGCCAGGGCGGCGCCGCTTGCCGGAGCACGGCCGCGACCTGTCCGGCGGACAACTTGGGCGCGAGAGCGAACGCGACGCTCCGAACGCTGGGGGGTCTTGGGGGCGGGAGGACCGTGTCGGGCCGCTCGCCGGCGTCGGTGAGCCGATCGCCGCCGAGCTCGAGGTAGACCGGCGGCGCCCGCTTCAACCCGAAGGCCTTGACCAGCCGCGGGTGGACCTCACCGAGGAGGCCGACCTGGACATCACCACAGAGCACGGTGGCCTGGCGACCGTCGTGCAGCAGCGAGGACAAGGGGGCCTCGGGGTCCATCGGACCGAGCCGAAGCGGCAGCGAGAGCTCCACGGCGATCTCTTCGAGCAGGCCCTTCAGCAGCCACACGTCGCTCGTGCGAGCCGCGCCGGCCCACGTCGTGGGGGCGCTGAGCCCTGACGCCACGACCCAGAGCACGGAACGTTCGGAGCAGACACCGTTGCTGGAGGCGGGCTCCGGATGGAACGTTCGGGTCCACTCGAAGGCGCGGACGTCGTAGACCTTCTGGCGGTGGTTCTGCTCCACCAGCTCGAGGGCCTGGCCGAGGCAGTCGTTCTTCAACAGGGTGAAGGCCTTGTCCTCGGCGTTCTGGGTCTCGACGTGGTGGAACAAGGGATGCCCTGGTTCGACGCCGAGTCGGCTGCGGAGCGACTTGGCGTGGAAGCCGTTGGTCACCACCTCGTAGAAGCCCGCGCCCAACAGGACCTCTTCGACCCGCGCCCGGCCCGACTGCTGGGCGGTGGGCAGCACCCCCGGCGCCACCGGCAGGCAGGCGGGAAGCTCGTTGTAGCCAAGGCTCTTCGCCAGCTCCTCGTAGAGGTCCTCGGGGTGCTCGACGTCCCAGAGGCGATGGGGCGGGACGCGGAAGACCGGTCGATCCGGCTCGCCCCCGCCCACCGTCTCGAAGCCGTACCGAGCGAGGCGTTGGCGGACCTGATCGTCGGTCAGGGGCACCTGGAAGTACGCGGCGGCGAGCCCGAGATCGACGCACACGTCGCGCCGCGGATCGACCCAGCTCCCCACGCGGCCGGTCGGGCCCGTGAGCGTGGCCGCGGCGTGTTGTTGGAGCAGCCAGGCCACGCGCGCGGCGCCGTCCACGGCGAGGCTGGGGTCGCTCCCGCGCTCGAAGCGGGCGGACGAGTCGGTCGCGAGGCCCATCGCCCGCGCGGTCTTCCGCACGCTGACGGGGTCGAAGCAGGCCGACTCGATGAGCACGCGGGTGGTGGCGTCGGTGACCTTGGAGTCCTCGCAGCCGATCACGCCCGCGACGGCGAGGATGCGTTCGTCGTCGGCGATGACGATGCTGTCGGCGGGCACCGCGCGCGGGCCCTCTTCGAACAGCGGCCAGGCCTGCTCGCCGGGCCGTGACAGCCTCACGGTGACGCCGCCTACGATGGTGTCGGCGTCGAACACGTGCGTGGGCTGGCCGATCTCGTGGTTGACCAGGTTGGTGGCGTCGACCGCCGGCGACACGCTGTGCACGCCGGAGGCCTCCAGCCGCCCCAGCAGCGCACCCTCGAAGGCGCCTTGCCCGAGGTCCATGGGCGTGAGGGTGTAGACGAGGCAGAGGTCGGTGTGGGAGGCCAGCCGCACCGGCGCCTCGCCGACCCGCAGGGGGAGCGTCTCGACGCCGCCGACCACGCCGCCGATGCGCCCGGAGCACTCGCGCGCCACGCCCTGGAGGCAGTGGTGGTCGCCGCGGTTGGCGAGCAGCTCGACGGTGAACAGGGTGCCGAGCTCGGGGTCGTGCTCGACCCGCTTGACCTCGACGCCCACGTCGTCGAGCAAGGCCCTCAGCGCGGTGTCGTCGCTCGGGAGCGAGGGCAGGAAGGCCCTCAAGTCAGCGGCTGCGCACCTCATCGCCACCCCCGATGCACGGCCTGCAGGAGGGCGAGGTCGCCCTCGTAGAGGCCCTTGAGCTTCTTGACGCCGATCCACTGGGTGGCCATGCGCGTGGTGCCCCAGCCGAAGGCGATGCCTCCGACCTTGTCGGGGTCGTAGCCGAAGCGGGTGAGCACGTTGCGGTGGATCATGCCGCTCCCGATGATGGTGACCCAGCCGGCCCCGTGGCAGGCGCCACAGCCGCGGCCGTCGCAGCTGGAGCAGAGCACGTCGAGGCCGACGCTCGGCTCCGTGTAGGGGTAGAACTTGGGCTTGAAGCGCAGGGGTCGGTCGCCGAACAAGGCCTTGGCCACGAAGGCCAGCAGCCCCTTCAGGTGGGCGAAGCCCAGCCCCTCGTCCAACCAGAAACCCTCGAGCTGGTGGAACATCGCGAGGTGGGTGGCGTCGACCGCTTCGTTCCTGTACACCCGGCCGGCGCTGGCGACCTTGAGCGGCGGCGCAGGCCGTTGTTCGAGCACCCGGGCCTGCACGGTGGTGGTGTGGGACCTCAACAGCAGGCCGCCGTCGACCCAGAAGGTGTCCTGCATGTCGCGCGCGGGGTGGTGCTCGGGGATGTTCAGGGCGTCGAAGTTGTAGAAGGCGCCCTCGACCTCCGGGCCGTCCACGAGCTCGAAGCCGAGCTGCCGCATCACCGCCAGGCAGCGCTGCTCCACGAGGCTGACCGGGTGGCGCGCCCCGCGGGGCGTGGCGAGACCGGGCAGGCTCATGTCGGCCCACTCGGCGTCCAGCTTCACGGCCAAGGCTTCGGACTCGAGGCGCACCCGCTGCTCGTCCAGCTCGGACTCGAGCTGCGCACGCAACGCGTTGAGGGCCTGGGCGACGACCGGACGTTCGTCGGCCGGCAGGCGCCCGAGGCCCTTGCTGGCTTGCTTCACGGCGCTCTTCTTGCCGAGGTGGATGCGCTTCACCTCGTCGAGCGCCTGGGGTGTGGCCGCCTCCTGCAGGGCCCGACGGAAGCCCGCCAGGATGGCGTCCAGGTTCACGGTGGACATCATCACTCCAGGACCCGGGTCCTATCCGGTAGGGTCTGTTGGTGCCGCGTGTGCGCTTCCAGCCCTCCGGGGTCGAGGTCGAGGTCGAGCTCGGCACCACGCTCTACCGGGCGGCCCGCCGTGCGGGGCTGGCGGTCGCGACGGCGTGCCGCGAGGAGGGCTGGTGTGGTCGCTGCGGCCTCCGGGCGCACGGTGACCTCAGCGCCGAGAGGCCCGACGAGCGCCGGGTGAAGGCGGATCAACGGGTCGACGACGCGCTTCGGCTGTCCTGCGTGGCCCGTGTGCTCGGCGACGTGGAGGCGACCGCCGACTACTGGTAGATCAGGCCTGGGCCTCTGCGGTGGGATCCGGTTCGGTGTCGTGGAACCGGTCGAGGTCGATCATCAGGCGGCCGTCGGGCAGCTCCGAGATGACGTCCGCGTACCGGTGCCCGATCTTGAAGTCCTCGGCGTAGTAGATGTGCCGCGAGTAGGTGGTCTGTCCGTAGGTGCCGTCGTGTCCGGTCAGGGTGACGGTCAGGGCAACCATGCCGCCGCTCCCGAGCGAGCAGCCGAACAACGGGCTCTCCTCGTCGATGACGTGCAGCATGGTCCACGACAACATGAACAGCGGCATCTTGTCGCGCTCGAGCTCGAGGTCGTGCAGGCGCCGCATGTGGTGGCCCTCGGCGGAGATCTCCTCCACGACGATGCTGACCCGCGCCTCGGCGTCGACCACCTCGTTGCCTCGGGCGTTGGCGACGCGGAGCATCAGGGTGCGCGCGCCGTGGCGGGTGGTGATGATCGGGTGCTCGGCGAAGAGCACGCTCGCCTGCGGACGACTGGCCTTGGCGAACATCAAGCCGGTGGCCATGGCCGCGAAGAAGATGCCCACGGCGGACTCGATGGCGACCAGGGTGTCGCCGTACTCGTTTCCCGGCGTGAGCGCGCCGTAGCCGATGGTCGAGAGCGTCTGCACCGAGAAGGAGAAGGCCGCGCGGAAGCTGCCGTCGCCGCTGAAGCTCCCGGGGTCGAGCATGAACAGACCGGCGAAGACCACGTTCAGGAAGAGGTAGATGAAGCCGAAGCTGGCCAAGAGCCGGGTCCAGCTCCCCTCCATGAAGAAGAAGTAGAGGTCCTGGCGCAGCTCGGGGGGCATGCCCTTGCGCACGGCCTGGCCGAGGTCGACGCGCTTGGGGCGCTCGGCCTTTCCGTCGATGCGTTCCTGGGCGAGGTGTGCGACGGGGGTGTGTTCGATCTCCGCGTCCTCGAAGGGCGCCATCATCATGTCGAAGAGGACCTGCCCGGCGCAGAGCGCTGCCACGAGCGCCAGGAAGGTGGACGCGTCCATCGCGCCGCCGATCTGGCCGAGGAGCAGGATGATCAGCGCTGACCCGACGCGGGCGACCACGCGGTTGCGGTCCGACAGCTGGTTGTTCTTCCGCTTGGTGACGGAGTCGATGACCGCGACGGAGAGGAAGGTCAGGGCCAGCGTGCCGGCGAGCAGCCAGCGGTAGGGCTCGTACGCCACTTCGTGCAGGTCGAACTTGATGGCCTTCTTCACCGCCACGCCGACGCCCGTGATGGCGAGCGTGAGCGGCAGGTGGCTGTAGAGCCAGATGGAGAAGCTGCCGCGGGTCTTCTTGAGCTCGGTGCCCGCCACGTCGTCGAAGTACATCCACCACAGCGAACAGGTGAGCAGCAGGTTGAAGAAGCCCTGAGGGAGGTACGAGATGTCGCCCTTGCCCGTGAGGTAGGTCAGCACCTTCACGAAGCTCTCGCCCAGCACGATGATGGTGAGCAGGCCGTAGCGCTCGGAGAGGTGCTCCATGTCCAGCGGGTACCGCTCGGCGAGGGCGCGCGCGGACGGGCTCACGGGCGAGAACAGCACGCTGGCCACGGCGATGGCCCAGGTCACCCAGGCCCATGCCACCGGCAGCAAGGCGGAGAGGAAGAACAGCGAGGCGGCGATGGTCCAGACGATGGCCCAGAAGCGGGAGTAGTCCGCGGACTCCGGCTCCTGGCGCCACGACCGGAAGTACAGCATCGCGACGATGCCGAGGGCGGTGCCGGTGGCCAGCGCGTACACCTCGTGGTGCCCGACCATGGCCTGGTGGGAGCCGATGGCCATGGTGCCGAGCGCAAACATGTTCGTGAGCACGAGCACGCGGTGCAGGAAGTCGTCGACGTCGTAGCGGTTGGCGTAGAAGGTGAAGCCGGTCCACGCGATCCAGAGCGGCACGAAGTGCAGGGCGAAGAGCCCGAAGCTGGCGAGGCTGACCGAGGGCGCGGCGTGGCAGAGCACCTCGGAGTTCGCCGCGCAGGCCACGAGGTCGTGGCACGCCTGGTCGGGGCACTTGACGTCGGAGTCACCACCGAGGAAGTCGCCGAGCTGGATGATGCCCGCCACGAAGATGAGGTCGTAGAAGAGCTCCAGCCAGGAGACCTTCTTCTCGTGCCCGTGATCGTGGACGTGGATGTGGGGCTTGTGGAACCAGCGTGAGCGCATGGGGCGAGCTTATCGCTGCGCGGCCCTGGGATTCGTCCGCTGCATCACGCTAGGAGATCCCCCGCAGAGGAGGTGTGCGATGTCGCCCGCCCGCGCCGCTGGCATCTTGTCCGCGTTGCTCGGCCTGGCCGCCTGGGTCTGCTTCCTGCTCGGGTGCCTGGCGACCTACATCGGCGGCCCGATCTTCGCCATGCCGCTGGTGGTGCTGTTGTCGGTGGGGGCCGTGTTGGCGGCGCTCCCGGGCCGGCGCCAGGAGATCTGGGCCGATGCCGGCCTCCCCTTGGGGCTCGGGGCGCTGTTCATGGTGGTCCTGGAGATCGGCTTCTTCGCCTTCTTCTACTTCCTGCACCACGCGTAGAGGCTGTCGAGGCGGGCGCCTTCAGACGAGGCGACCGCGTCCGAGATTGGGCCGAGCTGCCCGCGATCCCACCGGTCCACGATCGCCAGGAACCTGCCGCCCGGGAGACGATGTGGGCGAGCCACCACGCTGTCCAAAGTCGCGTTCGTCCGCCCCCCATGTCGTCTGCACGGGCCCACACGACCCCGTCTCCTGCGAGACGCCCTAGACCTTGTCCTCGGTCTCCTTCCAGCTGCCCATCAGGTGGGCCTGGGCCTGCTCGGCGCTCATCTGATCGGCCGCCGGGGCGTAGTCCTCGAAGAACGGAGCGACGTCCGTGCCGCGCACCTTCCATCGGAGCAGCAGGAAGTTCATGTAGTGCTCGGGGTAGCGCAGCACCCAGTCCGCGAAGACGTCGACGAAGGCCTGCATGTTGACGTGCATCTCGTCGGCGCGGCTCTTCCGCTTCTGGTAGTCGAGCGCCGGCGTGACCACGATGCGGTGCTTCAGCGCGCCGGGCTCCCGCACCACGAAGGTGGGAAGGATCGCCGCGCCCGTCTTCCGAGCAAGCTGGATGGGCTGCACCGAGAGGTTGCAGCGCCGGGCGAGGAACTGGACCTGTGTCCAGCGCTTGCCGCCACCGCCGTCGAAGGCCAGCCCGAGCAGCTCGTTCTGTTGCAGGCACTCGAAGGCGGGGCGAAGGAACTTGAAGACGTTGATGTGCTGCACGGGCAGCCGCTGCTCCAGCTCCCAGCGGCGAGCGAGCACCAGCTCCCAGAGGCGCGTGGTGCGCGTGTCGCGGAGGATGTCGGCCCAGACCGGAGGTGGCGCGGAGAGCTGCGACATCGGGTAGCCCTTGTGCCCGAGCGCCGGCATGATCATCTGGTTGGCCCCGAAGTGGCCGATGAGCACGATGGCGCCCTTGCCGCGGCTCCGCGCGGCCTCGAGGTGCTCCTGCCCCTCGAGGTCGCACACGGCGTCGATGGTGCGGGGGGTGAGGTGGCTGTAGCGCAGCACCTCCAGCTCGTTGAACATCATCTGGCGGTAGGCATCGCGCAGGATGCCCGCGTCGTCGCGGGGGAGGGGGCGGTCGCCGACGAGCAGGTGCAGCTCTTCGAGGGCCTTCGCCGCTTCGGCCTGGGAGGCCAGCCGGACCGCATCGCCGCCGGCCTGGGCCGCCTTCAACAGGGCGCGTCTCGGCAGGCGCGCGACGGCGGCCTGCCCGGGGTAGTAGATGCCCAGTCCGCCCAGGTCCTTGACGAGCAGGCTGGCCTTGCGGGCGAAGCTCACGCGGACGACCGCTCGTCTCGCCGGGCGTCGGGGGGCACCGCCACGGTGGCCCGCTTGTCGATCTTGCCGTTGGGCAGCTTCGGGATCTCGAGCCAGAACTCGATGATGCGCGGCACCTGGTACACGGCGAGCCGGTCGCGGCAGTAGCTCTTGAGCTTCTTCACCGTGAGCGTGGAGCCCGCGTGGCACTCGACCACGGCGCGGGGGATCTCGCCGCGGATGCGCTCCTCGGCTCGCACGACGACCACGTCGCGCACCTCGGGGTGGTCCTTGATGACCTTCTCGATCTCCAGGGGGTAGACCCGGATGCCGCCGACCTTGAGCATCTCGCTCTTGCGGCCCACGAAGGCCACGAAGCCGTCGTCGGTCCACTGGCAGAGATCGGAGGTGTAGTACCAACCGCCGCGGAAGGCGGCCATGGTCTCCTCGGGCATGTTGTAGTAGCCGTCGGCAACCGCCGGGCCCCGGATGACGAGCTCGCCGGCCTCGCCGGGCCCACAGTCGCGGCCGTGGGCGTCGACGATGCGCACCTCGTAGCCGTTGACCGGCCGCCCCGTGCAACCGGGACGACGAGCACGGTCCGGGCGCATGGCCAAGGCCACACCGGTGGCTTCGGTGCAGCCCCAGACGGGCATGAAGCCTGCGCCGAACTTCGCTTCCATGCGCTCGAGCATGTCGGCGCTCACCCAGGCGCCGCCGCTCTCGAGCACGGTGAGCGTGCTGAGGTCGACATCGCCCGCGTCGACGTGGTCGAGCAACATCTCGTAGAAGCTGGGAACCGCCATCATCCACGTCACCCGGTAGCGCTCGATGGTCTCGGCGATGACGCGCGGCGACAGGCTGTCCTGGATCACGAAGGTGCCACCGCAGAGCAGGCTCCGGTTGAACAGCTCGTGGGGGTGGGCGAAGACCGAGAACATGCCGAGGAAGACGGTGTCCTCGTGGAAGCCGAGGCCTTCGACGTCGCGGTCGAAGGCGGTGAGGGCGTTGAAGAGCACGTTGAAGTGGCTCGTGATGGCGCCCTTGGGGCGGCCCGTCGTGCCGGAGGTGTAGTTCAGGTAGACGGGCGCGTGCGCGTCGATCTCCACGGCGGGGAGCGCGACGTCCAGGTCGTCCGCGTCCCCGTAGCAGGTCTCGCCGTGCTTCCCGCGCTCGCCGACGTAGACGATCTTCCTGGGATCGTTCAGCTGCGGCAGGAGCTGCTTGAGCAGGTTGTCGAAGCCTCGCTCGACCAGGACCGCCTGGATGTCGGCGGTCTGGAACTGGTTCCGGATGTGGTCCGGGTGGAGCTTGAAGTTGACGGGCGCGTAGATCGCGCCGATGCGGGCGCAGGCCAGGAAGCCCGTGACCACCTCGGGACGCTTGTTGATGATGAACGCGACCACGTCGCCCTTCTGGATGCCGACCGTGTGCATCAGGGTGGCCAGGCGGTCGACCTCGGCGTCCAGCTCCGACCAGCTCAGGCTCCGGGTGTCGGAGAGCAGCGCGGGATGGTCGGGCTTCCGGGCGGCCTGGTAGCGCAGGACCTCGCCGAGGGGGAGCTGGCTCAGGGCCTCGAGCGTCATCGGACCTCCACCCCTCGCGGGGCGCGGGAAGGGCCGACACGGGTACCGTCGAACGGCCACAACGTCAATCGCCGAGCGTGTTTACTCGGTGGGCAGGAAGGTGCCCTCGACGCTCATGCCGTAGCTGCACGGCAGCTCGTAGCCAGCGAGATCGGTCTCGAGCAGCGTGAAGCTCTCGGTGCCTTGCCAGTCCAGCTGCACGCCGTCTTCGTCGGGCTCGATCCCGCAGCTCGCGCCTTCCTGCTGGGCGAGCGCTTCGCCCTCGAGCTTCCAGCGCACGAACCCGTCGCCCCGATCCTCGCGGGTCTCCACGCTCTCGTAGGTGATGGTGCATCCGCTCAACACACCCGTGGCGAAGGTGTCGCCGTCGATCTTGAGCGTGGTGGAGGAGCCGTCGAAGTACACCGCGTAGGTGAAGTCTTCGCGGTAGGCCACGGTCTCCCCGTCCGCGTGGCAACCGTCTTCCAACCCCACCACGGTGACCTCCCAGTGCAGGGCATCCGGGTCGAGGTCGCCAGCACAGGCGAAGAGCGCGATGAGCAGCATGGGCGGAGCATAACCAGAGGTGCCGAGGCGGGGGGGCGCGGCCCGCTGAGAGCGTTAAGCCTGCGCCCTACCGAAACAGGAGGCCTGTCGTGGCCGAACCCACCCTCTACATCGCCCGTCCCGCCGACGTCGAAGCCCTCCGTGGGCACTGGGACGCCGTGCAGTCCGACAAGAAGGGACGCACCGTCGTGCTCCAGGCCGCCACCGGGGGCGGAAAGCGGGCGGTGGTCGGCCAGCTCGTGCGCGATCTGCAGGGCAGCGACACGGACTTCCTCATCTGGCGCACCGCGCTCGTCGAGGAGGAGGACGGCCTCCGCACCCTGCTCCGGCTGTACGGCTCGCTCTTCGCCGCGCTCCACCGCGACACGATGCTGCGCTCCAAGGTCGAGCTCATCCTGAACTCGCAGCTGCCCAAGGTCGACAAGCGTGTCCAGGGTTGGTTCCAGGCCTTCACGCAGGCGCTCCGCACCGGTGCTCCGAAGCCTGGCGAGGAGAAGTTCCAGGTCTCGATGCCGCGGGACAACCCCCTGTTGGCGCTGGTCGAGCTGGTCGGTGGCATCGCGCGACGGATGCCGGTGCTCGTCGAGGTCCAGAACGTGCACGCCAGCCAGTCGGTGGCCATCCACGGCATGCTCGAGGCGCTCGGACAGGAGCTGCTCCACGACGGCCAGGCGCTCCTGGTGCTCGGGATGGAGCTTCCCAGCGACGAGAACAAGGCGTGGATGCCTGCGCCCCTCGTCGAGGCGCTCGAGCGCCGCGCCGACACCATGCACCTGCACGTGGTCGCCCCCTGGGGTGAGCAGGAGACGACCGACTTCCTCAGCTCCAAGAGCCTCGAGGCGAACGCCGCCGAGCTCGCCCGCATCGCGAGCGGCCGCCCCGGCTTCATCGCCGACCTGGCCGAGTGGCTGGACGCCGAAGGCCGTCTGGGCGAGATCAACGCCGAGGTCACCCTGAGCAGCCTGGTTCCCCTGGCGGTCGACGAAGCGGAGCTCGACGATGCCGACACCGCCGAAGCCGAGCCCGCGGCCGAAGGCGCACCGCCCAAGCGCCGCAAGGCCGGTGCCGCCGACGTGGGCGACGTCGCCTTCCGCGCGGCGCTGCTCGGTCGGGCCTTCCCGTCGGGTGTGCTCGCAGACATCTGGGGCTACGAGCGCGACAGCATCGACGACCTGCTCGACGCGGCCGATGGCCTGTTCGCCGAGCTCCAGTTCTCGAAGCCGCTCGGCACCTGGGTCTACCAGTTCACCCACGCGATCTTCCGCGAGGGCGTGCTCGAGGGCCGCGACGGCGACGACGACAAGAAGCAGGCCGCCAACACCGCCGGCTTCCTGCACCGCTTCCTGGCTCCCCGCGGCTACGAGTTCCTGGTGAAGACCGCGCGGCTCTACGCGCGCGCCGGCAACGTGCAGAACGCGCAGGTGCTGAAGTCGATGGCGCTCACCGCGGACCAGCCGCAGGTCTGGGCCATGACCCACGAGCTGCTCACCTACTTCGACGACGTGGCCTGGCCCGATGCCATGCACCGCACCGTCTACATGAACCTGCTCGACCGGCTCGTGCAGCAGGGCGGCGACGTCAACCAGTCCGAGGGCCTGTTCAACAAGGCGATGACCTGGGCGCAGGAGAAGGAGGACCGTCCGATGCAGGGCTGGTTGCTCCTCGCGGGCAGCCGCCTCGACCTGCGTCGCCAGGACTTCTACCGTGCCCGCGACCGCGCCAAGGATGCGCTGAAGCTCTACCAGGCGCTCAACCAGCCGGTGCAGGCCGCCGACGTGCTCAACCACCTCGCACGGGTGGAGCTCGCCGACGGCAACCCCACCGCCGCCAACGAGGCGGCCGGGCAGGCCATCCAGGTCGGGCAGGTCGACACGCCGGAGGGCAAGCGCGTGCTGCCCCAGGTCGCCGCCCAGGCCGAGGCCACCCGTGGTCGCATCGCGAAGCGCGAGCGCAAGTGGGAAGACGCCGCGAAGCACTTCAAGACCGCCAACGAGATCGCCGGCCGCACGAACCAGGCGGGCCTGGCGCTCGACAGTGGGCTGAACCTCGGTGAGTGCCTGCTGCTCAACGGCGAGACCGGCCGGGCCGCCGACATCCTCACCCGCGTGGTGCAGATCGCCCAGGGCCTGCGCAACCCGGTGGCCCACCGCCAGTCCGCCGCGCTCCTCGCCCAGGCGCACGGCAGCCAGCGCAACTTCGAGGCCGCCCTGAAGTGGGCCAAGGTCACCCTGGAGCTGACCACCCAGCTGAAGTTCGACCGCCTGCTCCCGATGGACACCTACCAGGTGGGCTTCTTCGAGCTGATGCTCGGCCGTCCGACCGAAGCGCTCGCCCTGTTCCGCAAGGCGCAGACCGGTGCGAACCTCCAGCAGAACGTGATCTTCGCCAAGGAGCTCCTGTTCCACACGGGGCTCGCCGCCATGCGGATCGGCGAGCAGGACGTGGCGCGCAAGGCCTACACCGCCGCGCTGCCCGCCTGCGAAGCCGCGAAGGATCTGCGCAAGGCCATGGCCGCCCACGAGGCGCTCGCCAGCCTGAGCAGCGACAAGGACGAGGCGCGGAAGCACCTCGAGTCGGCCATCTCGAAGGCGGAGGCCGCCAGCCTGAAGGAAGAGCGCAAGAAGCTCCGTCAGAAGCTCAGCGACTTCCGCTGAAGGGCAGCGGGCTGACCTGCGGCAGCGGAGAGCGGCCCGCCATCGGGCCTGGTCGACCGCGGGCTATGGTGGCGCCGATGTGGTTCTTGTGCATGCTCGTGGGGCTCGTCGGGTGCACCGACAGTGCACCGCCCGACACCGACTCCGCCGACAGCGGCCCTGCGTACTCCTGCGAGGGAGGGGTGGACGACCCCAGCGCGAGCCTCGGCACGGGGTCCGGCGCGACCTTCGTGCCCATCGAGGACGGGCAGCAGGTCACCCTCGAGGTGGCACCGCAAGGAGGCATGGGCGTGGCGGTGCGGGTCATGACGACGGGGTTGCAGGCGGACGCGCCGGTCGACGTCACCCTCGACACCGAGATCGATGGCGTGCTGTCGGCGACCTTCGTCAACGAAGCCATCACGCTCTACTGCCAGGACGACGGCCGCGGCATGCTCTGGGGCGTCACCGTCGGCTTCTCCGAGGTCGACTACCCGACCACCGACTTCTCCGCGCTCTTCGGTCAGGCCGCCGACCTGGTCGTCACCGTGAGCGACAGCGGGGGGCGCAGCGTCACCGGCCGTTCGACGGTCGAGATCGTCGAGACGCTGGACGAGTGATGTGGCTTGCGCTCGTCGTCGCGTGTGGCCGTGGTTGCGTCGGTGGCAGCACCGAGACCGCCCAGCCCGCCGCTGGCTGCGAGAGCTGCCATGTCGGCATCGAGCCCGCGCACGTCACCATGCCGGACGTGCGCTGTTCGTACTGCCACGGCGGTGACGAGGAGGCATCGGACAAGGACGACGCGCACGTGGTGCCCCCCGACGACTACTGGCAGATCCGGGGAAGCGAGGGCGACGCTCCCTTCGGCTACATCAAGGACTTCACGCCGGACCAGCTCGACCAGCTGCCGCTGGAGTACCTGCGGTTCATCAACCCCGGGGACATCCGGGTGGCCGAGATCGGCTGTGGTCGCTGCCACGAGGCCGAGGTGGAGCTGGTGAAGCGGTCGGTGATGACCACCAACACCGGGCACTACTGGCCCACGCGGTACTACGCGGGCCTCCAGGACGCCGAAGCGATCTACGGGTCCACCGGAGCCGACGACCCGGCCTGTGACCCCGACCTCGAGGGCACGGTGTGCGAGGTCCAGCCGCTCTACCCGCGCACTGGCGAAGAGCTCGAAGCCATCCTCCAGGGCGGCGACGTCGACGCCATCGAGGGCGCCGCCTACGACCACTACCTCGCGAAGAAGTGCAACCACTGCCACGCCGCGGCCTACGGGAAGAACAACAGCGGGTACATGTACCGCTCGTCGGGCTGCTCGAGCTGCCACTCGGTCTACGGCAAGGATGGTGTCTACGAGGGCGACGACCAGGCCATGCCGCGGGGGGTGCCCGTGTACGCGAAGTCGCACACGATCACCACGGCGATCCCCACCGAGCAGTGCGCCACGTGCCACTTCCAGGGGGGGCGCATCGGGCTGAACTTCCGCGGGATCCGCGAGCACGGCTTCTCGGAGGTGCCCGAGCACGGAGAGCCGTGGAGCGTGTCGGCCTACGGCCACGTCCCCGGCTACTACTACCTGGACGACGACACCACCAACGACGTCGACGAGACGCCGCCCGACCTGCACTACGAGGCCGGCATGCACTGCGTGGACTGCCACGTCGGCAGCGACGTGCACGGCGATGGCCACATCCACAGCTCGTCGAAGGGGCAACTCGACCTCCGCTGCGAGGACTGCCACGGCGACGGCCGGGCTGCGGCGACAGCGGACGGCGACGGGGTGTTCCGCACGTCCGGGGGGCGTGCCTTGCCGCAGCTCGCGTCGGTCGACGGGCAGGTCGTGCTCACCGGTGCAGTGGACGGCGCGGAGCACGTCGTGCCGCAGCCCGCCGAGATCCTGGCCAGCGGAGAGGCGTCCGATGCGATGCACGCAGCGATGGCCGACGACGAGGACGGCTGGGCGCACCCCGACAGCGTGACGTGCGACACGTGCCATGGCAGCTGGCAGCTCTGGTGCATCGGTTGCCACGTGACGATGGACTTCTCACGTGACGAGAAGGACTTCCAGACCGGCCAGGTGAGCCCGGGCGCCGTGTACGGCAGCCGCTACCACTGGAAGACCGACGGGCTGCTCCTCGGGCGCGCGCTGGACGGCCGCGCGCAGAGCGTGAACCCCTCCCAGCACGTTCAGATGGCGGTGATGGCCGATCTCGACGACGACGGAGAGCGGGAGGTGCTGGTGGGCGACGTCGACGCCGACGGCGATCCTGTCGGGGGCTTCCGCATCAACGACGAGAGCGACCTGCAGGCGGGCTTCGCGCCCTTCTTCCAGCACACGACCAGCGCCGAGCCGCGCACCTGCGACAGCTGCCACCGCACCGACGACAGCCCCGAGGAGTGGGCGCGGGTGAGGGGCGTCTACGGCTTCGGCACTGCCGACTACCTCATCGAAGGGGCGGGGGGCGCGGTGCTGGACCCGCTCCAGTTCCTGGACGAGGATGGCCAGCAGACCTCGGCCTTCGCGCACCCGGGCACGGGGCCGCTGGCGTCGGAGGTGCTGGATCGAGCGCTGGCTGTGGACCTGGAGGAGACACCGTGATCGGACTCGTGCTGCTGGCGTGCGTGGACAAGCCGACCGACACCGAGTCCGCTGCGCCCGACACGCAGGTCGAGGGCCCCGTGTGGGAGCTGGTCGGTGAGACCCTGGACGGCGGGGTGCTCGTGGGGGCGTGGAGCGCCGGCAGCGAGCTGTTGATGGTCGGCGGCTGGCTCTACGACGGGCCGGGAACGGTGATGCGCTTCGACGGCGCGAGCCTCTGCCACGAGGCCGTGGCCGATCAGGCCCTCTGGTGGATCCATGGCGCGGCGGCCGACGACTACTACGCGGTGGGGGAGGGGGGCACCGTGCTCCACTTCACGGGCGGCGCGTGGGTCGACGAGAGCGTCGACACCAGCAGCACGCTCTACGGCGTGTGGGACGAGGGCGGCACCACCTGGGCGGTCGGCGGCAACCCGGGCAGCGGCCTGGGCGAGATCTGGAAGCGGTCCGGAGGGGTGTGGGCGCTCGAGCGC
The DNA here is from genome assembly GCA_964604675.1 of uncultured Enterobacterales bacterium. Taxonomy (GTDB): domain Bacteria; phylum Myxococcota_A; class UBA796; order UBA796; family CAJQPC01; genus CAZSAT01. The sequence goes on from CAZSAT010000006.1 coordinate 54,599, forward strand.
GGCCAGATCAAGGGCACCGTCTTCAAGGTCTGGGATGGATGGTTCGTGGGCGCCGAGGTGGGGTTCCGACTCGACGGCGACACGCTCGTCGAGGACGACCCGGGCTTCCACGCGCTGACCGTTCGCGGTGGCGACGGGGTGACGTGGGCGGTGGGCGGCACGCAGACCAGCGAGGTGATGGCCCACGACGGCACGGGATGGGCCGACGTCGACACCACGGGGCTCGGGCAACCGCTGATGGGCATCTGGACGGACGACGGGCAGGACGTGTGGGTGTCGGGTGCGTACGGCACGTCCGCCTGGCTGCGGGGCGGCAGCTGGTCGTTCCCGGACTGGCCCCTCACCTCGAACGCCCTCCACGCCGTCTGGGAGCACGAGGGCGCGATGTGGTTCGTGGGGGGGAACCTGAGCACGGCGAGCCGCGACTACCATGGCACGATCGTGCGCTACGGGGAGCCGCTGGGCGAGCTCTCGGTGGGCCCCTGCGGCGGCTGACCCGCCCAGGCGTTACACGCGGGCCCCTCCGGAGCCCGGCATGTCCCTGCACACCGAGGCCGCCCGCCGGCGGACCTTCGCCATCATCAGCCACCCCGACGCGGGCAAGACCACGCTGACCGAGAAGATGTTGCTCTTCGCGGGCGCCATCCACCTCGCGGGCTCGGTGAAGGCCTCCAAGAACGCGCGCACCACCGTGAGCGACTGGATGGCCATGGAGCGTGAGCGGGGGATCTCGATCTCCAGCTCGGTGCTCCAGTTCGACTTCCTCGGCAGCCGCCTCAACCTGCTCGACACCCCCGGCCACGCCGACTTCTCGGAGGACACCTACCGCACCCTGGCGGCCGTGGACTCGGCCGTGATGCTCATCGACCACGCCAAGGGGGTCGAGGCGCGCACCAAGAAGCTCTTCGACGTCTGCCGGCTGCGCAAGCTGCCCGTGGTCACGTGGATGAACAAGCTCGACCGCAACGGGCTCGAGCCCCTCGAGCTGCTCGACGAGGTGAGCAAGGCCCTCGACCTGAAGGTGGCGCCGCTGACCTGGCCCGTGGGCATGGGCAAGCAGTTCCGTGGGGTCGTCGATCTCCGCACCCGTGAGCTCTTGCTCTTCAGCGGCGGGGGCAAGAAGGGCGCGGAGAAGGTCGGCACCGACATCCTCCCCTTCGACGACGCGCAGGGGGAGCTCGGGCAGGCGCTCTGGGACACCGTGGCCGAGGAGCTGGAGCTCGTGGAGCTGGCCGGCGACGGCTACGACCAGGAGGCCTTCCTGGCCGGGGAGACCAGCCCCGTGTTCTGGGGTTCGGCGATGACGAACTTCGGGGTCGAGCCGATGCTTCGCTTCCTGGCGGAGCAGGCCGCGGCCCCGAAAGCTCGGGAGGCGATCGCCGACGAGGACGAGCTCATCGTGCTGCCGGAAGACGACCGCTTCAGCGGCTTCATCTTCAAGATCCAGGCGAACATGAACCCGCGGCACCGCGACCGAATCGCCTTCATGCGCGTGGTGAGCGGTCGCTTCGAGCGGGCGATGCACGTGACCGTGGGTCGGTCGGGCGAGACGCTGAAGCTCGCGAAGCCGCATTCGTTCATGGCCAACGAGCGGGCGATCGTGGAAGAGGCGTGGCCGGGGGACATCGTGGGCCTGTACGACCCGGGCAAGCTGCGCATCGGCGACACCTTGTCGGGCGGGGACCGGCTGAAGTTCCGGGGCATCCCGCGCTTCGCGCCCGAGTTCTTCGCCCGGGTCCGTCTCAAGGACCCGATGAAGCGGAAGCAGCTCCAGACGGGCCTGAACCAGCTCAGCCACGAGGGCGTGGTGCAGCTCTTCGTTCGGCCCGAGATCGGCGCGCAGGACCCGTACCTCGGCGCCGTCGGCCTGCTCCAGTTCGAGGTGCTCATGGAGCGCCTGAAGAACGAGTACCGGGTCGAGGCCACCCTGGAGCGGCAGTCCTTCCGGCTGGCGCGTTGGGTGGGTGGCGGCGAGCCGGCTCTGGCCTGGCTACGCGAGCGTCGCGACTACCCGTTGGTGGAGGACCGACACGGTCAGCCCGTGGTGCTGGCGGACAGCGAGTGGCCGCTCAACTACGCGCTGCGCGAAGCGCCTGGCCTGGTGCTCCACGAGGTCGAGCCGCTGTAGAGGCGGCTACGCGCTCCGGGTCAGCTCGCACCCACGCAGCTCCCAGTCGCCTTCGTCGACCCGCACGACGAGCGGGTCGAGGGTCTCGAGTCGGTAGCCGCGGATCGCGAGATCGGCGGGAGCGTCGCCCTCGAGCGCCACCAGGCGCTGTCCGGCGGCCTCGCGCACCAGGTCGTGCACGGTCACCGAGGCGCCAGGTCCGGCTTCGACGATCAACGCAGCGGCGCCGCGCAGGTCGACGTTGTGCAGGTGGACGTCGCCGTCGACGCGGAGGTGGCAGCGGTTGGACAGCTTGACCCCCTGCACGCGCGCGTCGAGCTCGTCCACCGTGAGGGCGAAGTCCGGCCCGAGCGACACGCGCGCGCCTCCATCGGTGGGGATGTCGAGCCACGACTCGCTCTCGGGCTCCTGCAGCACCGCGCCGCACGCCGCGAGTCGCCGGCGTCCCGCTTCGTACCAGTCGTCTTCCGCGCTGGCTCCGCACTCGGGCGGCTTGCCCGCGCGGGCCTTGGCCTGGGCATCCGCGAGGGCGTTCTTGTCGGCCGAGAACACCATGCGGCGGTCGAAGATGGTGACGCCCACCCGCTCCCCGCGCTCGAAGAGCTTGGGCAGATCCTGCATCATCGTCTCGAGCCGGGTGGGCTTCTTGAAGACCCTTCGCTCGGCGTCCGCGTACTTGGGGTTCACGAACTCGGCGATGATGCCTTCGCTCTGCTCGAGCACGGTGAGGTAGGGCTCGAGCTCGATCATCAGGCTGTTGGTGTTGCCTGGGAAGGGGCTCAGGCCGGACGGGCCACCGGTGTCTCCGTCGTGTCCGGCGGCACGGAGCAGCGCGTCGAGCTGGTTGTACTCCACGTTGACGGTGAGCTCGCGCTCCGAGGAGACCAGACGCGTCAGTGCCCCCACCGCCTCGCCCGCCACGCGCGGCACCGCCACCGTGTTGAAGGCGAGCTGCCGCTCGACGGACACCCCGAGGGTGGGGAGCAGGGAGTGCACGACCTGGGCATTGGTGTCCTGCACGAACGCGAGGTGGGTGACCCCACGCTCGCCGAGCCGCCGAGCGGTGCCCGACCGGTGCAGGAGCATGTGCACGTCGCCGTGGCCGTGAGGCTTGAGCTGCAGGGCATAGGGCCCGCTGGTGGCCAGGCGCGCGTCGTTGTCGGCGAGCGCGGGCACCAGCTCCTGGCGGAGCACCGTGACGCCGTCGCGCCCGAGGCCCAACCAGCCGTGGCGTTCGAGGCTGGCCATGGTGGGCTCGTGGGTGTCCCCGCTGGTCATGATCACCAGCGGGGGACGCCGGCCCGTGCGACGTCCCGCCGCTCGGATCCAGGCGCCGTAGAGCTCGAGGTAGGTCTGGTTGCTGGTCAGATCCACCCGGATGTCGACCTTGATGCCGGGGAAGCCCAGGCGCTCCCCCAGGCCACCGGCCACCAGCACGACCGCCAGCCCGCCGGCGTGCTCCAGCCCGAGCTGCTCGTAGCGGCGCAAGGTCGTGTCGAGGCTCGACAGGTCCACCGTCTCGGGCTGCGTTGGAGCGAAGCCGTCGTAGGGGTTCGCGCCTGCGCGGGCATCGGCCAGCAGCGCCCGGGCGTTCGAGATGTAGGCGGCCAGGCCACCTGGGTAGGCATCGTCGGCCTCGGACAACTGCCTCAACAGATCCTTCTTGTCGGCGTCGTGTTCGCCGGGGTCGGCCCACGCGGTGAACAGGTGGCCTTGGCCGAGCTCGTCCATCGCGTGGAGGAGTGCTCGCTGATCGGGGCCGAAGACGTCGGCGTCGAGGTGGCGCTGCATGGCCCCCCAGCTAACCGTCGAGCTCCAGCACGCGCGCGACCAGGTCGGCGATCTCGGTGTCGCCAGGTTGTTGGCCGTAGGCGTCGAGCACCAGCTTGCGCCCCTCTTCGGCGCGTGCCCGGGTGGCTGGCGCCTCGGCGAGCACCACGCCCAGGTAGGCGATGACCCGCGGGTCCCTGGGCGCCAGCTCCGCCGCCTGCTGGAAGTAGCGCAGCGCGCGGGTGTGGTTGCCGACGGCCAGGGCGTTGCGCCCGCGCGCCAGCAGATCGGCCGGACTCAGCGCTTGCTGGCCCGCGGTCCGCTTGAGCAACTGCCGGCGCATGGCTTGTTCGAAGAGCGCCAGGATCTTCGCGGTGAGCTCGCGGGCGGCCGGATCCGCCGTTTCGTGGGCGGCGGCGTAGCGCGCCTGGTGCTTGCGGAAGGCCGCAGCGATCTGGCTCCGCGAGGCGCCCGGCTTCAGTCCCAGGAGCTCGAGGTCGTCGAGCGGTTCCAGCCGCTCGATCTCCTTCCGGATCCTGCGCAGGTTGAGCTGCTGCACGGCCGCGCGGTGCATCGGGGCTCGCTGGACCGACGGCCGGGTCTCGGCGGCCTCCGGTGGGAGGCTCGGGCGGCCGAGACCCGCTGGGGCGCGGTAGGCGCGGCGGAGGTTGTACAGGCCGAGCTCGACGAGCGCGGCGAACTCCGCGGCGACGTCGGTGGCGAGGATGTCGTGGGTGGCCAGCAGGGCGCCGAGGGTGGTGGCGGCGTCGCGGGGGGCGGTCAGCAGGCGGCGGGTGTCGTCGGACAGGGGCAACGCATCGGCGCGGTGGCTCCCCGGGCCGCTCACCAGGAGGCTGTCGAGGCGATCGAGCACCCGCCGCTCGTCGCTGGAGGCCCGGGCCGCGACGAGGAGCTCGGATCCGAGACGGGCCCGGCGCCGTGGGGGAGGCACCACCTCTTCGCGAAAGCTCAGCTCACCGCTGCCGTAGAGGGCATCGACCACCACGGCCCGATCGTCCCGCGACACGGCCTCGCCGGCGTGCAGGCGCGCCTTGCCCGCGTCGGTCTGGAGGACGCCGGTGCGGCTCCTGGACCAGAGCCGGGCGACGCGGGCCAGGGACATCGCGTCCGGGCGGCCCCGGGTTCGAGTGCCTGTCGACGCAGCCGGGCCTTCTTCGGGGCGGAGGTCCTCAGCTTGCGTGCCGCTCTCGGCGAGCACCTCGCGCAGCACGTCGGGGACCCGCATCACGGGAAAGGGCTTTCCGAGCACGCGCGACAGACGCAGCTCGTCCGTCCACGCTCGGGCCTGCTTGTCGTGGTCGCGCAGGTGCGCGGTCATCAACACGATCGGCAAGGCGGCCAGGCCGGCCTGTCGCCGGACGTAGCGGATCAGCTCGATGCCACTCATGCCGGGCAGCGACAGGTCGCTCAGCAGCAGGTCGGGTCGCCAGCTGTCGAGCACGTGCACCGCGGCTTCCGCCGTCTCCGAGGTGCGCACCTCGAAGCCAGCGTTGGCCAGCACGCTCTCCACCACGGTGAGGATGTAGGCATCGTCCTCGACGATGAGGATGCGCGCCACGGGCTCGCCTCAGTCGCGCGGGGGCAAGGCCGCGAAGTGGAACCAGTAGCGGGTCAGGGTCTGCATCATGCCGACCAGGCCCTCGAAGCTGACCGGCTTGATGACGAAGGTGTTCGCCCCCTGGTCGTAGCAACGCGAGATCTCGTCTTCCGCCCAGGTCGTGGTGTACACGACCACCGGAATGCGCCGCGTCCTCGCGTCGGTCTTGAGCTCCCCCAGGACCTCGGTGCCCGACTTCCGCGGCATGTTGAGGTCGAGCATGATCAGGTCGGGCCAAGGGGCATCGGCTTCGCCCTCGTAGTCGCCGCGCCGGTTCAGGTAGTCCAGCAGCTCCTCGCCATCGCGCACCCACCGCAGGGCGTAGGGCAGGCTGGCCTCCTCGATCGCTTCCTCGACGAGCAGCTTGTCGTCTGGATCGTCGTCGACCAGCAGCACCGTGAACGAGCCGTCGTAGGCCGCCATGCCGTTCCTCCAATGGACTTGCTGGCATGCTACCGCAAGATGAATCGACCGCCGCCGCCGCCGTCCCAGCTCTTGGAGCGCGAGCCCTCGGGAGGTTGGGGCCAGGCCTTGCCATCGCAGGTGGTGGTGGGCCTGGTGCTGCTCGTGGTCTTCGCCGCGTTCGTGGGGGTGGCGGCCGCGCCGCTGGGCCCCGGGGCGGGTGGAGCGCTCCACCTGCTGCTCGAATGGTCCGCCTTCGTGGCGGCCTGGCTCACGGCGGTGCTCGCCGTCGTGCAGTTCCGCGTGCAGCGGGACGTGTCCGCTCCGATCCTGGCTGCGGGACTCGCCGCGGCTGGGACGGTCGACGGGTTCCAGGCGCTGGCGGCCTCGGGGCTGCTGCCGGTCGGTGACCTCGACGGATTCCTCGGGTGGAGCTGGGTGCTCTCGAGGTGCTACGCGGTCGGGATCGTGGTGGCGGGCACCCTGATGGCACGCACGTCCCGGCGCGCAGCGAGCCTGCTCGGCTTCGGCACGCTGGGCACCGCGGTGCTGATCCTCGCGGCCATGAGCTGGGGCCTGCGGGCCGCCACCCTTCCGCCGATCCACCAGAGCGGTTGGATCGCGCGCCCCTCGTCCGCGGTTCCGCTGCTGCTCCTGGCCTTCGCGGGTCCCCTGCTGCTCCGCCATCACCGCCGGGTGCGCGGGCTGTTCTCACACGCCCTGCTGCTGAGTCTCATCCCGTTGGTGGCGGCCGAGGTGCTCATGGCCAGCTCCGCCGCTCACCACGACGGCGCCTTCCACGCTGCCCACGTGCTCAAGCTGGTGAGCTACCTCGTTCCCTTCCTCGGTCTGGCGTTCGCTCACGTGCGCAGCGCCCAGCGCGAGCGGGAGGCGATGGTCGAGCTGGAAGGAGCCCGTCGTGAGCTGCTGGAGAAGACGTGGTCGTTGGAGGCTTCCCTGAGCGAACAGGCGACCACGCTCCAGGAGGCTCGCCAGGCCGAGGACGACGCGGTGGCGCTGGCGTGGCGCCTGGGCCGCAGCAACCGCGAGCTGCAGAGCTTCGCGGCCGTGGCGGCCCACGATCTGCAGGAGCCGCTCCGGAAGCTCCAGGCCTTCTCCGAGCGCTTCGAGTCCCGCTTCGGAGAGCAGATCCCAGAAGGCGGCCGGGACTACCTCGCTCGCATGAACAAGTCGGCGGCGCGGATGCACCAGCTCGTGGGCGATCTGTTGTCGTTCTCCCGTGTGACCACCCAGGCCCGACCCTTCGCGGAGGTCGACCTCGACGAGGTGGTGGACGACGTGCTCGATGACCTCGAGCTGCGCGTGCAGGAAACCGGGGCCGTGGTCGACGTGGGGGCGATGCCCGTCATCCGCGCGGACGCGCTCCAGATCCGGCAGGTGCTCCAGAACCTGATCGCCAACGCGCTCAAGTTCCGCAAGCCCGATGGCGCACCCGAGGTGCGCGTGAGCGCCCAGCTCCTCGACGAGAGCAAGAGCCCGATCGGCACCCGCTCCTGGCAGATCAGCGTGGCCGACAACGGCATCGGCTTCGACGAGAAGTACCTCGATCGGATCTTCGAGATCTTCCAGCGGTTGCACGGACGACAGGACTACGAGGGCACCGGCATCGGCCTGGCGATCTGCCGCAAGGTGGTCGAGCGGCACGGCGGCCTGCTCGCGGCCAGCAGCCGGCCTGGCGAGGGTGCTACCTTCCGTCTGGTGCTCCCCTTGGAGCCTCCCCCTCCCTCCGCGGCCGCAGCGGAGGATCACATGTTCACCCCGGAGTCCCCGTGAGCCTCGTGCTCTGGCTCGCCTGCGTCCGCACCGTCACCGTCGAGAAGGTGTGGTACGAGCCGTGTGACACCGGCGCGTTCGCGGACGGTGAAGCCGACGTCGACGTCGACACCGACACCGACACCGACACCGACACCGACACCGACACGGACACGGACACGGACACGGACACCGACACCGACACCGACACCGACACCGCGTTCGACTGCTACGCCCAGGGCGGCAGCCTGTCGACTGGGGCGCTGCCAGCTTCCTGGAATGCCCAGGACAACGACTACGTGGGGGTGGTCTCGGGGACCGCGTGGGGCTGCGAGACGTCCTGCGACGCTTCGTGGGCAACGCTCTACACGTCGACCGACGGCTGCAACACCGCGGTCACCCTGCCGGCGCAACTCACCGGTCACGTGATCTGCATCGACGCGAACCTGGGCAGCGCCAGCGGCGAGGCCACCTGCACCATCTCGACCAGCTCGGGCGACTACACGGTGACCGCCTACGGTCCGGCTTGAGCGCTCACGGCGCTGCAGAGTCACGGTCAGGAGCGCGCCTCGAGCTGTTCCCACCGGGCGTAGGCCGCCTCGATCACGCCGGGCAGCGCGGCCGCCCGCGCCTGAAGCACCGCGGCGTTCTCCGCAGCGTCGGACCAGAACCCGGCGTCGCTCATCTGCTGGCCGAGGGTGTCGAGCTCCGCTTCCAGGCCCAGGATGTGCGCCTCGATCCCGGCGAGCTCCTCGCGCTCCTCGTGGCTGAGCTGGTCCGCGCCACGAGCCCTCGGGGTCGCCGGGATCGGCGCCTTGCTGGGGCTCGCCTTGGCCCGCGCCTGGACTGCCGAGACGTACTGTGAGCGATCGGCGTAGCGCTGCACGCCACCGTCCTCGACCGCGACCACGGCGGTGCAGACCCGGTCCAGGAAGGCGCGGTCGTGGGTCACGACGACCGCGGCGCCGTCGAAGCTCAAGAGCGCCTCCTCCAGCACCCGCAGGGTGAGGAGGTCCAGATCGTTGGTGGGCTCGTCGAGCAGGATGACGTTCGCGCCCTTCAGCAGGAGCTTCGCGAGCAGAAGCCGCGCTCGTTCACCGCCGCTGAGCTTGCTGACCGGCTGATCCAGGGATTCACGGGGAAAGAGGAAGCGCTCCAGGAAGCTGGCGACGTGCAGCGTGGCGGCCTGCCGTCCGCCGGCGGAACCCTGCCAGCTGGCGCCCGCCTTCGCGGCCATCGTGACGTGGCTGCTGCCGCCGCCGGCCGCTTCGAAGACCGTCCAGTCCTTCCCGTCGGGCGACTCCAGGCCGCGGCGCTGCTGGTCGAGCACGGCCACGGTCAGGCGCGACGCGGCCACCCGCTCCCCGCGATCGGGCGTGAGCGCGCCGGACAGGATCTTCAGGAGCGTCGACTTTCCGGCGCCGTTGTCGCCCATGATGCCGAGGCGGTCCCGCGGGGTGAGGGTGAGCTCCGCCCCGCCCAGCAGCTCGCGCCCGTCGTAGGCCTTGGTCACGCCGTGCAGCTCGACCAGGGTCGACGGCAGGCGCTGGCCGGTCGAGAGGTCGAGCTCGAAGCCGGTGTCGAAGCGCACGATCTCCTGGTCCTGGAGGGCGTCCAGACGCTGGAGGCGCGCCTTCTGCTTGGTCGATCGTGCGGCGGGGCTGCGCGCGGCCCAGGCGGCCTCCCGAGCGAGGAACTTCAGGTGACGGTGTTGCGCCTGCTCCTGACGCGCCGCGCGCTCGGCCCGCGCGATCAGGTAGTCGCCGTAGCTTCCGTCGTAGGCCGCGCACTGCCCGCGCTCGATCTCCACGATCCGCTCGGCGACCGCTTCGAGCAGGTAGCGGTCGTGGGTGACCAGCAGCAGCGCGCCGTCGAAGCCCTGGAGCCAGGCCTCGAGCCACGCCACGGCTCCGGCGTCGAGGTGGTTGGTGGGCTCGTCGAGGAGCAACACGTCCGGGCGGCCCAACAACGCGATGGCCAGGGCCACCCGGCGGCGTTCGCCGCCGCTCAGCTCGGAGACCCTCGCGTGCTTCGGGGGGGCACCCAGCCGCTCGAGCATGGCGTCGACCTGGTGGGCCACCTCCCAGCCCACCTGATCGAGGCGATCCTGGAGCGTGACCATGCCCGCTTCGTCGCCGGACACGCAGGCGGCTTCGAAGGCGTCGAGCAGATCCTGGTGCCAGGCGATTGCGGCTGCTGCGCAGGCGGCCACGGTGTCGCCGTGTAGCTCCGGCTCCTGGTCCAGCCAGGCGCGCCGCCCCTCGATCTGGATCGTGCCGTGATCCGGAACGTGGTGTCCGCAGAGCGCGCGCAGCAAGGTCGACTTGCCGCTTCCATTGGCACCGACCAGGCCGACCTTGTCGCCTTTGCGCAAGGACACGGAAGCGCCGCGGAGCACCATGCGGTCGCCGAAGGCCAGCTCGATGTCGCGGGCGAGGAGCATGGGCGCCTGTGTAGCGCACCACCCTCGGGCCCGCCGCTGTAGGATGAGCCGTGCTCCTGTTCTACGCCATGATGGCCTGCCGGCCCGCCGGGGATGCGAAGGACGCGACCGTGGACACGGCGTGCGACGCGGTCACCGCCTGCGAGGACGCTGACGCCGACGGCTTCGGCGGGGACGTGTGCGAGGACTTCTGCGACGCGATCCCGTCGGGCTACACGACCGAGGTGGGGGACTGCGACGACGGCGACGCCAGCATCCGCCCCAACCGCAAGACGGAGCTCTGCGACGGGGTCGATCAGGACTGCGATGGCCTGGTGGACGAAGACCCGCACGACGGCGAGACCTTCTACCTCGACGAGGACGACGACGGCTGGGGGGTGAGCGAGGTGCCGGAGAACGCTTGCGAGCCGTCGGAGGACTACGTCGAGCTGGAAGGGGACTGTGACGACACCGACCCGCACGTGAATCCGGACGAAGACGAGAGCTGCGGCAACGGCGTGGACGAGAACTGCGACGGCATCGACTGGTGCGAGGTCGAGCTCTCCGAGGTGTTCGTGGCGGCCGCCGCGGAGCGCGATCAGCTGGGGACGGCGATCGCCGCCGGCGACCTCGACGGCGACGGGCAGACCGACCTGCTGCTCGGCGCGGACAGCACGGACGTGGGCGGCGACGCCGCCGGAACCGTGTACCTGATGACCGGTCCGGTCCGGAGCGCTCGATCGGCCAGCGCAGCCGAAGCCCAGGTGGATGGTCTGGCGTCGGCGGACTCGGTCGGGAGCTCGGCGGCTGTTGCTGGCGATCTGGACGGCGACGGCGTGGTGGATTGGCTGGTCGGTGCGCCGGGCGAGGACACCATGGGCAGCGCGGCGGGCGCGGTGTACGTGCTGACCGGCAGCGCTTCAACCCTCGACGGTGTGCCCACGGTGCTGGGCATGAACCTGGACTTCGAGGCCGGGGATCACGTGGGCTGGGTGGGTGACCTGGACGGGGATGGCCGTGACGACCTCGCGGTCGGTGCCACGGGCGCCACCACCGACAGCACGCAGGGCGGCTCGGTCTTCGTCTTCTTCGAGGTTCCGGACGGCACCACGAACACCTGGTACGCCGACGCGAACCTGCACGCGGTGGACCACAACGTGCAGGTGGGGTCTGCGTACACCGGCGTCGGCGATCTGGACGGCGACGGGATGGACGACATCGCCATCGGCGCGCCCTACGATCAGAACGAAGGCCTCTACGCAGGCGCGTTGTTCGTGGTCCACGGGCCCGTCACCGGCGACGTCTCGGTCGACCGCGACGCGGTCACCTACGCGGAGAGCGACTACGACGAGCTGGGCGTGGTGGTCGAGCACGCCGGCGACGTGGACGGCGACGGACTCTCCGATCTCCTGGTCGGCGCTCGCAGCTACGACGACGGCGCGGGTGCGGTGTACGTCGTGCTCGGACCAGCCGGGGACGGTGCCCTGGATGGCGCGCTGGCCAAGGTCGTCGGGGAAGCGGGCTCGGGTGCGGGAGGGGCCGCGTCGTCGGGAGACTTCGACGGGGACGGCGAGGTGGACCTGGTCGTCGGGGCGGTCGGCGACTCCTGGGGAGGGGACAGCTCCGGAGCGGCCTACCTGGTGCCCGGCCCCCTCGGGGGCACCGTCGAGCTCTGGTCGACCGTGGACAAGATCACCAGCGGCAGCCCCTGGACCTACACGGGACGGACGGTCGGCAACGCTGGCGACCAGGACGGGGATGGCGTCGACGACGTGCTCGTCGGGGCCACGGGCGCCACACCCGCGGGCCACCCCGAGGGCGGCGCGGTCTACCTCTTCACCTTCTGACGGCGCTCTCGCGGTTCTGCGCAGATCGGGTGCAGGCGGCCACGGCCAGGCGATCTGCGCGTTAGGTCGGCGACCCGATGCGTGCACCCCTGATCCGACTCGCCTGTGCTCTCGGTGTCGCCTCGGGCGCCGTCGAGGTCGCGACCCGCACCGAGCCGCGGCTCGGTCTCGGGGTGCCCGAGCTCGCCGAATGGGTCGGGCTGTCGGTGCTCATGGGGCTCGTCGTCGCCTTGGCTTCGGCGCCCGTCGCGCGATTGGCACGTCGCCTCGTGAAGGGTCGCGACGTGGGCCTGGTGCTCGCCGCGCTGCTCGCCGTGCACGCGGGGCTGGCCTGGCGGTTCGAGGTGGTGCTCAACACGCCGGTCGCCGACCCGGCGGTCTGGGGTGGGCTGGGTGGCATCGCCCTCGGGAGCCTGGCGCTCGGGCTGCTCCTCGACCCAGTGATGCGGCGCCTGGAGCGCGGTCTGTACGTGGTGGCGCTGCTGGCGCTCGTGGTGGCCGGCGTGCGAGGTCAGCCTCCGGAGGCCGCGCCGTCCGTGGCCCCGAACCTGCTGCTCGTCACCCTCGACACCACGCGCCCCGATCGGCTCGGGCCCTACGGCGGTCCCGCGTCCACGCCCACCCTCGATCGCCTCGCGCGCGAGGGCGTGACCTTCGACCAGGCCGTGGCCAGCGCGCCGCTCACCGAGCCGAGCCACCTCGCCATCTTGAGCGGGCTCCCGCCGCACCTCTCGGGCATCGCGTCGAACGGCACCGACCTCGGGCATCGACCGGAGCTGATCCAGCACCACCTCGCGGCGGCCGGGTACCGCACGGCCGGGTTCGTCTCGGGCTTTCCGCTGCACGGGACCTGGGGCTGGACCCAGGGCTTCGACGTCTACGACGACGACTTCGGTGTGGTGCCGGGGCTCCATCGGCTCAGCCTCGTGCGCTTGTGGGAGCAGCTGTTCCTTCCCGGCAACACGCTGCGGGAGCGGGCGGGTCGGAACACCACCGACCGTGCGCTCGCTTTCCTGGACCGTCATGCGGAGGGTCAGTGGTTCGCGTGGGTGCACCTCTTCGATCCCCACGCGCCCTACGAGGTGAGCGACGAGGAGCTGGAGGCGGCGCCCCGCGATGGCGAGCCGCTCGACCTGCCGTACTACTGGCCGCCGCCCCACCAGAGCATCACGTCGGTGGACTGGCTGGTCGACGCCTACGATGGCGAGCTGGCGCTGGCCGACAGCCTCGTCGGCGAGCTGATCGCCCTGCTCGAGGCCCGCGGCGTGCTCGACAACACCCTGGTCATCGTCACGGCGGACCACGGTGAGAGCCTCACCGAGCACGACTACCTGTTCGATCACGGCGACCACCTCTACGACGCCTCGCTGCGTGTCCCGCTGATCGTTCGCTTTCCCGGGCGTGTCGCCGCCGGCATTCGGGTGCCCTGCCAGGTAGGCACGACCTCCATCGTGCCCACGGCCACGAGCCTCTTGAGGATCCCCTCCACCGGGGTCGACGGCCTCGATCTGTCCGACGCGTTGCTCGGCGAACCGTGCCGCGACGACCCGGTGGTCTCGTCCACCGTCGCCGGCCGCTTCGTCGAGGTGCCCCCGGTCGACCGCAGCCTCCGGAGCCGCACCCACAAGTACATCCGCCACGAAGAGGGCGAGGACGAGCTGTTCGATCTGGGCCAGGACCCGGACGAGACCCGCTCCGTGCTCGCCGAGGAGCCGGTGCTCGCGGAGCAGGTGCACGGCTTGTTGGAGCGCTACCTCGAAGGCGCCGTCGCGACGTCGGGGCCGGAGCTGGACGATGCGTCGATCGAGGCGATGAGGGCGCTGGGGTACGTGGAATAGTCGGGCGCAGGCGGTCGAGCTGCACAAGCCAAGGGCCTGTCAGCGTAGGTTTCCGCGCGGACGCTCAAGGCGTGACCGGGCAGGCCCGAACCTCCACGGCACTGCCCTGGTCGCCGGCCTCGAGCACCACCGACGTCACCGCTGCGGACGTGCGGTCGCTCGGCTCCAGGAAGTACAGCCCGTTGTTCGGGGCGTGCGAGGTGCGCTCGATGGCGACGCGATCGACCTCGCCGTCGGCGTGGGTGGTGATCAGGTCGAAGCGGGTGAAGCCCAGGTTGGCGGCGCGGAGCTCGAGGTAGCCGGTGCCCATGGCCCATCCGGAGAGTCCGAGGTCCACCGTGGCCCCGGCCTCCACGTCGAGGCGTGACGCGGGCACCTCGTCGCAGCTGCCGTGCACCGCCGGCAGCACCTGGCGAAACTGCCGGCGCGCCTCGGGCCAACCGTGGGCATCCTGCATGCGCAGCTCCCACACCACCAGGCTGGGGCGGTCCTCGTGCCACGCGTCGTCTCGCAGGTAGGCGTCCATCGCCCGGAAGCCCATGCCGCCCTTGAGCGCGGCGTTGAGCACGTCGGCACCGAGGTGCTGCTCCAGGAAGGCGTGGAAGTGGAAGCGGTCGTTTGCGCTGTTGCTGGTGCCCAGCAGGACGACCTCCGGGCCCTTCGCGTCGAGCAGGCCGCCCCCCGAGGCACCCCCGATCCGCTCGTTGGTGTCGTAGCGGGTCAGGGGCTCCATGACGGTCGGCGCGTCGCACGACTCCCTGAGCAGGCGAGCGAGGCGGGGCTCGTAGGTCCCGAGGCCGAGCACGCGGCTCCTGAACTGGACATCCCTCCGGTACATCCCCTGCTGGTCGACGGCGGAGGCCACGGCACGCGCGGTGAGCTCGGCGCCGCGGCTGGTCCAGTGGCGCCCCGTGCTGAAGACCGCAGCCTCCTCCAGGGCGTCGAGGGGCTCGGTCGGCTGGACGAAGGTCGTGAGCAGGTCCGGCGCGACGGCGCCTGCGGCTCGGAACATCTCCAGGGTCTGCGCATACGCTGCCACGGCGCTGTCGGCATCGAAGGGCACGGCGACCTTCTCGGGATGCACCATGCCCCGGGTCGGCACCAGAGCGACGACGAGCTGCACGCCCTCGTCCGCGAACGCGTCGACCAGACGAGGGACGTAGGTGGCCCACGGCTCCGGCTCCCAGGTCTCGGCCAGGTCCCAGCTCTCGAAGAGCCAGCCCTCGTGCCCCTCGTAGATCCGGTTCTTCTGCACCGCTTCCAGGCACGCCGGGCTCGCAGCGACGCTCGACACGTGAGGTGGCGGGAGGGCGGCCCAGACCAGCGCCGCTAAGAGCACCACACACGCTCCATCGCTTGCGCGACCGGGTCGGACCAGCGGCTACAGAGCTCCACGAACCGGGAGCGACGGGCGTTGGCGCTATGGCTAAGCAGCGGGCGCATCCGGCAACATCGCTGATGGACACCAGGTTCGGGGGCCGGAGCGATCGCTCCAGCGGGGTGTGCCCACATGTTATCCGACGACCATGCGGTCCCGTTAGGAGGCTCTGGATGCTTGGGTGGATGTTGGCGGCGCTGCCGCCTGCTGTTGGCGCGGACGTGTGCACGGACTGCAACGTGCTCTGGATCGTGGTCGACACCACGCGCGCCGATCGGCTCGGCCACTACGGCTACCAAGACGCCATGACGCCCAACCTGGACGCGTTGGCGAGGCGGGGGACGACCTACCGGCATGCGTACAGCCAGGCGCCGTCCACGATGCTCTCCGTGAGCTCCTTCATGTCGGGCCGCTACCGGCTGGACACCGGGATGGAGTTCACGATGAACCAGCGCCACGAGCGCTTCCACCAGATGTCGGACCAGGTCACGACCGTGGCCGAGGTGGTGTCTGCCGCCGGCTGGGAGACCCGCGGCGTCATCGCGAACAACATCATCCAACGCGACGCTCGCTTCGACCTGAACCTGCACCAGGGCTTCGAGACCTGGGAGCTCGCAGACGACCAGGGGGTGTCCGACCGCGGTGTGGAGCTGCTCGACGAGCTCAAGTCCGAACGCTTCCTGCTCTACCTCCACTGGTTCGGGCCGCACACACCGAACCACCGGCTCGAGGGCTTCGAGTCACGGCGCGGACTCCACGACATCTCCCTTGGCGACACCCCCGACGAAGACCTCTACCGGGCCATCTCGTCGGGCGAGCGCGTGCTCACGCCAGCCCAGCAGTCCTACGTCTCTGCGCTCTACGACGACGCCGTCTACGAGGTGGATGCCCGAGTGGGCGTCGTGCTCGACCGGCTCGACGAGCTGGGCCTCTCGGAGAAGACCCTCGTGGTCTTCACGAGCGACCATGGTGAGTCGCTGGGCGACTTCGCCGATGCCAACCCGCGGTGGGGACACTCCTTCGGGCTCATCGACCAGCTCCTCCGGGTGCCCCTGGTGGTCGCCGGTCCGGGGCTGCCCGCGGGCAAGGTCTCCCAGGACCACGTGGTCGAGCTGGTCGACCTCGCCCCGTCGTTGTGCGGCTACCTGGGCATTCCCGTCTCACCGACCTGGGAGTGGGACGGCACGGCCTTTCTCGGTGCGGGCGCCGCCTTCGGGACCACCGCCTTGGCTGACCGAGGTGGGGTCGGCTACGAGCAGACGGGGGCGCGAACGCCGACGCATGCGGTGCTCTACAACAAGAAGAACGAACGCTGGAAGAGCTTCGACCTGACCGTGCCGAAAGGCCAGGAACATGGCGTGACCGCCGACAAGCAGCACGCTGAGCTGCGGCGGCTGATCGAGGCCTACATGCAAGCCTCCGAGCCGCCCACCGAGCAGGGCGCGGACCTGGCAGCCCCGGACGGGGATCTACTCGAAGAGCTCCAGGCCTTGGGCTACGTGCAGTGAGTTCCGTGGTCCTCGGGCTCGTGCTCGTGGCCCGCGGCGAGCCCCTGGAGCTCGAGACCAACGTCGAGCTCGCCGCGCTCGACGTCGCGGTGCGCGCTCCCCTCGACGGATCTCGTTGGGACCTGCATCCGTCGGGGACGGAGGTGGTCCAGCTGGTGGGGCCGGATGCGCCCATGGCACCCGGGCATGTCGACCTCGCGGTGGGCGAGCCTGCCCACGGCGTGTCCTTCGCTTGGGCGGCCAGGGGGGATGCGCTGCCCGGCCAGCGGGTCGGGGCCCTCGAGGTCATGTGGTCGGACGGCGTCCGCGACAGCGTGCCCCTCGCCGTCGGTGAGCAGGTCGGACTGCTGCACGACCCGGAGACGCTCGAGGGGGCCCGGCTGTGGTGGATCGGAGCCGATGCCGCCGTCAGTGTCTGGACCTGGTGGAACCCACGTCCCGAGGTGCCCATCGAGCAGCTTCGCGTGCGGGGGAAGCGCGGCCCCGTGTCCTTGGTCCTGGTGGCTGCTTCGACCTTCGATGGCGCTCCGGCGGATTCGCTGCTCACGCCGGCGCGCGCAGCGGCCGGGCGGCCCGTGGAGGTCCGTCCGGAGCTCGCCTTGCCGAGCCCGGAGGCCTGGCGTGTGGAGGGCCCCGCAGGCCACCGCGGCTTCGTGGGCGTACACGACGGGCACCTCGGCTTCGAGGATGGCGAGCGAGCACGCTTCTGGGGGATCAACCTGTTGAACGAGGTGGCGCTGCCGACCCACGAAGAGGCCGACGTGCTGGCGAGCCAGCTCGCGGATGCGGGCTTCAACATGGCCCGACTCCACCACGTGGACGGCTCGCGCGCTGGGCTGGTCGGTCCTGGGGGCTTCGATGCCGAGGCCCTCGACCGCTTCGACTACCTCGTCGCGCGGCTCAAGGAGGAAGGCCTCTACCTCTTCCTGGAGGTCGCCTCGAGCAAGGGCTTCGGTGAGGAGGATGGCGTCACGCCGCCGTACGACGGCGTGCCCAACGGGCACAAGCTGGTCAGCATGTTCGAGCCCACCTGGACGGCGGCGTACGAGACGTGGCTTCGCACGTGGCTGGACCGCGAGAACCCCTACACCGGACTCCGGCTCGCTGACGACCCCGGCATCGCGGTCGTCGAGCTCGGCAACGAGCACAGCCTGGTGGGCGCCTGGCTCTCGGGTGGCCTGGAGCGCCTCCCCGACGCCCACCGCGCTTCCCTCGACGCCCGCTGGAACGCCTGGCTGGCCGAGCGCTACCCAGACGCCGAGGCGCTCTCCGCCGCCTGGCAGGGTGAGCTCCGGTCCGGTCTGCTGCCCACCGAGGCCTGGGGTGAGGTGCAGCGCGCGCCCGTGGCCAGCATGCACGTCGACGGCTGGCCGGATGGCCGGGTTCGTGACCTCTACCACTTCTACGCTGAGCTGGAAGCCCTGTTCTATGCACGCATGCACGCTGCGGTCGAGGGGCTGGGCTTCCGGGTGCCTGTCACCAGCACGGCGGTCGCGCGCCCGGAAGCCGCGGTGTTGCACGCGCTGCGCGACGACTACGTCGACACCCACGCCTACTGGGACCAGGTGGTACGTAGGACCAGCCTCACCGACCGATCGATGGTCGCGACGGGTTCGGACCCGGTGCTCGTGCGAACCCTGCTCGCCGCGGAGGCTGGGAAGCCCTTTACGGTGAGCGAGTTCAACAACGCGCACCCGAACCACGCCAGCGCTGAGGCGCCGTTGACGTGGGCCGCCCTTGCCGCGGTGCAGGACTGGGACGCGTTGGTCTGGTTGAACTACACCAACGGTCCGTACCGAGAGGCCCCTGCAGAGATCGCCGGCATCTGGGAGCTCCACGCCGATCCTGTTCGCTGGGGCCAGATGCCGGTGGCCAGCGCGGTCTTTCGGGGAGCGCTGGTGGCGTCGGCGCCGGGATTGCGCGTGGTGCACACCGATCCCAGCCGCATGGCCGGACGTGTTGTCTCCCGGCGGGCGCCGGGTGCTCCGGAGCTCGACGACATCGCCTTCTGGCTCGCTCATCGGGTGCGCAGCAGCCGCACGTCCACGGTGGCGGCACTGGACACCGCAGGTGCGGCGAATGGCGATCTGGGTTGGTGGCCCGAGGCCAACCAGCTGGTGATCGACACGGACGCGCTCGATGCGGTCGTCGGAGGGCCTGGTGTCGTGCCCGCCGGAGCTGGCGAGGGAGCGGGTGCGGTCACCGCGTCGCACGTGGCGGTCGAGCTCGACGGGTTCTCAGCGGTGAGCCTCGTGAACCTCGAGGGGCATTCCCTCGACGAGGGCGGCCCTGCGCTCCTCACGGTGGCCGGCCGGACGTGGAATCAAGGCCAGGTCCTCTCCGCCCATGGCACCAGGATCCTGGCTTGGGGCGCTGACGGAACGGTCGCGACCCTTCCCGCTGGGGAGGTCCTCGTTCGGTGGCCGCGCCGCCCGGACATCCGTCGCTGGACGGACGAGGGTCCGGTCGGTGAGCCCCTCGAGGCCCATCGTCGAGGCGGTGGCTGGTGGGCGGTGGAGCCCAGCGCGGAAGCGCTCCACTACCTCGTGCGCTGAACCCGCAACCGTTCGTGCCGCGCGCGTCCCCCCCCGGCCGGCGCGGGTCAGCTGCCCATCGAGTAAGCGGCCTCGTCGTACGGTGTGCGCAGGAACCGCTCCGGGATCTCCCACACCACCAGGGACGGTGGTGCTTCCAGGAAGGCCTCGTTCTCGAGGTACGCCTTCATCGGCACGAGCGGGCCCTGGCCTTCGAGGCTCGCGTCCAGCACCTCTGCGCCCAGGTGCTGTTGCAGTGCCCCGGGGAAGTTCCACATCTCGCCCTGGGTGTAGCTGGTGCCGACGACCGCTACCGGAATGCTCACCTCGTCGAAGAGTCCGCCGGCTGGGGGAGCGCTCGTGCGGGTGGTGGCGCGGGGGACCACAGAGTCCGCGGGCGGGCCGAGGTGCTGGAACGGGCCCAGCGGCAGGAAGTTCAGCAGGTCGCCGTGGTGCTCGACCACGGGTTGATCGGTCGTCTCGAAGGTCGAGGCGCCCAACCCCTCCAGCCCCAGCGGACGCACGGTCAGCGCAATGGCCGCGGCGACCGCGTCGGCTCCGCGCGGCGTCCAGTGGGTGTCGGTGCGCAAGAAGACCTCCCCGTCGCTGCGAGCGTGCTCGAGCACCGTCAGCAGGTCCGGCACCGGCACGCCGAGCTCCTCGAGCGCGTCGCGCGTGGACGCGTAGCGGCCGGCCAGCGTCGCCGGGGGCACGTGCACGAGCTGCTCGGGGTGCAGGCGTGTCTTCGCTGGCAGGAGCGCCACCACCAGCTGGGTGCCGTGGGCGTCGAGGTAGCGGTCCACCTCTGCCACGAGCTCGATCTTCCGGCGCGTCTCGGCGGCGTCCTGTGGCCCGGTCTGGTACTCCTCGTCGCTGAAGAGCCAGCCGTCTCGACCGGGGACGACGCCGGTCCGTCCGTCGCCGAAGGCCACCCACTCCAGGACCGCCCAGGTGCTCACCCCGAGGTCACGGAACCGGACGCTCGCGTCGACGGAAGCCTCCCACGCCGTCGTCCAGCTCCCGTCGTGGAGGAGGGCATCGGGGCGGTCTCCGAAGCCTTCTGCGCTCACGGTGCCGACCGCGCCCGCGCCCAGCAGGAGGAGCATCGCGGCCCCGGGGACGAAGTCCACGAGGCGGTTGTCGTGTTCGGTCGACGCCATCAGAACTGGAAGTAGAGGAAAGGGGTGTACGACTGGGCCGTGAGCCGCAACAAGGCCAGCGCGAACAGGGGCACGAAGACCAGGTCGACCGCGGCGAGGCCGCTCTGGCGTGGGGCTGGCTGACGCAGCTTGTAGCTCCGCCACCACGGCGCCGCGTACGCCAGGCCGATGCCCAGCACCAGCGCGGTGAGCTGCCATCCGCCGAGCTGCCAGGCCACGGTGTCCGACAGCGCGAGGCCGTTCGCACCCAGCATGGCGCCGTAGAAGTCGAAGGCCGTCTCCACGTCGGGGGCACGGAACACGATCCAGCCGATCATCACGAGGACCATCGTCGGGCCCACGCCCCACGACGGCGGAATGCGGGCCTTGCCCTCGACCCGTGCGAAGCGGCGCTCCAAGGCCAGGATGCCGCCGTGCCAGGCGCCCCAGATGACGAAGGTCCAGGCGGCACCGTGCCAGAGACCGCCGAGCAACATGGTCAGGGTGAGGTTGATGTAGGTCCGGCGCCCGCCCCTCCGGTTCCCGCCGAGCGGGATGTAGAGGTAGTCCCGCAGCCAGTTCGACAGGCTGATGTGCCAGCGCCGCCAGAACTCCGTGATGTTCTTGGAGATGTAGGGGTGGTCGAAGTTCTCCCGGAAGCGGAAGCCCATCATCAGGCCGAGCCCGATGGCCATGTCGCTGTAGCCGGAGAAGTCGAAATACAGCTGCACCGTGTAGGCGAGGGTGCCGAGCCACGCGTCCGCCATCGTGGGGTTCTCGAGCGCGAAGGTCTGGTTGACGACAGGCGCGACCGAGTCCGCGATCAGCACCTTCTTGCAGAAGCCGGCCATGAGCCGCGTGCTGCCCTCGGAGAAGCGGGCGAAGCTGTGCGTGCGGCTCCGGAACTGGTCGGCGACGTCCTTGTAGCGCAGCACGGGGCCTGCCACGAGCTGCGGAAAGAGCGCGATGAAGGCGCTGAAGTCCCAGAAGGTCCGGGCTGGAACGGCGTCGCGCCGGTACACGTCGACGACGTAGCTGATCGCCTGGAAGCAGTAGAAGCTGATGCCGATGGGCAGGATGACCCGGAACGTGTCGCTCGCTTCGAAGCCGAGGCGCGTGAGGGCGGCGTTCAGGTTGTCGACGCCGAAGTTGAAGTACTTGAAGAAGGCCAAGGCCCCCAACGCGCCCACCACGCCGGCGGCCATCGAGCGCTTCGCCGCCCGCGGGTCGTTCCGCTCGTGCGCTCGCTGGATGCCGAGCGAACAGAGGTAGCACCAGAGGGTGACACCGGCGAACAGGGGCACGAAGTCGAGCCGCCACCAGCCGTAGAAGACGTAGCTGCCCACCAGGATGTGCGCGCTTCGAAAGCGAGCAGGCAGGAGGTAGTAGACCGCCAGGAAGGCTGGCAGGAACAGGAAGAGGAAGACGTTGGAGGAGAAGACCACGGGGTCAGTTCGTGCTGTTCTCGACCCAGCTCGCCCGGAGCTGTCCTGGCTCGCCGCTCACGAGCACGCTGTAGCCGCCGCCTCGCTCGAGCTGCTTCTGCTCGAAGCGAGCCACCGCTGTGTCGCCGTCGAACACCGCCAGGTCCGCCGTGACGGCGCTGACGATGCGCGTGCCGCTGGCGCCGCTCGCGACCCCTTCCACCACCGCGGCGCTTCCGTCGGCGAGACCGAGCGTCAGGCCTGCGCTGCCTGTGAGGTTGTAGAGCGTGAGACCGGCGCGAGCCATGTTGGTGGAACGCTCGTCGATCAGCACCGTGGGTTCACCGGTCCAGAAGGCCACGCTGTAGAAGCGACCGGCCTCGACCTGCAGGTCGTGCGACGCCTCCCCAGCGGAGACGGTGACGCTGCCCTGGGGCACGACGACGTAGCCGCTGGCCGCGTTCGGCTCGACCACGACATCGCCGGTGCTCACCTCGACCGCGAGCGCGGTGCCGTTGATCGTTCGAACGAAGGCCGAGTCGGGGGGAGGCGTGGGCGCGTACAGCGTGTCCTGTGCCAAGGCGGCGGTGATCAGCAGGTACGACATGGAGTCTCCGGATCGGGCCTCACCTAACCCCCTATTCGACGTAGCCCATGGCCTGGAGCTTCTTGATCTCGTCGGCGTCGACGTCGGCCGCCAGGTCCTTCGCTGCGTTCATCTCGCGCTCCACCAGCTGCCGGCACCGCTCCACCGCTTCCCGTTGGTCGGCGGCCAGATCGGTCTGCTCGTCGGGATCGGTGCTCAGGTCGTAGAGCTCTTCCTTCGCGCTCGCGGGGTCGTAGATGTACTTGGCGTCGTGGGTCTCGCCCTCGTCGCCGA
Organism: uncultured Enterobacterales bacterium; assembly: GCA_964604675.1. Taxonomy (GTDB): domain Bacteria; phylum Myxococcota_A; class UBA796; order UBA796; family CAJQPC01; genus CAZSAT01. Next base: position 77,260 of record CAZSAT010000006.1, read on the forward strand.
TCTGGGCCGGTAGCCGCATGCCGAAGAGCGTGCCCTCGGAGAGCGACGCGGTCTTGCGGCCGAACAGGGTGCACGCGAGGTCGCGGTCCCGGACACCGGTGCCGTAGCCCAGAAGCTCCGCGCCTTCGCTCGGCTCGAGCGGGTCGAGCTTGATGTACTCGAGCATCGTGGGGGCGATGTCCATCAAGCGGACCTGCTGGTCGACCCGGTGGGTGGTGAGCTCGATGCCCGGGGCGCGCACGATGAGCGGGACCTGGAGCGACTCGTCGTAGAGGCCGTGGTGGTGGAACCAGATGCCGTGCTCCCCGAGCTGCTCGCCGTGGTCCGAGGTGACCACCACCAGGGTGTTGTCGGCCAGCTCGAGCTCGTCGAGCAGGTCGAGCAGCTCGCCGACCAGGTCGTCGGACAGCTCGGCTTCGTGCGCGTAGAGACGCCGGAGCTCCGCCGCCTCGGCCTCGGTGTAGGTCGGATCGCGCTCCGAGAGGAAGGATCGGTGGTCGACCGTGGCGTCCGGGCCCTCGTAGGGTGCGTGGGGCTCGAAGTAGTGCACCCACGCGAACCAGGGGCGGTCGCCCCGTGCGCGGATCCAGCTCGACGCGAGCCGGTTGGTCTCGGCCCCGCCGCGCTCCAGGAGCCACGGGTAGTCGTGGGGGGTGCCCAGCACCATCAGCGCCGACATCGCCCAGCGCGCGCCGAGGATGCTGGTGAAGCCTCGCACGCGCGGCACGAAGTCGTCTTCGTAGACGTCGAAGCCCTGGTCGAGGCCCAGCCGATGGTTCACCGCGAAGGAGCTCAGGAAGGCCCCCGTGGCGTAGCCCTCGTCCTGCAGCTCCTCCGCCACCGAGCGGAAGCCGCGGGCCAGGTGGTGGCCGTTGGAGATCACCTCGTGGCGGAGCGGGTGCAGGCTCGTGAGGATCGAGGCGTGCGCCGGGCCCGTCTCCGGCGTGGGCGTGAGCGCGTTCCAGAAGAGCAGGCCCTCCTCGGCCAGGGCGTCCATGCGCGGCGTGTGGGCGGGGCTCTCCCCGTAGGCCGAGACGTGGTCCCGTCGAAGGGTGTCGATGGTGATCAGCAGGACATTGGGGTCGCCTGCGAGCGCCTGGCCGCTGCCGCCGCTTCGGGGGCTGCTCCCGATGGTGGCCGCCACCGCCGCGACGACGACCGCGGTGGCGAGCGAGAAGAACCCCCACCCGCCGACGCGGTCGGGGGCCCCGAACTCCTCGCGCCGCGCCCAGTAGCCGGCGTTGAACCACACCACCCCAGCCAGGCCGACCGGGAAGGCCAGCATGGCGGCTGCGGCCGGTGGACGGCCCTGTTCGAGCATGATGCTGGCGGCGTTCTGGAGGTAGAGGGTGCCCACGAGCCAGGTGGTCAGCGCCATCGAGGCCGCGTAGGCGGTGCTGTCGCGCCAGCCGCGGCCGACCACCTGGATGACCACACCGGACGCCAGCCCGGCGCCTGCGCCCAGCACAGCGCCGAACACGAGGGCGGTGAGGGAGAGCAGGAAGGCGCCCGACCAGGCCAGGTCGAGTCGGAGGTGGGCGGCGATCTCGATGGCTTCGGCCGCACCCGCCAACCAGCCCAGTCCGAGACCGAGCCAGGCAGCGCGTGCCCAGCGCATCGAGGGGCGCTTCAAGTACGAGAACATCGTGCGTGTCTAACGCCCCAGCTCGAATTTCTTTGCGCTCGTCATCGGTGCGATGATGAGGCCCTTCCCGAGGTTGCCATGTCCGAGTCGCTCGTTCCTCCGCTTCACGCTGCCGGTCGTCACGCCTTCTACGTGGCCTCTGGGGTGGGATGGGCCGCCGTGCTCGGCCTTGGCTTCGCCTTCCCGGAGTGGGGCTGGTGGTCCGCTGCCCTGGTGGCGCCGCTGTTCCTCCTCGGCGTCGCGGACGTGTTCCAGAAGCGCCGCACGCTGCTCCGCAACTACCCGGTGATCGGGCATTTGCGGTACCTCTTCGAGGCCATCCGGCCGGAGATCCAGCAGTACTTCGTGGAGCAGAACCTCGAGGGACGCCCGATGAACCGGGAGGAGCGCTCGGTGGTGTATGCGCGCTCCAAGAACCAGCTCTCGACCCAGCCCTTCGGCACCCACAAGGACGTGTACGAGGTCGGCTACGAGTGGATGAACCACTCCATCTGCCCCCGCCCGAAGGTCGCCGACCTTCCGCGGGTGACGATCGGGGGGCCCCAGTGCACCCAGCCCTACTCGGCCTCGGTGCTCAACATCTCGGCGATGAGCTTCGGGTCGCTGTCGCGCGCGGCCATCACGAGCTTGAACGCCGGGGCCGCCAAGGGCGGCTTCTACCACAACACTGGGGAAGGCGGCTGCTCGCCGTACCACCTGGCCCCGGGCGGCGACGTCTGCTGGCAGATCGGCACGGGCTACTTCGGGTGCCGCAAGGACGACGGGAGCTTCGACCCCGAGCTGTTCCGTGAGACCTCCAACCTCGAAAACGTCAAGCTCATCGAGATCAAGCTCAGCCAGGGCGCCAAGCCGGGCAAGGGGGGCATCCTGCCCGCTGCGAAGATCAGCGAGGAGATCTCCAGGATCCGCAAGGTGCCCATGCACGCCGACGTGATCTCGCCCGCCTTCCACAGCACCTTCTCCACCCCGATCGAGCTCCTGGAGTTCGTGCAGCGGCTCCGGGAGCTGTCGGGCGGCAAGCCCGTGGGCTTCAAGCTCTGCGTCGGCAAGCGCAGGGAGTTCTTCGCCATCTGCAAGGCCATGCTCGAGACGGGCCTTCAGCCAGACTTCATCACGGTCGACGGTGGAGAAGGGGGCACGGGTGCTGCACCGCTCGAGTTCTCGAACTCGGTCGGGAGCCCGCTCGTCGAAGGGCTGACCACGGTGCACAACGCCCTGGTGGGCTTCGGCTTGCGTCGAGACATCCGCATCATCGCCACCGGTCGGGTGATGACCGCCTTCGGGATCGCGAAGCGGCTCGCGATCGGCGCGGACATGTGCGCTGCTGCGCGGGCCTTCATGCTCTCACTGGGCTGCATCCAGGCGCTTCGCTGCAACATGAACGACTGCCCCGCAGGGGTCGCCACACAGGATCCTCGGCTGGTGAAGGGGCTCTCGGTCCCACACAAGAGCGAGCGGGTGTACCGCTTCCACAAGGAGACCCTGAAGACCCTCAACGAGCTGTTGGCGGCGAGCGGGCTCTCTCATCCCGGGGAGCTCCGGCCGTGGCACATCCACCGTCGCGTGGGTCCCCACCGGGTCCGTCACTACGGCGAGATGTACCACTACCTGAACGACGGCGATCTGCTCAGGGAGCCGTTGCCCAAGGGCTACGGACGCGCCGTGGCTGCCGCCTCTGCGCACAGCTTCACGCACGCGGCACCGGACGAGAGCTTCCACGCTCCGCCGTCGGTGGGCTGAGCGCGGGGAGCGCGATCCGCTGAGCGCCGACCGCGTGGCGGCCGGCGCTCGAGGCTGTTGGGCGCTGAAGCGGTGTGCGTCCTACTCGACCGCGCCGCCGTTGATCCAGTTCTCGATGGTCTCCAGATCGGTGCTCGAGAGGTAGGGACCACCGTTCGGCATCTGGTTGCCCGCGCCACCCACGTCGCCCTGGGTGCCGTTGATCTTGTGCCAGAGGTAGCTGTTGGCGGTGTCGTCGGCGGCGACCAGGTTCATCTTCGGCAGGTCGTCCGAGGCGACCCCCACCGTGGACGCGTAGACGTCGTCCAGGGTGAGGTTCCCGCTGGAGCCGCCACCGGTGTGGCAGCCGGAGCAGTTGGAGTCGATGATCGGCTGCACGTCGTCGACGGCAGTCAGGCAGTCGTTGTTGCCCCAGCCGGGGGTGCCGTAGTTGTCGTCGGGTCCGTGCTGCCGGTAGCTGCGGCACCAGTTGTTGCTGTTGTTGTTGCTGGTGGCGTCGTGCAGGCTGTTGGGCAGGTTCCAGTTCTCGCCTTCGACGTTGGGGTACGCCGCCTCGGTGTAGCTGATCACGTCGATGACGTTCCCGCTCACCTCCAGCGAGATGTCGTCGCCGCCGTTGGCGAGGAAGAAGCTGGAGTAGGTCACCGTGGCGTCCACGCCCACGCCACCGTTGGTGCCCGTGTCGGAGTTGGCGCCGATCACGGCGAAGTCACCATCGCCCACCGTGTAGGACGAGCTGAGGGTGGTGCTGTCGGTGCGCCCCACCAGCTCGAGGCCGTTGATGTCGACGTCGAAGCCGGAGTCGTTGTAGATCTCGAACCACTCGCCGTCGCCGTCGCTGCCGATCGGGTTCTTCATCACCTCGGTGATGACGAGGTCGCCCGCGACCAGATCCGCGATCGTCGGTGAACCGGAGACCGTGATGGTGGCGAAGTCGACGCCTGTGGTGGTGCCATCGTCTGCGCGCAGGCGGATCTCGTAGGTGCCGGCCACATCCGGCGTGAAGTTCGCCGTGTCCGTGGTGCGATCCCGGATGTTGCCGTTGACCAGCCCGGACTTGGCGGGAATGGTCTTGAAGCTCCAGCGGTAGGTGAGCGGGTCGGCGTCGGCGTCGGTGCTGCCGGTCCCGTCCAGGGTGACGATCGGCCCGAGCGCGACGCTCTGGTCGGCCCCGGCACTCGCCGCGGGCGCCGTGTTGCCGGCGCCGCTGGAGGTCTGCTCCAAGAAGATGCGGTCCGAGTTCGGCGTGTCGTCGATCACGCGGAAGCGCACCGAGTAGTCACCGGCCTGATCGGGCACGTAGCTGGCCGTGTCGGTGTAGCGGCCCGTGAGCTCCCAGCCCGCGAGGGCGCTGCCGGCGGGCAGGCTGTAGAAGCTGAAGATGTAGGTGAGCGGATCGCCTTCGGGATCGCTGGAGGCCGAGCAGTCCAGCGTGGTGGACGCGCCCGTGGTGATGGCCGCGTCGAAGCTGCAGCTCGCGGTGGGCGCCACGCCGCTGTAGGCATCGAGCTCCTGCACGAACGCCACGGCGATGGCGGTGTCGCAGAGGCCCATGTCGTCGCAGACCGTGACCTCCATCTCGTAGTCGCCGAGCACGTCGGGCTCGAGCACGGCGTAGGGGGTGTTCCAGCCCTCGATGTCGTTGTCGGTCAGCCTCGTGTCGAGGGGCTTCTCCACGAACTGCCAGCTGTAGGTCAGGCTGTCGCCCATCGAGTCGCTGGCGTCGAAGAAGTACACGTCGTCCAGGGTGCCGCGGCGGTTCGCGCCGGCGTCGGCGAGGGGGCCTCCCGACTCTTCGGGCGGTGCGCAGGCGGACAAGAAGAGGACGGACAGAGCGGAAGAGATGACCATGTGTTCGACAACCCCGAAGCTGGATGGACGCAGAGTCTCTGCGCGGTGCGCCCGAAGAGTACTCCATTGTCGGCAAAGCGATCACCTCGGTCGACCAAGGATCGCGCGTGCGCCCGAGGCTCCCGGGTCGCACTGCGACATCGGGGTCGCGTACTCTGTGTCCACGAGCGTGGGGCGGCGCGGGACGTCGGCCCGGATCGATGCTTGCAAGGGACCTCTGGCGGAGGCTCCGAGCCATGTTGTCGATCCTTCTTCCCGCGCTGATCCTCGTCTCCGACGCCCAGGCCGAAGAGCCGTGCGGCCCCGAGATCACCCCTGCCGCGGAGATCGTGGCCGACCTCGGCGGCGCGACGACCGCGAACAAGTCCAAGAACATCCCCGAGCACAACGAGGCGGACACGCTGAAGCTCCTCGAGAGCGTGGACGTGCACCAGATGGACTACTCGGCGGAGTTCGACTGCGACGACTTCGCGATGGCCTTCGACGCGGTGTGCAAGCGCAAGGGCATCCCGAGCTGGGAGGCCGAGATCTGGGCGCGCGACTCGATCTTCTCGAGCTGGACCGGTCACGTGGTCAACATCGTGGGTGTGAGCCTCGGCGAGGGCTCGCCCAACGTGAAGTACATCCTGATCGAGCCGCAGAACAACGGCCAGGTCACCAGCTGGGAGCAGAAGAAGGGGACCACGCCGAAGATCCCCAGCTCGGCCGTCGCCGACATGGGCAAGTATTACGACTGGTTCGACAAGTACTGGCAGTCGACCACGGTCTTCGCCAACGGCCACGCCGAGAACGCCGGCGAGCGGCCCTTCTACCAGATCCCCCGGATCCGGAGGCTGTTCAACCAGAAGACCGGGCACGACTGGAAGGACGTCCAGGCCGAGAGCAAGTAGGGCTACTCCAGCTCGGCTTCCGCATAGCAGAGCTCCGCGAACTCGTGCTGCAAGAGCTGCACGAGCTGGTGGTGCGGGGACATGGCTGCGAGCCGGACGAAGGCCTGGCAGCGGGCCGACGGGTCTTCCGACACGCCGATCACGAGCGCCTGTGCGCGGGTGAACTCGGGGTCGGCCTCCAGGGCCAGCTGCAACATGGCCAGGGCGACCTCGCCGTCGTGGTCGCGGTCCCAGGCGGCCGCTCCCTTCTGGAACTTCAAGCCGACGCTGTCGGCGTTGAGGGTCTGCACCGCGCTCACGGCGGCGTCGAAGCGGTCCCAGTCCTGCACGAGTCGGTGGTGGTCGAGCGCCACGCGGTAGCCCACGTAGTCGTCGGGCACCGCCGCGAGCAGGCGCCGCGTGAGGATGGCGCCGGTCTCCATGTGCTCGGTGGCGACCCGCCCCAGGGACTGCTCCATCCGGCGGTAGTCGCGCGCCAGGTCCGCGTCGGTCGTGGTCTCCGCGACCTCCCCATAGAGCGCACCCGTCCCCAGGAGGGCTTCGGCCCAGGCGAACTCGAGCTGGGCTTCGAGCGCACGGGCGTCGCGGCCCTTCAAGGCATGGGCGGTCGCGACGCCGGCCTCGAAGAGGTCGAGCCGGTCGCTTCGCAGGACCTGCAGCACGTCCTCCGCCGTCTCGGGGGTGCGCAGCACCGTGCGCGGATCGGCGTCGGCGAGACGTGCGATGAGCACGTCGACGTTGTGGCGCGCTTCGCGCATCGTGACGGTGTCGACGGTGGACGCGGGAGCGATGTCGCTCGCGATCTCGACCGGAGGGGGTGCCGCGGCCGCGGCGGCTGCCTCGGCGGTCGGGGCGTTGGGCGTGGTAGCGCAGGCGAGGGCGAAGAGGATGGACAGCGTCATCGTGGCTCCGGGAGGCGCTGTCGCTTAACGCACCTCGAAGCTGAGCTGTCCGCCAGCGCTCTCGCCGCTGCTGCGATCGAGCACGGAGAGCTGCAGCTGGTGCGTGCCGGGCTCGCCCACGTTGAGCTGGCCGTTGATCCGGAGCGGCGCCTTGGCTGCCGTGATCGGGGTGGACGGTCCGCTCGCCACGACGCGACCGTCGACGCTCACCGCGCGAGCCGCCACGTCGAGCTGGGTCGTGGCACTGGGCGTGTAGCCCGCGATGGTCGCGCTCCACGCAACGGGCTCGCCGGCGGCGACCGACGGCACGCTCAGCTCGGCCACGCTCACCTTGGGGTACATCGCCGCGCTGAGGGCCTGGTCGAAGGCCGCGTCGCCCGCGAGTCGCATCCGCGTCAGCTTCCCGCCGTCGTGTTCCAGCCCCAGCTCCAGGGTGCCGCTCGCGAAGCGCACCGACCAGGTGTGGACCGCTCCGTCGTCGGGGCCGCGGGTCCGTCCGCTCTCCGCGCCCAGCGACGACACGGCCGCGCACGCCACGTCGAAGTGGCGGAGCACCTGCTCGCGTGCGGCTTCGGCGGTGGCGGCTTCCAGCCCGGGCCGGTCGCAGCTGGCGAGAGACACCACGACCGTGTCCACGAGCCCTTCTTCTGCGTCACCGCAGGCGGTCATCAACAGCCAGAACATGGGACCAGCTTAGCGTCCGACGAACGGATAGGGTGCCGCCATGCTCCTCGCCGCCACCGTGTCCGCCGCCGTGCTGGACGGACAGCACCTGGCGGTGGGGGTGAACGACGACGGGTCCCTCGTGGAAGCGGCGAACTCGGTGGGCGTGCTGTACGGGGTGGAAGGCCAGCCCGTGGGGCAGGACCTGCTCCTCCCCGGCCGTTCGTTCGAGGCATGGGGCGTGAGCTGGGACGGCGGTGGGGTCGAGCAGAGCACGCCCGACGGCGGAAGCGACCTGATCCTCGCGTGGGACCCGATCGAGCAGGGCCCCGATGCCGCGAGCGTGTGGGGCCAGGGAGCCATGCCGACCTCCTCGTCACCGCCGAGATCGAGCTCCCCTGGGCGAGCGACGTCGTCTACCTGCGCCTCACCCTGGAGGCGCTCTCGCCGCTGTCGGGCGTGTGGGCCGCGCGCTCCTTCGACCCCGATCCGGATGCCCTCTGGGGCCTCTACGCGAGCGACAACCAGATCCTCGACGAGCTGGTCGTGGGGGGTGGTGTGAGCGAGGCCAAGGCCATGGCGCTGACGGCCGCCGGCGGTGTGGGCGGTGGGTGCAGCGGGTTGGGCGATCTCGACGCTGACGACGGGGAGGCGCTTTCCACGCCAGAGCCCTGGAGCGACCCCGCGGTGCCGCCCTCGGGAGCTGGCGAGCCCGGTGTGCGCAGCCTGCCCTTCGGGGTGGTCGCGGGCGGCCCGCGGTACGTGGTGGTGGACCAGCCCACGGTCCCCGACGGTCGCGCCCTCGGCGCTTCGGGCCCGGTGAGCTGGATCGCCGCGCTCGACGACGTGGACGACGCGGTGGCCGGGCTCGAAGCCGCCGACCACGCCGCCATCATGGACGCCCTCCGCGAACACCTCCACCACGATCCCTACCTGGTCTACGACCCGTCCGACGCGGCCTCCTCCGACGACGAGGGGAGCTACATCACCTGGGACTGGATCAGCGTCGATCTGGGCGACTGGCTCGACCGCAACGACGGGGTGGGGCTGTCCTGCCACTCTCTGGCGTGCGTGTACAGCTCGCTCGGCAACCACCTCGGGCTGCCCACGGAGTACGTCACCCTCGGCACTGGCTTCACCACCAACCTCGCGCGGGCGGCGGGCACCGACACCTGGGCGCGGTACGGCTTCAGCTCCCAAGGCATCGTCACGGTGGACGGCGGCGAGACGGTCTGGGACGCCGCAGTGGACCGCGACGGGGACGCCGATCCCGCGTCGCAGCCCGTCTCGGAGGTCAGTCCGATGGGCTGGAGCCTGGACGACTACCTGGACGCGCTCACCCCGGACCTCATCGGCGTCGTCAACGGCGGCCGCTGCTACGTGTACTGAGTGCACGATCTCCTCACCCGGCGGCCGTGGCTGGTGGCGGCGCTGCTGATCGCCGCCGTGGTCGTGGCGGGCGCGCCGGACGCGGTGTTCTCGGGAGAGGTCCATTGGGCCCACGACCTGCGGCACCACCACCACCCGTGGCGGCACTGGGCGGCGAGCCGCTGGGCCCTCGGCTCCGTGCCGCTGTGGTCCGCCGACGTGGCGAACGGCTTCCCGCTCTTCGCCGACGGCCAGACCGGCGTGCTCTACCTCCCCAACATCCTGCTCGGAGCCTTGCTCCCCAGCCACCTCGCGCTGACCTGGAGCGTGCTGTTGCACACCTGGGTGGCCGGTCTGGGCGCCACGTGGTTGGCGCGGACCCAGGGCTCGAGCCACGCGGCTTCCCTGCTCGCGGGAGTGGCCTACGCGCTCTCCGGCTTCGTCGTGGCGCACGTCACCTACGCGGGGATGCACGCGGTCGCCGCGCTCGCGCCGATCGCCCTGGGCGCGTCGCAGGCCCTGGCCCGCGGCGCGGGCTGGCGCATGGCCTCGATCTGGGCCGGTCTGGTCGCCCTGGTGCTCGTGGCCGGGCATCCTCAGGCGGCGGTCATCGTGCTCTTCGGGTGCCTGGTGTTGTTCCTGGCGCGTGCCCGGACCGCGGGGAGCTTCCTTCGGGCGGGTGTCGGAGCCTTGGTGGGCATCGTGGCGGGGCTGCCGCAGATCGCGGCGTCGCTCGAGCTGTCCGGGCACTCCGCACGCGAGGGCGGCGTCGACCCGGCCTTTGCCGCCATGGGCTCGCTGCCGCCTCCGGAGCTGATCAACGCCGTGCTGCCGCGCTTCTTCGGCTGGGAGCCGCCGGCGAGCATCCCGCTGACGTACGTGCACAAGGCCGCCGGGTACTGGGGAATCGGCGAGAACCACTGGGAAGACTGCTTCTACCTGGGCATCCCTGTGGTCCTGCTGGCGGTTTGGGGGTTCGTTCGTCCCGGCCATCGGGCGGTGAAGGGCCTTGGCCTGCTCTCGCTCGCGCTGATGCTCGGCAAGTGGACGCCGGTCTATGCGCTGCTCAGGCTGCTGCCCGGCTTCGACTTCTTCCGCTTCCCAGTGCGCTTCTCGCTCCTCTTCACCCTCTGCGCGGTCCTGCTGGCCGCTCGGGGGTTCGACGCGCTCACCAGCGAGCCGCGTCCCAAGCACGAGCGCCTGGCGTTTCGGGTGCTGGTCTGGGCGACCGGCGGGTACGCCATCGGGGCCGCGGTCGCCCACCTCGTCCTGCACCGCGTGGAGCCCATGCTGCGTGGGTTCCTCCAGGGTCCACTCGGACAACGACCCGGGGGCGCTGAGCGCATCGATGCGATCGTCCGGGGCTTGGCGTGGGACACCTCGCCAGCGAGCCCTGCGGTGTGGGGCACGGCGCTGCTCGTGCTGGTGTTCGTGGCGCTCTCGTCCGCCTGGCGCCGCGGCGCCCTGTCCAAGGCGCGCCTGTCGGGGGCGGTGGTCGCGCTGGTCGCGGCCGACCTCCTGATCAACCTGCGGGGCTACAACCCCACCACGCCGGCCCAGGCGGTGGTCACGCCCTCCGACGCGGTGGCCGTGGTCACCTCGGAGCCTGGGCTCTACCGCACCTCGGTGGTCGACCGCGTACAGCCCGAGTGGCTCGATCCGCAGCTCTTGAGCTCCAGCATGGGGCTCCTGTGGGGAACGCGCGACGTCATCGTCCTGTCGCCGCTGTTGCTCCCGCGGCACGAGTCGCTCCTCGCCTTGACCGGCCTCGACGTGGGCATGGACCACGGCGCGGGCAAGGTGGACGACGTGCTCGCGCACCTCGATCTGGTGGAGCTGATGGGCGTTCGCTACCTCGTGAGCGTGCACGACCTGGACCATCCCCGCCTCCAGCAGGTGCAGAACGGGCAGGTGAAGATCTACCGGAACCGCCACGCGATGCCGCGCGCCTTCGCCGTGGGCTGCGTGCAGGAGGTCGCGGACTCCGACGCGGCGCTGGCAGCGCTGCAAGCCATCGATGTGCGCACCGAGGCCGTGGTGGAGGGGACCACGGGCCTGGACTGCCGTTCTGGGCCGGGCAGCGTCCAGGTGGCCACCCACACCGACGAGCGTGTGGTCCTGGAGGCGTCGCTGTCCGAGCCCGGCCTCGTCGTGCTGACCGACACCCACTACCCGGGCTGGGAGGCCACGGTGGACGGGGAGCCGGTCGAGATCCTGGCCACCAACGTGACCTTCCGCGGGGTGGTGGTGCCGGCCGGTCGCCACGTGATCGAGATGGCCTACCGTCCGTGGTGGTCCAGGCTCCTGCTGCCCGCCGGGGTCGCGTGGCTCTTGCTGCTCCTGGCGGCCACCCTGTCCCTCTTCCGGCTACGATCGCGAGCGTGAAGCGCCTCGCCCGACTGCTCCGCTCGAAGCGCCTCTGGCGCCTCATCGCCCGCCTCTACAAGCCGGGCGCCACGAACGAATCCGGCAACAACCAGTCGCAGCGCTGACGGCGTCCGGGGTAGGCTCGCGGCCGAGGCAGCGTGACAGGAGGTCTCGTCGTGCGCGTTCTGGTGCTGCTGTGCTCTGCTGTGGTGATCGCCGGCTGCCGCTCCAAGGATGACGGCTGGACGGTCGACAGCGGCTTCGTCTCGAGCCTCGAAGACGACACCGGGAGCGGGGCGGCCCACCTGGACGACACCGCCTCGCCGGTGGACACCGGGCCGCAGGACGGCGATGGGGACGGCTTCGACAGCAGCACGGACTGCGACGACGCAGACCCCAGCGTGAACCCGGACGCGAACGAGGTCTGCAACGGCCTCGACGACGACTGCAACGGCGCGGTCGACGACAGCGTGGGCGACCTCTGGTACGCCGACGACGACGCAGACGGCTTCGGGGACGCGTCGGCGAGCACGACCTCCTGCGACGAGGCAAGCGGCTGGGTGGCCGACGCGAGCGACTGCGACGACGCCAACTCCTCCATCCACCCCGACGCCGACGAGCTCTGCAACGGCTACGACGACGACTGCGACCTCCTGATCGACGCCGACGACGACAGCGTGGTCGACGCTACGATCTGGTACCTGGATGCCGACGGTGACGGCGTTGGCGATGCGCACACCGCGGTGCTCGCCTGCGAGGCTCCCGAGTCCTTCGTGGCGGACGGCGGCGACTGCGACGACGGCGACGACAGCGTCTACCTTGGCGCGGCCGAGGTCTGCGACGCTCTCGACAACGACTGCGACGGGCTCATCGACGACGAGGACGACACGGTGAGCGGGCAGTCGACGTGGTGGATCGACGCGGACGCCGACGGGCACGGCGACGCGGCCACCGCCGTCTCGGCCTGCGAGGAGCCCACCGGCTACGCCGGCACCGACGACGACTGCGACGACGCCGACGCCACGGTGTTCCTCGGGGCCAACGAGGTCTGCGACGAGTTGGACAACGACTGCGACGGCGACGTGGACGAGGCCGCCGCCGACGCGGGTCGCTGGTACCTGGACAGTGATGGAGACGGCTTCGGAGACGAGCACGACTGGGTGGACAGCTGCGCCGGAGCGACCGGGTACGTGGCGGACGCGACGGACTGCGACGATCTCGACGCGGAGGTCAACCCTGGCGAGGACGAGGTCTGCAACGGTGTCGACGACGACTGCGACGGTCTCGCCGAGGAAGCGGACGACTCCCTCGTCGACGCCGGAACCTGGTACGCCGACGCCGACTCCGACGGCTTCGGGGACGCGAGCACCGGCGTGCACGCCTGCGAGGCGCCCAGCGGCCACGTCGACGACGACGCGGACTGCGACGACACCGACAGCGCGGTGAACCCCGAGGCCGACGAGGTGTGCAACGGTGTCGACGACGACTGCGACACCCTGATCGACGACGCCGACCCCGGCATCACGGGGACCACGACCTGGTTCGTCGACACCGACGCCGACGGCTTCGGCGACGCCTCCGTGAGCACCGACAGCTGTGAGGCGCCGAGCGGCTACGTCGCGGACGCCACGGACTGCAACGACACCTCGGCCAGCGCGAGCCCCGCGGGGAGTGAGGTGTGCGACGGCCTGGACAACGACTGCGACGGTGAGGTCGACGTCGGTGCGAGCGATGCCGCGACCTGGTACGCCGACAGCGACGGCGACGGCTACGGCGACGCGGGGGCTTCCGCCGCGGACTGCGATGGCCTCACCGGCTACGTGGCCGACGCCACGGACTGCGACGACACCGCGGCCGACGTGAACCCAGGTGCCGACGAGGTCTGCAACGACCTCGACGACGACTGTGACGCCCTGGTCGACGACGACGACGCCAGCCTCGCGGACGCCAGCACCTGGTACGCCGACACCGACGCCGACGGCTACGGCGACGCCTCGTCGAGCAGCGAGGCCTGCGATGCGCCCAGCGGGCTGGTGGCGGACGCCACCGACTGCGACGACGGCGACGGCGACGTGTACCCGAGCGCGGACGAGCACTGCAACGACGCCGACGATGACTGCGACAGCCTCGTCGACGAAGACGCGACCGACCTCGGCACCTGGTTCGTCGACAACGATGGGGACGGCTTTGGCGATGCGACCGACAGCAGCGAAGCCTGCGACGCGCCGAGCGGGTCGGTGGCGGACGCTTCCGACTGCGACGACGCCGACAGCGAGGTGCATCCCGATGCCGACGAGGTGTGCAACGGTGTCGACGACGACTGCGACGGGACGGTCGACGTCGATGCCAGCGATCCGAGCACCTTCTACGCCGACGCCGACTCCGACGGGTTCGGCGACGCCTCGTCCGCCGTGGAGGCCTGCGACGCGCCCTCGGGCTACGGCGCCGACGCCACGGACTGCGACGACGCCGATGGCGCGGTGTTCCCAGGCGCGGCCGAGAGCTGCAACAGCGGCGACGACGACTGCGACGCAGCGGTCGACGAAGACGCCGACGACGCCAGCACGTGGTACGTCGACGGCGACTCCGATGGCTACGGCGACGCGTCGGCCGGCAGCGAGGCCTGCGCCCAACCGAGCGGGTCCGTGGCCGACGCCTCCGACTGCGACGACGCCGCCGGCAGCGTGTACCCAGGAGCTGCGGAGAGCTGCAACGGCACCGACGACGACTGCGACAGCACGGTCGACGAGGACGCCGTGGACCCGGACACCTGGTACGCCGACAGTGACGCCGACGGATTCGGCGATCCTTCAGCCGACTGGGATGGCTGTGAGCAAGCCACGGGCTACGTCGAGGACGCGCGAGACTGTGACGACGGTGACGCTTCGGTCCATCCGTCCGCCGAGGAGTCCTGCGATGGCGTGGACAACGACTGCGACGGCGACGTGGACGATGACGACGACGACGTCGTGGACCCCGAGACCTGGTGGGCGGATGCGGATCTCGACGGCTACGGCGACGCGTCGGACAGCACCGAGGCGTGCAGCGAACCCAGCGGGTACGTGGGCGACGATACCGACTGCGACGACGACGCGGTCGACGTGAACCCGGCCGCCAGCGAGAGCTGCGATGGTGTCGACGAGGACTGCGACGACGCCGTGGACGAAGGCGGGGTGTGTCCGTGCACGACCGTGAGCTACGACGTGAGCACCTACATGCTGTGCACCTCGGCCGCCAACTGGTCGACCGCCCAGTCCACCTGCGCCAGCTACGGCTACCACCTCTTCACGATCGACAGCTACGACGAGCAGGACTTCGTCGAGGGCGAGATGGACGCGCTGAGCACCGGCAAGTGGTGGATGGGCTTCACCGACGCTGCCAGCGAAGGGACCTGGGTCTGGGAGGACGGCTCGTCCGTCAGCTACACCGACTGGTACTCGGGGGAGCCCAACGATTCGGGCGGCAACGAGGACTGCGGGCAGCTCAACCGCTTCCACCCGGACTATGGCTGGAACGACGAACCGTGCTCGTCGAGCTTCGCCTACATCTGCGAGGCCGACTGAGCGGGTAGCCAGAAGCGGAAGGCCGTGCGGCCGGGCTCGCTCTGGAGGTCCACGCCTCCACCGTGGCTCTCGGCCACCGCGCGCACGAGGGCCAGGCCCACGCCGGTGCCGCCGCCGTTGCGGTCGGTCGTGAAGAAGCGCTCGAAGACCCGGCGCTGGTTCGCTTCGGAGATTCCCGGACCGTCGTCTTCCACGACGAAGCCGGCCTCTCGAGCCGTCCGGAAGCCGGTGATCCGGATGTCTTCCCCGCCATAGCGTCGAGCGTTCTCGAGGAGGTTCTTGAGCGCGGCACGGAGCTGGACGGCGTCGCCCGACACGGTGCCTGCGGACCCCGACGCGGTCGCGCCGTGGTGGGCGGCCGCCTCCTCCATCAGCGCGTCGAGGATCACCGGCTGCGCCCGAGGCTCCTCCTCGGCGCGTGCGAGCTCGAGCAGCCCGGTCAGCAGCCGCTCCAGCCGGTCGAGCTCCATCTGTGCGTTCGAGAGGAAGCGGAGCCGCTGCTCGGGCGGCATCTGGTCGTCGTCGTGGAGGAGCTCTACGGTGCCTCGGAGGGTGGCGATGGGCGTGCGGAACTCGTGGGCGACGTTGCCAGCGAACTCCGAGATGTAGGCCAGCCTGGCCTGGAGCCGCTCGGTCATGGCGGTCACGGCCGAGGTGAGCGCGCGGGCTTCCGCCACGTGGGACACCTCGGGTCGCGCCAGGTCCCGGCGGTTGCCGGCGTGGAAGGAACCCTCTCGGATGCGGTCGGCGGTGGCGGCGAGCTGGGTGAGGCTGCGGGTGTAGAGGTGGGACACGTAGAGCGACATGAAGAGCGTGAACAGCACGGCGAAGCCGGCTCCCCAGACCAGCCTCGGGGCCATGTGGTACAGCGTCTGGAGCTCCTCGCGCGGGGTGCGGCTCAGCAGGACCACGCCGACCAGCTCGTTGTCCAGCACGATGGGCGTGGCGACGAACACCATCCACTTGGAGAAGCGCGAGCGGCTGGAGAGCGGAGCCAGCGGACGGGGCCCGGTTCGAGGGCGTACGATGAGCCCGCGCTCGCCCGACATCGCCTCCTGCACCTCCGGGCGATCCGAGAGGTCTTCTCCGAGCTGAGCGCCGCTCGAGGCCACCACCACGCCGTACGGGTCGAGCACGCGGACGGCGGCGAGGGTGGCCTCCTTCACCGTGGCGGCGGCTGGAAGGAGCTGGCTGCGGACCTCGTAGAGATCCGCGTCCGGCGCGTCGTCGCGCACATGGCGCACCTCGGACGCGACCAGCAGGGCCAGCAGGTCGCCCTGGTGGATGAGATCCGCGGCGGTCTGCTTCTGCAGATCACGCCCGAGCGCGCCGGAGACGATGAAGACCAGCAGCGGCAGGACGAGCACGGTGCCGTGGGACAGCACCAGCCAGGTCCGCAGGGAGAGGACGAGCCTCACGGCAGGCGCGGGTCCTCGCGGAGTCGGTAGCCGAGCCCGTGGACCGTCTCGACGGGATCGAGCTCGTGTTCCCGGAACTTGTGGCGGATGCGGCGCACGTGGGAGTCGAGCGTGCGCTCGGAGACGTGCCGCGCGTCGGGGTAGGCGCGGTCCGCGAGCTGCTCCCGGTCCCAGGCGCGGCCCGGGCGCTTCATGAGCACCGCGAGGATGCGGAACTCCGTGACCGTGAGCGCGATCTCTTCGGCCCCCGCCCAGACGCGGTGCTGCTCGGCGTCGAGTCGGATGTCGCCGCACTGGTACGCGTGTTCACCTGGCGCCTGCCGGGGGGCGGGGCGTGCTCGCCGGAGCACGGCGCGGATGCGGCTCACCAGCTCACGGGGAGAGAAGGGCTTGGTCAGGTAGTCGTCGCCGCCCATCTCCAGGCCCAGCACCTTGTCGAGCTCCTCCCCCCGTGACGAGAGGAACAGGATGGGCACGTCGCTCGTGCGTCGCAGCTCCCGGCACACCTCGAGGCCGTCGAGCTCCGGCATGAGCACGTCGAGCACGACGAGGTCCGCAGGCTGTTCGGCGAGCGCGTCGAGCGCCGCGCGCCCGTCGGCGGCCTCGCGCACGCCGTAGCCCTCCCTGGCGAGGGCGTAGCGCACGACCTCTCTGAGGTGGTCGTCGTCGTCGACCACCAGGATGTCGGTCTGGCTCATCCGGCCTCCAAGAGCGTGATCTCCTCCAGGGCCGTGATGCGCGACTTCAAGGCCCGCAACCGGTCCTGGACCGGCGCCCGCTCGCCCGCGAGGGCGACCAGGCCCGCCTGGACGCGCCATTGTACGACCTCGGCGAGCACGCATTCGATCTCCGAGATGGTGCGTGCGCGCGCGCCGCGGAGGGGCTCGAGGGCCTCGTCGCCCGCCTCCTGCCGGAGCGCCGGATCGGCCAGCAGGCGGTCGACCTGCGCGATGCGGCGGTCGGCGGCGATCACGCTGCCCTGGAGCGCGGCGAGCTCGGCCTGGGTGGCCGGATCCGTGGCCCCGAGCGCGGCCAGCAGGGCCTCGAACGCGCGGTCGATGCGGTGGGCCAGCGGACCGCGTTCCACGCGGGGCGCGTCGTCCGTGGGGCCCGGCATCATCAAGAGCGGCCAACACGGGACCGCGGAGAGCACGGCACCAGCGCCGTCGCCACGGCGCGCCATGGAGGCGGCGACCGCGACCCCGGCACCGAGGTAGCCCGCGCCGAGGACCCAGAGCAGCTCGGCGCTGCCTGCGAGCAGGGGAATCATTCTCGACCTCCTTCAGAACTGGTTGACCGCACCCTCGCGCCTCGCGTCCCAGCCGGAGTACTGGCCGCGAGCGGAGCGTTGGGTGGCGGTGATGCTGGAGAGCACGTCGCCCTCGATCGGGCGCAGGAAGCTCACCTCGGCGGTCGGGCGCGCGATCCAGGGGCGCAGCAGCCAGCCGGTCTGCGCCAGCACGAGGCCGAGCACGAGGGTGGTCGTGAGGAAGGCGGCGATGCGCTGCTTCCCTGGCACGAGACGAGCGACCACCGCCAGGCCGGGAAGGCCACACGCTGCGAGCGTGACGGCCATGGCCAGGATGGAGAGGTGGTAGTCGGGACTCACCGAGTACAGCAGCCAGAGGGCGGGCCCAGCGGCCGCAGCGAGCACGGCCGCGCGGGCCATGCCGACCAGCCCGCCGAGCGCGAGCCGCCTCCAGGGCACCGAACCTCCGGTCAACGCGTGCAGCGCGGGCAGCGCCACGAGCACCGGTACCAGGAGCAAGGCTGGACTCTTCACGGCGGCGTAGAGCAGCTGCACGCCGCCTCGGTAGCTGCCCACGACGAGGCCGAAGGTGCCCGCACCGAGGGCCGTGATGGTGAGCAGGGCGGGCGCCAGGCGCTCCAGGTCGCGCTCGTCGACGAGGGCGTCGGGCGCGCGGAGCAGGCGGGTCGTGAGCGTGGTCAACTGGATCATGGTGGGCTCCTCAGAGGGCGAAGTCGAGCAGGCCGAAGCCGACCCGGAGGGTGATGAGGCCCGTCAGGACGAACCAGCCGCTCACGAGCAGGGCGCGTCGGCTCCTCAGCTCGGCGTCGTCGTGGTCGGTCCCAGCCGCGTCGGCCGCCTTGAGGCCGCGGGCCGCCTGCGTCAGTCCGACGGCCAGCAGCGCGACGCTCGCGAGGACGTAGAGCGGCTGGCCCAGCCCGCTGGTCGCGGAGAAGAAGAGCACAGCGGGCGCCAGCCCCAGGGCGAGGCGCCCACAGCCGACGAGGGCGTCGAGGATGGCGCCGAGCAGGTCGTGCGGGGAGCCGTGCAGCCCCATGGCCTGGTGCACGACGAGGAGTGCGGGCGTGGTGAACACGAGCGGCACGGTGGCGGCGACCGCTGCGCTCGGGAGGAGGCGCAGGGCCTCGCTCGTGTCGGTCGCACCGAGCGCGCCGGCCGCTGCGAGCGCGAGGAAGCCCCCGACCGCACCGGCGACGTGTTGCACGTCGAGCGGCGCGGCGGTGCGCGGAAGGGGAAGGCTGACGGTTGGACTGGACATGGAACCTCCGATGCCTGGACAAGGTCACCGCAGGATGCGGTGGCGGAGCGGAGGTGCCGTGCGTTGATCGCGTGGCTTCTGTGCAGAAGCGGTGCAGCCCTACGGAGCGTTCGCCTCGGAGCAGCTCGCCTCCCACAGGCTGTGCGCGCACGGGTCGTGCCCCGCCGCCTCGTAGAGCGTTCGGGCCGCGGTCATCGTCTCGTCGCCTGCAGGAAAGCGTTCCCTGAGCTTGTCGAGCTCGAAGTCCGCGGTGCTCGCCCAGATCGCGGTCTGCAGGGCAGCCGGGCCACTCTTCAGCTCGTCGGCCTTCTGGATCAACGCGGCGAGCGTAGCGTCCACAGCGCCCACGGTGTAGCGGTCGGTCTGCTCGGGATGGCGCTTGCCCAGCTCGATCGCGTAGGACTCGAGCACCCACTGCGTGCTGCCTGTTGCGGCGACGGTCATGCTCGTCGAAGGCTGGAACCAGCCGTAGCCGAGCATGCGCCCCTTGGACGCGGCGACCACCATGCGTGGCGCCTCGGCGCTCGCCGCGGTGAGCACGGTGCCCGCGGCGACGTCGATCGTGAGCTCCTGGCCGCCGCTCTTGAGGGTGGCGAAGATCGCGTCGCCGGTGCTCGAGCCGTTGCCGCGGAGCTCCGCCGTTATCGACCCGGCGTCGATGGCGGTGCCCAGCGGGGTAGGCTCGGCGGCCCAGGCGCCCAGGGTGAGCAATGCAGCGTTCATGCGCCCTCCGTCAGCTGCCTCAGCTAACCCGCGGTAGGCTGCTCCGATGCCGCGTGAGCGCCCCTACACCGTCCGAGAGCTCGTCGGGGAGCTGCAGCGTGCGCTCTGGGACATCTGGGGCCACCAGTGGGTGATCGGAGAGCTGAGCCAGCTGAAGGTCGCGGCGAGCGGACACCTCTACGCCACCCTCGTCGAGGGTCCCGACGCCGTGCGCGTCACGATGATGCGCAGCGAGGCCCAGCGCTTGCGCTGGCGACCGCAGGAAGGCGAGCTGGTGCGCGCGCTCGGGCGCCTGGAGGTCTTTCGTGGCTCGCTGCAGCTCCGCGTGCGGGCCATGGAACCGGTCGGCGAGGGCGCCCGTGCTCGTGCCCTGGAGGCCCTCCGTGCCCGCCTCGCCGAGGAAGGGCTGTTCTCACCGGATCGGAAGCGCCCGTTGCCGCGTCTTCCGCGCTGCGTGGGCGTGGTGACCTCGGCACGGGGCGCCGCACTCCAGGACTTCCTCACCGTGCTGAAGCGCCGCATGCCGGGCACGCGCGTGGTCCTGGCCTCGTGCCGCGTGCAGGGCGAGGGCGCCGAACACGAGGTGGTGAGCGCGCTGCGGCGGGTGGAGGCCCACGGGCAGGCCGAGGTCATCGTCGTGACCCGTGGAGGTGGCTCGACGGAGGACCTGTGGGCGTTCCAGGCCGAGGAGGTGGTCCGAGCGGTCGCGGCCTGCCGGGTGCCGGTGGTGAGCGCTGTGGGCCACGAAGTCGACGTCACCCTCTGCGACCTGGTGGCCGATCTGCGCGTGGCCACGCCGTCCGCAGCGGCCGAGCGCGTGGTCCCGGATCGTCGCGAGCTGCGGGCCGAGCTCGTGCAACGCCAGCAACGTCTGGTGGCGGGCTTCCAGCGCAACGTGGCCGCCAAGCGCGCCCACCTGGCCCGCCGAAAGCTGCTCCACCCCGGCGAGCGTGTGGCGCGTGGTCGCGAGCGGCTCGGACGGCTGCAGCAGCGGCTGGCTGGCAGCGGGCCGCGACGCGTGGCCCACCAGCGCAGGGCGCTCCTCGCGGCGGTCGGCCGGCTCGAGGCCCTGTCGCCGTTGGCGGTGCTGGGCCGCGGCTATGCCATCGCCCTGAGCGAGGCCGGCGCTGTCCGCGCCGCGGGTGAGGTGCGGGTCGGCGATGCGCTGGAGATCCGGCTCCACCAGGGTCGGCTCGATGTCTCGGTCGACGCCGTTCACGCGCCCGGATCGAGCGCCGTCGAGCACTGAGCGGGGTCGGCGTTCACGCCGGTCGGGTAGCGATCCGTTGCCTGGTGCGTGAGGTGAACGTGTCCTGGCTCTCCCGCATCACCGGTGCCGAACCTGGCGGCGACGACGCTCGCACCTTGCAGGCCGCCCTGCTGGCGGTGCTCGCGCACCTGCAACAGCAGCAGAAGAGCACGCGGCTCGGCGAGCTCGAGAAGCGGCTCGAGCGGTTTCCCACACCGACGGGGCTGACGCGCGAGCTCAGCAAGGTGCTGCCCACGCTGCGTCCGCCCGATGCGGGGGCCGACATGGCCGACGCGGTGAGCGCGCTGGGCGCTGCCCTCGCGGCGGTCTCGATGGGCGACGAGGAGCTCCAGCGCGAGATCCTGTCCCTGCGCAAGCGCCTGCCCACGTGGGTAGGGAGCGACGAGGCACGCTGGCTCAGCGGCTCCGCCCGCTCCCTGGAGCGCTTTGCCACCCCCGTCCGGCAGCGCGTCGCGGCGACCGAGCGCGAGCTGCTGGGGTTCGTCACCGAGATCGGACAGCAGCTGTCCATGCTGTCCCGGGGCAGCGACTCCGTGGGCGCACGCGCTGGCGACATGGCCCGCCGCCTTCACGCCGCGCGGGACGCCGAGGCGCTGGCCGCGCTGCGGGAGGATCTGGTCGCCGAGCTGACCGGGCTCGAGCGCGACGCCCGTGGCATGCGCGCGGAGATCGACACCCTGAACACCCGCGCGGTGGCCCTCGAGCGCCACGCGCACGCCCAGGCGGCCGAGCTGGAAGAAGCTCGACGCGCGGTGGACCTCGACACCCTGACCGGCGTGGCGACCCGGGGCGCCTTCGACCGCGAGCTGGCGGGTGAGGTGCAGCGTGCCCGGCGACGCGGGGATGCGCTGAGCCTCCTGATGGTCGACGTCGATCACTTCAAGCGTGTGAACGACACCCACGGCCACCCGGCGGGCGACGCGGTGCTCCGCTCCCTGTCCGCGAGCCTGATGCAGGTGGTGAGGACCAACGATCTGGTCGCCCGCCTCGGCGGCGAGGAGTTCGCGATCCTGCTGCCCGGCACCGACGCGGCCGGCGCGCTCATCGTCGCGGAGAAGTGTCGGGAGGCCGTCGCGCGGCTGACCTTCCGGCAGGGTGCGTCGAGCTTCGCCGTGACCGTGTCGGTGGGGGTGGCCGAGCTCGCCGCGAGCGAAGGCCCGACGCTCCTCTACCAGCGCGCCGATGCGGCCTTGTACGCGGCCAAGCGGGGCGG
Source organism: uncultured Enterobacterales bacterium (assembly GCA_964604675.1). Lineage (GTDB taxonomy): Bacteria > Myxococcota_A > UBA796 > UBA796 > CAJQPC01 > CAZSAT01. The sequence continues at coordinate 99,401 of CAZSAT010000006.1, forward strand.
ACGCGACCGGGCCGTGGCCGCTTAGGAGCGGTCAGGTCACGCGGCGCCACATGCCTGCGGCGGCGATCTCCAGGCCCGGAACCTGTCCGAAGGTGCGGTGGAGCCAGAGCAACGCCTGCTCGACGCGGCCTTCGTGCTCCAGGGTCTCTGCAGTCGGGATGCCGCCCTCGATCCAGGCGGCCTCGAGCGCGGTGGCGCGCTGGAGGAAGGTCTCGGGTGAGGTGACGACCACCCGGGGGTTGCCGGCCATGTACCGGCGTGCTCGGGGCACGTGGTAGGTGCTGGTGATGCAGGCGAGCCGAGACGCTCCACGCTCGCCGATGAGCTGGTCGGCGGCCTGGGCTTCCTCTCGGGTGCAGCGCGTCCAGTTCTTCACCAGGATGCGGTCCCCTTGCACGCCGAGCTCCCGCAGCAGCTCGTGCACGATGGCGGACCCCGAGCGCTCCTGGCCGCGCAGCTCGGCTTCGTAGGTGGCCACGAACCGGGCGCCCTCTCGCAGGGCCACCGACGCCGCGGCCGAGCGCGCCCTGAGCTCACGCATCGCCCGTTCGGGATCCGTCCGGAGCTCCTTGCCGAGCACCATCACACCGTCGACCTTCATGGCGGCCCCCTATCGCATGCAGGCCGGCGATCCGTTGGTCGGGGTGTGATCCTCTCCTTCCTGGCCCTGGCTGCGCCCGATGTGTACGCGGATCCCCTCGTGGAGGAGATCGAGTTTGATGCGGTGCACGTGGTGGGCGAGCCGCCCGTGGCGAGGGCCTACCAAGAGCTCCCGGATCGGATGGCGGTCGAGGCGGAGCTCGCCCGGAGAGGCCTCGGCTTCGAGGACGCCGAGCTCGTGACCGGCTCGGTCGGCGGCTGGCGCCTGAAGAAGATCTTCGGGGAACACCCCTCGGAGACGCGTGTCGAGCTGGCCCAGCAGGACAGCCTGCGTTGGGTGCGGCTCGGCGGTGGCGACACGCGGGTCGAGGACGAGCGAGCGGGCTGGTATGGGAACGCCTGCGCAGTGGTCGACACCCGCCTGGCATCGCTCGAGCTGTCCCTGTACGACGGCCGCACCGAGGCCAGCAGCTCCCGCGTGGTGCTCGCGGACGGTCACGACCGCACGGCGGTGCTGGCCACCCTTGCTCCGGGGGACTCCGTGATGATCGTCGAGGCCGAAGGGCGGCGAAAGACGGGCAGCCGCGTGCGACTCCGTCGAGGCTCTCGCGCCCTGGACCTGCGAACACGCACCGAGGACGTGCGGGCCTGCTACCACGGAAAGGGCTCGATGTAGCCGCCCGAGGCGGAGCTCAGAGGCCCGGCGCGCGACGCTCCAGGCGGTCGACGGCCCGGTGGTCGGGGTGGTCGGTCCGGAGGCGCTGCGCGACCTCGGAGGCCAGGTCGGTGTCGCCCAGCTCATGGTGGGCCCAGGCCAGCTCGCCGAGCGCATCTGGAGCGTCGGGTGCGTCCGGGTAGCGCTGCAGGAGGGTCTCCATGCGGGACGCCGCTGCGAGCCAGCTCTCCTGGCGCAGGTAGAAGCGCCCGATGATGAGCTCCTTGTGGGCCAGCCGCGCCTCGCACTTCGCCATGTACTCCATGACCTCGTCGAAGTGCGCGCTCTCGTCCGACGACTGGTAGCGCGACGCGAAGGGGCTCCAGGCGTTCAGCGCCTGCCGTGTCCAGGTCTGGTCGCGCGCGGCGATCCGGGGTGCCTTCTTCCAGGCTGTGAGGCCCAGCCGGTAGATGACGTAGTGCAGGTCCTCGTGGCGCGGGTGCATGCGCATGAAGTCCTCGTAGGCCACGCGCGCCTGGTCCCACTCCGCCTTCTTGAAGTACACGTCGGCGATGGCGAGCTCGGCCTTCACCGCGAAGGGGTCGTCCCGGTGGTAGTTCCGGATCCGGTTGAACTCCTCCAAGGCCTTCACGTAGTAGCCCCGCTTGGCGTACTTCTGGCCCAGCTCGTAGCTCTCGGCCACGGTGAGGTCCTTCTTGGCGGCGTTGACGGTGGGCGACAGCGCGAGCAGCAGGGCGAGCACGACGAGACGCAAGGCAACTCCAGGATCGGTGGCTAACGCGTTGACAAGCCGGCGGACGCGCTTAGGCATTCGCGGTGCTGGCCCTTGTTGCCCTCTCCCTGGCCGCCGAGCGGCGGACACCGGTGGTCGTCGCCGTCGAGCGCGCCATGCCCGCGGTGGTGTCGCTGGAGTGTGAGGTCCAGCAGACCTCGCCCTTCCTGATGATGGGGGGGAGCTACACCGCCACCTCGGACGGCAGTGGGGTGCTGATCGACGCCGACGGTGTGGTGCTGACGAACGCCCACGTCGTTCAAGGTGCCGGGCGGATCACGGCGCAGCTCCCAGATGGCCGCACCTTCAACGCCCGCGTGCTCGGACTGGAGCAGGATCTGGACCTCGCGGTGCTGCAGCTCGACGACGCCAGCGGGCTTCCCACGGTCGTGCTCGGCACCTCGTCCGACCTGATGTTGGGGGAGACCGTGATCGCTCTGGGCAACCCCTACGGGCTCGATCACACCGTCTCGACCGGCGTGGTGAGCACGGTCTCGCGGGAGATGGAGATCGCCGAGGGGGTGTACCAGACCTATGTGCAGACCGACGCCGCCATCAACCCTGGCAACTCGGGGGGCGCGCTCGTCAACATCGACGGCGACCTCATCGGCGTGAACACCGCGGTGCACAGCGCGGGGCAAGGCATCGGCTTCGCGATCCCGGCCGATCGCGCGGTGAAGGTGGCCCACGACCTGATGCGCTTCGGTTCGGTGCGCGCGCCATGGCTCGGGGTCGACCTCGTGGACGTCAGCGCCTACAAGCTGCGCGGCACGCCCTTGTCCGAGGGCGCCGTCCAGGTGAGCTGGGTGCACGACGGTGGACCCGCAGCAGGCAAGCTGCAGAAGGGCGACCTGCTGTACAAGGTCGACGACCGCCCGATCCACTCGCGCGCCGACCTCAACGCCTTCCTCGCCGAGTCGGCGCCCGGCCGGAGCGTGGGGCTCGACGTCTACCGCGGGTCGAGCCATCGTCGGGTCACGCTCTCCACCGGTGCGGCCGATTCGGCCTCCTGGGCCCGCACCCTCGAGGACGTGTTGGGAATCACCCTGGCACCGAGCCAGGGTGGCCTGGTCGTGGAGACCGCCCATCCCCAAGGCGCGTGGGTCCGCTACCGCCTTCGGGTGGGTGACGTCATCGAAGCCGTCGACGGACGCACCGTCGGCACGGCGGAGCAGCTCGCCGCCGCGCTGGTGGCCGCCCGCTCCTCTCATCGTCCGTCTGCCCTGTTCACGGTACGCCGCGGACGCTACCGGGGCAACATCAACCTCCCCATCTGAACCGCCGAGGTCTCCGTGGCCCAACTGCCTCCCGTCACCTTCTCCACGCTCGTGCACTCCCTCGCGGGCTCCGCGATGGCGCACA
>CAZSAT010000007.1:0-101619 GCA_964604675.1 uncultured Enterobacterales bacterium
ACACCGACACCGACACCGATTCGGACACCGACACCGACACCGACACCGACACCGACGCCGACACCGACACGGAGGTGAGCTACGACGTCTGCGACGACGGCAAGGCGGCCTACACCTCCATCCAGGACGCGGTCGACGCATCGAGCGACGGCGACACCATCTACGTGTGCGCGGGGACCTGGTCGCCCTTCGAGGTCGACGGCGAGGAGCTCAGCATCGTCGGCGCCGGCTCCGACGTGACGGACATCCGCGGCACGACGAGCACCGCGGTCTACCTCGAAGACGGCGAGCTGGAGCTGTCGGGCTTCTCGATCCGCGCCACCTCGGCGTCCGGGGCTGCGGGCTTCTTCCAGGAGGACGGAGAGTCGCACCTGCACGACCTGGTCTTCGACTACAACGTGGGGGGCACGGTGGTCTACGTGCAGGGCGGCGACGCGGTCATCGAAGACGTGGTCTTCGAACAGAACACCGTCACCGCCTACGTCCTGGGACTCGGCGCCCACCACGAGCACTTCCAGGTCCGTCACGTGATCTTCCGCGACAACAGCGCGTCGAAGGTCGTCTACCTGTTCTACGGCACCTTCGAGTTCACGAACAACATCCTCCACGACAACAGCTTCAGCAGCTCGGCGCTCGCGACCTACTCCTCGGGCTCCTTCGAGCTGACCAACAACGTGCTCTGGAACAACCAGGCGACCCTCAACAGCTCCGCGGTCCGGCTGGTCGATCTGGAGTCCGGGACCTTCTACAACAACATCGTCAGCGAGAACTCGGCCAACACGGTCGTGAACGTGGGCTCCTCGGCCACCTCCGACTACAACGACTTCTGGGACAACTCGGCGACCTACACCGGCGGTGGCTCCAACAACCTCGGCGCCGACCCGCGCATGGTCGACCCCGCCTCCGGAGACTTCACCATCGACGCGTCGATCTCGCCCTGCCTCGACGCGGGCAACCCCAGCTCGACGTACAACGACCCGGACGGCTCCAGGAACGACCTCGGCGCCTACGGAGGTCCCCATGGCTCCTGGTAGCCCCCTCGTCCTCACCCTCGTGCTCCAGCTGGGCTGCCTGTCACCTCCCTCGTCCAACGATCCGCCCCCGGCCCCCGTCGTGGCGATCGAGCCCGCAGAACCCGGCACGACCGACGACCTGACCGCGGTCATCGTCGAGGAGTCCGAGGATCCCCAGGGCACGACCGTGGACTACGCCTACGCCTGGTACGTCGACGGCGAGCTGGCTTCTTCCGACACCAGCGTGGCCGCCAGCGAGACCGCCAAGGGTCAGACCTGGACCCTGGAGGTCGTCGCGAACGACAAGGCCCAGGACGGCGAGCCAGGCACGGCCACCGCCGAGATCCTCAACACGCCGCCGGTGGCCGAGGTGGCCTGGGTCGACGACGACCCGGCCGGTGCCGACGACCTCGAGCTGCAGCTGGTCGGCACCGACGCCGACGGCGACCCGGTGAGCTTCCACATCGCCTGGACGCGCAACGGCGAGGCCGTGCCCGAGCACGACGACGCCCAGCTCGTGCCCGCTTCGGCGACCGCCGCCCAGGAGGCCTGGGTGGCCTCGGTGGTGCCCGACGATGGTGAGGACGAAGGCGAGCAGGTGGACGTGCAGGTCACCATCGGCAACCACGCGCCCTCGCTCGACAGCGTCACCCTCAACGAGCTCTCGCCGAGCGTGACGGACACCCTCGTCGCCACGGTGGGCGAGACCACGGACGAAGATGGGGACGAGGTCGCTGTGGAGCTGACCTGGACCATCGACGGCTCGACGGTGCAGACCGACAACCTGTCGGGGGGCGATTCCTCGACGCTGGGCGTGGTGTTGTCCAAGGGCGACGAGGTGCAGGCCCACGCCACCCCCAGCGATGGCCTCGCCGACGGCGACACGGTGAGCTCGGAGGTCGCCACGGTCGGCAACAGCCCACCCGTGATCGACGCGGTGAGCTTCGACACCACGAGCCCGACCGAGTCGAGCGGCCTGACCGTCTCGGTCGAGACGAGCGATCCCGACGGCGACAGCGTCAGCCTCTCCTACGCCTGGTACGTGGACGGAGCCGAGAGCTCGAACACCGACGACGACCTGGACGGCGGGGACTTCGACAAGGACGATGCCATCTACGTGGTGGTGACGCCCTCGGACGGGACCGAAGACGGCGACGCGGTCACCTCGGAGACCGTGACGGCGGTGAACACCGCGCCCGAGGTGACCCTGCTGGTCATCTCGCCGTCGTCGGCCTACACCGAGGACGACCTGTCCGCGACCGTCTCCACCGACGACGACGACGACGACGACGTGTCCTTGTCCTACACCTGGACCGTGGACGGCGTCGCCACCAGCACCGCCGAGACCCTGGACGCGAGCGCCACCGAGCCCGGCGACGTCGTCGGCCTGTCCGTCACGCCGGACGACGGCGACGACGAAGGCGAGCTCGTCGAGGCGAGCACCGTGACCATCCAGAACCACGCCCCCGTCGCGGCCGCCACGGCCGAAGACGACGAGGTGGAGCAGTGCCAGACCATCACCGTGGACGGCTCGGGTTCCTCCGACGAGGAGGGTGAGGACCTCAGCTACGTCTGGACCTTGAGCTCCGTACCTGGTGCCTCGTCCCTGGACACCACCGACATCGACGACGCCGACGAGGTCACGGCGACCCTGCTGCCCGACGTGGTGGGCACCTACACCTTCCAGCTGACGGTCTCCGACGGCACCGACACCGACACCGACGACGTGGACGTCGACGTGAGCGCCCGGTCCTCGAACACCGACCCGGTCGCCGACGCCGGTGACGACCAGACCGACGACGGGTACGCCACGTGCAAGGCCACCGGGTACACCTATGTCTGCACCGACTGCAGCGGCGGCACCTACACCCTGGACGCCTCGGGCACGACCGACAGCGACGGTGACGAGCTGCGCTACACATGGAGCACGGGCAGCGCCTACGCCACCATCGACGACGACGAGGCGGAGAGCACCACCCTCACCATCGCCGACCTGCCCGCGACCTACGGCGAGTCCACCGAGACCGAGGTCAACGTCCTGCTGCGCGTCGAGGACTGCGCCGGTGGCGCCGACGAGGACTACGTGACCGTCACCTTCTCCTGCGAAGGCATCTGAGCGCTCACCGGACTGGCTGGCGCCAGTGCTCGAGGCCGGCCGCCTCCCGGATGGCCTCGCGCTCCTGGCGGTTGAGGCCGACGACAGGCCCCGGCTCCACCGCATAGAGCGCGTGGAGGCCGAAGACCCGGGGCTCACCGAAGAGCCGCGTCAGCAGGTCCTCTGTCACCGCGATGCCCTGTCCACCTCGATCGAGCTCGCGGTGGACCACGACCCACTGCAGTCCGAAGTCCACCAGCTCCTGTGGATCCAGCCGGGCCAGGCCGACCGTTCGTGGCAGCATCCACGCCCGCTCCTCGGGACGCGAGGACGACACGAGCAGCAGGGGCAGGAGCGACGAGACGGACGCCAGGGTGGAGTTCCCCGCACGAGGGTCCGGCCCATAGGGAATGGGTCGCCCGTGGACGGTCTGTGCGAACAGGTACCGGGAGGTGGCCATGGTGTCGCCGACCGCGGCAGGGAGATCGAGCACGATCGCTCGGGAGCCCGCAGGTCCCACAGGAGGCTGCTCGGCGATGAACTGGTACACCTCGTCGTCCAGAGGCGGTGTGACAGCAGCTGGTCGGGGCGCCCCTCCGAGCAGGAGCACGTCGGCCAGGGCCGCCGCGGCGGCCAGCGATCCCCAGCGCCACCTCGCAACGCCGGCCGCCGCAAGAGCCCCCATCAGCGCCAGGCCCGGCACGGCGAGGCGGAGGGGATGGGTGATGGCGGTGTCGGGCAGCACGGCCTGGAGCAGGCGGTAGGGAAGCGGAACCCGATGCCCCGCCAGCTCGACGTAGTCCCCGGCCACGAAGAGCCACGGGCCGAGGGCAAGGCAGAGCGACACGAGAGCCGCCGCGCCGACGCCCCACCTCGCCGTGCGCCGGAGGCCGCGAAGGGCGAGCAGCACCGTGACCGGTCCCAGGTAGGCGGCATGGAAGTAGGACTCCCCGAGGGCCTCGTGGTCCACGGACTGGAAGTGAGGCCAGAGATAGGTCCGCGGGTCGACGGCGTTGTGACGCAGCAACCCGAGCGCATGGGTGCTGTCGGCCCGACCCACGAGCGCGTCGGGGGCCTTCACGCTGGCCCACAAGGCGACGCCGACGGGTGCGAACAGGGCGACCGCGATGGCCAGCGACGTTGCGGGTCCGCGCCATCGTCGTGTTCCCCGCGACGCCCAGACCGTGACGAGGGCCAGGCCGGCGCCGAGGCCGTAGTAGGGCGTGCCGACAGCCGCGACCCCCAGCCAGATCCCACACGGGAGCCACGCGCGGGGATCTCCCTGATGGGCGCGCAGGCCCGCCGTGAGGGCCAGCAGGGACCAGCCCACCCCCACGGCCTCAGACACCCCGCTGTGGACCTCCCCCGCCACGTAGGTCCCGAAGAGCAGCAGCATCGAAGCCAGCCAGACGTGCGGACCGCGTCCCCCGATGGCGGAGGCGAGTCGTGCCATCGCCCACGAGGCGAGCGTCAGCTGCAGAACCAGGGCAGCGTTGTAGGCGCCGGCGGGTCCGAGCAGCGGCACCAGGGGCACGCCGATCAGGGCCCCGAGCGGGTCGATGAACCACAGCACGCCGCCGTCGGGCGCCATGAGAAGGTCGGTTCGCCACGGCAGCTCGCCTCGGGCGAAGGATCGAGCGAACCACCAGGCACCCCAGGCGTGGTTCCAGCAGTCCGCGTCCGGATGACCGAGCAGGCGGGACAGCGGCGCCGAGGCCCGCGGCCAGGTGGCGAGCAGGGCCAGCGCCAGGTGGCCGGGCAGCTCGCGCAGGCTCATGAAGGAACGCTACCACGCTGCACACAACCTTGGATTCACCACGTTGGAGCGCGTGATCGGTGCAGGGTCGAGGCGGTCGCGGGGCTCCTCTCCATGTCTGAGGCTCGACAGGTGCCAGACCTCAACGAGCGGGCGACGGCTGAGGAGGCTCACTCACGGAGGTCCCATGAGCTTGTTCGTCTTCTCCCTCCAGCGTTCGCGCAGGCCTGCCCCCCGGTCACCGCCCCCGGAGCGGTCCAGCAGCACTACGTCTTCCCGGACGCCATGACGGCCGGGCCATGCCCCAGCTTCGCGGCCCTGGACGGGCAGCTCGCGGCCGGATCCTGCGAGCAGGCCGGAGGTGGCGGGATGGTGGCCGTGTTCGACGCGCAGGCGGCGTCTGGGCTGATCAGCCCCGTCACCACCATCATGGGTAGCGCGGCCGAGGGCTTCGGCTTCGACATGGACACCGGCGACCTCGACGGCGACGGCCACGCCGACCTCATCGTGGGTGCTGCCCAGCACGCCTCCGGGAGGGGTGCTGTGTACGTCTTCTATGGTCCGCTCCCGCCCGGCGCCCTGACGAGCGCTGACTGGGACGCTCGCTACACGCCCTGCGACTCGACCTCGCAGGAAGCGGTGGGCTGGTCGGTGTCCTTCGTTGAGGACAGCGACGGTGACGGGCTCGCCGAACTGCTCGTCGGCGCGCCGGCGTGGGCGGGCGCGACGGGGCGGGTCTACCACTGGAACGACCCCGGTCCCGGGGACTGGTGCGTCGAGGACGCCCTGCTCGGGATCTGGACCGGGAAGGCCCCGGGGGACTACTTCGGCTTCGACACGGACGCAGTCGGTGACACCGACGGGGCAGGCGGCCCCGTGGAGCTGGCGATCGGTGCTCCAGGCGCGAACGGTGGTGCCGGAGAGGTGGTCCTGCTCGATCCCCTGGCGGGCACGCTCCTCGTAGGGCTTGTCGGAGACGCCGCCTCCGGGGACCACTTCGGCTACAGCGTCGCGGGGCTCGGGAGCTTCGAGGGCTCCTCGGGCGATGACCTCGCGGTCGGCTCCCCCGGCCACGACCACGCTCCGGGCTCGTCGTCGGCGGGCGCTCTCTACGCCTACGCTGGGCGCTCGTGGTCCTCCGTGCAGGCCCACCACGAGGTGGCTGGTTTCGGCGGCGACCGGGTGGGATGGGACGTCGCGGGCCTGCAGCCGATGTCGCCCGAGCCGGGCGCGCTCGTCTGGAGCGCCCCTTACGACGCTCTCGGCAAGGTCCAATGTCCAGGTTGCTCCGCGAGACGGCTGGGGCTACTCTGGCTGTGGCGTGACCACGCCAAACCCTTTGGGCTCCCCCGCCTGGGACCCGTCGCTGGGCAAAGTGGACTTCGTCCACGGTCACCAACCTCGGTTGAACCTACATCGCTCTACCGGAGAAGGCGGACTCCACTGAGCGATGTGGAGGTTCAGACCATGAGCAACAAGAAGCAGAAGAAGGCCATCCGCGCTCGCAAGAAGCGGACGGGCGAGTCCTACTCCACCGCGAGGATGAACCACCTGGCGAAGCTCGGCGCGGCCGGCGTAGGCTGGGATGATCCCGGCGACGTGACGGTCATCACGACGTGCGAGAAGGCGATCGCCCTCGGTACGACAACCCGTCGTCTCCGGCTCGCCGTTGGCCTCGACAGTGTCCACGTCGCGCTCGACGACCTCGACCTCGGCAAGTTCCCTGCCCCGCTCGTCGGCGGGAAGGCTCACGTTCCTGACGGCGAGTACGCACTGTCGGACGGCTGGGCGGTCCGCGTCGAGGGTGAGTACGAGGAGCCGATGCCGGAATTCGGGATCGAGGGAGGATGGAGGACCGGCGGTCACGTTGCCCTCCTGCCGCCACCGGAGCCCAATCACGTCGCATTCGTAAGCCGTCCGGCACTGGTGTGGGTCGACTTCCGGACTGACGGGTCGCTCTGCGGATCGGGCGGCACCTGGACGCCGTTGTACCGGGCTGTGTTCGCCGCGTCAGGCGTCCCTCCGGTCCAGGTCGAGGTCGAGACGCTTCCGAGCGAGGGCGATGAGTCCCAGAACGTCCTCGACTACCACCGCCGGAAGGTGGTCCGCGTGGTCAACACCCCGCCAACGAACGGGACCGACGTGAGGGTCGAGTTGGGAGAGCCGCTCGTCCCCGAGGGCGCGTGGAGCCTGGCCTCCCCGAACTTCCCGGCAAGATAGGCCGTAGCGCCGTGCATCCGGGACGGGCACAGTGCCTGCCCGGGACCGTGGCGGGTGCCGACCGCTGTTGGGCTGGTCCGCACCGACCGACTCAACGGGTGGTCAGGGTTCCGCTCTGCGCTGCGGGACGACTTGCGCCCGGAAGTAATCGTCGCCGTCGTAATCGAGAAGCACGACGACCAGATCCTTGAGGTCGGACCGGCCGCGATCCCTGACGAAGACCTCGACGCTCGTAGCGTGATCCGTCCTCCAGTAGTCCAGCGTGGACAGAAACTCATCGAGCGAACCCACCTCAACGGCCCAACCACGGCAATGCACCGAGATGTCAGGCTGCCGCTGGGCCGGTACGCCCGTGCCCCCGAGGCGGACTCCCCCAGCTTGGGGCTCCACCCACTCGATGATCTCCGCACCGGGCACCGGGAGGTGCTGCGTAAAATCGCCGCGATCGCTGATCCGGCCGACCAGGATCTTCACGGTGTCTCCTCCACAACAGACGCACCTTCTTGGTCACCTAGAGGCGCCGTCTGCACGATCCAAGGCCCAGGCCTGGCGACGACGATGGCCGCCTCCACACCGTTCAGCGCCAAGAGACCGCGGCGAAGCTCTTCCCTCCGGTGGCTGGCGGCCGAGGCGTCCCACACGAAGGCGACGATCCGGTCGTAGCCGGTGTCTCCCGACAGGTACAGGGACGTGTCCTCTGCCACGCCTCCGAGGGTCCTGGAGAACTCGCCATCCCGCATGTACTTGACCTCGATGATGGTCCGGAGGCCAGGGAGTCCAAGGTCCGCTCTGGGCTGCTTGGGGCCGATCTTGCGGAGGTACTCCTCGTCCACGATGCCGGGGAACACGGGGGCGAGCATGGCCCAGAGCACGGATTGGACGTGGTACTCGTTCTGGATGTCCCACCGCTGCTGCGTGGACTTCGGGGTCCGAGGCTTGCTCTCCCACGGCCATCGCTTCATCCCGTGCTCGAAGTTCCCGAGCATGGCGACGAGGTGCTCGACGTTAGGACGCCGAAGGTCCACGGCGGCCTCCTGACGCAGGAGCCAGCGGAGGGCTGCAAGGCGGACCACGGCTCGGTCAGGGGGCACAGGGTCTGGTGTGGCGATCTGGGCGCGGGCGGCGGCCTCGGCATCGTCGGGCAGGTGCCGAACCCCACGGCCAGCCAGAGCGGCCGCAAGGTCAGGTGGAATCTGCCGTCCTGCCAGGCCGAGCAGGTGGCCGGCCGCAGCGAACATGCCGGTCTCCCACTCGTCTGACGAGCGCCGACCGGCCTCCTCCGCCAAGTCAAGGAGCCACCCACGATCGTCGGTGCCGACGGCAGCCATCCCCACCGCGACCCCCATGGCGGCGAGCCCGTCTGCTTCCAGAGTCGGTGCTCGGCCGCCGACGAAGAACTCCCTGTCGGCCAGCCACGCGACCCCGTCCTGGAAGGGCACATTCACCTCTCGGCCCGCGGCAAGGGCGAACCCCAGCGCGGCCACGTCCCGGTATGACCTCCCAGCACCGCCTCGGCTCGCAGCCTGCCCGGCCAGGTCTGCGGGGGCCACCTCCACCGGGACCCCCAGCCAGTCGGCCATGAGGACCGACACGGCATCCCGTTCTCCGAGCGAGGCGACCTGCTCGTGCAGGGCATCGCGCACGAGGTCGAGCAAGGCCATCAGAGGAACCAGCGGGTCATGCTGATGCGGCCCAGCATGGAGTCGTCCGACCAACCCGGGACAGCTTGAAGCTGGCCGAGCATCTCGGCGATCCACCCCGAGTAGTCCACCGTGATCGGCATCCCGGCGGGGCCGAAGGTCCGCCAGGAGTGGCACGAGAAGTTGTACGCCTGACGGGCCAGGTAGCGGAGGTCGGTGAAGGTCGAGGCCGGGTGCACCCGCATGAGCAGGGGGCGGGGCAGGCCGTCGCTCTCCTGCTTCACTGACCTCGGCCCCTTGAGCGCGAGCAGGGCATCGTTGACTCCCATCGGGATGAACACGCCGCGCGGAGGGGCGTAGACGCCCTTCTTCCCTCGTGACGACCACACCTTCATGCCGGGCTGGTTGGTGTCCATCAGCGCGAAGGGGTGGTCCTCGACCATCCGGACGAAGGCGAACTCGGCGTTGGGCAGGCCGGCCTCCTCCATCAAGGCACGCACCGCGTCGATCTCCGCCGTCCTCATGGGCTTGAATGCGTGGAAGACTAGGCGCACGTTCTCCCGGCCATCCCAGTTCTGCTGCTCTCGAACGGCCGCTACAGCCTTGCGCAGGGTCTCCAACATCTCGGCGGAGTAGTCCTCGAAGGGTACGGCCCTGGTCCGCCCCTCCAGCAGGTACTGGCCGTCCCCCTTGAAGACCGTGGTGAGGCCAACGTAGCGGCCCTTGGAGCCGAAGCGCGACTGCTGGTGCTTGTAGCTCCGGAGCCCGATGACAAGCTCGTGTGCGACCGTCCGGTCGGCCTCCAAGACCCAGGGGGTGCCGCCGAGCTTGGCGTAGCTCGCCAGGCTGAGGTTGTTGAGCGCGTAGGTCAACTGGTTGCGGTCCAGGCCCATCGTCCGCAGCGTGAACTCCTGGGCGGGGACCTGGTGTCGGAACAGGACGGACTTCGTGACCAGGTAGGGGTTCTCGGCCGGGGGGAGCAGCTTGAACTCGTCCTCGATCTGGACGAGGGCCAGGTCCCACCGGCTGCCCGAGTCCGTCGCGTGCTCGATCGCGGCCCGGCAGGCCGCCTCGTAGGCTCCCGCTGATCGGTCCCTGGTGCAGAACACCTCCACCTGGGGCCTCTGGAGTGCGAAGCGGCGGAGGAAGCCCTTGCCGTACACATTGCCCGGGAGGCCCTCGAAGAAGGACTCCACGAACTTCTCCGTGTCGCCCTGGCGGTGCGCCTGGCAGATGATGGCGATCCTGGGCCGCTTGTGCGGAAAGACTGCCTGGTCGTAGGGGCCGTGCTCGTCGATGCCTTTGTAGGACACCGTGCTTGTGCGGGTGGCGCTCGGGTGGAAGATGAGAGTCGGGGGAGAGAAGGCTTCCCACTCCGGGAACTCGGGCTGGCGGGAGGCGACCAGGTCGCCGAGCGACGCGGTCACGCCTGGAGCCAGGTGGAGCCCCCGCTGGCGGATGAAGCTCAAGAACCTCTGGGCCCTGTGGAGCCTGGATGGCCCCTGGGTCACGAAGCCCGAGGCTTCACGAAGCCGCTCGGCGGTGTTGCCCCCGTCGCGGCCGACAAGGGCGACCACGCACGCCTCCAGGTTCTCGGCCCTAGGCTCCAGGTAGGCGTCGGCGAGGGCTACTTCCGACCAGCCGGGTCGCGGGTCCCCAAGGTGGATGATCCCGTCCTTGATGTCAGCGACGCGGCCGACAAGGGTGCGGCGCTGCCCGAGCCGCTGATCGTCGCCACTGTCGGCGACCTCGACGTAGCGCCCGTGGAGCCGCACCCCGGCAGCGAGAAGCTCATCGCAGGTGGCCTCGATGTGATTGCCGGTCCGCGTGCCGAACGACAGCATGACCGTGACGCCGTCATCGACTTGATCGAAGTAGCGCGGGTCGAACTCGTACTTCACCCGGCGGGCCAGCCAGGGTGGGACCCGCCCTCGTTCGCGGTCCCGCAGCACTTTGGGGAGCAGGTTGTCGTCGGGCCTGCCCGAGACCAGCGCGACAGGCCGGTGCGAGCGGATCTCGCCGTTGCCCACCTCGGAGAACATCGCGATCAGCCTCTCCCGCACGAGGGCGCACAGGAGGCCGGGGTCGTCGGCAAGACGCACCTCCTCGGTGCGGTCGCCGATGGTCTCCACGGCGTCGATGAGCCGCACGATGCGGATCTCGGACCCGCCCCTGAGAACCAGATGGGTACCCCGCACCTCCCGGCGAATGCGGGAGAGGCGGTCGTCGCCGTCCTCGTAGTTCATGAAGCCGACCTCGACGGTGGCGTCGGGGTCCACCGTCACGGTGGAGGCGTTGAGGACGAGGTGCGGGGGGTTGGACATGCGGGGGGCCGAGGACGAGGTTGAGGTCGGCGGTCAGAGCAGGCTGCCGAACCGCTTGTGGAAGCTGTTGGCGAGGGCTCCGCTGACCAGGAAGGTCGCGGACAGGTTGGCGGGGGTGGCGTCGGCCATCGTGCGCACGACGCGAAGGGGCATCAGGAACGCCAGCGCGAAGGTCCACGCCTGCCACTCCGGGTCGCGGAAGGCTGCCAGGTCAAGCCGACGGACTGGGGACCGGCGATGAAGCTCGGCAGCCCGCCGCCGCATCTCGGGAACGTGCAACACGACGTGGCCGGTCTCGTGGGCCACCGTTGCCCGGGCACGGTGGGCACGCCGGCCTCCCCGGCCAAGCTCATCCCAGTGGTCCTCGCGGACGAGCACCTCCACGCCGCCGGCCGAGATCCTGGTCTCGGCCTCGCTGTCCGGAAGCTCCTCGTGCGACACGGGGACGAAGTGCACGCCGTAGCTGGGCAGAGTGAGGTCGATGAGCCGCAGGATGTCGATGGGCTCGGGCTGCACAAGGGCAGAGGGCTGGACCTCCGCCAGCACGTGGTCAGCTACTGCAGCGATGTCCCGGGTGCGCTTCGGCGAGACCGGATGCACGTACTCGTTGGTCCACCACCCCATCAGTCCCCCTCTCCTTGGAGGATGCGCAGCACCTTCCGGGCCTCATCGTTCGTGATCTCGTTGGTTGCGAGTTTTCGGGCGAGGACGATCGCGAGGTCGCGCACCTCATCAACGTGCTGGGCGGGGTCGATGCTGACCCTCGCGCTCCTGTCAGCGGCAGCCTGGAGGTCGGCGACGGTGACGCCCGGCACCTCTCGTACCAGTGCCGGCCAGTAGGACTCCGGCAGCGTCCGGCGCTTCCCCCGCTCGACCTCGCCCAAGTAGACGTGGGTGATCCCCAGCGCGTCGGCCAACTGCCGGAGGCTCCGTCCTGCTGCAACGCGCTTCGCTCGAAGGTACTCGCCGAAAGTTCGGGCCACTGATGCTCCTGAGGGTGGTAGGCGAACTCAGCCTACCACCGGTAGGCTAGACGCGCCTACCAGCACCGTCAACCCCTGCGCTTCGTGGGTCGTCCAACTCCGGGCTCTGCTCGTGGCTCGCACGGTAGGCTCGGGCTCTCGCCACCGCCGTCCAGGAGCCCCACGACCCGACGCCCGATCTCGCCGACGCCGTCCTACTTTCCGCCACGGTCTGGCCCGGCGAACGGACCTCCTCCGCCCTGGCCGCCGAGCTTCGCCTCGACGAGGTCGAGGTCGAACAAGCCGTTGCCGAGCTTCGAGACCGGGGTCTGCTTCAACGCCAACACGGCAACCCGGCCTGGGGGAGCACCGGCAGGCTCCGGGCCACCAAGGCGGGGCAGGCATTGTCAAGCGCCACCGTCATGGGACCACCCCCGCGCCACCAACTAGGGACCACCCTCCGAAGGTGCCCTTCCCAGCGTTGACAGGCTTCGTGTAGGCCTTTCACGAGACCCCGCGCTTCCCACCGGCGGCGGTCTCGTGGAGGTACTCGATGACCACGCTCGCCATCCTCTTCCCCAGCCCGGTTGGCTTCCACCTGTTCGTGCGCTGGCCCCGCGACCGGCTGCGTCGCTGCTCAACGCTGGTCGACCCCAGCGACCTCGCCGAGGTGCTCGGACCGCTGGGTCACCCGCTCGTCGTTGGCCTTGTCGGCACGCGGCACACGGAGCTCGTCGCAGACCAGGTGCTCGACTTCGCGGACCTGGTCGCCATCCCAGCTTCCTGGCTGCGCCGTGTGCCAAGGCGCGACCTCCGACGGCGTGCCACCGTCGCGGCGCGCATCCTCACTGCCCACCGGGCCGATCCGCTCAGGGACTTCCTCGGGCGCGAGACCGCGGCGGTGCCAGAGCTGCCCTTCTGACCCGACTCAGCTGCTCGGATCCAGCCTCGGCTTCTGCCGCTTCCGGTACGACTCGCCCTCGATCACCAGGTCGTAGGCGTTGTTGGTGAAGCGGTCGACGAGCGCCTGGGCAAGCAGCGGGTCCGCCAGGATCGACAGCCACTCCGAGGGGTCCCGGTTCGAGGTCATCACCATCGACCCAGTCTGATGCCGGGCCGTGATCAGCTCGTAGATGTCGGCCGTCTCCAGCTCGTCCATCGCACGCAGGCCGAAGTCGTCGATGATGAGAAGGTCGACCCGGGTCAGGCGGCGCAGCTCCGCGGTGTGGGTCTCGTCCAGCCGCGCACCCTTCAGCCGCCGAAACAGCTTCTCCGCAGGCTCGCAGTGCACCGAGTGCCCTCGGTGAATCGCCAGGTGGCCCAGGGCGTGCGCCAGCATCGTCTTGCCGACGCCCACCGGCCCCATGACCAGCACGTGGTGGCGGCGCTCGAGGAAGCCCAGAAGCCGCAGCTCGTCCAGGAGCCGGCGGTCGTAGGTGATGTTGGCGCCGGCGTCCCACTCATCGAAGACCATCGCGGGGTCCAGGTGGGCGCGGTGCGCCCGGGCGACCAGCCGGTTGCGGTCACGCCGCTGCACCTCGTCGGACAGGATCAGCAGCAGCACGTCCTCGGGGTCCATGCCGCGGTCACGCGCCTGGCGGAGACGCTCCGGCAGGGTCGGCAGCAGCTTGCCCAGCTTCAAGCTCTTGAGGACGCGGACGAGGTCCTTGGACAGCTCACGCGGAGGCATCGGGACCTCCCAGCCGGTACTCGCTCGCGTCCCGGGCGAAGCGGAGGACCTTGCCGGGCTCCGGAGGCGGCGATGGCGCACACGACGACAACAGCTTCCGCCGCACCAGCCCCTTCTCCAGCATCCGCTGGATGCGCATCACGTCCACCACGTCCAGCTCCAGGGCACGGGCGCAGGCCTCGTCGGTCGCCGCTCCGCCGAAGCGCCGGGCCAGGCCCAGCAGCCGGTAGACGTGCCGAATCCGGCTCCAGGGCAGCGGCCCCTCGGCCAGCCGTCGTGCGTACTCGCCGACGTGAGGCCCGAAGCCGTCGCCCTGCTCGCAGAGCGAGGTCGCGTCCCGAGTCGCCAGAGCGGCCTTGCCCGGGGGCAGGTCGGCGGCGTCGATGCTGGTGCCGCCCTGGGGCTGTCGGGCGTGCACCTTCACCAGCTTCGCGCCACGGTAGAACTTCACCGTCGTGCGGTCGCGGCGCACGCGCAGGTCGCACTCGCCCAGCGTGTAGGGCACCGAGTACAGCGCGTAGTCCACCACCACCGCGTGGTCGCGGCCCACGTGGTGCTTCGCCCAGGCCGGCTGGTCGTAGGGCTCGGCCGGGGCGGGCAGCAGCACCGACTTCTCCTCGGCCTCGAAGACCTCGACAGGCCGCCGCCGCGTGCGCCCGTGCGTCCTCTCGCCGGCGAGCCGCAGGCACCAGTCCCGTGCGGCGATCCGGGCCTCCTCGACCGACCGGAAGCGCTCGCCGCGGAAGAAGTCGTCGCGGACGTAGCGCACTTGGCGCTCCACCCGCGCCTTGTCCTTCGCCTTCCGAACCCGCGCAGGATCGACCTCGAAGCCTCGGGCCTGGGCGTACTCCAGGAAGCCCTCGGTGAACAGCGGGGCGACCGGGTCGGCCCGCTTCACGATCGGGCTGCAGTTGTCGGGGACCAGGAACGGGAACACGCCGCCGAAGAAGGCCCAGGCCGCCTCCAGCCCCTCGATGAGATCTTCGCGGGTCAGCCCCAGGCAGGGCCACACGAACTGGTGCCGGCTGAACCCAGCCGTGCACAGCAGCGCGTACATCTTGCGCGTCTTGCCGGTGCCGATCTCGGTGAACTCGCCGAGCTCGAGGAAGTCCACCTCCAAGAGGCCGGGGTCGGGGTCCACGACCCGCACGGTGTCGCCCTGGCCGGTCGTCACGCCCAGGTCCTCGGCGACGAAGCGCTGCACGGTGCGCAGCGGCACCGGCACCCCCGTCGTCCGCTGGACCAGCCGGGCGAGCTTCGGACCGTGGCAGCCCTCCTGGACCCAGCCGCGGATCGGCTCGGCGTGCGCGCGGAGGTGCTCGCGCATCGACCCCACCGACGACGTCGAGCCGGGCCGCACAGCGTCCACGGCGTAGGCGACCAGCTCGTCGTCGATGACCGCGTCCGCGCTGCGGACCAGGCCGGCGGCCTCGGCTGCCTCGACGTAGCGACGCACGGTCTTGCGGTCGACGCCGACCCTCCTCGCCACCGTCCGGTACCCATGCCCGCGGCTCCACAACCGCAGCATCTCCTTGATCTCGACCACGTGTAGCTCCCGGAACGCCATCTCTTCCTCGGCTGGATGCCTGAGGAGACCGCTGAACCAGAGGCAGCCCTGCGCGCCGCGCCAGGTGGTCCCTAGATCGTGGCGCGGGGGTGGTCCCTAGTTCGTGGCGCGGTGGGCGCTCGGGGGGAGCATGTACGTGGCGCCCTACAAGGCATCCTGCCGGGCGCAGCTGCGGACAGATATCCTGGGCACCGATGGGTCCGAGTGGACCCCAGCCATGGCCGGGCAGCTACGAGCCGACGCGGACCTCACCTGGGTGGCTTGCTGCCCGTCGTGTGGCGGCAGCGCGGCCCTCCGCAGGTCCGAGTCGAGCACGGTCGGGGCCTGCATCGAGTCCAGCCCGTGCCTTTGGGCTGGAGAGGCGGAGCAGGAAGTGGTGCACCCCAACACCCGTTCCACCGACGGCCTCGGCGTGGAGGAGTGCCCGCCGACTACCTCTTCGTCCGGGTCGAGCCCACCGGCCTCGGCGACAACTCCTGGTCGGTCTCCGTGGAGCACGACGAGCCGAGCGTCCACCATCAGGGGCGAGGCCCGTCCTGCTCGATGGCTACCACCGCGTCGCGGCGCTGCGCGAACTCGGGCGAGACCTGGTGGCTTCGGTGGAGCTGCCTGTGGACGACGTCGAGGGGGATCGCGGGTCCAGGCAGATTGGGATCGCTCTTCCTGCTCGATCCAGGGCGCTACACGGAGCTGTGCCCACCCACCGAAACCGAGGCGGCCCGGACCAGCCTGTCGTCCAGGAGCACACCCGTCGTTGAGACGCGGACGATGCGCTCTCCTGTGCCCTCCTGGGCGAACGCGTGGTGACGCGAGTGGTCGAAAGCCTCTCCCACGGCACCAACGAGCTCACCTCCGAAGCTGACCACTTCGCGCTCCAGGTGGCGCTGCGCCTCCCAGAGCAGGACTTGCTGGGGACCGGGTTTCACGTGGCTGGCCGCTCGCCGGAGGTCGTCGCAGGCGTCCGCGTAGGCCAGAACAAGCTCCCCTACCGTCGAGTCGACGAGGGGCTCGCATCGCTTGAGCGCCGCCTCAACGCCGTGCTTGGCGTGCCCGCTCGAGAGGTGGACGAGCAGGGTGAGGAGTTCGATGACACGCTCGCGGCTGGCAGCGACGGGATCTCCGCCGAGGTCCTCGGATGGTGGGGCCTCAGGTTTGGGGTCATCGGGGACCGGCGGCGGCTCCCACTCATCGAGGCCGGATGGCGCCGGCGGGAGGATTCCGTCCCAAGTGACGAACATCGGGCTGCGACGGACCCTCCCGTTCGGAGGGCTCCAGACGGAGGGCTGGGTGTCTCTCGGCGCACCGAGCGAGGACGAGGTGTCCTGGTCCTCGGGCGTCTCCATCACGGGCCCGTACGGAGGGCCCTGCGCCATCGAGGACGAGAGCGTCGCCGCCACGGGTGCGAGCTGGTCCGGCACCGCGGACGGCACGATGCCCCGGTCCCATAGGGCACGTTCGACTTCGTCGCGCACCTCGTCGGGCAGCGCGGTCCAGGTCCTCGCGCCGGTGTGGTCCCGTGACAACAGGGTCCGCCCGGACACGGCCAGGCGCCACCCTTCGCCAGCGGGTACCACGTGCACGACCAGTCGCTCGTCGGATGCAGCGACCTGAGCCACGGTGAACCAGCAGCGCTGGCCCTCGTCGCGCCACGCCACGCTGGGGGGCGAGTCCACGCCCCAGTCGTGGCTCGTCACGAGGCCCGAGACCTCGCGCTCGACCCAGTCGGTGACGTCTTCGGGCTCGCGGTCGTCGAGCGGCGCGGCCTGGCGGTAGGTGCGCGGACCCGTCGGGAGGTGGAGAATGTGCGTGCCATCGCCGAGCGACACCAGGGAGACCACGACGGCCTGGCCCGAGACGTCCACGTCGCCCTCCCGGACCCGTTGCCGTCGCCAGTCGTACTCATCCCTCCGCTCTGCGGCGTGTGCTGCCGCTCCGCTGACCAGCAAGGCGAGCGGCTCCAGGAGGCTCTCGAGGAGGCCGCCGGTGGAGCGCCGCGACCGCCTCCGACGTGGCTGCTGGGGCTCCAAGGAGCGCATGACCTCGGCCGAGGCAAGGATCACCTGAGGCGAGTCCGCGTACATCCCCGCGCTCGCTTTGGTTGTGTCACGAAGGATGCGCTCGGCCATGCGCCGCTCGCGGCGCCGCTCTTCCACGTAGCGGGCGGTCGGCACCCCTCGCCCGACGAGGACCTGCCCACGCCAGAGGTCCGTCCACGTGTCGCGCTCGGGCTGGGAGGTCTCGATCGCGAGGTTCCCCTCGAACTTTGGTCCCAGCATGGCGCACGCCATGCTGACCAGGGTGGACAGCGACTCCGCGCCGTCCGCGGGTCCGGTCGGGTCAACGCAGCGCGTGATGGTGACGGGCTTGCCCAACTCAGGACGCAACCACACCCGCACGTGCGTGCTCGTGCATCCCGCGGGGAGAGCCGCACGCCACCGCAGGACCACGCCCGGCAGAACGCGTTCGAGGGCCGCCTGCCACGTCGTCTCGATGATCTCGCGCACTGGGTCTCCGTGCCGTCCTGCTGGACAAGGATAGCATCCTGTCCCCCATCTGCTAGCACGCCACCGAATCTACATTGCAACATCATAATATTAAGAATGCTCGTTCATCCCCGGCGCCACGGGCGAGAAGTCACGGCAGGGCTGTCGCAGACCTCGATCTGTAGAGCATGAAGGCCGACCTGTCAGCCATCTGCTAGTTCATCCCCAGCCTTTCATGATATCATGCTACTATGAAGTCACCTGAGCTCTGCGCGCGCGCGAACCAGCGCCTCGGAGGCCTGGTCGCGCCACACTTGTTCGACGAGGTGGCGCTCGCCAGCCTGGAGCCCCGCCCGGAAGCCGTGCAGCGGAAGGAGGGCATCCACATCGGCCCCACCCCCCGGCCCTGCGCGGTCGCCGGTAGCGGTGTCTACATCCTGGTCGAGGGCACCCCGAGGCTGGCGACCGCCGAGGAGGTCGAGCTGCTCGAGGACGCGTGTGGCCTCGCGGAGTTCGACCGTGGGCGTGCCCCGGCCGACGTCGATGTGATGTCCCAGTGGCAGGGGGTCAGCCTCGAACCCCTCGACCTGGCGGCCGCGATAGCGGGGGGCGTGCCCGGCAGCGCGGCACCCGCCTTCCTGGGCATCAAGTTCCAGAGGTACGACACGGGCCTGAACGAGGTCGAGGCGCGCAACCTCGCCCCGGTTCATCAGCGCCTACGGCCGTTCCCGGCGCCGGACTGCGTCGACCACGTGGCCCTCGACCTGATCGCCATCGACAAGGGGGCCGCAGCCCTTGCGCTGGAGCCGATCGTGCGCGAGCTACTGGTCAACGCCATCGGACACCGAAGCTATGCGCCGAGGTACCGCGACATCCCGATCCTGGCCGCGCGGTACACCGACGCGCTCGTCATCTGGAGTCCCGGCTGTCCTCCCAGGCCGGTCGACTCGGCCGGTCGACTCAACGGCCGGTTCTCCCGGAACCCCCGCCTCATGACGGTGCTGACTTCGCTCGGGCTTGCGCACCAGAAGGGGCGTGGCCTGCCCACGGTGCAGCACGGGTCCGAGCGGGTGGGGTATGCCGTCCAGCTTCGCGCCGGGGACCACTTCGTAGAGGCCAGGCTCACAGTCCAGGCATCGCGGTGGCACAAGCGCCCCGACAAGAAACGCCAGCGCCCGCCCGACGGCGAGCGGGAGCGCAGGATCCTCGATCTCCTTCTGGAGGTCCACGAAGCGAGCGCTGCTCACCTGAGCGCCGTGCTCGGCATTCCGCGGCCCACCGTCAACGCAGAGCTGCGCGAGCTGGTCGGCGAGGGCAAGCTGGAGCGGACCTGCTGGGCCCCACGGTCCCGCAACCAAGCCTACCGCCTGTCCGAGGAGTACAAGCGCCAGCTTCAGCTCCCTACGGTGGACTGACGGCGTGCCGAATCCGCGCCGGCGTGCCCAGAGTTGGTCCGAGCTCCTCGACCTCCTGTGGCCATCGCTCCACGCAGCCTGGACCCACGCGGTCGCGACGCAGCTACACCGATGGGAGGTTCAGGTGGGGACCGTCAACCCGTGGCCCGTCGCCATATGGATGTGGGCCATCACGCAGGACTGGGACTCTCCTCGGCTCGACGTACCGCCCCGCTTCATGCTGGCCGAACTGCGCGTGCCGGGTGGGGCACGCCTCCGATCGGCCGGCCTGTTCTTGATCGATCGCACGGGGCCGAAGCACGGAGCCGACGAGCTGAAGGAGAGGCTGCGTGAAGGGCTCGGTCTGTTGCCGGTGCCCTTGAGCGGCTCGCTGGAACTCCGGTTCTCGTTGACCACCAACCGGGAGGACGCGATCTGTTGGCGTCGGCGGATCGCGGTGTCAGATGCTCCACTGCCCTCCAAGGAGGACGACGAGCGGTAGCTGGACTGGGACGGGCTCCGCCCTTGTCCCAGGGCGGGTCCGCGAAGTCGTGCCCGCCCGCAGGCCTGGCCTGCTGGTAGCAGGCTGTGTCCTCACCCAGCGTGGACCCACCGCAGCAGATCGCCGCGAAGTCCGGTCGCCCGGAGGCGCTGCCGGACGCCCACGAGAGAGTCCTCGTAGGTCCAACAACCCCACCTCCACCCGCCCGGGAGGGGCGCTATCGTCGCTCCCTGCAGGGCGGCCGCCCCATAGCCCTCGATGTCGTCCTCGACGAGCCCCACGTCGACCCTCGACAACAGGCCCCCTGTCCCCTTCGCAGGCCAGCCCTGTAGCGCGGTCGACGGCTCCCAATGGGTGAACCGAAGCCGGTCGAGGATGTTGACGGCCTGCACCAGCTCGGGCTGCCCCAGGGCCTGCCCCATGGTCCACACCACCAGGCGATCGAGGTGCTCGCGCAACGGTTTGCGATCGAGCTGCCAGCCCAGGTCGGGGAGGAGCACCATCAGCGGGACCACGTGCTTGGTGCGTTGCTGCTTCTCCCGCCAGGTCTCGGTGTGTTCGCGGACGAGCTGGGCGTGGTCCTGGATCCACGATTGCTCGTCCAGCAGGGGATGAAGACCGAACTCCCGCGCCAACCCTGCCGCGAACGCCACTGGGCTCCGATCGCCCCGCTGCCCCGGGTGCCGACCTCCGGGGAAGTCCATGAGGATGTCCGTAGGGACATCTGGCAGGTTGACGGAGAACCTCCTGCCCCTGGAGCTGGCTTTGGCGTGGAGCTCGTCCAGCCACTCTTCGAGGGCTTCGAACGACGCCTGCTCCACGGGTACACCGTCAACGAAGCGGGCAGGATGCGCTGCGACGGCCAGCAGGAACGGAGGGAAGCTCCGGAGGAGCCTCTTGAGACGCACCGCGAGCTCCCCGTCATCACCGGCCACGGCCTCGGCCAGATCCCAGGTCTCGATGACGGTGCGGTCGGTGGGGGGCGTGTGCGCGGCTGGGACCCGCAGGTGCGCCGCTCCCGCCTGGCTCCCGTAGAGCCAGAACTCGTCGGGATCACCCACCGCCAGCTCGCCCATCTCGTGGAAGACCTCATAGGCAGCCGCGAGCGCGTAAGGGGCCCGAAGCCGGTGGACGCACGGGAGGAACTCTAGCACCGGCCTGATCAACAGGCCGCTGCCTGCCGGACTCGAGGCCTCCTCCAGGCGACGCTGCCACCCGAGGCGAAGCCGGACCAGCCAGCGCAAGCACTCCTCGTCGGTCGCTCCGCGAGTTTCGAGCTTGCCGGTCCAGAGGTGCCCCAACGTTAGGGTAGCGTCAGGGATGGGCTCGATCGCTTTGCGGCCATGGCGGAGCCGACGGAGATCGCGGTCGGCTCCGGCGAGCACGTCGGGACCGAAGTCCACATCGAGGGCGTAGGCCGAGAGGGGTAGGACGCGGGGCATGCCCTCATCCTAGCCGTGGGGACGGTCGCGTCCACCGTGCCCGCCAGAAGGGGAGGGCAGCCAGCCAATTGGGTTCTACCTCGGACGAGGAGCAGGCGGCTCGCGGGCTCCGATGGGGTCACCCAGCCAGGTCGAACGCCTTCACCCTCTCCACGAGCGCCTCGGGCCGCGGGCGGCAGTAGACCTCGTCCAGCATCTTCGTCGTGGTGTGGCGGAGGACCCGCCGAGCGACGTCCTTGTCGACCCCCAAGGCCCAGGCGAGCGTCGCGAAGGACGGCCGCAGGAGGCCGGGCGTGACCGGCCGGTCGATCTCCGCGTTGTGGGCTGCGGTGGCGAGCGCCTTCTTGAAGTTCTTGATCGGTCGCCCTTCCCACAGGAACACGGGCCCTTCCCGCGGTTCCCCCTCCTGGCGCCAGTAGCGGTAGAGCTCGCAGTACGCGAACGGGGTCATGGGGATCTTCGCGACGCTCCCGTCGGTCTTGCTCCCTCGGACCGCCATGACGCTCTTGGAGAAGTCGAAGTCCTCCCAGCACGCGCGCACCAGCTCCGAGGGGCGCAGGCCTTGACCGATGCCCAGTGCCCACATGCACCTGTGCATCGGGCCCGAGGCGTCCAGAAGCCGGCCAACCTCCTCGGCGTCGAGCGGCACCTTGGCGGGGAGCGCCCGCTTCGACGAGCCCGTGATCTTGAAGAAGGCGTGCACGCCTCGCAGGTGCCCCCTGCGGTGAGCGAAGTCCAACAGCGCCTTGTAGGCCGCCTTGTGCAGCCGTCGCGTGTTCCCGGACCTCCCCGAAGCCTTCATGCCCTGCACGTAGGTCTCCCACTTCCACTCGTCCAGCCGCCTGAGCCGGGTGGTAGCCAGGTCGGATCGCAGGATCAGCCGCCAGACCCGCTCTTCGCCCCTCCACGTCGTCTCCGCGACCGCCTCCTTGCGGTAGGGCCAGAAGTACTCCTTGTAGTCCTCCAACGTCATGTTGCCGTAGTCAGGATCAGCGTCGCCGAAGAGGGTCGCCTCCGCATCACGGTCTGGATGCAGGAGGTAGTGGATGAGGGCCTCGCGGTCTTCCCGGCCGAGCCAGATCAGGCGGTCAGCCCTCGGCGTGCCCCGCGTCTGCTCCTCGTCCTCTCGGGCGTGCAGCAGGCAGCGCCTGGCCTCCGGTTCGTCCAGGACCCCGAGAGCGACGGAGACGCGTTCGCGCCCCGAGCCCCTCAGGAGCGTCCAGTACCAGCGCCCGCCGCTCCGGGGATCCTTCTGCAGCCGCCAGCTGGTCGTCGATCGCGCCATGGTGCCTCCTCTCGCCTCCAGCGTGCGGGGAGGAGGCGAGAGTTGCAAGCACTTGCAGTTCCAGGCCCACCGAAACGAGAAGGACCCACCGACAAAAATGCCGGTGGGTCCTCCGTTTTGAATGGCAGGGGCACTAGGACTCGAACCCAGGACCTGCGGATTTGGAATCCGCTGCTCTACCAGCTGAGCTATACCCCTGCGGGGTGCCCGCAAGGTAACCGAGGCGAGCACCGGGTCAACCCGCCAGCGTGATGACCAGGCTCACGAACGCCGCGAACCACGCGTACCAGCAGAACTTCGAGAAGTCCCCGGTCTTGACGAGCTTCAAGAGCAGGATGAGCGCGAGGTAGCCGCTGACCAGCGCGGCCCCCATGCCCACGAGGGTGGCGGTGACGTCCACGTCGTCGAGGGAGACGTCGCGGAGCTTGAGCAGGAAGCCGCCGCCGATGGCCGGGATGGAGAGCAGGAAGCTGTACCGGGCCGCGTAGTCCCGGCTCATGCCGAGGAAGAGCGCGACCGCAATGGTGGTGCCCGACCGGCTGATGCCGGGGGTGATGGCCAGACCCTGCGCGATGCCGATGACCAGGGCGTGCCACCACGTGGACGTCACCTCGTCCTTGTCGCCGTGGGGGACCCGACCCGAGGCGTACAGCAAGGCCCCGGTGACGGCGAAGGTCACCGTCAGCGCGGCGGGGGTGGAGAAGAGCTGCTCGAAGACGTCTTCGAAGGCCAGCCCGATGGCGGCCGTGGGCACCGAGCCGAGCAGGATCCAGGCGACCAACCGGAGCCCGGGACGCTGCATGACCGGGCCCTCCTCGGCCACGGGTGCCTTGAGCATGCGCACGATGTCGGCCCGGAAGACCCAGAGCACCGGCAACAGCGTGCCGAGGTGGAGCGCCAGGTCGAAGAAGAGCTCGTCGCCGTGGATCTCGATGAACTGCTGGACGAGCACCAGGTGCCCGGAGCTGGACACCGGCAGGAACTCGGTGAGGCCCTGCACCACGCCCAGCAAGATGGCCTGCAGCATCAGTCGCCCTTGGGGGTGGCTGGGGCCTTGGTCTTGTCGGGTGGCGCGA
Source organism: uncultured Enterobacterales bacterium (assembly GCA_964604675.1). Taxonomy (GTDB): domain Bacteria; phylum Myxococcota_A; class UBA796; order UBA796; family CAJQPC01; genus CAZSAT01. Next base: position 23,450 of record CAZSAT010000007.1, read on the forward strand.
GCGGTCGTTGCTGGGGCTTGGGCGGCTGCGCCGGCTCGGCCCCTTCGATCACGGTGTCGTCCTCCGTGTCCGCCGCGTTCCCAGCCTCTTCTTCGTCCTCCTCTTCCTTCGGCGGGTCGGGGTCGAGCGACGCGAGCCACGTCATCACGCGCCGTGCGTCGTGGATGTCGATCTCCTCGCGGAAGGCTGGCATGTCCCCACGGCCGTTCAGGATGATCTCGACCATCGCGTCCTTCTGTGCCTTGTCCACCCCAGCCAGCGCTGGGACCGCCACGGTCATGGCAGCGGCCGCCGGCCCGTCGCCGAGGGCCTCCTCGCCGTGGCAGTACCAGCAGGCACGCTCGTACACGTCTTCGCCACGCTCCTTGTCGGGCGGCCGGCTCTTGGGCTGAGCGGCGAGGGCGTGGGACGTGAGCAGGCTGAGCAGCACGACTGCGTGCTATCCCAGAGCGGTGAAGCCCGCAGCCTTTCGACTGCGGGCCTCCGTGGCGGGCTGGACGGGACTCGAACCCGCGGCCTCCGGCGTGACAGGCCGGCGTTATAACCAACTTAACTACCAGCCCAGAACCGGCGGGAGTGGGCGGAACAGGGCTCGAACCTGCGACCCGCAGCTTGTAAGGCTGCTGCTCTCCCGACTGAGCTATCCGCCCGCGACCGTTTCCGGTCACGGAACACGCAAGTAATCAGGGCCCCGAAGGGTGTCAACGTCCTTCGAGGCCCTGAGATCCCACCTCGGCGCAAAGGCCGACGTGGCGTTGATCGCGCCGCGATCTAGCCGACCGAATCCCGCAGCGCGGAGCCCGGGCGGAAGCCGACCGTGGAGCTCGCCGGGATGGTCATCGCCTTGCCGGTGGCCGGGTTGACACCCTTGCGGGCGGCGCGAGCCTTCACGAGGAAGGTGCCGAAGCCCACCAGCGTGACCTTGTCGCCGCCCGCGAGCGCACCGGAGATGCCCTCGAGCGCAGCGGCGAGGGCGGCCTCGGCGTCGGCGCGCTTCAGGTTGGCGTTGTCGGCGATGTGGCTGACGAGCTGGGACTTGGTGTAGCTGGCCATTGTGGTGTTCTCTCCTTGGGATTGGCCGCATCGATGCACTGCGCAGTCGTGCGGGACACCCTGGAGTAATGAAGCCCCGAGCACGTGTCAATAGAGGAGAAATCCCGTCATAGAGCCGATCGGCGTGTGGATTGGCATCCATGTAAAGGCCGTGCACCCGGCGCTTCACGCGGGTCGGGTCGGACTCGCCTCCTCGGTGGTGAAGTTGCGGAAGAGCTCGCGAGGCTCGCTCACCGCGAGGGCCTTCATCAGGACCTCGTCCATGCTCTGCACCAGCGTGATGGTCAGCCGGTCCTTGACGAGCTGCGGGACCTCCTCGAGGTCCTTCTCGTTCTCGCTCGGGATCAGCACCTCGGTGACTCCCACCCGGGTCGCGGCCAACAGCTTCTCCTTCAGGCCACCGATGGGGCGCACCCGTCCGCGGAGCGTGATCTCGCCGGTCATGGCGATGTCGCGCTTGACCGCGATGCCGGTGACCGCGCTGACGACGGCGGTGGCGATGGTGATTCCGGCGCTCGGCCCGTCGACGCCCCAGAGCTCGGGAACGTGCACGTGGAGGTCGAGCTCCTGGTAGAAGTCCGGCTTCAGGCCCAGGTTGGTGGAGCGGCTGCGGATGTAGGTGATGGCCGCCTGGCAGCTCTCCTGGAACACGTCGCCGAGCTGGCCCGTGAGGGTGGTCTTGCCAGCGCCGCGCACCGCGGCCGCCTCGATGGGCACCATCACGCCGCCCATCGCGGTCCAGGCGAGGCCGTTGACGAAGCCCACCTCGTCGACCTCGGAGAGCCGACCGTCACGGAACTTAGGCACGCCCAGGAGCTTGTCGATGTTCTGCGCCGTGACCTTCACGCGGGTGTCGGTTCCATGCTGCACGACCCGCTTGGCCACCTTTCGGCACACCGAGGCGATCTCGCGCTCCAGGTTTCGCACGCCGGCTTCCTTCGTGTAGCGCTGGATCACGCTCGACACGCTCTCCCGGGTGAACGCCAGGTTGTCTTCGCGGATGCCGTTGGCTTCGAGCTGCTTCGGGATCAGGTAGCGCCGGGCGATCGAGAGCTTCTCGAGCTCGGTGTAGCCCGCCAGGCGGATGATCTCGAGCCGATCCTGGAGCGGCACCGGGATGCCGTGCAGGCTGTTGGCCGTGCACACGAACATGACCTTGGAGAGGTCGTAGTCCATGTCGAGGTAGTGGTCGTTGAAGGCCTCGTTCTGCTCGGGGTCGAGCACCTCGAGCAGCGCGGACGAGGGGTCGCCGCGGAAGTCGCTGGACATCTTGTCGACTTCGTCGAGCAGGAAGACGGGGTTTCCCGAGCCGGCCTTGCGGAGCGACTGGATGATCTTGCCGGGCAAGGCGCCGATGTAGGTGCGGCGGTGGCCTCGGATCTCGGCTTCGTCGCGCACGCCGCCGAGGGCCAGGCGCACGAAGTTCCGGTTGGTCGAGCGTGCGATCGAGCGCGCGAGCGAGGTCTTGCCCACGCCCGGCGGGCCCACGAGGCAGAGGATCGGCCCCTTCATGCGCTCCACCAGGCTGGCCACGGCCAGGTACTCGAGCACCCGTTCCTTGACCTTGCGCAAGCCGTAGTGGTCCTCGTCCAGCACCTTGGCGGCCTGCACGATGTCGAGGCGGTCCTCCGTGCACTCGTCCCACGGCAGCGAGATGACCGTGTCGAGGTAGGCGCGGACCACCGTGGCCTCGGCCGACATCGGGCTCATCAGCTTCAGCTTGCGCAGCTCCTTGAGGAGCTTGGTCACGGCCTCGTCCGACATGTGCTTGCCGCGAATGCGGGCTTCCAGCTCGGCGATCTCGTTGCGGAACTCGTCCTTCTCGCCGAGCTCCTTCTGGATCGCCTGCATCTGCTCGTTGAGGTAGTACTCCTTCTGCGTCTTCTCCATCTGCTTCTTGACGCGCGACTTGATCTTCTTCTCCACCTGGAGGATCTCGATCTCGGACTGGATGAAGCGCAGGATGTGCTCGAGCCGCGAGCAGGGGTCGACGTCTTCGATGAGCGCCTGGCGGTCTTCGAGCTTGAAGTTGAGCTGAGCGACCAGCGCGTCGGAGAGCCGCCCGGGCTCTTCGATGGCCGAGACGCTCAACAGCACCTCGGGGGGCACGCCCTTGTGGAGGTTGATGTAGGTCTCGAACGCGGCCTTCACCGAGCGCATGAGCGCGGTGATCTCGGCGTCGGGGTTGGGCTGGTCCTCGAGCCGCTCCAGCTCCACACGAAGCGCGGAGTCGTCGCCGACCCACTTGGTGACGCGAGCGCGCTGCTGCCCCTCGACGAGCACCTTCACGGTGCCGTCGGGCAGCCGGAACATCTGCCGGATGGTCGACACGCAGCCGGACTCGTAGATGTCGCTGGTGTCGGGCTCGTGGGTCCGCGCTTCCCGCTGGGCAGCGAGGAAGATCAGCTTCTCGGGGCCGCGGGCCGCTTCGGTGAGCGCGGCGATGGATCGCTCGCGGCCGACGATCAACGGCACCACGAGCTGGGGAAAGATGACCAGGTCCCGCAGGGGCAGGAGGGGAAGGGTCTCGGGCATCAGGCCCACTGCTCCTCGGTCTCGTAGACCAGCATCGGCGGCTTCTTCCCGGTCACGGTGTCTTCGCTGATCACGCACTCCTTGATGTTCTGCTTGCTGGGCAGGTCGTACATCACGTCGAGCATGATCTCTTCCATGATCGCGCGGAGGCCGCGCGCCCCGGTCTTGCGTTCGATGGCTTCGCGGGCGATGGCGCCCAGCGAGCTGTCGGTGAACTTCAGCTCGACGTCTTCCATCTCGAAGAGCTTCTGGTACTGCTTCACGAGCGCGTTCCGAGGTTCCACCAGGATGCGGACCAGGGCTGCTTCGTCGAGCTCGCGCAGAGGCGCCATCACCGGCACGCGCCCGACGAACTCGGGGATCATGCCGAAGCGGAGGAGGTCCTCGGTCTCGGCCATCTCGAGCAGCTCGCCCTGCGAGTAGTCCTGGCGCTGCGTGACGTTGGCGCCGAAGCCGATGTCGGACTTCGACACGCGCTGCTCGACGATCTTGTCGAGGCCGACGAACGCGCCGCCGCAGATGAACAGGACGTTGGTCGTGTCGATCTGCAGGAACTCCTGCTGGGGGTGCTTCCGACCGCCCTTTGGCGGCACGTTGGCGACCGTGCCCTCGATGATCTTGAGCAGCGCCTGCTGCACGCCCTCGCCGCTCACGTCCCGGGTGATGGACGGGTTCTCGCTGCGCCGGGAGATCTTGTCGATCTCGTCGATGTAGATGATGCCCTTCATGGTGCGCTCGACGTTGTACTCGGCAGACTGGAAGAGCGAGAGGATGATGTTCTCGACGTCTTCGCCGACGTAGCCGGCCTCCGTGAGGCTCGTGGCGTCGCAGATGGTGAAGGGCACGTTCAAGAAGCGGGCGAGGGTCTGCGCGAGCAGGGTCTTGCCGGTTCCGGTGGGGCCGAACAGCAGGATGTTGGACTTCTGCAGCTCCACGTCGTCGTGGCCGGAGCGGCTGTCGATGCGCTTGTAGTGGTTGTGCACCGCCACGGCGAGGTTCCGCTTCGCGCGGTCCTGCCCGATGATGTACTCGTCGAGGTGCGCCTTGATGTCCTTGGGCTTCGGCACCAGCGCACGGGACGCGTAGTAGTCCTCGCGCTCGAACTCCTCGGTGATGATCTCGTTGCAGAGCTCGACGCACTCGTCGCAGATGTAGACCGACGGGCCAGCGATCAGCTTGCGGACTTCCTTCTGGGACTTGCCGCAGAAGGAACAGCAGAGCTCGCGGCCGTCGGTACGTCGCCTGGGCATGGGACTCCGAAGAGGAGGGGGGGGGACAAGACAGCCTATCGTGATCCGATCACGAGACGGCCGCAGCCCCCGGGTGCTTGAGCGCTTCTCAGTCGTCCTTCGACGGCGCGGGCTTCTTGGCCAGCACCTCGTCGATGACGCCGTACTCCAGGGCTTCTTCCGCGGTCATGATGTAGTCGCGGTCGGTGTCGGTCTCGATCCGCTCCAGCGGCTGACCCGTGTCGCGCGCGAGCACGTTGTTCAGGTTCTTGCGCACGCGCAGGATCTCGTTGGCGTGGATCTCGATGTCGGCCGCCTGCCCCTGGAAGCCGCCGAGGGGCTGGTGGATCAGCACGCGCGAGTGGGGCAGGGCACGCCGCTTGCCCTTGGTGCCGCCGGCGAGGAGGACCGCGCCCATCGACGCCGCCTGGCCCATGCAGATGGTGGCCACATCGGGCCGGATGAACTGCATGGTGTCGTAGATCGCCATGCCGGCGGTGATGACGCCGCCGGGGCTGTTCACGTAGAGGTAGATGTCCTTGTCCGGGTCCTCGGACTCGAGGAAGAGCAGCTGGGCCACGATCACGTTGGCCACGGCGTCGTTCACCTGCGTGCCCAAGAAGACGATCCGATCCTTCAGGAGGCGGGAGTAGATGTCCCAGGCCCGCTCCCCCCGATGGCTGGATTCCACGACCGTGGGGATGAGGAAGCTGGCGGTCTCCTGGACCTGCCGTCCGCTCATCGACTCGAGCAGGTAGGGGGAAAGCCGGGACGGATCGAAGGGCATGTGGACTCGCCTCTTGCGCACAGGGGCATACCTGCCGCGCACTGCACGAACGGTAACCACGAGCGATCGGCGGGTCTATTGCCAGACCGGCTTTCTTTTCCTGCGCCGCTACTCGGCGTCGGTCTCGGCCTTCTCGGCCTTGGCCTTCGGCTTGGCCTTGGCCTTGGCCTGGGCCTTCGGCTTGGCTTCGACCTCTTCCTCGGCGCCGGCCGCGGGGGCCTCGTCCTGGAGGTTCGACTGCTCGAGCAGCCAGTCCAGGGTCTTCTCCTCGAGCAGACGGTCGCGCAGCTCCTGCGTGGCGTCTTCCTTGGCGAGGTAGCCCTTGATGGCCTCCACGGCCTGGCCGCGCGCATCGGCGATCTCCTGGACCCGGGCCTCCATGTCGGCGTCGTCGACACCGATGGACTCGACCTCGGCCACCTTCTTCAAGATGAGGCTGGCCTTCGCTGCGAAGCTGGCGCGGCCTCGGAGGTCCTCGACCTGGGCATCGCTGAAGGTGACCTTGCGGGGGTCCTTGCCTTGGTACATCTGCTGCACGCGCAGCTCCTGCATCAGCGCCTGGAGGAACTGGTCGGTCAGGCCGGCCGGCACGTCGAACACGTTGAGCTCGACCAGCTTCTGCAGCAGGTTCGCGCGCGCCTGGTTGCGAGCCGCACTGTCCACGCCCTCCTGGCGCTTGGCCCGGACCGCGGCCTTCATGCCCTCGGCGCCGCCGGCGTAGCCCAGGCTCTCGGCGACCTCGTCGGAGAGCTCGGGGACCTGCATCTCCTGGATGGCCAGGATCTTCACCTTGGCCCTGGCGGTCTTGCCGGCCACCTCCGCGCACTGGGCGTCGTCGGCGAAGGTGACGTCGGTGTTGAAGTTCCGGCCGCTCTTCTTCCGGCCGACCAGCGCCGTGTCGAGGCCCTTGTAGAAGGTCTCGTCGCCGACGTTGATCATGGTGCCGGCGTGGGCGTGCAGCACCTCCTTGTCCTCGGTGATCTCGAGCTCGGCGAGCACCATGTCGCCTTCCTTCACGGCGCGCTTCTCGGTGACCTCGGCGAGGCTGGCCTGTCCGGCGAGCGCGGCGGTGATGTCGGCGTCGACCAGCTCCTGGGCGACCTCCGACTTCGGGTACACCACGTCCACGTCCTTGTACTGCGTGAGCTCGAACTCGGGCTCCACCTCGAGGATGAAGCAGTACTCGAAGTCCTTGCCCAGCTCCACGCCCTCGGTCTCGACCCGGGGGGTGCCGAAGAAGTCCATGCCCTGGATCTCGGCCTGGAAGGTCTTCTGCAAAAAGACGTTCGCGACGTCGGCGCTGACCTTGTCGCCGAAGCGCTTCATCAGCATCTTGCGGGGGGCCTTGCCGGGACGGAAGCCGGGGAGCCGCACCTTCTTCTGGAGGGTCTTGTAGTGACGCTCGAGCTCGGCCTTCACCTCGTTGGCGGGCACGGAGAAGGTGAGCTTGCGCTCCATGTTGCTGATCTGCTCGATTTGAGGGGCCATGGTCGTCGTCTCTCGAGGGCTTGCTGTACGTGCGAGAAGGGGGACTCGAACCCCCACGGGGACTACCCGCCGGCTCCTAAGGCCGGTGCGTCTACCAATTCCGCCATTCTCGCGAACTGAAACGGAGGCCGCTCAGGCTGCGGCGGGCCGCGCGACATAACCAAGGGATAGGGGGGCTTCCACACTTGCGCGGAGATGCCCATGTTGTCGGTCTTGTGGATGGTGGCGTGCAGCGACTACGACCTGAAGCGCGACGACGACGCGACCGGTGGCGACACCGGTGCCGAGAGCGGTGGCGACGGCGGTGGCGACGGCGGCTACGACGGCAGCTGCACCCTGGAGGGCATCGACGCCGAAGAGGTGGGGATCGCCGACACGTGCAGCTTCGAGATCGGCGGCTTCGAGCCGATCGTCGAGTGGCAGGGCCCCAGCGGCAAGTACAGCTACGCGTCTCCAGCCGTGGGGGATCTCGACGGCGACGGCCTGCCCGAGATCGTCGTGAACGTGGCCGGGTTGATCTCGTCCGGCGAGCTGATCGCCTACCACGGCGATGGCAGCGGCACGCTGTGGAGCACCAGCAACGCGGAGACCGGGTACGGCAGCTCCCCCGCGATCGCCGACATCGATGGCGACGGCGCTCCCGAGATCTGGATCGTGCGCGAGTACCAGTCCTCGCTGCTTCAAGAGGGCGACTACACCGTCGTCATGTACGACAACGAGGGCGTGGAGCAGTGGGAGTCCGACCACTTCGTGGGGCTCGACTTCGACTACGCCACCGCGGTGAGCGTGTCGGACATGGAGCACGACGGCGAGCCGGAGGTCGTGGCCGGGCGTGTGGTGCTCGATGCCGCTACGGGGGAGACGCGCACGCAGGGGGCCTACGGGCGCGGCAGCTACGGCGTGACGAACGCCGGTGGCTGGACCGTGAGCGAGTCGAGCGTGTCGGCGATCGTGGACATCGATCTCGACGGCGACGAGGAGGTCATCGTCGGCAACGCGATGTACACCGCCAACGGCGGCCTCGTGAACGCGGACCCCACCCTCGACGACGGCATGGTCGCGATCGCGAACCTGGACGACGACCCCGAGGGCGAGGTGGTGCTCTCCACGTGGAACACGATCCGAGCCAACGACACCGACGGCACCACCCTGTGGGGTCCCCTCACGATCCCCTCCGCCAACATCATGTCGCCGGCGGCCATCGACGACATCGACGTCGACGGCGAGCCCGAGATCGTCGTGGCGGGTGGCAACGAGATCTGGGCCCTGGACAAGGCAGGCAACGTCGAGTGGTCGGCCCGCGTGACCGACAGCTCGGGTGCGAGCGGGGCGGCGATCTTCGACTTCGAGGGCGACGGCTTCCCGGAGGTCGTCTACGCCGACGAGGTGCAGCTCGTGGCCTACGACGGCCGCGACGGCACCATCAAGTTCCAGACCTACGACCACGCCAGCGTCACGATGATGGACAACCCGGTCATCGCCGACGTCGACGCCGACGGGCACGCCGAGGTGGTCGTGGTGCACTCCGGCAACGGCCGCGCCTTCAGCGTGTACGGCGACAAGAACAACAGCTGGGCGCCGGCGCGCGGCGTGTGGAACCAGCACGCGTACAGCATCAACAACATCAACGACGACCTCACCTTGCCGCTGGAGGCCGTGCCCACCTTCACCGAGCAGAACTCCTGGCACAGCCAGATCGCCGGCGGCGCCGGGGTGTCCCTCATCGACGACCTCGAGCCCGACATCGTCGACGTGTGCGACGACCCCTGCGGCGACACCGTCGAGGTGCTCGTGCGGCTGCGCAACCGCTCCGGCAACGACATGGAGCCCGGCGTGCCGCTGGCGCTCTACGGCGAGATCGACGGCGAGCTGGAGCTCTGGGCGACCACCGAGACCACCGACACCGTGCCCTCGGGCTGGACGAGCGAGGGCATCGAGCTCGTGGTGAACGGTTCGGATCTCGCCGAAGCCGAGGCGCTCTGGCTCGGGGCCGACGACGACGGCACCGGCTCCGGCATCCTCGAAGAGTGCTCCGAGGACAACAACCTGATGATGGTCGCGGGGCCCTTCTGCGAGTAGCTTGACTCGGTTTCAGCGACGCAAGAGCGTCAGTAGCACATGGACTCGCACTCGGCGTGCGAGCGCAGGCAGATCTCCCCGGCCGTGGCCGGTGAACGCTCGGTCCAGGCGTTGGCTGCCGGGTCGTAGCTCCACACGTCGTTGAGCACGCCGCAGTCGGACTTGCCGCCGAACACCATCAGCTCGCCGGAGCCGGTCTCCACACCGAGGTGGGTGTAGCGGCGCTCCGGTGCGTCGTAGTCGGGGGTCGTGAAGTCGGCCGGGAAGTCGCAGAAGCCGTCGCTCCCCTGGTCGGCGATGTCCCCGTCTTGCACCTGGGACCAGGTGCTGGTGGCCAGATCGAAGGTCCAGACCTGGTTGGAGTTGCCCAGGGCGGCGTCGTCGTGCCCGCCGAACATGACGAGGCGGTTCTGGTCCTCGTCGACCATCAGGCTCACGCCGAAGCGGCCGTCGGGCGCGTCCGAGCCGCCGCTGTGGAGCTGGCTCCAGCTCATCGCGCCCAGGTCGAGCAGCCAGACGTCGTCCAGGAACTGCGCGTTGTTCGAGAAGCTGCCGCTGTCGGCGCCGCCGTAGAAGAACGCGTAGGTGCCGTCGTCGCTCACCGCCACGGTGTGGAACAGCCGCTCGGACGGGCCGCCGCTGACCGACAGCTCGCTCCAGCTACCCGCGGTGAGGTCGTAGGCCCACAGGTCGTCGAGCGGGTCGTAGCTCAGCCCGCTGGTGGAGGTGTTGCCCCCGTGCACGTAGAGGGTGTCGCCCACCACCCACATGGCGTGGTTCGAGCGCGCCGAGGGGCCGCTCGTGCCGTTGTCGAGCTGGGTCCAGCTGTCGGTGGCGAGGTCGAAGGACCAGAGGTCCTCGAAGTTCGTGTAGCTGGTGCTGCCGCCGCCGTGACCTCCTCCTCCGCCCGAGTCGTCGCGGTAGCGCCCGCCGTGGACCAGCATGCGCCCGCCCTCCGCGTCCAGGGCCACCGCATGGCGTCCGCGCGCGCTGGGGCCGACCCCGTCGATCGCTACGAAGGTGTCGCAGGCGGCCACGTACGACCAGGTGTCGTCTGCGAACTCGTTCGAGGTGACGCAATCCACCGGCAGGCCGAGGTTGCCGCCGAAGAAGACCAGGCGTTGACCCGCCTGGTCCCACACACCGCCGACTTCCCCGCGGGCCGCGGGGACCTCCAGGTCGTAGCCGCTGCAGTCGACAGCGGCAGTGTCGGTGGCGTCCTTGTTGCAGGCGAGGAGCAGGATCCACATGGCTCAATCCTCCAGGATGACGTGGATTAGCGCGTCGTCGGTGACCTTGGTTCCGAGCGCGTCGATCACGGAGGCGTGGACCTCCATGTCGCGGTCGATGACGTCTTCCCAGTCCTCCGAGAAGATGAGCTGGAGGTTCCACCCCTGGGTGGTGCCTCGCGCCTCGTTGCAGCGACCGTCGACCCAGGGGACGGTGTTCGCCACGAGCGCGCCGTCGATGGTCCCGGTGAGCTCGGCGGTCCACGGCTCCGAGATGTCGAGGTAGGTCGCCTCGATCGCCATGGTGACATGCCAACCTCCCTGCGGGCCGAAGACCAGGGGGATCTCGGTGTTGTCGGGCACCGGCTCGTACGAGGTCTCGCCCACGCCGATGGTGAGGGTGGGATCGTCGCCGGCCGCGCATGGGCTCCCGGGCTCGTGGACCTCCTCGCAGGCGACGACCAACAGGAGCGTCACTGGCTCAGCCGGTGCATCAGGATGGCCGCGCGTTGGGTGGCGAGCGTGAGGTCGGAGAGCTGCACCCACTCGTCCGGGCTGTGGTCGCCGCCACCCGCCGGGCCGAGGCCGTCGATCACGTCGACGTACGGTGCGACGAAGCTCACGTCGGCGGCGCCCCGGAACAGCGGGTCCACCGCAGGCACGTCGCCGGCTCGGAGGTCGGCGTGGATCTCCGCGACCAGGGTGTGCAGGGCGCGGTTGCCTTCGGTGGGGGGCATCGGCGGGTACATCTCGGCGATCGAGAAGCTGGTCGAGGTGCCCGGGAGGCTGGCCTCGGCGATGCCCGCCATCGTCTCGGAGGCGCGGTCGCGTTGCTCGCTGCTGATGTAGCGGAGGTCGCCCGCGTAGCTGGCGATCTGCGGGACCCGGTTGAGCTTCCCGGTGGCCGTCGCGCTCTTCTTCGTGCGCACCGCCGTGGCGCCGGCCGCCATCAAGCCCACGTTGTAGGTCAGCAGGTCCTCGGGCAGCTCCTCACGGAAGGTGTTCACCACGCGCGCGGCTTCGTAGGCGGCGCCGTAGCCCATGGCCTCGGTGAAGATGCGGCTCGAGTGGCCGTCCTGCCCCGCGCTGGTGGCTTCCCAGACGGCGATGCCGCGACGGGCGGTCACGATGCCGGGGTGGTCGGCGTCCCAACCCTCGAAGCCCAGCGCGACGTCGGCGGTCTGCGCGAGCGCGACGAGCGCGGCGCGGGTCGCGTCGATGTCGGCGGCGGGGAGCTCTTCGTCGCCACAGCCGAAGAGCACCACGTTCACGCCGTCGAGCAGGCCGCGCGCATGCAGGGTCTGGAGGGCAGCGATGGCCACCACGAGGCCGCCCTTCATGTCGTGCACGCCGGGCCCGCGCGCGATGTCGCCGTCGGGGTCGAAGTGCTGGAAGGGGCTGTCGGGCTCGAAGATCGTGTCGAGGTGGGTCACGAGCAGGAGGCGCTTGGCACCCTCCGCAGGACGGTCGGCCACCAGGTGGCCGGCGCGGCCCTCGACCTCCTCCCAGCGGACCGTGAAGCCCATGGGCTCGAGCACCGTGCGGACCTGCTCCCCGACCCCTCGCACACCCTCGACGTTCAGGGTGCCGGAGTTCTGTTCGGTGAGCTGCTCGAGCAGGGCCACCTGGGCGTCCAGCGACCGGTCGGCGTGGCGAGCCAGCCCCCGCTCGGGGGCGCTGAGTCCGCCTGCGAAGGCGAGGGTCGTGAGGAGCGTCATGGACCCCGATCTAATCCACCGGCACCACGCACACACCGTCGGCGGTCAGGTGGACCGAGTTCACGCCGCTGGAGTCGCAGGTCGACCCGCTGTCGGACGTGATGTGGAAGGTGCCGCACTGCCCCGACCGGTACAGGGCGCAGTAGTGGTGGAGCGTGACCTCGTTGTCGCCGGCCTCCAGCCAGAACGTGCCGATGTAGACCATGGCGGCGGGCGGGCTCCCGGAGTTGTCGGAGTCCTCGATCAGCCACTCGTTGCCGCAGTTGGCGTAGGCCGGCGTGCCAGCGGGGTTCGCCGAGGTGGGGATGCGGACGAACGAGGTCTCGTTGGTCTGCGAGCTCCCCGACTCCATGATCGAGGTGTCGTACACGTGGTACCAGTTGTCCTCGGGCACGGTCAGCGTGCCGGACATCTCGGTCGGATCCCACGACAGCACGTAGATCTCGTCGGGGGAGAAGCTGCTGCTGACGGCGCTCTCGTCGCAGTCGTCGACCCACTCCTCGGGCGGCTCACCGTCGGGCGGCTCGTCCCAGCTCGGCGTGTCCCGGTCGGTGTCGTCCCCACCGTCCCCGCCGTCCCCGCCGTCTCCGCCGTCTCCGCCGTCTCCGCCGTCCCCGCCGTCCCCGCCGTCATCATCGTGCACGTCGTCGGGGCGGAACTCGCCCGAGTCCGAGGCGTCCTGGTCCTTGTCGAGCTCGTAGTCCGAGCAGGCCAACAGAGAGAAGAAGAGCATGGTGTGCTCGTCGGTGCGCGCGCGGAGGATACACGGCGCGACTGCCCCTCCGGAGCCCCATGTCGACCTTTCAGGATCTTGGCCTGTCCCCCGTGCTGGTCGAGACGATCGACGATCTCGGCTACGACGAACCCACGCCCATCCAGGCGAAGGCCGTCCCCGTGCTCGTCGGAGGAGCCGACGTGCTCGGCATGGCGGCCACGGGGACGGGCAAGACCGCTGCGTACAGCCTGCCGATGTTGCACGCTCTCGCCGAGGCACCAGCGGGTGACGCGCCCTTCGGGCTCGTGATCGTGCCCACGCGCGAGCTGGCGCGTCAGGCCGCGCGGGCGATCCGTGGGTACGGTCGGAAGCTCGGTGCGCGCGTCACCGAGGTCTACGGGGGCGCGTCGATAGGGCAGCAGATCCGCGACCTCCGGCGGGGCGCCGACGTGGTCGTGGCCACGCCGGGACGCGCGGTCGATCTGCTGGGCCGGCGTGCGCTCGACCTCGGGGGCATCGGCTACCTGGTGCTCGACGAAGCCGACGAGATGCTGGACATGGGCTTCGCCGAGGACCTCGAGGTGCTGCTGGCGGGCTGCAACGGCGAGCGCCAGACCGCGCTCTTCTCAGCAACCTTCCCGAAGCACCTCCAGCGCATGGCGGACGCGTCGATGCGCGACCCGGTGAAGATCGAGGTGGAGCGCCCCCAGGACGAAGGCCCCCCCCAGCGCGAGCTGGTCTTCCTGGTCGCCCGCCGCCACAAGCTCGCAGCGCTGCAGCGCATCCTGGAGCTCGAGCAGCCGGAAGCGGTGCTGCTCTTCTGCCGCACCCGGCAGGACGTGGACGAGCTGGCCATGGGCCTCGACCGCGCCGGCACCCGCGCGCTGGCGCTCCACGGCGGACTCGCGCAGCCCGAGCGCGACCGCGTGATGACACACCTGCGGAGCGGTGCCGCCTCGATCGTGGTGGCCACCGACGTGGCCGCTCGTGGCCTCGATGTCGATCGCCTCTCCCACGTGGTGAATGTGGACCTGCCCGACAACCCCGAGGTGTACGTGCACCGGATCGGTCGTGTCGGTCGTGCGGGCCGCACCGGCGTGGCGATCACGCTGGCCGAGCCCCGCCAGCGCCGCATGTTGCAGCAGATCTCGCGGCTCACGGGTCGGCGGCTGCCCATGTGCGAGGTGCCCACGGTGGACGATCTCCGCGAGGCTCGTCGTGCCCAGCTCCAGGAGCTGGTGCAGCGCGTGGCTGCGGTCGAGGACCTCGAACCCTTCAAGTTGCTGTTGCGCGACATCTGCGACGAGGCCGACCTGGACGACGTGGCGGCTGCGGCGCTGTTCCTGGTCGCCGAGTCACGGGGCATGCTGGGCGACGAACCCGACATCCCCGCCGTCGCCGGCGGCCGCCGCGATCACCCACGCGATCACCACCACGATCGTGGGGATCGCGGACGCGATCGTCCTCCCCGCCCGGACCACCACAGCGGTCCGCAGCAGGGGTATGCGCGCATCTACGTGGGCCTGGGCCGTCAAGCCGGCGTCCGCCCGCGGGATCTCGTGGGCGCGATCGCTGGCGAGACGGGCCTCCCGGGTCGGGCGATCGGAGCGATCCAGGTCACGCTGCGCTTCTCGCTGGTCGAGGTGCCGGCCGATGCAGCCAACGACGTGATCGAGGCCCTTCGCAACACCACGATCCGTGGTCGGCGTCCCTTCGTGCGTCGCGACAAGCACGGCTGAGTCGCCGATCAGCCGCCGGCGCGGAACAGCGACGCCGCGGCGCGGCTGTAGCCCACACGCTCGTCGCTCTCCGCCATCCGATCCAGACCGTCCAGGGCGTCGTGCACCAGGGCCTCGATCCTGGCTTCACGGACCTGCTTGAAGTCCACCGCGAACATGCGGAAGCCGAGTCCGGCCTGCCCCTCGTCGGTGGCCGCGCGGAAGGCGTGGTCCAGGCGCCCCATGAAGCTCCGCGCGCCGTGCACGCCGGTCTCCGGCAGCACCACCGCCAGGTGTTTCTGGTCGAGGCGCAGCACGTGGTCGCCGGTGCGACACACCTCGCGCAGGATCCGCCCGATCGCGCGGAGCGGCCGCTCGTCGAGCTCGGGGTTCTGGGGCCCCTGGGTCGCCGAGAGCACCACGAGCGCGAGGGAGCGACGGTGACGCTTCGCACGCGCCACCTCCTGGCGCATCAGGAACCACCCCTGCGGGATGGGCAGGATCTGCTCGGCCACGTCTTCGGCGACCGCCTCGACGGCCATGGCGAGTGACTCGCTCCGGGCGCGCTGCACCCGGAGGTCCTCCTGGCCGCGTTCCGCGCGGGCGAGCAGCTCGGCCACCCAGACCGCCACCTCGGACCACTGCGGGGCGGGGCACGGGGCCCACGGGAGCTCCTTCTCCAGGGCAGCGCGCCCGAGCTCGTTCGCGTAGGCCGTGTGGTCGCCACCCAGGCGTCCGGCGTGGCGATCGCGCACCAGCTTCACCGCCAGCTCGCCGAGACCTGCCCAGGAGCTCTTCGGAGGGGGTTGGAGCAGGCCCTTCAGGTCGTGTGGGAGGTCCCACCGTCGGAGGAGGCGGCGGTGCTCTTCCTCGGTCGTCACCCCGAACAGCCGGCGCTCGAAGCGCTCCAGCACGCGTGGGTCGAGGGTGTCGATCATCCCGATCAGCTTCACGTCCTCCTCGCGGTCCCGCAGCAGCGAGCAGCGCGCCATGCGGGCGCCCATGCCGCAGGTGACTGCGGCGTACACGTCCATGCCGCACTCTTCGGCGAGCGCGGCCGCCGCGGCGCCCGTGGTGAGCAGCTCCTTGCGGGTCCAGTGTCCCGGGACGCCCGCGGCACCGAGCATCAGCCGCCAGGTCGCGACCTGGCGGACCCGCTCCGGCCCGAGGAGCAGTCCAGCATGCGCCACGTCCTTCAGCGCCCGGTTGCCCGTGCCGAGCTTGGGCAGCACCGCGAGCCGGAGCACGGTGCTCATCAGGTCGCGGTCTTCGGTGGCGAGGTCGTGGAAGAGGCTTCCGGGCCAGAGCTCACCCTCGCGCTCCATCAGCGCTTCGAGTGCGGTTCCAGGCGCCAGGGACTGGACGAGGGCCACGGGAGCTTCTCCTGCTCCACCCGGAATCGTCCCCGAGGGCGGCGGCTTGAGCGCTTCCTCAGGACCGCGTGGCCGTGCGCGTGATCTCGCGGCCGATCACCACCTCGACGGTGTGGGTGCCGTCGGGCGCGAAGAAGAGGTCGCCGACACCTTCGGCGATCAGCGCGCCCTCGCCGTCCCACGCCCTCCACTCGCGCAGCGGCTCGCCTTCGTCCCAGCCGTTCGCAGGCGCCTCCCACACCCCGGCCTCCAGCTCCTGCAGCTCGGCCGATCGGAGCTCCTGCAGCTCGAACAGGCCGCGGGCGGCCGCCACGTCGTAGAAGGCGGGCTCGAGGGCGTCGTCTCGCCAGTCGCAGTGGATGTGGCTGTCGTACCGGCCGACGTAGCCCGCGCCGAGGTCGACGCACCAGGCGTCGAGGGTGTCGAAGCCGACCTCGTTGCTGTAGAAGTCGATCGCGTCGCCGTACATGTGGCGGGAGTACGTGGCCCCGCCCACGCTGCCGTTGTAGCCCACGTTCCGGTAGCCGCTGTTGATGTAGAGCGGGCCGCCGCTCCAGTCCCGCAGCGTCTGCGCGTAGGTCACGACGTGGGGCTGGAAGATGCCGTAGCGGCCCTTCCAGGCCTGCATGAACTCGTCGAGCACGAAGTTCGGGGCGAGCTCCAACGACGCGTTCGCCGCCTCGAGGTCGACGAAGCGCACCGGCGTGGCGTAGCGGCTGTCGGAGCTCTCCAGGTAGTCGTAGTCGGATCCCCAGGAGCTGCTCCAGTCGACCACGTCCACGCAGGCCGTCCAGTCCTCCGCCGGGCCGGGGTAGCAGACCTCGTCGGTGCTCCCCGCCGGCTGTTCGTTGCCGCCGTCGCCGCCGTCGCCGCCGTCTCCTCCGTCTCCCCCGTCGCCGCCATCGCCGCCATCGCCCCCGGTGTCCGGGCCGGGCTCGTCGTCGTCCTGCTCGGCCGCCGTGTCGGGCTGGTTGGGGTCGAACTCGGTCTCGGCCTCGGGCACATCGGGAAGGGGTCGGGTGTCGACGAGCGACGACGGGACGCAGGCGAAGAGGAGGAGCATGGTCTGTCATGCTAATGCTGCGACCATGTGGCTGTCCCTCCTCATGTGTGCGAAAGCGGCTGATGTGCAGGACGCACGCGACTTCTACGCGAGCCAGCCCGAGTACCTCCAGCCTCTTCCGCCGACGACCGTGCCCGAGGGCCTGCAGGATCTGCGAGCGAGCACCTGCGGGGGCTGCCACACCGAGATCTACGCCGAGTGGCAGATCTCCACCCATGCGCGGGCCTGGCTCGACGACGCGCAGTTCCAGGCGGAGCTGCACAAGTCCGTGACCGCGGAGAGCGACGTGGGGTGGATGTGCGTGAACTGCCACACGCCGAACGAGGCGCAGCTTCCGCGCCTGGTGGCCGGGCTGCGCGAGGGGCGGCTGGACCAGCCGATCTACGTCGACAACCCCGACTTCGACCCAGCACTCCAGCTCGAGGCGGTCACCTGCGCCACCTGCCACGTGCGCGACGGCGCGGTCCTGGGCCCCTACGGCGACACCGCGGCACCACACGCCACCCGCAAGCTGGACGAGCTCCGCACCACCGAGACCTGCACGGTGTGCCACCAGGCGAACGCGACCTTCGAGAGCATCAACCTGGCGTGCCGCTTCGACACCGGCGCCGAGCACGCCGCCGGACCCCACGCCGAGAGCACCTGCCAGTCCTGCCACATGCCGGAGATCGAGCGGCCGCTGGTGGATGGCGGTGAGGTGCGCAGCACGCGCCGGCACTGGTTCGGTGGGAGCCTCATCCCGAAGCATCCCGACCATGCCGACGAGGTGGCCGCGCTCGCCGAGCACTACCCCCACGGCTTGAGCGCGTCCTGGACGCTGCCGGACGCACTGGTGGTGGGGGAGAACGCGCTCGCCGTGTCGGTGCGGAACGACGCGGCTGGACACAAGCTCCCCACCGGCGACCCCGAGCGCTACGTCCTCGTCAAGGCCGAGGTGCGCGCAGCGGAGCAGGTGATCGGGCAGCTGGAGCACCGGATCGGCACGGTCTACCAGTGGTACCCGAGGGTCGAGCTGGTGAGTGACAACCGCCTCCTCCCGGCGGAGGAACGGGCCTTGCCGGTGCCGGTGACCGTGCCGCCCGGCACCTCGGAGGTCACCCTCACGCTGGTGGTGGAGAAGTGGCGCATCAGCCCGGAGAACCTCGCCTACCACCAGCTGGAGGAGACCGTGCCGAGCCACATCGTCGTGCTCGACGAGACGCGCACGCTGCCGGTGGGCCCGTGACCTGGGCCTTGGTGCTGGTCAGCGACTACGGTGTGGCGTGGCCGGTCGGGGGCGACGAGAGCGTCGGTGTGGAGCAGGCCACCTTGACGGGAAGCTTGACCTGCGCCGCCGGCGAACCGGGGAAGAAGACGACGCCGTGGGCCTGCACCTTGACCGGCGTCGACCTGGTGGGGGAGGGCACGGGCGCGGTGCGGCTGGACGAGGTGGCCGGCGCGCTCGAGGGCGCGACCACGCGGCTGGATGTCGCGGCCGACGGTCGCCTGAAGCGCTTCTGGAGCTTCGACGTGGAGCTGCCGAGCGAGCTGCGTGCCTTCACCGAGGATGCGGCGCGTCACCTGGTGTGGTGCCTGGATCTCCAGCGTCCGGCCGCCGACGAGGCGGCGTGGCGGCAGAAGCACAACGTGGCGCGGATCCCGCTCCAGGTCGAGCACACGCGCACGGCGGAGGGCGCCGACGTGCTCTCGCGGCCCTCGCCCTCGTCCACGATCGTCGGCCACTGGTCTTGGGATGCGGCGGGCCTCCTGGCCAGCGAGCTCGGCTTCACCACCTTGGCGAGCACCGGCGATCTGCCGATGGCGGGTCGCCCCGAGTTCCGAACGTGCACGGCCACGCGAAGGTCCGGAGCACCCTGACCCGACCGGACCGCGATCGCCCTCGCGATCGCGACACGCCGCAAGAGCGGATCGCCTGCGGAAAACCCTTTCTTGACCGGTCAACTGCGGGTAAGCTGCGATCGCAGGGCGCAGCTGATGTTGGTACGAGCGGAAGAAGAGATCGCGCCCGCCCGGCTCGCGCTCCTTGGCGTCGGTGTCCGTGGCGAGCGACTTGCGAGGCAGGCGGCGTGTGGGTTCCCACACGGCGAGCTGATCGGCGGCGTGACCACGTCCCGGATCGACACCCTGGATCGCGCGGATCCCGATGTGGTGATCGTCTTGAGTGGCCTCGAGCGATCGGCGATGGACGATCTCCTCGCGATCGTTCGCGCCGCGCGATCGTTCCGGATGTGCACGATCGTGATCGGTGTGTGGCCGGAGCACGTGCGGGATCCCGCGCACCAGGCCTCCATCGAGGAGCTGGTCGAGGCCGCATCGAGCTTCATCTCGGTGCCAGGACGTCCGGGCGCGGAGGGCCTGACGCACGATCACATCGCGCTCGAAGCCACCGCGGTGACCACGGCGCGCACCCTGTCGGAGATGGTGCGGCGGAACCAGACGGGCATCCTGGACGTGATCCAGGTCTTCGACCTCTACGCGGCCGGCGGTCTGAGCGTGGTCGGCACGGCCACCGCCGACGAGCGCAACTTCGACGTGGCGCTCGATCGTGCGCTCTCGGCCCCTGCGCTGGAGGGCGCCGAGCTGTCCCGCATGCAGCGTCTCCACCTGCAGCTGCGTGGCTCGCTGCGCCTCGAGCCCGACGAGGTCAACCAGGCGGTGCGCCGCATCCGCCGGCGCTTCGGGGTGTGCGGGCACGTCACCTTCAGCCTGGTCTTCGAGCCAGCCCTCGGCCAGCAGGTGCGCGCCACGGTGCTTGGGAGCCGCTGGCTGGACGCCCCTCGTCCGGGACGGCCGCGGACCGAGCGCCTGCCCGACAACGCGCTGCCGTTTCCGGAGTCACCGGTCGCTGCCAAGTAGGCTGGGGCGGTGGCTCGCAGCATCCTGCTCACCGGCGCCGCCGGGTTCATCGGCTCCCACACCGCCCAGGCCTTGTTGGCGCGCGGCGACCGCGTGGTGGGGGTCGACGCGTTCGACTTCGGGTATGAGCCGAGCCTCAAGGAGGCGAACGCGGCGGCCCTGACCGCCCAGCCGGGCTTCTCGCTCGCCCGCGGCGACATCCGCGACCGCGAGCTGTTGACGCGCCTGATGCTCGACCACGGGGTCGACAGCGTGGTGCACATGGCCGCCCGAGCTGGGGTCCGGACCAGCCTCGAGGACCCGGCCAGCTACGCCAGCGTGAACGTGGAGGGCACCCTGCAGGTGCTGGAGGCGATGCGCGCGGCAGGGGTGGAGCGACACATCTTCGCGTCCTCTTCCTCGGTGTACGGCGCTCGGACCGACGGGCCCTTCCAGGAAACCGACCGCGTGGACCGCCCCGAGAGCCCCTACGCCGCGACCAAGCGCGCCTGCGAGCTGCTGTGCGGGACCTGGCACGAGCTCTACGGCTTGCAGACCACCTGCCTGCGCTTCTTCACCGTGTACGGCCCGCGCCAGAGGCCCGAGATGGCCATTCGCCTGTTCGCCGAGCGCATCGCCTCCGGCCTGCCCATCACCCTGTTCGGCGACGGCAGCTCTCGGCGGGACTACACCTTCGTCGAGGACATCGTCGCCGGCGTGGTCGCCGCGATCGACCGGCCGCTCGGGTTCACCGTGGTGAACGTGGGCAACGGCCAGCCCGTCACCTTGCAGGAGCTGGTCGACACGCTCGGGGATCTGATCGGGCGAGCGCCCGTGTGCGAGCGGCTCCCCGATCAGGCCGGCGACGTGCCGCTCACCTGGGCGGCTGTGGACCGCGCCAGCGCGCTCCTCGGCTACGCGCCGAAGACCTCGCTGCGCGATGGGCTGGCGGCGTTCCTGGCCTGGCTCGCCGCTTAGGCCTCAGGGCAGGATGAGCACGTCGGTCCGCAGGCCGGCCGGCAGGAGCGCCCGCAGCGTGTCGAGCTCGTCATCCTCCAGGGCGACGCAGCCGAGGGTCCAGTCGAACAGGCTGCCCCCGCCGTGCAGGAGGATCTCGCCGCCGAGCGCTGTCTGCTGCGGTGGCTTGGCGTCGCGGGCGAGCGCCTCGACGATGCTGGCCTCGGTCGCTGCGTCGATCCGCCCGGCCTCGCGGCCCACGCGGGCATCCTCGGCGTTCGGGTAGTGCACGGCGATGGCGCCGTAGAAGCTCGACCAGGGCTTGTCGGAGCTACGGTACCAGCCCTCGGGGGTCTTCATGTCCCCCTGCTCCCGCTTGGGGCCAGCCGGGTAGCCGCTGGCGAGCGCGGCCCGCCAGCAGCCCGCCAGGCTCCCCTCCTGGTACAGCGCCACCCGACGAGCCTGCTTGAGCACCACCACCAGGCCGTCGCCCATGAGCCGCGGGTCGTCTGCGGTCACGTGGCTGGAGCGCGGCAGCGCCGCCGAGGTGGCCGGACAGGTGGGTTCCGCAGAGAGGCCGGTTGCGAGCAGGAGGCTGAGCAGCGGACTGGGCATGGGGTCGGGACACCTGTCAGGGACGGAGCATGCCGAGCGCGCGGAGGAAGTTGTCGCCGAGGCACTTCTGGATCTGCTCGTGGCTCCAGCGGCGGTCGAGCATGTGCTGGACCAGGCGCGGGTAGGTCTCGCCACCCGCCAGATCTCGCGGGGGCACGATGGCGCCGTCGTAGTCGCTGCCCACCGCCACCGCGTCGTCCCCGGCCACCCGTCGCACGTGCTCCATGTGCTCCACGATCATGGCACCGTCGACGGGGCCGCCCCGGCGCCGGAGGAAGTTCACGGCGAAGATGATGCCCACCACGCCGCCGGTGTCCGCGACCTGCTTCAGCTCGCCGTCGTCCAGGTTGCGCCAGTGGGGGAGCACGCCGTCCACGCCGCAGTGGGTGGCCAACAGGGGCTGCGTGCGGTCGTGCACCTCCAGCGCGTCCCGGAAGCCCCGCGGGTGGATGTGGGCGAGGTCCACGAAGATGCGCCGCTCGTTGAGCTGTTCGACGAAGGTGCGTCCCGTCGGCGTGAGGCCCCGGATGCGGGAGGCCTTGCGCAAGGGGCTGTTGGTCTCGCCGAGGCGGGAGGTGGTGAGGTGGACCAGCGTCGCCCGGACCAGCTCCTCGGGGGCAGCGCGGATGCCGCCCGGCGCCGCCTCGAAGGCGTTGGCGCCCTGCACACTGAGCAGCACGGCGTGGGCCCCCCGGGCGCGGGCGGCACGGTAGCCGGCGAGGTCGGGCGTGAGCTCCAGCTGCCCGGCGCTGCGCTGGACGAGCCGCTGGAAGCCACGCCAGTTCTTCTGGAACACCCGCCACCGGGCCGAGGCGCCACGGAAGGGGTTGGTGGTGATCGACCACATCGCGCCCGAGAGCCCCCCATCGCCCATGCGCGGCAGGTCGAGGTGGCCGAAGAAGCTGCGGCCTCCGAGGGCCCTTCGGTGGCGCTTCAGGGGGTCGTAGCCCCACAGGCGCGGCGGGATGAAGGTGTCGATGTGCAGGTCGATCAGCTCGCTGTCGCGGCAGATCTCGACCGCCTCGCGGCTCACGCCGAGCCGGGTGGCCACCTCGGCGACCGGGGGCATGGCAGGCGCAGCCTGGCGGCGCGGGACGGGCAGGGGCATGCTCGACCGCTAACGCCTGACCCGCGCCTGCTTCACGGTAGATTCCGTCGATGGACGAGCTCACCGACGCGCAGCGCGATCAGCTGGCGGCGCGCCTTCGGGCGCTCCGTGCGGAGCTGGGCCGGCGCTTGCGGGACGAGCAGGGGCTCGCAGACACGGTCACCCTCGACCCGTCGGCGGTCGGTCGCGTGTCGCGCGTGGACGCGCTGCAGCACCAGGCGATGGCCAAGGCGTCGCTGCGCCGGATCGCGGTGAGCTTGGAGCGGGTGGGTGCCGCCACGGAGCGCTTGGAAGCCGATCCCGAGGCCTTCGGCTTCTGCGCCGACTGCGAGGAGGGGATCCCCTGGAGGCGCCTGCTCGCAGCGCCCGACGCCGTGCTGTGCGTGGCCTGCATGGAGGAGCGCGGGCTCTGAGGAGCCGTGGCGTCGGGCCGAACGAGCTTCGACGCCTGGGCGGCTGACCTGAAGGCCGCCGCCAGGCGTCGTAGCTCGAGGACCTCAGGCGTTGGCGGGGGTGATCAGGCCGATCACGCCGCCCGTCGGATCCTGGATGATGCCCATGCGACCCACGCCCGGCATGTCCATGAGCGGCGACAGCACGTTGCCGCCGCTCTCGGTGACCCGCGCCGTGGCCGCGTCGACGTCGGTGACCGAGACCCAGGTGAGCCACATGCTGGGCGCGCCCTCGTGCATGCCCTGCATGGCGCCGCCCACCTGCGTGTCGCCGTCGTTGATCAGGTAGTAGGTGCCGCCCTGCGGCATCGGCATCTCCGAGGTCTGGAACCCGAAGGCCGCGCGCAGCCAGGCCACGTCGGCGTCGATGCTGGTGGAGTGCAGCTCGGTCCAGTGGAAGGAGCCCGGTCCGGCGGGCGGGTTCTCGGCGGTCTCGGGGTCCCTCTCGGTGAACAGCGACACCGCGGCGCCGCTCGGGCTGGCGACCACGCTGAAGCGACCGGGGGGGATGTCGGTGGGCGGCACGAGCACCTGGCCACCGGCCTCGGTGGCCGCCGCGGTGGACGCGTCGACGTCGGTCACGCGGAGGTAGTTGCTCCAGTGGCTGGGCACGCCCTCCATGGGCGGAGCCATCACGTGGCAGCGCGGCTTGTCGGCGGCGACGAACATGTTCGCCTCCTCGTCGCCCATCTGCACCGCGGCGTGGGTCCAGCCCACCACGTTGGTGTAGAAGGCGATGGCCTTGTCGACGTCGGTGCTCACGCAGCCGTGCCAGCAGAACTTGTGGTTGGTGTACGCCATGATCTCAGTGCTCCGTTTCGGATGTTCAAGGGACGAGAGGGCAACGTTTGCCTCAGACCTAAGACGACGGGGGTCCGGGCGGATCGACCGTCCGCCCGACTTTTTTTCGCGTGGGCTCGAGATCAGGCGCGAAGGAGGCGCAGTGCGTTGAACACCACGATGAGCGATGCGCCCATGTCGGCCGCGATCGCCCCCCAGAGCGACGCCACACCCCCCAGCGTGAGCACCACGAAGATCGCCTTGATCGCGAGCGCCAGCACCGAGTTCTGCCGGATGATGGCGAGCGTGCGCCGGGCGTGCACGATCAGCCAGGCGAGGCGCTCGAGGTCGTCGGTCATCAGGGCCACGTCGGCGGTCTCGATGGCCACGTCCGTGCCGATCGCCCCCATCGCCACGCCCAGGCTGGCCCGCGCCAGCGCTGGCGCGTCGTTCACGCCGTCGCCGATCATGGCCACCGCCCCGTGCTCGGCCTCCAGCCGCTCGACCGCGCGCAGCTTGTCGTCGGGGAGCAGCTCGGCGGCCACCTCGTCGATTCCGACGGCGGCTCCGACGGCCTGCGCCGTCGCGACGTTGTCCCCCGTCAGCATGGCCACGTGCAGGCCCAGGTCGTGCAGGCGCCGCACGGCCTCGGACGCCCCGGGGCGCACGGCGTCCTCCAGCAGCAGCAGCCCGCAGGCGTGGTCCTCGGTGCCGACCACGACCACGGTGCCGGACACGTCGGCGAGGGCGTGATCGAGCGCCGGCGAGGACAGACCACGTTCCTCCAGCCAGCGCGGTGAACCCACCCACCAGCGCTCGCCGCTGACCGCGCCCGACGCGCCGCGTCCGGGTTCGGCGACGATGTCGGCTGCCGGTGCCACGGCCACGCCCTCGGCGAGGGCGTGCTCGGTCACCGCCCGGGCGATGGGGTGTTCGCTGTGGGCCTCGATGGCGGCCGCTGCGGCCAGCAAGGTGCGGGCAGGGTGGCAGGCGAGGGAGCGCACGCCGGTCACGCGTGGCCGCCCCGCGGTCAGCGTGCCGGTCTTGTCGAGGGCGACGGCCTTCAGCCGCGCGGGCAGCTCCAGGTAGCTGCCGCCCTTCACGAGCACGCCCTGGCTCGCCGCGGAGGCGAGCCCAGCGACGACCGCCACGGGGGTGGCGATGACCAGGGCACAGGGGCAGCCGATCACCAGCAGCACGAGTCCACGGTAGAACCAGTCCGACCACGCCCCGAGCCCGATCGCCGGCGGGAGCACCATCACCGCCACCGCGACGGCGAGCACGGCGGGCGTGTACACCCGGGCGAAGCGCTCCACCCAGATCTCGGCCCGGGCCCGGTCCTTCCTCGCCTCCGCCACGAGCTTGACGATGCGGGCGAGCACGGTGTCGTCGGCCGCGCGCGTGGCCTCGACCTCCAGCACGCCCCGGCCGTTGATGGTGCCCGCATACACCGCGTCGCCCTCGGCCTTGGGCACCGGCACGCTCTCCCCGGTGATGGGCGCCTGGTCCACCGCCGACTGGCCGGAGCTGACGCGACCGTCCAGCGCGATCCGCTCGCCGGGCCTCACCACGAAGACCTCGCCCAGCACGACCCGGTCGGGAGCGACCTCGATCAACCCCTGGCGCTTCACGCGCACCACGGGCGGCGCCAGGGAGAGGAGGCCCTCGACGGCCCGCTTGGCGCGCCCGACGGTCCAGCTCTCGAGCAACAGCGAGAGCGCGAACAGGAAGCTGACCGTGGCCGCTTCGAACCACTCTCCCAGGCCCATGGCGCCCGCGACCGCCACGGTCATCAGGAGGTTCATGTCGGGCCGCGCCGAGCGGACCGCGAACCACGCCTTCGGCAGCACCAGCCTCACCCCCGCGAGCACGGACACGAGGTAGAGCGCCACGACCACGCCGGGGGTGGCATGGCCCCCGAGATCGTGTCCGATGGCCGCTCTGGCGCCTTCGAGGAGCGCATGGGTCGCGAAGCCCCCGACCAGACAACCCCCGCTCGTCCACGTCAGGACCGTGCGGCGATGGATCGGCCACCACGTCTGCTGGGTGGGGGTCCCCCAAGGCTCGGCGCGCATCCCGGTCGCCGCGACCCGGGCCGCGACGAGGTCGAGGTCGAGGTGATCGGGCACGTCCATGCGGCCGCTCAGCACGTCGAAGCCGAGCGCCTCGGGCTCGACCAGGCCTCCGAGCGCGTGCTTCAGGGCGGCGACCTCGTCGACGCAGTCCATGCCGTGGATCCGCAGCGCGACCGAAGGGCCGGCGGCCAGCACGGGGGCATGGTCGTGGTCGTGGTCGTGGCTGGGACCGCAGCAGGCGTCACCCATCAGCGACCTCCTCCTGGTCCTCGCCGCTGTGGTCGAGGGTGTCGTCGACGATGCAGCCGATGTGGGCGTCGTGCAGTCTGTAGACCACCCGTCGTCCGTCGCGGTCGCCGACGACGAGGCGTGCGCCGCGCAGGTTGCGGAGGTGGTGCGAGAGCGCGGACTGCTCGACGTCGAGCTCTTCGGTCAGCGTGCTGACGCTGGCCGGCCCGCGGCGGTGCAGCCGCACCAGCACCGCGAGCCGAACGGGGTGAGCCATGCACGAGAGCAGGTCGACTGCGCGCTCGAGTTGTCGGTCGTCGGGAAGCATGATGAGCTCATCATATGATGGTCTCGACATATGTCAAGTCGATCATGTGTTCGTGAGCCGGTCCGCCTGCGGCCGGGTTAGTCGGGCTGCACGGGGTGTAGCGCAGTCTGGCAGCGCAGCAGCTTTGGGAGCTGCAGGCCGTCGGTTCGAATCCGACCACCCCGACTCACCCACCCCCGCGGCCCGTGTCCGAGCTCTCTCCGCACTCCCGACGCCTGCTCCTCGGGGTCATCGCGGTCATCACGGTCGTCAACTCCGCGGCCGCGGCCTTCTCGCCCTACCTCCTGGTGGAGCATCCGCTGCTGCTCGTGGCGGGCTCGTCGGTCAATCGCCACATCGCGCTGGCGGCAGCGTTGGTCGATCCGGGCCCGCTGTTCGTGGTGGGTGCGGCCCGCCGCATGCTCTCGGTCGTGGTCACCTATGCGGTGGGGTACGTGTACGGCGCCACCGCGATGCGGTGGGCCAAGGGGCGCATGCGCTGGCTCCACGCCGCCGCCGGTTGGCTGCAGCGCGTGCTCGATCGCTTTGGTCCTGCGCTCCTCGTGCCCTTCTCCAGCTACTCGCTGATGCTGCTCGCCGGCGCCACCCGCATGCCGCTGCGGCGCTTCCTGCTGGCGGCCGGGATCGGCAACCTGCTGCACGTGGGGGTCGTCGTCTGGCTGGGCGATCTGGTCTCGGTGTGGAGCTTGGTGGTGATCGACTGGCTCGGGGATCACCTGTTCGAGAGCACGGCCGTGTGCGTGGCGTTGGTGGTGATGCAGCAGGCCGTGTCCCGCATCCGACGCCGCCGGGCAGGGCAGCTCGCCTGACCCGTGGCGCGAGCCGGTGCCGCGCGCGCGGCCAGCTGCTTGGACGGACGCCCGCCGGGAGCGGTCTCGGCGGTGAAGCCGCCTGCCCGCGGCTGACAGCGCCGCGGTCGCCTCCCGTCGCCTTTGTTCGGGCTCCCGCCCGTGCTATTTCTCCACGGTACGGAGACGCCCATGAGGACCTTGCTTCCCCTCGCCTCGCTCGTCGCGCTGACGGCTTGCGACGACACCCTGTTCGGTGGAGCCGACGGCTCCGGCGGGGACGACAGCGGCGTGACCATCGACGGCACCGACTTCTGCGCCGTGCAGACCATCTTCGACACCAACTGCACCGCCGGTTGCCACCAGGGCGGCGAGAGCGCTGCCGGTGGCCTGGACCTGTCCGAGGGCGTGTCGTACGCCGCGCTGGTCGGGCAACCGAGCCCGGGCTACGACGGGCAGACCCTGGTCGTCGCCGGCGACTCCGCGGCCTCCTTCCTCTACCTGAAGGTGACCGACACCCAGGGAGACCTCGGCTCGGGCATGCCGCTCGGGCAGGGCTCCCTCCCGGCCTCGCAGTCCCAGGTCATCGCGGACTGGATCGATGCGGGGGCTTCCGACGTCTGCAATGCGGGTGTCGACACGGGCGGTGGCGATGGCGGCGACGGCGGCGACGGCGGCGACGGCGGCGACTCCGGCGGCACGACCGCCGTCAGCGGCGACTGGTGCGGCATGGTGGCCTACTTCGAGTCCGACTGCGTGAGCTGCCACAGCGCCGCGCTGGCCGGCACCTACAGCTACATGGATCTCGAGAGCGAGGGTGCCCACGGCCGCCTGTTCGAGGCTCCGTCCGCGCTCTACAAGGGCGAGATCCTGGTGCGGCCCAAGCAGAGCGCCGACTCCTTCCTCTACCAGAAGCTCGCGGGCACCCATGCCGCCAAGACGGGGTCTTCGATGCCCATCGGCGGCAGCGTCGATCCCGACACGCTCGAGGCCGTGGCCAGCTGGATCGACAGCGGCGCGGCCGAGGACGACTGCGGCGGCGACGACACTGGCGGCGACACTGGCGGCGATGGCGGCGATGGCGGCGATACGGCGGCGGACACCGGTGGACCCTTCTCCTGCGGCGACCCCTCCACGTCGAGCTACGCGGCCGACTACTGCGGCGTGAAGGAGATCGTCGCCGACAGCTGCCTGGCGTGCCACTCCGGACCGAAGGCCTACGGTGTGCTCGACCTCGACGTGACCGACCTGCGGGGCGCGCTCAACGCCCAGACCTCCAACCTCTACGCGCCGGCGTTGCTGGTCGACCCGGGCGACCC
Organism: uncultured Enterobacterales bacterium; assembly: GCA_964604675.1. Lineage (GTDB taxonomy): Bacteria > Myxococcota_A > UBA796 > UBA796 > CAJQPC01 > CAZSAT01. The sequence goes on from CAZSAT010000007.1 coordinate 51,922, forward strand.
CGAGCTGAGCTTGGTGTACACGAAGTCGGCCGGCATCCAGGAGAAGGGCCACGGTGGCGCCATGCCGCTGGGGTCCGGACCGCTGCCGGCGGCCGACGCGGCGGCGATGTGCAACTGGATCGCCGACGGCGCTCCCGGCAAGAACTGCAACTGAGCGAGAACGAACGATGCTGACCACGCTGATGCTGCTCGTTGTGGGCCCCGAGGCACACGCCTACGTCGACCCCGAGTGCGAGGGCCTGACCCAGAAGTTCGACGACACCGGGCAGCAGAACTTCCTGCTGAACTACTTCGCGCTCGCCACCACGATGAGCCCGACCCACAGCCCGGTTCCCTGGGAGGGGGGCCACGGCGCGGTGGGCCTGGAGCTCGGGGTCATCCCGCCGCTGTCGTGCGAGCAGCGCCTGGTGCTGAACTCGACCAAGACCGAGGACACGAACAAGGCCCCGGTCTTCCCGCGCCCGCGCATCGGCTTCTCCTTCCCTGCCGTCGGCAACGTCACCGTGTACGGTGGCGTGGGCTACGTCCCGCCGGTCACGGTCTTCGGCACCCGCAACGTCATCCTGTCGGGCGAGCTGGGAGCCGGCACGGCCTTGGAGAGCGGCGTGGAGCTCGGTGGTCGGCTGCACGCCACCTCGCTGAAGACCGTGGCGGAGATCGCCACCCCCTTCGTCGACGGGAGCGAGGCGGTCGACGACCTGTACCTGGGCACCACCGTCGGTGTCGATGTGTCCGGCGGCTACCGGATCGGGGACTGGACGCCCTACCTCGCGGTCGGCCTCACCGATGTCTCGACCTTCTTCTACATCGGCGACGACGACTACATCGGCAACAACACCGATCCCTTCTTCGGGCCGACCCTGTCGCTGGGCGCCCAGGGCACGCTCCTGGAGAAGCTGGACCTGGGCGCGGAGTTCTACGCGGTCCCGGGCAGGACCTGGGCATCCGAGGACATCGCCGAGGGGGACATGGTGGGCTGGCACACGACCGACGGCGGCTACCTCTACACCGCCCGGATCCGGCTGGCCTACCTGCTCTAGCAGGATGCTGAACAACCCTCCGGTCGCCTGCTTGGCCCCCTCCGTCGCTGGCACCGCCCCTGCCTCGGTTGCGTGCTGAATCAGCGGCGCAGCACGGCGCCGATGCCGGTGAGCAAGCCGAGCCCGCCGAGCACCTTCCACGTGAGCTGGCCCAGTCCCACCGGGTCACCCTTCAAGCTCGGCACGACCACGTCCAGGAAGCTGAGCGCGATGACGCCGCCGCCCTGTCCGTTGTGGTGGAAGACGTAGCCCGCAGCGGCGAGCAGGATGACGGGAGTGAGCCAGCGCATGACGCCCGGTATCTTCCCCGCGCCGCCTGGGCTCCCGCAGCAGAGTCACGGTAACCTGGGTCCCGTGCTGGCTCTGCTACCCCTCTTGATCGCCTGCTCGGGCTCCGCCGCGAGCACCGAGTGGTCGTCGGGGATCGACCACATGGACGCGGCCACCACCTGGACCGACCTGCGTGGCTACCAGCTGCACTTCGCCCAGAACGATCCGTGGGTGGGCATCCAGCCCAACAGCTCCCACCACGTGGGCGAGAGCCACGCGCGCATCTGGGTGAGTCCTCGGGCGAACGGGCGTGTCGGCAGCACGCTGCCCGCCCACAGCATGCTGGTGCTCGAGGCCTTCGTCGAGCCGAGCGGACCCGCCAGCTGGATCGGCGTGATGCGCAAGGTGCCCGGCTACAGCGCCGACACCGACGACTGGTTCTGGGCTGCGTTCACGCCCACGGGCGGCGTCATCGAGGCGGGTGAGCTGCACACCTGCGGCAACTGCCACGTGCAGGGCGCGGACTACGTCCGGTCCGCCCTGCGAGATCCGGCCGACGGCGACACCGGCGACACCGGCGCTAGTTGACCTTCACCAGGTTGCAGGCTGTCTCCACGGTTTCCTTCTTGCCACCACAGGTCTTGTAGCGGGTCATCATGAGCACGTTGATGCCCGGCTCGTTGTAGGTGTGCGTGAAGTGGTGCTTGGCCATGGCCTTGCCCTTGAACTCGGCTTCGGTGGCGGCGTTGTCCTTCGAGAGCGGCTCGGCGTTGAGCCAGGTGTCGTAGGAATAGGTGCAGCCCTCGGCCGGCTCGAACGCGTCCTTTCCGAGGAAGTGGTAGTGCACCGTGTCGCCAGCCGCCCATTGGATCTGGGTCTGCGGCGCGTCCTTGGGGGTCTCCTCCGAAGGGAGGGCCATCAGGTCGTCATCGTTGCTGCAGTGCTCCCACAAGAGCTCGTCTTCCGTGGACACGAAGAGGTTGGTGCCGACGGGGTTCGAGTCCTCGATCTTCTTGGCGTTGTAGACCGTGAGGTAGTTGTCGGTGATGCGGAGCTTGCAGCTGCGCGTGTCGACCTTGGCGTAGAGGATGCCGCGGAGCTTGTTGCCCAGGTTGTTGTTGTTCAACACGAACTGGTCCCACTGATCGCCGTTCTTGTACTTCTCGACGTTCGCTGTGGCTTCCTTGACGCCTTCCGCGATCTGTTCGGGCGTGGCGTCGGGGACCAGCGCGCTGATGACCTCGTCGGTGCACGCGCCGCCGCCTGTGAGCACCGCCTGGCAGAAGTCCTTCACGTGGGGCTCGCCCTCACGGCAGACAAGCTCGTCACCCTTGATCTCGCAGGGGTAGTCGTACATGTCGGACAGCGAGCCCACGTTGTACTTGCCGACGAGCCTGCCGTCCTCCTCGTTGAACTGCAGCCGCGTGGCCTTGTCGGGCTCGGTGGACTTGTCGGGGTTGATGCGCTCGATGACCCAGCTGGTGCCGGCGAGGTCGTTGACGGACAACGCGCAGTCCACCGCCTTCGTGCCGAGCGTGAGCTTGTTGGACGTCTTCTCTTCACAAGCGAGCAGCGCCAGCGGGAGGATCAGCAGGGACCAGCGGGACATGTGGAGCTCCAGGAGGTGTCGTTCGTAGCTGGCGCGACGGGCTGGGGCAAGGGTCCGCCGCGCATGGTTAGGGGGGGTGGCTTGGAGGTGTGATGCGAGGGGATGGACGGCGTGCCGACGAGACGCGCCCCGTGCGGATCGAGACGCACGTCAACCGCTACGCCGAGGGGAGCTGCATCTTCTCGATGGGCGACACCCGCGTGCACTGCACCGCGAGCATCGAGGAGAACGTGCCGCGCTGGCTGCGGGACTCCGGCAGGGGCTGGGTGACCGCGGAATACCGCATGCTTCCACGCGCCACCGACACCCGTACGCGGCGCGAGGGCGACAAGCTCAAGGGGCGCACCAGCGAGATCCAGCGGCTCATCGGGCGCAGCCTGCGGGCCGCGGTGGATCTCGAGGCCCTCGGTCCGCTCCAGATCACCATCGACTGCGACGTGTTGCTCGCCGACGGTGGCACCCGGACCGCCAGCATCAACGGCGGCTACGTGGCGCTCGTGCTCGCGCTTCGCGGGCTGGTGGCGGCCAACAAGATCGACACGGTGCCGCTGCTGCACCACGTGTGCGCGCTGAGCGTGGGCGTGGTGGACGGTCAGGTCGTGGCGGACCTCCCCTACGAAGAGGACAGCCGCGCGGAGGTGGACCTCAACCTCGTGATGACCGCCGACGGTGCCCTGATCGAGGTCCAGGGCACTGCGGAGGGAGCGCCGTTCTCGCGGGCCCAGCTCACCGCCATGGTGGACATCGGCCACCTGGGGCTGGCCGGCGTGGCCGAAGCGCAGCGCGCGGCGCTCGCGTGATCGTGATCCTGGCGTCGAACAACGCGCACAAGGTCGAGGAAGTGGGGCAGATCCTCGCACCTCTCGGCATCCAGGTGCGACCCCTGCGCGACTTCCCGGAGGTGCCGGAGCCGCCCGAGGAGCAGGAGACCTTCGAGGGCAACGCCTTGCAGAAGGCCCGCTTCGTCTTCGAGCGGACCGGACAGGCGTGCGTGGCCGACGACTCGGGGCTGTGCGTGGACGCGCTGGGCGGTGCGCCGGGCGTGCACAGCAAGCGGTTCTCGCCGGAAGCGCTGGCGGCCACCAACAACGCGCTGCTGCTGGCGAGGCTCAGCGGTGTCGAGGACCGGCGGGCCCGCTTCGTGTGCGCCCTGGCCCTGGTCACCGATCGGGGCGCCTGGGCGGTGCGGGGCACCGTGGAAGGTCGGATCGGCCTCGGGCTCACCGGGGAGGGCGGCTTCGGCTACGACCCCCTGTTCTGGCCCGACGAGGTCCCGGGTCGCTCGATGGCGCAGCTCTCCGCCGACGAGAAGAACGCCATCTCGCACCGAGGGCGCGCGTTTCGGCAGCTTCCGGGCTTGTTGGGGGCGCATCCCACCGAAGGCGCGACAGCTCAGTAGGCGCCCATCTGGACCTGGAGATCGACGATTGCCAGGTCCCGCTCCATGCGCGACACGATGCCGGAGAGCTCGGCGGCCCGCTGGGCGAGGGTGGCCTGGTTCACCTCGAGCCAGGTCGCGCTGCCGGCTTCGAAGGCGCGCTGGGCCAGCTCGAGGTTCTCGGCGGCCAGCTCCTGCTCCCTCTCCACCGCGCTCAGGGCGGCCTCGGCCGCCGCCGCGCTGTGCCACGCCGTGCGGAGCGACTCTTCCATCTGCTCCAACGCGAGGCGGGCAGCCAGCTCTGCGGAGCGCCTCTGGCTGGCCAGCTCCTTGTTCTTCGCGATGGCGTAGCCGCCATCCCAGAAGGTCCAGCGCGCCTCGCCGACCACCATCCAGAGGGTGGGGTCGTCGGAGAAGCCGGTGTTGCCGGAGTACGCGTAGGTGAAGCGAGCGTCGGCCTTGGGCAGCAGGCCGCCCCAGTTCGCCCGGACGCTGAACTCGGCGATGCGGACCCGCGCGTAGGCGGCGGCGAGGTCGGGCCGGGCCGTCCGCGCCGTGGACAGGGCGTCGTCGAGCGAGCTGGCAGGGGCCGCGGGCGGCGTGGGCAGCTCGAGCGGCTGGCCGGGCTCGAGGCCTGTCAGGCGTGCGAGACCCTCTTCGGCCGAGACGGCCGACTCCCGGGCAGCGGCGAGCTCGCGTTCGGCCTGGGCCAGCCCGAGCTGCGCCTGCACCTCGGCACGTCGCGGCTGGAGCCCGGCGGCCACCTGCCGCTGGGCGAGGTCGAGCTGCCCGGTGGCAAGCTCCACCGCCTCGGTGGCGACGTCGACGCCCATGCGCGCCGCGAGCACACCGTAGTACGCGCCCGTGACGCCCGCGAGGAGCTGCGAGCGCTGCCAGGAAGCGTCGGCGCGCGCCGCGTCGGTGAGCGCGTAGGCGCCCCGGAGCGTGGGCAGGGCCGAGAACGACGCCAGAGGCTGGACCACGCTCACGCTCCACTGCGCGAACTCCTTCTCCTGGATCACCGTCGGCTCGCTCTCGACGTCGTCGAAGAAGCTCGCGAACTCGTCGGGGATGTTCGCGCTGAAGTCCTCCATGAAGTCGAGCGCGATCTCCTTGTCGTTGATGGTGTAGCTGGCGTTCGCCTGGAGCTTCGGGCCGACCAGCGACCAGGCCTGGCCTCGGTAGCTCTCGGCCTGGATGGTGGACTCCTCGGCGAGCATCAGCTCCACGGAGTTGGCTTCGGCGGCACGGAGCGCGTCGTCCAGGGTGAGGGCCTGGGCAGGGGTGGCGAGTCCCGCCCCGAGGCCGAGCAGCGCGAGCTTGGCCGCAGCGGCGGCGCCGCTCATCGGCAGCCGTCGACGGAGTCGGGCAGCCCGCTCCTTCATGTCTTCGACCAGCGAGTAGAAGGTGGGCACCATCACCAGGGTCAGCACCGTGGCGAAGGCGAGCCCGAAGATGACGGCGACGGCCATGGGCTTCCAGAATTGAGAGGTGGACCCGCCGACGATCGGCGCGAACTTCACGAAGTCGAAGCTCACGCCGATGGCCATCGGCACGAGCCCGAGGATGGTGGTGATGGCCGTGAGCATCACGGGTCGGAAGCGCACCACACCCGCCCGGATCAGGGACTCCCGCACGGGCAGGCCGGTGGCTCGCAGCTGCTGGACGTAGTCGAGCAACACGATGGCGTTGTTCACCACGACCCCCGCCAACGAGATCACGCCGATCCCGGTCATCATGATGCCGAAGGGTGTTCCGGTGAGCACCAGCCCCCACAGCACGCCGACCAGCGACAAGATCACGCTCGCGAGGATGATGAACGGGATGGTGATGGAGTCGAACTGCGAGACGAGCACCATCATGATCAGCGCGATGGCGATCAGGAACGCGCGGGAGAGGAACTCCTGGGCGTTGCGCTGCTCGTCATCTGCGCCGCCCAGCCGCACGTGGGTGCCTTCGGGCGAGTCGTAGTCCGCGATCAGCGCCTGCACGTCGGCGCGCACGGCGTTGGGGTTCATGCCTTCGGCGATGTTGCCGGTGACCGTGACCACCAGGTCCTGGTCGATGTGGCTGATCGCGCCGCTGCCCCCCACGAGATCGTAGCTGGCGACCGCGGACAGGGGAACGGCGAAGGTGTCCGGCGAGGTGTCCTCGCGCCCGGGAAGGCGCAGGCCGAGCACGCTCTGCAGATCGTTCTTGGCCCTCGGGTCCAGCTCGACCATCACGTCGATCTCGGTCTCGCCGTCGCGGATGGTGGTCACGGCCTGCCCGGCGATCGCCGTCCGCACGGCGTTGCCGATGGCGCTGGTGGAGAGTCCTGCGCGCTTCGCGGCTCCGCGGTCGACGCGGAGCCGGAGCTCGGGCCGCCCCACCTTGTAGTCGTTGGCCAGGTCGGTCACGCCGGCCACACCCTCGAGCGCTCGCTGGAAGCTCTTCGCCGCTTCGCCGACCACGTGGAAGTCCTCGCCGGAGATCTCGACCGCGATGGGTGGTCCCACCGGGGGGCCCATCTCCTCCTTCTGGATCTCGATGTCGGCGCCGGGCACCTCTGCCAGCCGGTCGCGCAGCCGGTTGATCGTCTCGGGGGTGGGCTCGATCCGCACCTTCTGCCCCGGCTTGGCGCGGTTCCGGTCGGGCAGGAAGTCGATGGTGACCTTGGCGTTGGTGGGGCTTGGTTGCCCGCCGGTCATATCGCCAGCGCCGCCGCCGGCCAGGCCGACCTCGGCGACCATGACGTCGACGTTCTCTTCCTGCGCGACGATGGCTTCGACGATCCGGGACAGCCGGTCGGTGGTCTCGAGGTCGGTGCCGCCGGGCGCGGAGATCGCGATGGTGGCGCGCTCGGGATCCGTGGCGGGGAAGAACTCGGTGCCGTGGTTCAGCGCGCCGTAGGCCACGAAGGTGAGGATCAGCGTGGCGAAGCCTGCGAACGCAGCCAGCCAGCGGTGGTCGATGCTCCACTCGAGTGCCTTGACGTAGCGCCCCATGATGCCGGTCTGGGGGGTGTCGGCCAGCTCCTGGTCGCGCTTCGCCGCGGACTTGCCCGCCAGGCGCATGAGCAACGACGTCATCACCGGCAGGATGGCGACGGCCACCACCAGGGAGCTGGTCAGCGTGATGATCAGCGTCTTGGGCAGGTAGCCCATGAACTCGCCCATGATCCCCGTCCAGAAGACCATCGGGAAGAACGCGGCCACGGTGGTCGCGGTGGATGCGGCCACCGCGATGCCCACCTCGCGGGTGCCTTCGACCGATGCGGTGACGAGGTCGGAGCCCTCTTCGTGGTGCCGGTAGATGTTCTCGACGATGACGATGGCGTTGTCGACGAGCATGCCGAGCGCCAGGATCAGCGAGAACAGCACGATCATGTTGAGGGTGAAGCCGAGGGCCTCGATCACCATGAAGCCCAGGAGCATCGACAAGGGGATGCTGACCGCGATGAAGAGGCTGTTCCGGAAGCCCATGAAGAACAGCACCACCCCCACCACCAGGATCAGCGCCGTGCCGATGTTGTTCTGCAGCTCGCTCACCATGTCGCGCACGATGGTCGACTGGTCGGCCAGCACCCGGTGCTCCACCCCCTCGGGCCAGGTCTGGGCCTCGTCCTCGACCAGCACCTTGATGGCGTCTGCGATCTCCACCATGTTGGAGCCGGGTCGCTTGGTGACCGACACGCTCACGGCGTCGCGGCCGTTCATCCGGGCGTAGCTCTCCCGATCCTCGTAGCCGTCCACCACGCGAGCGATGTCCCGCACGAAGACCGGCCGGTCGCCGTAGCGTTTCACCGCCACGCCACCGATCTCGGCGGCCGTCTCGAACTCGCCAGGCACGCGCACCAACACGTTGCCGCCGCCGGTGAGCACCTCGCCGCCCGGGATGTTGACGTTCTCGTCGCGCAGGGCGTTGGACACGTCGCCGATCTTGAAGCCGAAGTGGGCGATGCGGACCGGGTCGACCTGCACCCGCACCTGGCGGTCGAGGCCACCTCCGATCTTGGTGTCGAGCACGCCGTTGATGCGCCCGATCTTGTCCTCGAGAGCCTCGGCGAGCCCCTTCAGCCCCTCCTCGTCCAGGCCCCCCGCCAGGGTCACGATGAGGATCGGAAAGTCCGAGAAGCTGATCTCGCGGATCTCGGGCTCCTCGGCGTCCGCAGGCAGCTTGGGCTTGGCGCGGTTCACGCGGTCGCGGACCTTCTGGAGCCCGTCCTCCATGACCACGTCGGGCTCGAACTCGATGTAGACGATGCCGATGCCCTCGGCGCTCACCGAGGTCAGCTTCTTGACGTCGCGCAGGCTGGAGAGCTCGTTCTCGATCGGGATCGAGATGAGGCCCTCGATGTCTTCCGGGCTCACGCCGATGTAGGGCGTGGTGACCATCACGACCGGGATGTCGATGTCCGGTGCTGCCTCGCGCGGGAGGTTCGCGTACGAGATCATCCCGAAGGTGACGATGGCCAGCGCCGCGAGGAGCATCGTGGTGCTGTGCGAGACGAGCCACTTCATCGGGCACTTCCGTAGATCACCCGTCCGCCGGTGCAGCACACGCCCTCGCGGGCCACGATGAGCGGGTCGCCGTCGAAGAGATCGCGCTGGCCGACGACCACGAGGTGCTCACCGAGCGCCAGGCCGCCTTCGACCACCACCTGGTCGCCGACCACCTCGCCCAGGTCCAGGCTGCGCCAGACCGCGTGGTCGTCCTCCGCAACGAACACGCCCTGATCGTCCAGGGTGGTCACCAGCACGTCCTGCGGGATGACCACGGCGGAGTCGGCGAGCGAGCGCGCCAGGGAAACCCGAGCGATCATGCCTGGAAGCAGCAGGCCATCGGGGTTGGCGACCTCGACCTCCGCGAGGAAGGTGCGGGTCTTCAGGTCGCCCGCCGGTCCCACGTGGGAGACCACGCCCTTGAACTGGTCGGCGCGGGCGTTGGTGCTGACCGTGGCGGCCATGCCCTCGTGGAGGTTCACGATGTCGCGGTCGGACACGCTCAGGTTGATCGAGACGGGGTCGATCGCCACGAGCCGTGCGATCGGGCTACCCGGGTTGACGACCTCCCCCTGGGCGATGCCGACCTGGGCGACGGTGCCGGCGAAGGGGGCGGTCACCAGGGCACGGGCGAGGCGCGCGCGCGCCTGGCGCACCGCCGCCTCAGCGACCTTGGCGTTGGTGCGCGCGGCCTGGAGCTGGGAAGCCGACGCGTGGTCGCCGATTCCCTCGATGCGGGCGAGCTCGCTGGCTGCGAGCTCGTGCTGCGCTTCGGCCTGCGTGAGCGAGGCGCCGTGGAGCTCGGCGTCGATCCGCGCGATCGACTGACCGCGTCGCACCCGGTCGCCGGCCGACACGGACACCTTCTCGACGTAGCCACCGAGCGCGGCGCCGAGCACCGCGTCGGAGCTGCCCTCGATCTCACCCGGAAGGGTGAGCTCGAGGTGAGCCTCGGATCGGTCCACCACGGCGAGCTCGACGCGAACTCCGTCGGCAGGGGGAGCGAGCTTCTCGGCGCCGTGGGCGTCGGACGACGTGGCGTCGGCCGACGAGCAGGCGAGAACGAGCAGGGTCATCAGCGGGGTCATCGTGCGACTCCGTTCAGGAAGAGCGAGACGACACGTTCGGCGTGGTCGTCGGGAAGTGGAACGCCGAGCGAGGCCGCGCGGCAGTGCAGGTTCACCATGCCGATCAGGCTGAGCACGGCGTGGAAGCAGTCGAGGTCCGGGCGCAGCTCGCCGCCCAGCACGCCTTCCTGGAGCAGCGCGCTCAGGAGGCGGGCGTTGTGCTCGTGGACCGCCGTCAGCTCGGCCTGGGACACCCCCGCCTTCGCGCTGTCGGGCCCGTGGTGTGCCGAATGGAGCACCTCCATGCCGTCGGCGTGGGCGACGGTGTAGGCGGTGACCGCCGAGGTGTAGGCGCGCAGGCGATCCGCGACGCTGCCCTCGGACGAGACCGCCTTCTCGACGATCCGGGAGAGCTGCCCCAGGTGCACGTCGACCACCGCGCGGAACAGCCCCTCCTTCGAGCCGAAGTGGTAGTAGAGCGTGGGCTTGGTGACCCGCGCAGCCTCGCAGACTTCGCGCACGCTGGTGGAGCCGTAGCCCAGGTTGGCGAAGAGCCTGGTGGCCACCTCGAGGATGCGGCCGTGGGTGTCGTCGAGAGCTGGCTCTGCCATGCACCTCTCCTGCTGTGGTCCGGCGCTAGATCCAGGGCGGCGGGAAAGTCCCATACGTACCGGTCGGTAGCCTACCGGTCGGTAGGTAGCACAGCGGGTCCCCGCTGCCAAGATCGTCGGTGGCTGCGAGCTGTGGCCGAGGCCGATCTACTCGACGCGCACGCGCCAGCTATACCCGTCGGCACCGTCCATCACCTGCACGCTCAGGGCGTCGAGCTCGGCTCGGATGGCGTCGGCCGTGTCCCAGTCCTTGGCGAGCCTCGCGGCCCAGCGGGCGTCGAGTCGTGCTTCGATGCTCGCGATGTCTTCGCCGCGGGCCGCGAGGTTCTTCACCTTCAGCTCGTCGAAGAAGCCTTGTGGTTCCAGGCCGCCGATGCCCAGCACGGTGCCGCAGAGCGCGAAGGCCTCCAGCACGGCGTCCATCAGGGGGGCCGCCCGCTTTCGAGCCCGCTTGTCGTTCGCGAGCCGGTTCACCGCGCGCGCGAGCTCGAACAGCTGCCCGAGGGCGAGTGCGGTGTTGAAGTCGTCGTCCATGGCCGCGTCGAAGCGCTCACGGAAGGTGGTGGCGCGCTCGTGCACGTCGGCCGCCAGGTCGCCCAGCTCGCGGACCAGCTCGTCGGCCGACTGGTTGCGCTTCCCCGCCGCGATCGCGACCGCGGTTTCCTTGGCCGTGTAGAGCCGGTTGGTGGAAGTCAGGGCCTCCGCCATGCGCTCGTCGTTGTACGGCAGCGGGCTTCGGTAGTGCGCCTGCAGGTAGTAGAGCCGCAACACGTCGGCCGGGACCTCGGTGAGCATGTCGCGAACGCGCACGATGTTGCCGATCGACTTGGACATCTTCTCGTTGTCCAGGTTGAGCATGCCGTTGTGCATCCAGTACCGGGCGAAGGGCTCGCAGCACGTGGCGCCCTCGGACTGCGCGATCTCGTTCTCGTGGTGCGGAAACACGAGGTCCATGCCGCCGCCATGGATGTCGAAGGTCTGCCCGAGGTAGGCCATCGACATCGCCGAGCACTCGATGTGCCAGCCTGGACGGCCCTTGCCCCAGGGGCTCTCCCAGCTCGGCTCGCCGGGCTTCTCGGCCTTCCAGAGCGCGAAGTCCGCAGGATGCCGCTTGCCGTCGTCGAGGGCCACGCGCGTGCCGGACCGGCTGTCCTCGACCTTGCGACCCGAGAGCTTTCCGTAGGCGGGAAAGCTGGCGACGTCGAACCACACGTCGCCGTTCGGGGCGGCGTAGGCGTGCCCGTTGGCGACCAGCTTCTCGATGGTCTCGACGATCTGTGGGATGTGCGTGGACACCTTGGGGAGGTGGCCCGGCGTCTTCAGGCCGAGATCGCTCAGATCCTGGTCGAGCGCCTCGCAGAAGCGTGCCGACAGCTCGAGCGCCGGCTCGCCGGTCTGGGCGGATCGCGCGATGATCTTGTCGTCGACGTCGGTGTAGTTGCGCACGTAGGTGACGCGGTAGCCGCGGTGCACCAGGTGGCGGTACACCACGTCGAAGACCACCATCATCCGTGCGTGGCCGATGTGGGCGTAGTCGTACACGGTGACGCCGCACACGTACATGCCGACGTGGCCCTCCTCCTTCGTCTCCAAGGCTTCCTGGCGACGGGAGAGGGTGTTGTAGAGCCGGATGCTCATGGCCTTCCTGCTACTTCTTCTTCTTCTTCTTCTTGACCGGACCTTCGTCGTCTTCGCCTTCGGGCTTGGCGAAGATGGCGTCGATCTCATCTTCGATGACCGACTCTTCGACGCCGCGTGCACAGGAGAGCTCCTGCTTGAGCAGGGTCATCGCCTGGTCGAACATCTTGCGCTCGCCGAAGGACAGGCTCTTCTCCTGCTTCATCAGCGCGAGGTCGCGCAGCACCTTGCCGATCTCGAGGGGGTCGCCGGTCTTGATGCGCTGCATGTACTCGCGGTAGCGCCGGTTCCACGTCTGGTTGTCGGTCGGGGTCTTCCGGTCGCGCAGGACCTCGTAGACCTTCTCGACATGCTCGACCGAGATGACGTTGCGCATCCCGATGGCGTCGGCGTTCTGGATGGGCACGCGGATGGTCATGCCGTTGTCGAGGATCTTGAGGACGTAGAACTGGTATTCCTCGCCCTCGAAGGTCTGGGTCTCGACCTCCTTGATGATGCCAACGCCGTGCGCCGGGTACACGGCCCGCTCACCGATCTTGAACTGCACGACGTCTCCTCCAGCCCCGCTGGGCAGGGCGGCTTAACATAGTGGTCCCATGGAGCCCTGTCCATCCGTCTGACGACCCGCCAGCTGCTGCGTGAGGGACTGGTCGCCACGCTGGCAACGCTGGTCGTGTTGGTGACCGTGGGTTCGGTGGGTGTGGGGGCGGTGGAGCTGCTGCGCGCCCCGGTCATGCCGCCTCCCGACACGCTGCTGCGCCTGTTGCTCGCCTCGGTTCCGGTGGTGTTGGGCACCGGCTTGCCGCTGGCCGTGCTGGCAGCGATCTCCAGCGTGCTCAGCCGCTGGGAGGAGGAGGGGAGCTGGCTCACCCTGCAGGCGTGCGGGCTGTCGGGCCGGGCCTTGCTCCCGGGTCTCGTGCTGCTCGGGCTGGGCACGGCCGGCGCCAGCTACGCGCTCGCGCACCACCTGGAGCCCGCCGCCCGATCCAGCCTCCGCGAGAGCCTGCGGGAGGGGCTCTTGCCCGTGGCCGGGCGCCCGATCGACCTCGGGGGCGGCATGGTCGTCGCCGAGCGGGTCGACGGCGATCAGCTGCGCGACGTCTTCTTCGCGAGCGACGCCGAGGGGCTGGTGGGGAGCGCCCGGTCCGCCCGCTTCGACGGGGACGCGCTCCTGCTGTCCGAGGGTCGCGCCCACGCACCCGGGCCTCCGGAGGTGGCCGTCAGCTTCGAGGAGGCGCGGGTCCCGATCCAGGTGCCCGACGCCCGCGTGGAGCTCGTCGAGCGCTCCACGCAGCGCTTGCGGGAGCTCGTCGAACGCATGGAGCAGGGGGGCCGGGACGCCACCTACGAACGCGCCGTGCTGACCAAACGTACGGCGTGGCCGGTGTCTGCGGGCCTGTTCGCGTTGTTGGCGGCCCCCTTGGCCCTGCGCCGGCGGGCCCACCGCGTCGCCGCCGTCGTCCTCGGGTACTGGGTCGCGGTCAGGCTGTGTGATGGCGCCACCACGGTCCTCGGCGGTGTCGTGGCGGGCTGGACGCCCACGATCGGGCTCGGGGTGTTGACCCTGCTCACCTGGATGCGCTGGGACGAGCGTTGACCGCGCTCCGGTGGTTGGCCGCTCGGTCGGCGGGCGCCGTGGCCGTCGTGGTCGCGGCGGCCGCGCTCCTCTTGCTCGTCATCGAGCTCGTGGAGCAGGGTGGGCGGCACGCGGATGCGCCGGTTGCCGAGCTCCTCACGCTCGTGGCGTGGCGGTTGCCGGGCGGCCTGCGCGAGCTGCTTCCGCTGTCGGCAGCCGTCGGCGCGGCGGTGACGGTCGGAGCGCTCCGTCGACGCGGCGAGCTGTTGGGGCTGGCGGTCAGCGGGGTGACCGACGGGCACGTGGCGCGTGGGGTAGCGGCCGGCGCCGCCCTGGTGGTGGTGGCGCTCATGGCGGTCGCCGAGCTCGTGCTGCCGCTCGCCTTGGACCGCTCGGCCGAGCTGGAGGCCCGCGTGGAAGGCAAGACGCTCGAGGTCGCCGGGGGCTGGGCCCTCACCGATCACCACGCCGTGCAGATCGACCAGGCGGACGGGGACCTTGTCCATGGCGTGAGCGTGGTCGAGCGTGGCCCTCTCGGCATCGAAGGCCGGTGGGACGCTTCCCGCTTGAGGTGGGACGGTGAGGCGTGGCGCGGCTCCTCCAGCTACCGCCCGTGGAGAGGGGAGGTGACCCGGGTCGACGCGGTGCCGCTGCCGGCACCGCGCGAGCTGGCGGGCGTGCTCGACCGGCGGGCGCCGTCGGAGCAGGCGGCCCGAAGCCTGGACGACGACAGTCCCTGGCGCCTGTGGCGCCTCGGCACCTTCCTCCTGGTGCCCTTGTGGACCTGGGGGGTCGCCCACATGGGTCAGCGGCTGCCGTACCGGGAGGCGGGGCTCGCGGCGGGGACCGCGGTCGCGACCGGCTGCAGCTGGCTCGCTGCCCTGTCCCTGGTCGCAGCAGGGCCCTGGGCCGCGGTCAGCGTGGCCGCGGCGGTGCCCGTCGCTGTGTGGCTCGGGTCCCGGGGGACGCCCCTCAGCCCCGGGTGATGGTCACCCGCTTCAGGACCTGGGGCACCACGGGCTTGTCGCGCGGGCCGCGCTCGACGGCGGCGATGGCCTCCACGGTCTCCAGCGGCTCGCAGTCGCCGAAGATCGTGTGCTTGCCGTTCAGGTGGCCAGGCTCGCCCAGCGTGATGAAGAACTGGGAACCGTTGGTGCCCGGGCCCGCGTTCGCCATCGCCAACAGGCCCGGCTTGTCGAAGGTGAGGCCGGCATCGACCTCGTCCTGGAACTTGTAACCGGGTCCCCCCGTGCCCTTGCCGAGCGGGTCGCCTCCCTGGATCATGAAGCCGGGGATGACGCGGTGGAAGATCGTGCCGTCGTAGAGCTTCCGGGTGACCTTCGCCCCCGTGGCGGGGTCCTCCCACTCCTTGGTGCCTTCGGCGAGCTGCACGAAGTTGGTGACGGTGATCGGGGCGTGTTCCGGCCAGAGCTCGCAGGTGATCGTGCCCTGCGTGGTCTCGAGCACCGCACCCAGCGCCTGACCGCGCTCGAGCCCGAGGGCTGTGAGCATCTCCTGGAGCTTCTGGGCGTCGACCCGCTCCTGCAGGGTGGAGACCCGGTTCTTGAGGGCGTCCCGTTCGCGCTCGGTGCGCTCGAGCCGCAGGGTCAGCTCGCTGACCTCATCCTCCAGCTCCTCGATCTGCGCGTCGAGCGCCTCGTCCGGGCCGCAACCCATCAACAGCAGCGACAGCAGCATGCAACCTCCGTGGTGCTGACCCCATAACTTTCGACCGCATGGGCGTGGTAGCGTGCTCGGCCGACCCGAGGCTCCCGTGCAGACCCTGCTCCTCTCCATGCTCGCCGGCTGCGGCAAGATGGCCATCGACGGCACTGTCTCCGACGTGTCGGGCGAACCGATCGTCGGGGCTCGCGTCACCTTGATCGGCACCCAGTGCCAGACCGTGACCGACGCAGAGGGCCGCTTCGAGCTGCCCTGCCTCCCCGGCGTGTACACGCTCACGATCGGAGCGGACAGCTACCTCGCTCAGGACATCGAGCAGTTCGATGCCTCCGAGCGGAAACGCTACGATGTGGGCACCCGGAACCTGATCAAGCTGCCGACCGACAAGGGGCTCCTGAAGTTCGTCGACAACGCCTACGAGCCCCTGGCTCGGGGCTGGATCGAGCGGCGCAAGGGCGGCAGCGGCACCGACCAGTGGAAGATCTACTGCCTGCCGGAAGACGAGGCCGAGCGTGCCGAGATTCCGGTGAACACCTTCGCCGCCGGCAACCAACCCTTCTTCGACAACGACAGCGGCGGCTGGCGCGCCTGGAAGCTCGACGAGGAGGGCTGCGCCTACCGCATGGCGCCCGACACGAAGTCGTCGTGGGAGATGACCTACGGCGAGAAGCCCGAGATGCAGGAGCAACGGCTCGAGGATGGCAAGAGCATCGTGGTGCTCGCGCTGGAGCCCGGTGCGTACTTCGTCGCGGACTGGGGCACGGGCTTCTTCAAGTCGGCGACCGAGAACGAACGGAAGGCGTACTGGGGCCACCACCTCGTGGTCCAGTAGGCGGGTCGTCGCCCCCGGCTACAGCTGGTAGCCCACGCCGACGACGAAGATGCTCGAGTTGTCCTCGAGGCGCCCCACGACCACCTCGGCCGGATCGGCGAGGATCTCGATGCTGCGGTTGGACAGCGCGTAGCTGGCGGACGCGTAGAGGTTGTCGGTGACGACGTAGCCGAGCTCCAGGTCCACGTTCGTGTTGAAGGGGATGGTGCCTCGGAGGCCTTCGACGATGCCGGCCTTGAAGAACAGCAGCTCGCTGATCTCGCCGCCGACCTCGGCGCCCAGCCCGAAGCCGGCCACGCCCAGCGCCGCGTACTGCAGCTGCGTGGCGTTCTCACCCTTGGTGTAGGTGATGAAGTCGCCGTAGACCATGCCGAGCTTGCCGGCCACGTGGAACTGGTTCTGGCCGCTCTGGAAGGCGTAGCGCGCGGCGCCGAGTGCCGTGACGTGGGGGACCAGGTCCGGCACGACGGTCTCGGCGGCGTTGGGCCAGATGGCCGAGTAGTAGGTGAACCGAGCTTCGACGTCGGCGCCCACCCAGTCGAGCATCGGCAGCCACGCCGTGGCGTCGATGGCGCCGCCGCCCTGACGCGCCGGCACCTCGAAGGAGAGGCCCTGGTTCCACAGGGGCCCGTCGATCTCCGTCGGGGTCTGGCTGTAGGTGTAGCTCCCGATGGCGGCGCCAGCGCGCAGGCGGAGCCAGGGCAGCTCGAGCTCGGCGCCGAGCTCCTCGGGCTCGTCGGTGGCCTCGGTCTCGGCCACCGCGGTCTCGGCAGCGGGCTCCTCCGTCACGGCTTCCTCGGTCTCTGCCGGCGCTTCGTCGGCCGGTGCTTCGACCGCCGCGGTCGCAGCGCCCCAGGGAGAGGCCGAGGCCGCCTTCACGGGCACCTTGAGCACGCGCGCGATGGCACCGTCGGCGGTCGACACGACCAGCTTCACCTCGGTGATGCCGGTGCCCTGGGGTGCGGTGACGGTCACGGCGTACGCGCCGTCGCCGACCTCGTTCACGGCGCTCGCGGTGCCGGGCATGGCCATCGCTTCCAGCGAGGCCCCGGCGACGGACACGCCGTTTTCATCCTTCGCCTGGATGTTGACCGTCACGGTGCCGCCGGGGGCCACGCTCGACGCTGCGGCTGCGAGCGCCAGGCCGGTGAGCGGCCCGGCGGTGGGAGCTGCTGCGGGGGCGCTCAGAAAGGCACCTTGGGCGCCCTCCCGGGGCACCACGAGGGACTGCACGATGCCGTCCCACGCGTCGTGCACGCCAGCCGTCCAGGCCGAGCCGGACGCGGGGAGCTCGAGGCCGAGCTCGGTGTCCGCCGGGACCTGCAACATCGCGGCCCCGCCGACCGCGTCGCCCGCGGTGGCGACGAGGCTGACCACGCCAGAGTCACGGCCGGAGGTGTAGTAGACCTGCGCGGTGCCGTTGGCGTCTGTGGTGACCGACTCGGGCACCGTGCCGCCGCCGGCGGCGACCGAGAGCGCGACGGGCACGTCGGCCACCGGGTAGCCGAACTGGTCGACCGCCACGACGGTGATCATCGAGCTGGACAGGCCATCGGGGGGGAGGGTGTCCCGCGCCGGCAGCACCACGACGCCGCGAACCGGGTTGCCGGTCGGCGCGGTGTGCACGGTGCCCGTGAGCTCCACGTTGCTCGACCCCGTGGTGGAGAAGGTGGCCTGGTAGTCACCGCCCGTGAGGTCGGAGACATCGCCCTTGAGCTTCGCGCCGTTGGCGCCGAAGGAGAGGTCGCGCCCGTCCAGGCCGCCCTCGTCGGGGCCGGTGACCTTGGCGTAGACGGTGAAGCCGGAGCCGTTGGCCGACAAGCTGGCCGCGTCGGTGGACAGCGCGATGCCCGATGGGAGGGTGGGCGTGAGCTGGACGGTGATGCTGTCGCTCTGCACGGCGTCGCCGCCAAGGCTCACCTGGAGGGTGGCTTCGCTCGCCGCGTTCATCAGGGGCGGCGTGTACTGCGCCACGTAGATGCCGTTGCCTTCGTGGGTAGCGGGACCCACGGTGCCGGCGGTGGCCGTGAGCTCGAGGCTGGCCTTGTTCGCGGCTTCGCCGCCAGCGCGCGTGACCGCGACGCGGATCGGGACGGCGGTCGCGCCGTCTGCGGGGATGCCTTTGGCGACCGGGAAGAAGGCGAGCCGACGCGTGCTGGGCACCTCGAGATCCATCGGGAACTCGCTGGTGACGCCGTTGACGATGCTCACGAGGGTGCCCTGCTCCACGCCGGGGGGCACGCTGATCGGCACGATCGCGGAGCCGCTGTCGTCGGCCTGGATCGGTCCGAACTCGCGGTCTTCGATGCGGAGCATCACCGTGGCGTTGGGCTCGGTGGAGACGGGGTAGTCCGCCTTTCCGACGTAGCGCACGACCTGGTAGCCGTAGAGGGTGTCCGGCGAGCGTTCGTCAGCGAAGGTGAGCACGCCCAGGTGCGGGTACTGCACGTCCGGGAGCTCGAGGCGTGCCGAGAAGCGCCCGCCTCCGAGGTGGGTCATGTTGGTCAGCTCACCCGAGCTGGAGCGCGTGAGCAACGCAGCGCCAGCCGCTGGTTGGTTCGCTCCACCGTCGAGGGTGACGCTCACGGTGGCGCTCGTGTCCTGGCCGAGCACGAGCTCGTCCGGACTCGACGAGGTGCTCATCGCCGTCGGGAGCGGTGGGCTGACGGTGACCTGCCAGCTCCGGGTGATCGTCTCCTCGAGGTCCGAGCTGCGGCCCTTCAGATCCAGGGTCACCGACGTCACGGCGTCGACGGCCGGCGGGGTGTACGAGAAGGTGAGGATGCGTTCGCCCGCATCGCTCAGCGAGATGTCGCCGTCGCTGGCCTTGATGGTCCACTTCGCGCTGGAGGGGAGGGCCTGGCCGGCCGCGTCCACGGCCACGACTTGCAGGGTCACCGGCGTGGAGCCGTCGCCGGAGATGAGCCCTGCGGGGAGCATCTCCACGAGCTGGCCGTCGAAGAGGTCTTCGGCGTGGGCAGGGGCGACGAGGACAACGAGCGAGCTGAGCAGCATGCGGACTCCGTTCGGGCGCGCGGGACTATAGCGCGCCCCTGGTTCAGTAGGCGCCGAGACTCTTGCGCTTCAGGGTCACGAGCCTGTCGAGGTGGGCCTGCAGGGTGGGGGCCGAGCCCGCCTGGCGGATGGTCAGGGTCAAGACCTCGATCGCGAGGTCGATCTCGCCGCGTTGTTCGTAGAGCTGGGCGAGCCACGCCCCCAGCTCCACGTGACCACGGCGTTGCTGCCACGCGCTGAGCGCGTAGCGGATGGCGTCGTCGATCTTGCCGTTCTCGCCGTACCACCGGGAGACCTCCAGGGCGGCGTCGACGTGGCCGGGATCGGCAGTGAGTGCGCGGACGGCCATGTCCTGGGCTTCGAGCAGGTGCCCGAGCTGCTTCCAGACCTTGGACAGCCGGTACATCTCGTCAGCGCCTGCCCCGGCGTGCACCGCCAGCAGGAGCGCTTCGCCTTCGTGTTCGAGGTCGCCCAGCGCGCGGTACGCGTCGGCGAGCGCGATGCCCATGGCCCGCCGAGCCTGCTGGCGATCCTCGGGCGCGATGTCGCCCTTGCCGGCAACGTAGACGTCGTTGCCGGCTTCCCCCGAGGCGTAGGGCGGGAGGTTCAGGGCCTGCGTCAGCATGTCGGCAGCGCGCTCGTAGACGCCCAGGCGCAACCAGATGACGCCGGCACGCCATGCGGTGCCGGCGTCGTCGGTGCGCAGGGCGAACACGCGCATCGACAGGCGGAGCGCACCCTCGAGGTCGTCGGCCTCGAAGCGACGGGCGGCTTGCTCGGCCCACCCGTCCGCCACCGCCGGGTTGCGCATCACGGCCCGCCCAGCGGCTTCCTGGGCACCCCCGGTGTCGCCGGCGAGCAGCAGGGTGGCGGCCGCCTCGGCTTGCACCGTGGCGTCGTCGAGGGCCACTTTCCGGGCGCGGTTCGCGGCTTCCTGTGCCGCCTGCAGCTCGCCCTGGCGCGCCAGGAGCCAGCCGTGCAGGGCGAGGGCGCGCGGAGCTCCGCGAGCAGCGGCGCGGGCCGCGAGGCGCGTGGCCGAGCCCAGGTCGCCGAGTCCGAGGTGGGCTTCGGCCATCAGCGCGTACCGGGCGTTGCTCGGGTCGCTCTCCAGCTGGGCCTGCAGCACGTCGAGGGCTTCCCGGTGCTGATGGGTGGCGATGAGCGCTTCCGCCAGGACACCGATGGCGTGCGGGTCACCGCTGTCGGCCGTGGACCGCGCGTGGAGGAGGGCCTTCTGCGGCTCGCCGGCCTCGAGCCAGGCTTCCGCTGCCGCCACGCCGAGCTCGAAGTGGTCCGGGTGGTCGTCCAGGCCACGCTCGTAGGCTCGGGCCGCCGCGTGGTGGCGTTGTTGCTCCATCCACTCGTCGCCCTGCCGGAGGGCGCGCCGAGCAGACGAGCAGGCCGTGGCGCCCAGGGCCACCAGGAGCATCGCGGTCAGACGCCTCGCGCTCACGCGGGCGCGCCTCCGATGGCCCAGTAGGGGCTCCCAGCCAGCTGGGCCTTGAGCTGATCGATCTCGTTGGCGTGGAGCTCGAAGGTCTGGGGTTGCCCGGTGCGGGGATCCATCTGGGTGGCGAACCAGCGCGTGCCGTCCTTGGTGCGGTGGAGGATCAAGCCGCGGGGATCGTCGTAGACCACGTCCAGGTCCTTGGAGGTGAGCTGGCCGCCTTGCTCGGGCTCGGGCTCGGGCTCGGGCTCGGGCTCCGGCTCGGGCTCGGGCGATGTGATGGGCGCCGGGGCGGTCTCCTCGACGATCTCCTCGAGCTCCCACTGGATCTCGAGCACCTGACCGCGTGCCGCGCGCTCCAGGTGGTCGCGAACCTGCCCGCCCTCCGGGCCTGCGCAGAGAGCGAGCAGCTGCTCGCGAATCGCTGCGCGCTCGTCGTGTCCGCTTGTGCGCATGCGGGCAACGAGCGCGTCGACCTCGTCCATGGAACCTCCTGGGCGTCTTGGCCTAACGCGAAGGATAGGCTTCCGGCGTGAACCTCTTCGACCATCTCGACGCGGCGGTACGAGCCAGCCTGGACGACCTCGCCGAGACCGTTCGCGCGCGGTCCGGTGAGCGGATCATCCGGCGTGGTGAACGCGACGGCGATCTCTTCCGTGTGATCAGCGGACGGCTGGAGGTGGTGGACGGGCGCTCCCGACCGGAGCTCGTGCTGGGCGTGCTCGGTCCCGGCGCGGTGGTCGGTGAGATGGCCTTCGTGGCCGGTTCTGCTCGCAGCGCCGATGTGCGCGCCGGGTCCGACACGGTGCTCTTGCGTTGGCCCAGGTCCACGCTGAACACGTGGCTGGGCGATGACGCGGCGGCCTCGGCGAACTTCCACCGCGCGGTGAGCCTGGTGCTTGCCGAGCGCCTGGAGCGTCTGAACCGCGAGGCGGCGAGCGGAAGCTTCGTCGATCGCAGCGCCGCCGTCAGCGCTGACGACGCGTCGCGCGTTCGTCGGCTGGCCGAGAGCCTGAAGCTCGCCTTCATCGACATCGAGAACCAGCTCGTGCCAGGAAGGGAGCTCGACCACCGCCGGGAGCTGGGCACTGCGCTCGGCGCGTTCATCGGGCAGGGCGAGAACCTGTTCAAGGCGCTGCAGCCCGAGGCCCGCATCGGAGCTGGCAAGCTGCTGTCCCGGGAGCTGCATCCCTACCTCGCCCGGTCGCGCTTCGCGGAGCTCGCGCGGCGGCAGGACGAGGCCAGCCGCGCGCCCCTGCTCGGCCACCTCCTCGTGGCGGCGCCCGAGGGGACCGACCCCCTCGGACGGCTGCTCGACGCCATCCTGTTGGAGCTGCCCACCGCGCGCGGGCTGCGCCGACGGATGGAGGCCACCGCCGACCATCTCGAGGCGCTCGCCCCGAGCCTTCCCGACGGTTCCTTGAAGCTGGGGGTGGTCGGCGTGGGCAGCGGCGCCCTGGTCGCAGCCCTCGGCCAGGTCTACGGCCGGCGCGCCGCGGAGCTGACCTGTGTCGACAACGACCGGCGCGCGCTCGCGTTTCTCCAGTCGGGGACCGAAGGGCACACCTCGAAGCTCAAGCTCCGCCTCCAGCACGAGGATCTCGCCGCGCTCTTCCGGGGTCGCTCGGAGACCTGGATCGACGCCCACGACGTGGTGGTGCTCCACGGTGTGGTGGATCACCTCCCCGACCGCGTGGTCGGAGCCAGCGGTCCGGTGTTGAAGAAGTTGTTGCGCCCCGGCGGGCACCTCGTGGTCAGCGTGCTCTCGCCGGGAGCCGACTCCTTCTTCTTCGAACACCTGCTGGGCTGGCCCACCGTTCGGCGCGACCCCGTGGTCTTCGTGGAGGTGCTCAAGAGCCTCGGCTTCCGGGACGTCTCGGTGGCGTGGTCGAAGGCTCCGGCGCACGTCGTGACGGCACGCGCGCCCGCGTAGGCGGTCGGGCGAGGTTGCGCGCAGGGGTCAGAACTGCTTACGCTTCGACGCCAGCCGCGGCGCGACCTCTGTCGATGGCCCGGTCTCGTGGAGGTGGTTTGATGCAGCAGCTCACCCGGATGTTGGTCAAGGGCGCGTCCCTGACGCTGGTCCTCGCCTTGACCGCTTGTTCCGGCGAAGAGGCGGCGCCGCCGCAGGAGCCCGCCGCGGCTCCCGAGCCGGTGAAGAACACGCCGCCGCCTCAGCTCGACCTGGCGGAGCTCACCGCCGCGGCCGACGAGATCGCCCTCGTCCCGAGCCCTGGGGAGATGCAGCGCGCGCTCGATGCGGCGGGCATCCAGGCCCAGCTGGCCGACTCGGTGCAGGCGCGCACGCTGAAGATGGAGGTCCCGAACAAGGACCAGGTCGCCGTGCGCACCGGCGTGGTACTGGCCGACCTGCTGCTCACCGTCAAGTCGGCCGAGACGGCGGCCCTCGTCGGGCACCTCGACAGCGTGAAGGCGGGCATGACCCAGCTCGGTGCGGGGTCGGACATTCCGGCCACCATCGACGACATGAAGGCACGCATCGACAACGACTCCGTCACACGCGATGACCTCATCAAGGAGCTCGACGAGCTCAGCGGTGCGGTCATCCCGGAGCTCGAGTACGAGTCGGGCGACCGTGCGGTGCCGCTCATCCAGGCCGGATCCTGGCTCGAGGGCGCCAACCTCGTCGCCGGTGCCATTCGGGCCAGCGGCAACTTCGGCGCTGCCGACGAGCTGCTGAAGCAGCCGGCGGTCGTGGGCTACTTCCAGAAGTACGTGGCCAACGAAGGCGCCGACAAGGCCCCTTCCGATGTGATCGCCCAGCTGACCACCACGCTGGACACGCTCGCGGAGATCTGCGGGCACGAGACCCTGTCCGAAGAGGACGTCAACACCATCCACACGACCACTTCTGCGGTCCTGGACCTGCTCTAGGAGCTTCCGATGAAGCGGGCATTGCTTCTCACGTTCGCGCTCGGCGCCACCGCTCTGTTGGGCTCGGAGCCCGTGCAGGCGGACGAAAAGGAGGCCGAAAGCTGCCTCCGCACCAAGATCTGGGATGGCTACAGCGATGGCTGGCGGGTTCGCACCGCCACCTCCGCCACGCTGGCCCAGGCCGAGTACCGCATCTACCTCGTCACCCTCTACAAGGGGAACGAGTACAAGATGTTCGCCTGCGGTGACGCCGAGGCCAAGGATGTGGGGCTGGTGCTTCACGACTCCGACGGCAACGTGCTCGTGCAGGACGAGGGTGCCGATCGTGAACCCCTGGTCAGCTACACCCCGACCGCCACGGACACCTACTTCGTGGTCGTGCACGCCAGCCAGCTGAACAACGCCGAAGGCAAGTCCGGCATCGGCATGGCCGTCACCTTCCGCTAGCGCCCGCATGGGCCCGAACACACGTCCCGGGGGGGCGGGTGCCTTGGAGCGGAGGCTCCAGGACGCCCTCGATCGACGGGGCATCGTCGCGCGGGCCGACGCCGTGGCGTTCGCGCTCGACCTGGCTCGCCTGCTGGTGCGTTCTTCGGGCGCACCGCTCGCGGAGGTCGAGCGCAGTGCACTCGACGAAGCGCTCGCTCGCCGCACCGAGCTCTCCCCCGAGGCGCGCGGCCTCCTGATCGAGCTCGTGCTCGACCCGCGCTTCCGCAGCTCCCTCTCCGACAGCGAGCTGGAGGCCTTCCGGTGGCGGTTTGGCCAGGAAGCGGCCGAGCGACTGGCGGCGGAGCGCGCCGACGAGGTCGATCTCGCCGGCTTCGCGCAGCGCTACGGTCCCGAAGAGGCCCTGCTGCTCCTCGACGGTCTGTTCCGAATCGCCGGTGCCGACGGTCGGGTGGACAGCCGCGAGTCCCGCGCGCTCGAGCAGGCCGCCGACGACCTCGGCATCGGAGGCGTGGTCTACGCGTGCCTGCTCCAACGCTACGACCCGCGTCATGGCGCGGGCGATCTCACCTGGCGGCTCGCGTCGGAGCGCGTGACCGTCGGCCGCTCGGCCGCCAACGACGTGGTCATCCCCGACCCGCAGGTGGCCGCGCACCACTGCACCTTCATCCGCTCCGGCGAGGGCTGGCGGGTGGTCGACGCCGGGAGCGGTCGCCCCGTGCTGCTCGACGGCGTGCCGATCAGCTCCGCCCCGATGTCGATGGGCGCCGTCGTCCGCATCGGACCGTGGCGCCTGCAGGTCATCGACACGGTGCTCAAGGCCCAGTGCCACCGCACCTTCTCCGCGCTCACCGCTCGCGGGCTCACGCGCCACATCGGCGAGGTCACCTTGCTCGAGGACGTCGACTTCACCCTCTTCGAGGGCGAGGTGGTGGCCCTGGTGGGGCCCTCGGGAGCGGGCAAGACCACCCTGATCAACGCGATCTGCGGCATCGCCCCGGCCGACACCGGCGAGGTCGCGCTCGACGGAGACGACTTCCACGCCATCCTCGCCGAGGACAAGTCGGCAGTCGGCCTGGTGCCGCAGGACGACCTCGTGCACCCCGAGCTGAGGGTCGAGGAGTCGTTGTTCTACTCGGGCCGGCTCCGGCACGAACGCCGTTTCGGCGACCGCGAGGTCAAGCGCGAGGTCGATCGCGTGCTCGAGGAGCTCGGCATCGAGCACATCCGCGACTCGCGCATCGGCGATGCCCTGAAGCGCGGGATCTCGGGCGGGCAGCGCAAGCGGGTCAACCTCGGCCAGGAGCTGCTCACGCGCTCCACCCGGATGCTCTTCCTGGACGAGCCCACGTCGGGCCTGGACCCGAGGTCCGCCCACGACATCGTGAGCCAGGTCCGGCAGCTCGCTGACGAGCACGGGCGCATCGTGTTCCTGGTCACGCACGATCTGACGCCGGGCATCCTGGCGCAGGTCGACCACCTGATGGTGCTGGTCCCGGGGGG
The DNA here is from genome assembly GCA_964604675.1 of uncultured Enterobacterales bacterium. Lineage (GTDB taxonomy): Bacteria > Myxococcota_A > UBA796 > UBA796 > CAJQPC01 > CAZSAT01. The sequence continues at coordinate 77,417 of CAZSAT010000007.1, forward strand.
ACGCATCGCCTACTTCGGCCCGCCGGCCGAAGCGAGCGGGTACTTCGGCGTCGCGAGCCCGGACCTGCTCTTCGACCGGCTCGGCGAGCGCTCGTCGGAGGAGTGGGCAGCGCTCTGGAAGGAGAGCCGCCACCACCGCACCTACGTGGCCACGCGCGGCGTGATGCTCGAGCGACTCGGCGCCCAGGCCGGGCACGAGGCCACCCCCGCCCGGAAGAAGACGGTCGACGAGCCGCTGAAGGGCGCGGGCTTCTTCACCCAGCTGCGCGCACTCACCCAGCGCTACGCCCTGACCAAGGTGCGTGACCGGATCGGGCTCGGGGTGCTGGCGTTGCAGCCCCTCGTCCTGGCCATCGTGATCTGGGCGGTGTTCCCGGTCCCGACGTCCCGCCTGCTGTTCATGATGTCGCTGTCGTGCCTCTGGTTCGGCATGTCGATGGCGGTCCGGGAGCTGATCAGCGACCGCACGATCTGGCGCCGCGAGCGCAAGGTGGGGGTGGGGGTCACCCCCTACCTGGCGTCGAAGACCGGCGTGCTCGGCGTGCTCTGCGCGCTGCAGTGCGGACTCTTCACCAGCATCGTCTGGGCGATGATGCGGCTGGGCGACTACGGCTACGGCGTGCTCGACCTCGCGGCGGTCGCAGCGCTCACGGGCTTCGCCGGGGTGTCCTTGGGGCTCCTGGTCAGCGCGCTGTACACCAGCTCGGAAGCTGCCGTGGGCACGCTCCCACTGCTCCTCATCCCGAACATCTGCTTCTGCTCGGTGATGGTCTCGCTCAAGGACATGGCGCCCGCGGCCCTGGCGCTGACCTGGGTCACGCCGGAGCGCTACGCCTACGATCTGATGCTGAAGGTGGGCACGCACCTCGAGGACGTCAGCCGGGTGCCCGGCAAGTGGGACAAGAAGCCCATCTCCGGACCGCTCTACGACCTCGGCCTGAAGGGGGCGGGGGTCGAGGACGTGGGGCTCACCGAGCCGATGCTGGTCGGAGCGCTGCTCGCCTTCGCTGCGGTCTTCTTGGCGGGCACCTGGATCAGCACCTGGGCGCGCGACAGGGACTGATCGGCGTCGGCACGCGTCGGGTATCGTTCGGCGGTGGTCGTCTCCTTCCTGCTGGCTTGCGCGGATCCGGCGTCTGTGGTCTCGGCCGAGACCGCCGAACCGGCCGCGGACACCGACGCCGCGACTGAAGACCCCCTGCCCGACACCGGGGAGGTGGCGAACGACCCCCCGATCGATGTCGGAACGATCGGCGACCAGGAGCTGGACGACAGCTGGATCTTCTCGGCGGAGGTGATCCACGAGATCGCGCTGGAGCTCCCCCAGGCCACGATCGATGCCTTGGCGGCCGACCCCTACACCTACGCGGAAGCGAGCGTCACGATCGACGGCGAGGTGATGGACCCCGTGGGCCTGCGCCTGCGCGGCAAGATCGGCTCGTTCCGCGATCTGGGCGGCAAGCCGAAGTTCAAGATCGACTTCAACCAGTACGTGGAGGACCAGCGCTTCTACGGGCTCGAGACCCTGTCGCTGAACAACTCGATCGTGGACTGCAGCTACCTCAAGGAAGCCATCGGCTACCGCATGTTCGAGGCCGCGGGGGTGGCGGCGTCGCGGACCGGCTTTGCCGAGGTCACCGTCAACGGGGCCGCGTATGGGCTCTACGTGGTGGTGGAGGTGCCGGACGACCGCTTCCTGCGGCGGCACTGGGCCGACCCCTCCGGTCGGCTGTACGACGGCAAGTACGTCTGGTACGGCGGCTACAGCTACACGCTGTTGGACTTCGGCGACGGGGTCGACAGCCTCTTCCAGCTGGAGGAAGGGCTCGACGTCGGCAACGCCGACATCGTGGCGGTGAGCGAGGCCATGGCCGCGTCGTGGGGGCTGCCAAGCTGGGAAGCCGACATGGCTTCGGTCATCGACTGGGACGTGCACCACCGGATGTGGGCGGTCGAGCAGTGGATCGGCCAGAACGACGGCTACTCGCTCAACACCAACAACTACCGGGTGTACTTCGATCCCAGCGACGGCCTGGCGGACATGATCCCGTGGGACCTGGACTACTCGTTCCTCTACGACCACCAGTGGGGCCTGTCGTGGTCGTCCACCCGCGGCAACCTGACCTATGGCTGCCTGCAGGATGCCGCGTGCGTGGCCACCCACCAGGCGGTCATGGCCGAGGTGCTCGAGGCCATCGAGGCCGCGGATCCAGTCGCACAGTTCGACGCCATGGTCGCGGTCATCGCCGACTCGGGGGCCAGCGACCCGCGGCGTGAGTGCGCCACGAGCAGCGTCACCGACACCCAGGCCTACGTGCGCGGCTGGCTCGAGGACCAGAACGTGCAGATGAGGACCTGGTGGGGCCTGTGATGCTGGGCCTCTGGGCGTGCACCTCCGGGGCGCCGGCGGAGGTCGACACGTCCCCGCGCCCGGCGCACGAGGAGTCGGTCGCCACCGAGATCGAGCACGTGGGTGACCCGATCGACACCGGGTGGGATCCGCTGGAGCTCTGCCTCAACGAGTTCATGCCCGACAACCAGTCGGTGATCGTCGAGGCGGTCGGCACCACCCCGGACTGGATCGAGCTCCACAACCCTGGCGACGAGCCCGTGTCGCTGGACGGCTGGGTGCTCACCGACGAAGGCGACGGCTCCGGTTCCGAGCTGGACCCGCGCCTGGTGGTGGACGCGGGGGGCTTCCTGGTGCTGTACGCCGACGGCGTTCCCGCGGCAGGCTCGGACCACCTGGACTTCGGTCTGGCGGCGGAGGGCGGCGAGGTGGGCTTGTACGCGCCCGACGGTCGCGGGCAGGTGGTGCTGTATGGAGCCGTCGAGTCCGACTTCTCCGTGGCGCGGGTGCCGGACTGCTGCACCGGTCCGGGCTGCCTCGCCCACGACTTCCGCGGCTCGCCCGGGGCGCTGAACGACCCGCCGGAGCCCGTGGAGATCGAGGTGATCACGGCCGGTAGCGTGTGGTCGTGGTGGGACGCCGGTGAGCCGGAAGGGGACTGGACCTCCGCGCTCTACGATGCGACCGCCTGGTCCACAGGGCTCGGGCCCCTCGGGTTCGGCGATGCTCACCAGGTGACCGTCGTGGACGGCGGTGCTGCCGACGCCCGAACGCCGGCGATCTACTTTCGTCGCACCTTCACCGGGCCTTCGGAACCGGTGGCCCTCGCCTTCGGCCTCCAGATCGACGACGGAGCCGTCGCCTGGCTCAATGGTGAGGAAGCGGTGCGGGTGAACCTCCCGGACGGCGACATCACCCACGGCACCCTGGCGTCGGCGGCTCGCGGCGACGCTGACGAGACCACCTACTTCGCCTACACGATCGATCCCGAGCTGCTGCTCGTGGGGGAGAACGTGCTGGCCGTGGAGGTGCACCAGGCCACAGCCACCTCGAGCGACCTCAGCTTCGACGCGACCGTCACGGTGTCCATCTACGACTGATGGGTGCTCCGACGGGCGCTCAGAGCACGTTGGTGTCGATCCCCTTGTAGTCCTTGTACGACTGCCGGGCGTAGTAGGCCTTCTTGGTGACCGCCTGGATGCCCGCCACTGCGTACGAGATGCCGCCCGGGTTCCAGAAGCGCCCGTCGATCAGCTCCGCGTCCACGTCGCACATCCCGCTCTCCTTCGCCAGCTCGAAGAGCCGGGTGTGGGGGTAGAGGCGGATGGGCTGCATCATCAGGAGGGTGAAGAGCCGGAAGTTCTTTCCACAGTGCATCTTCGCGTCGTAGATGAACTTGTAGAGGTTGTAGAGGCTCCTCCAGTCTTCACCCGGCGCGTTCAGGAAGAAGCTGTACTCCACGTCGATGTCGTACTTCTTCGCGATCTCGTAGGTGTAGACCAGGTCCTTGTAGCGGAAGTTCTTGTCGAGGTTGCGCAGCATGCGGTCGTCGACGTGGTCGGGCGAGAACGACAGCAGGCCGCAGCCCGCGCGCTTCAACCAGACCATCAGCTCGTCGGGCAGGGTGTTGATCTTCTCGTTGAACCAGGCGGCCCAGCGCACCTCGAGCTTGCGGTCGACGATCTCCTTGCAGATGTCGATGCTGTGCTGCACGGGGATGTTGAAGATCTGGTCGCAGAAGAAGATGTTCTTCACGCCGAAGTCGTAGACGAACTCCTCCATCTCGTCGACCACGTCGGCCGCCGGGCGGCACCGCACCTTGTTGCCGAGCAGGTAGGTGTCGCTGCAGTGCACGCAGTGCAAGGCACAGCCGCGCTTGGACTGCAGCCCGATGCTCGCGAAGCTCGAGGCCGCGTAGGGCTCGAAGGGCACCAGGCCCTTCTTCGGGTTCTTGATCTCGAGGAAGTCCGTGGGGGGAGGCGAACCGGTGTAGACGATCTGGTCGCCCTTGCGGATGTAGAGGCCGCCGATCTTCTCGGGGTGCTCCAGGTCGGCCACGAGGTCGCGGAAGCGGATCTCACCCTCGCCGAACATGCCGAAGTCGACCTCGGGGAGGCGCTTCATGAAGGGCTCGGCATAGAGCGAGAAGGCCGTGCCGCCGATGACGATCTTGGAGCTCGGCGCCTGCTGCCGGATGATCCGGACGGTCTTCTCCTGGGGCTCGAAGTCGTCGGCGTGCACGCCAGGGGTCGCGACCTTGATGTTGCGCAGCGAGATGCCGACCACGTCGGGCTTGAAGGCGGCCACCTTGTCCCGGAGCAGGTCGTAGGGATCGCCCTGGGCGCGCACGATGTTCACGTCGAAGATCTCGACCTGGTAGTCATCGGGCAGGTGGGCTGCGAGGTAGCTCAGGCCGATCGGCCACACGAGCTCGAGCTCGAGGGCGGTGAAGGCCTGGACGAGGAGGACGCGCATGGAGGGGCTCCCAGGGGCCCCGCACCTTAACGGAGAAAGGGACCAGCCGCTGCGCGAGACGGTACGCTGCGCCACGTGATCCTGGCCCTCGCCTGCTCGGTCGTTCCGCCCGCTGACTCCGAGGCGTGCGACCCCCGCTTCCTGGACCCGACCGAGGTGCGCGCGAAGGAGATCCGTTGTGGCGACGAGGTGCCCAGTGGTGGCGAAGGGCGCACAGGCGACCTGTTGCTCCAGAACGCGCACGTGGTGGCGGTGGTCCGCCCCTACGCGTCGCTCACGTGGGCCGGGCATGGAGGCGGTGGCTTGATCGACCTCGCACCGGCGGGTGGCCTGGACACCGTGCTCGAGGTGGTCCCGTTGCTGGCCGGTGGGTGGTTCACGATGGACGACGTGAGCTGGGGGAGCGACGCCGCTTCGGCCTGGGTCACGCTGACCGGGGTGAGCACCGCGGTGGACTTCCTGGGGGGCACCGAGGGGGAGCCCGTCGAGCTCACCTGGCGCTTGCCGGTGGACGGGTTCGGGGTGGACGTCGAAGGCTCCGACGAGCTGTACGTGCACGGACTCCTCGGCGAGGTCACCGAGACCGGGCTCTGGTGGGACGACCGCACGCTGGGCGTGGTGGGCGAGCTCGCGGAGGACCTCGGAGGGGCCCGCGTGCACCGCTCGTCCGAGCTCCTCGTGGGGTCGGCGGCCGACGTGCACGAGGTGCTGTTCGCCGACGGGGTGCACGCCTCCGGCCGCTGCGAAGGCGGGTCGGTGGCGGTCTGGTCGGACGATGAGGTGGTGGCGCGGCTACCGGGCTCCTTCGCGGTGCGCGTGCCGATCGACTCGGAGCTCGTCTGCGAGGTTCCGGCCCACGCGGCGGGTGAACCCACCGCGCCGGGCCTCGACCTCACCCTCGAGCCCGGCGCCGCAGGCGGCCTCGACCTCCGGGTCGAGGATGAACGGGGCGAAGCGCTCCCTGCGCTGGCCTGGGTGGACGGGGAACCGTACGCCGTTGCGCCCACCGGAGCCCCGCTGGCCCTGCCGCCCGGATCCTACGATCTCGTGGTCGAGCACGGGCCCGCGTTCGGGACGTGGGAGGGCACGGTCGAGGTTCCGGGGGCGATGGACGTCCTCCTGGAGCGCGAGCTCTCGGAGGGGTGGATCACGGTGGACCTCGGCCGTGAGACCTGGCCATCCCGGACCAGCCGGCTCGACCCTGGCGTGGACCTGCAGCGCGCGATCGGCGAGGGGCACGTGCTCGTCGTGCAGCACGCGCGCGGCGAGGTGGCCCAGCCCGAGCACGCCGACTGGACCGCCCACCACGCGAGGGTCCTGGCGGGCAGCCTGACCGAGGGCCCCGCCTCGATCGTGTCGTGGCCGTGGTCGTCCAACAGCAAGAAGCCCGGGCACGGAGCCGCCGACGCCGTGGGCCTCGACGCCCTCGACCGACTCGCCGTCGCGCAGGGAGGCGAGGTCACCGACCGCCTCACGGTCGTGGGCCTGGACTGGGTCGACGAAGCCCCCGAGGTCCACGCATGGCGCCCGGAGCCCGCCGTGCTCGAGCTGGACGGGGTCGACTCGGCCGACCGTGTGATGGCCCTGCTGGACGCGGGCTTCCGTCCAGCGTTCTCGGGTCCCGTGACCTGGTCGGCGGCCGACACCACGGAGCTCCCGAGTGTGGCGGCGTCGGAACGCGGCCTCGCGTCCGCGGCCACGTCGGCGGGAACCGGTCCGCGGCTCGTGCTCGAGCGCGACCCGCGCCTCGGCTGGCCCAAGGTAGGGCTCACGCTGAGCCTCGAACAAGGCAGTTCCGGACGCCTCCGCACCGTCGAGGTGTGGACCGACGGCGGGCTGGTGGCCAGCTACGACGTCGACGGCGTGGGCGAGGTGCTGCGCGAGGACCTGATCATCCCGCCCGGCGTGTGGGCCTGGGCGCTCGGATGGAGTGACACGGACTGGGCCGTGAGTGCGGCGTTGTGGACCGGCTCTGGGGACTGGGAGCACGATCCGCCCCTCGAACCGGGGTCGCTCCGGTAGACGCGAAGGCGTTCTACGGAAGGCGCTCAGCGACCTGGATCAAGCCTTGATCGAAGCGGGCGAGGAAGCCACGCAGCGCCAGCAGGCCGTCGACCTCGAGGTGGTCGTTCGCGAGGGCCTCCGCGGGGGTCTCGTGGCCGAGGGCGAGGGACTTCCAGGTGCCGGTGCTGAGCGTGGCGGTCGCCACCGGCTCGGGGGTGCCGGGAAGCGGGGTGCCCCACACGATCTCCAGCAGGCCGTGTCGCACCGTGAGCCAGGCGTGAGGGTGGTCGGTGAAGGCCAGCAGCACGGTCTCGTGCACGCCGATCGCCTCCTCGGGGCGCAGGCGGGCGACCAGGTTGCCGAGCACGTGCTCGATGGGGATCGAAGCGACGAACGCCGGGGACAGCGCGGCCTGCCCGGGGGCAACCACCTCGCCGGCGCGTCGTTGGGCGGCGGCGACCAGCAGGTAGCCGCGGCCGTTGGTGTTGGCGGTCTGTTCGGCGAGCGCTTCGTAGGCCTGGGCGAAGGCCAGGTCGAGCTCCTCGGTGCCCGCGGCTTCCAGGAGCTCCAGGAGCTCCAGGGCCCAGCGGGGGTCGTCGCTCGCCTGGGCCTGGGAACGGACCGCGGCCACGCCACCCATCGACGCGATCAGCCGCGTCGCCCGGTCGCCCGGGGGCAGGGGGTAGAGCTGCGAAGCGCGCCCGTCGAACCAGCCCAGCTCGTTGGTGTAGAGCGCGCGCACGGACCAGTCGAGCTGGCCGTAGAGCTCCGCCAGCTCGGGGGCCGAGGCCAGGTGGTCGGGCAGACCGATCGCGGCCACGGCCTCTTCGAGCGGCGTGCCGGCGTTGGCGGCGCGCACCACGCTGTCGGCCACCCACTGGATGCCGTCGCGGTAGGTCCGCAGCCGCGCTCGGACCGCGTCGCGCCCGGCCACGACGTTGGTGTGCGACGGCACCAGCACCGCCGGGTCGAGGGCCCGCATGGCGTCGAGGCTCGCGATCCAGTCGCGCGTGGGGCGCGGACGGGTGCCGCGGATGGTGTAGAGGTTCGGGAACGAGGTGTAGACGTTGTCGCCCGGAAGCAGCACCTCCTGGTCCGGCAGGTACACGAAGAGCTGGTCGTCGGTCTCGCCGTGGGCCTCGACGAGGTCCAGCGTGACGCCGCCGACCGTGAGCCGGGTCTGGCCGGTGAAGGTGTGGGTCGGCAGGCGTGCCCCGTTCTGCAACGCGGCGCGCAGGTCGACGTTGCGGCCCAGCGCCGAGCAGGGCAGCTCGGAGTCCGGGACATCGAGCCCGAACTGGCGGGCTGCACGGGTGGTCTCTGCCGGGAGGAACACGCCGTACTGCTTGAAGAAGTGGTCTTCGAAGGCCTCGGTGGCCCAGATCTGGGTGCCGCTCTCGACCCAGATCGCCGCGCCCCCGACGTGGTCGACGTGGGAGTGCGTGTAGATCAGCGCCCGAACGGGCCCCGAGGTGACCTCGTCGAGGGCGAGCCGCGCCCCGTGGGCGCGGGTCGGGCTCATGCCGGCGTCGATGACCACGCGGCCGTCGTCGGTCTGCACGACCACGGTGTTCGCCAGGTCGTAGCCCCGCGCGACGAACACCCCGTCGGTGACCTCTTCGACCCGCGGGTCGCCCACCTGCTCGGCGCAGTGCGCCTCCAGGTCGGCGGGGGTGGCCACGTGGCGGGTGGTGGCCACCGGGGTCGGGTCGCCACAGCCGATCAGGAGGGCGAGCCAGGTCATGCGGTCTCCAGGAAGGCGCGCACGCGGCCGGCGGTCTGCTCTGCGGTGCGCGCGCAGTCCTTCACCCCGACGCCTCCGCACCATGCTCCGGCCAGGAAGAGCCCGGGGTGGGTGTGCTCGACGGCCAGGGCGCGGTCCACCCGCTCGAGGTGCCCGAGCGTGTACTGAGGGATGCCGCGGGGGTGGCGGTAGATGCGGCGCTCCAAGGCTTCGGGGACGTGGCCGAGCAGGGCGCGCTGGTCGCGATCGACCAGGGCGTTGAGCGCCTGCTCGCCGAGCTCGACCAGCTCCGGTGCAAGCGCGCCTCCGAGCATCGTGCGCAGCACCGCCCGGTCGCTTGGCGCGTGGCTCGGAAAGATCGAGGACGTGAACAGCGTGCCGAGCACCTGCACGCCCTGGCCCCGCGGGACCAGCGCACCAAAGCCTTCGGGTGGCGTCCAGGTCGAGGTGTCGTACGCGCTCACGGAGACTGCGATGGGAGCGTAGGGAATGGCGGCCAGCGCGGCCGCGGCTTCTGGCGCGAAGCCGAGCAGTCGGGCCGTGGCCCACGCGGGTGTGGTGGCCACCACGGCGTCCGCCTGGACGGACCCGTCGGCCGTTTCGACCGTCCAGGCCGGACGCAGCCCGGTCACCGCGGCCCCGAGTCGCACGTCCACGCCCTCCACCAGCCGCTCGATGAGCGAGCCCATGCCCGCCCGGAGGCTGTGGAGCCTGCCCGGCGGCCCGAAGTCCCGGGCCTTCCTCGCTCGCGCAGCCAGCAGCAGGCTTCGGTGCTCCTCCTCCATCGCCTTCATACTGGCAAAGCAGGCTGGGAGGCTGAGGAGCTCCGGGTCCCCGGCATAGACCCCGGAGACCATGGGCCCGACCAGGCGCTGCAGGGGCTCCTCGCCCAGGCGGCGCCGCACGAAGCTCGCCACGCTCTCGTCGGCGGGGCCGCGGGGCATCACCAGGTCGAGCCCGGCCCGGAGCTTGGCCGGCCAGCTCAGGATCGGGCTCGTGATCATGTCGGGTGGCTTGTGCGGGAGCGGCACCAGGTCGGGGGCCAGGTAGATGAAGCGCTCGCCTGGGGTGGCCGCCACGAGGTCATCACCGAGGCCGAGCCGCTCGACCAGCCGAAGCATCGCAGGCTCGTTGTCGAGGAAGCCGTTGGCAGCGCGCTCGGCGAGGCAGTCGCCCACCGTGTCGGTGGCGATGTTGCCGCCAGCGCGGTGGCTGGCTTCGAGCACCGTCACCTCGTGGTCGTGGCGCAGGTGCTCCGCGACCGCCAGGCCGGAGACGCCGCCACCCAGGACCACCACGCGCGCCACGTTCAGCGGCTCCCGTAGACGTCGGCGCAGTCGAACAGGGTGATGCCGGCCCGACGCGCCGCTTCATGGAGCGCGGCGCTCGTGGGCTCGTCGGCGTCGCCGCCGAAGGACATCGTGCCCATGGCGAGCGACGACACGCGAACGCCGGTGCGGCCCAGGAAGACGGGGTCCACGGAGACCTCCAGGGGTGGTCGGTCCAGCTATCGCCCTCGTCTATGCTCGGCCCTCGGAGGAGCCGTGGGCCGAGCGACGACCCTGCGTGCGGCGGCGGTCGCGGTGGGACTGGCAGCTGCGCTGTTGCTCGCGGAGCTCGCGTTGGCGCTGGTGGGCTGGCAGCCGGCTGTCCCCGGCGCGAAGGTCTTCCTGGCGCAGTCGGCGCCCATGAAGCGCTTCTTCCACTGCTACCCGGAGCCAGGTCCGGGCCTCGAGGCTGCTCCGGTGCTCGAGGGCACGTGGACGGCCCGCCACGAGGGTGCGAAGCAGGCCATGCCCCCGGCCGAGGCCGTCGCTGGGAGCCCCTGGTGCGTCGAATACCTCATCTCCGCCGAGGGCTTCCGCATCGATCCCTCCGCAACGCCTCGGAAGGGACGACGCATCGGGCTCGTCGGGGACTCGTTCACGGTCGGCGAGGGGCTCGGCTACGACGACACGCTGGGTGCCCAGCTCGAGGAGCTGCTCGATCAGCGGGTGATGACGCTCGGTCGGTCCGGCGCGAGCGCCGAGGACGCCGCGGCCACGATCGAACAGGGCATGGAGCGTGGCTGGTTCCGCCGCGCGGTGTACGTGTTCGTGCCCAACGACATCTGGCTGCCCGACGCGTTGAAGGCCGAGAAGCGCGCTATCGGCTGGAGCAACAACCTGCGTGAGCCCGAGCTGGGCTTCGCCGGGCAGCTGCGGCTCACCCGCCTCGTGGCGCGGGCGGTGGCGCTCCGGCAGGCGCGCGACGCCACCCTCGCGCTCTACGGTCGCGCCTACGACCCCGCACACAATCCGGAAGGGTTGGCGCGCCTCGAGCGGGCGCTCGCGGCGATGGCCCGCCACCCGGTCGCCGTGGTGCTCTACCCCTTCCTCGTGGACCTGGATGCGTACCCGCTCACCTCGGTGCACGAGGCCGTTGCTGCTCGCGCTCGGGACGCGGGCCTGCCGGTGCTGGACCTGGCGGTAGCCTTTGCCGGGCACGACGAAGCCGCGCTCCACGTGCAAGCGGTCGATCGGCATCCGAACGGACAGGCCCATGCCATCGCCGCGGGTGCGGTGGCGTCTTGGCTCGGCGAACCGGGTCGTTAGCGAGTCACCTGGCCGCGCCGAGCGGCAACCCGCTCATTCGGGTGCGCCCTCGTGAGCGCTCGGGGTTCGAGAGGCCAGGCTGGTCGGCGAAGCCGTGGAGAGCGAACTCGGGCCAGGGTCCCAGTGCGCGAAGGGCCTGCCTCACCGCTCCGGCGAGGGCCGTGGGCAGATCGGCCCGCACCACGGTGGGCTGCACCGGGCAGGGGCCGATCGAGTCCAGCACGCGGTAGCCCTCCGCCCGCACCGTGGGGTGGCAGCCGCGGGCGGCCAGGGTGAGCATCGTGCTGTCGATCGTGGCCACGTCGATGCCGCGCCGAGCCAGGGCGGCGAGCGAGGCGGGGTGGGACCCCGTCTGCACCAGCTCCCCGAAGAACTCCGGCGGCGTCAGGCCAGCGCTCGCCAGGCGATCGGTCACCCCGCACCAGCCGCTCAGGGACATGGGGCTGCGCCCTGCGGGAAGCAGCGGGTTCAGGCTGGACGCTCTTGCGCGAGGGCCCCGCGCGTGAGGTCGGCCAAAGCCGTGACGTAGGTCGGCGAGCTGTTCAGTGCCGGCACACGCACGAAGGTCTCCACCCCCGCACGGCTGGCGACCTCCCGGTTCTCGATGTCGAGCTCGACCAGGGTCTCGATGTGGTCGCTGGTGAAGGCGATCGGAACCACGACCAGCGCGGCCTCACCAGCCGATCCGAGGCGCTCCATCGTGTCGAGGGTGGACGGCTCGAGCCACCTGGTGACGCCGACCTTGGACTGGAAGCACAGCGTGTGGCGGACCTGCCGGTCCAGGCCGGCGAGCACCGCGGCCACGGTGCGCTCGATCTCGTCCAGGTAGGGATCGCCGTCGTCGATGCGCTTCTGCGGCATGCCGTGCGCCGAGAAGACCAGGTGCGCGTCGGGCGCCTTCGCCAGACCTTCGCTCACGCCTTCGATCATCGCGGCGACGTAGCCGGGGTGATCCGGGTAGCTCTCGACCACCCGGACGTCTCCAGTGTGTCCTCGCAGGGCTCGTCGTGCGTCGTTCAGGGAGCTCCGTGTCGTCGCACCACAGGCGTGTGGGTAGAGCGACAGGAGCACCACGGGTTGACCGGGCTCGAGCGCGGCGGCTGCCTGCATCGCGCCCTCGCCCCAGTACCGGAAGACGGGGCGGCACACGAAGGCTTCACCCAGCTCGGCCTGCAACAACGCGCACTGCTCTCGCACGATGGCCAGCTGCGGAGATACGCCACCCATGCGCTCGTAGTCGCCGGCCACGATCGCTGCGCGCCGGCGGCTGATGATCGCCGCGAAGACCCACTGGAGCCAGGGGATCGGGAAGGGGATCAGGTCGTGGTCGTTGAGCAGGTTGTAGAGGAAGGGCTGCACCGCTTCGGTGCCGTCCGGTCCGCCCATGTTCAAGAGCCACACCGCAGTCTTCATCAGATCGTCCGGCTGAACCGCGGGGCACCGTCCTGCTTCTTCTTCAGGTAGGCATCGAAGGGCATGGCCGCGAGCCGAACCAGCACGCGGCCCTTCTCGGTCACCCGGATGTGCTCGGCATCGCGCACCACGAAGCCGTCGGCCTCCAACGGGGCGAGCTCGAGCAGGGCTTGGCCGAAGTGCTCCGCGAAGTCCACGCCGAAGCGACGCTCCACGGCGGGGATGTCGAGGTGCAGGTTGCACATGATGGCGTTGACCACGTGGCGGCGGAGGCGATCTTCGTCGCTCATCACCCAGCCGCGCTTCACGGTGCTCTCGCCAGCCTCCACCCGCTGCATCCACGTGGCGAGCTTGGTCTCCGCTTGCCAGTACACCCCGCCGACCTCGCTGATGGCGCTCATGCCGAGCCCGATCATGTCCACGTCGGCCAGGGTGGTGTAGCCCATGAAGTTCCGGTGGAGCCCTCGGCTCCGCTGGGCCACGGCGAGCTGGTCCTCGGCGACCGCGAAGTGGTCGAGCCCGAGCGGGTCGTAGCCGGCCTCCGCGAACGCGCGCTGCGCCATGAGGTATTGGGTGGCGCGCAGGTCGACGCCGGGGAGCGTGGCCTCGTCGATGCGCTTCATGTGGTTGTGCAACCACGGCACGTGGGCGTAGCCGAAGACCGCCAGCCGGTCGGGTCGCAGGGCGATGGTGCGCTGGAGCGTGGCGCGGAACGTGGCCTCGGTCTGCGTGGGCAGGCCGTACATCAGGTCGAGGTTCAGGCCCCACCAGCCCAGCTCCCGCGCCATCGCGAGCAGGTCGGCGATGCGCTCGCCCCACTGGGGACGGTTGACCGCCGTGAGCACGCCGTCGTCGAAGCTCTGCACGCCCAGCGAGAGGCGGTTGTAGCCCTGCTCGGCGAGGGCCTCGAGGTGCGCGCGGGTGGTGATCTGCGGGTCGGCTTCGATCGAGAGCTCGGCCCCCTCGATGGGCTCGAAGCGGGTGAGCAGGAGCTGGTGCAGCCGCACCATCTCTTCGGGGGTGAACCACGTGGGCGTGCCGCCGCCCCAGTGGATGCGTTGCACGGCCAGGCGCTCCGCGGGCAGCGGGAGCTCGTGGAGCTGACGCTCGACGAGGGCGATGTAGCGCTCGCCGATCGGGCGGCGTCCGGCCACCACCATGTTGCAGCCGCAGAAGGTGCACTGCTCGGCGCAAAACGGCACGTGGAGGTAGACCTGCGCGGGCTCGCGAGCACGCCCGAGGGCGGCGTCGGTCTCGGCACGCGACAGCGCGCCCCAGACGGGCACGGTCGGGTAGCTCGTGTAGCGCGGACCGGGCCGGTCCCAGCGCCTCAGCTCGCTCGGGCTGACCAGCTCCATGCGTGCAGCGCCTCCAGGGTCGCGTCGACGCCCTCGTGGGGGGTGGTGGGGATCACGCCGTGACCGAGGTTGAAGACATGGCCCGTGGGCCCGGCGTCCTCGAGGATGGCGCGGACCTTGGCGTGGATGGTCTCGCGGGGGGCAAAGAGGGCGATGGGGTCGAGGTTGCCCATGATCGGCACGTCGGCGCCGAGGACCTGGCGGGCACGCTTGAGGTCGACACGCCAGTCGAGGCCGAAGGCGTCGGCCCCGACCTCGTGGAGGTGGTGGAGGAACGGAGACGCGTTCTTGGTGAAGTAGATGCGCGGCACCCCGGAGACCTTGGACAGGGCCTTCCGTGCGGCCGGCAGGGCCACCCGGCGCCAGTCCTCGAGCGACAGCTCGCCGGCCCACGTGTCGAACAGGCAGACGGCGGCCGCCCCCGCCTCGGCTTGCGCCTGCAGGTAGTCGCCCACGATCTCGGCGTTCATGTCCAGCAGGCGCTGGAAGGTCTTCGGGTCGCGCCACATCAGGGCCTTGGCGTGCTCGAAGTGCCGTGAGCCCGATCCCTCGACCATGTAGGCGGCCAGCGTGAAGGGCGCGCCGGCGAAACCGAACAGCGGCACGTCGAGCTGCTCGACCAGCAGGCGGATGGTGTCCAGCGCGTGCGGCATCTCCCGCTCGATCGAGGGCACGTGCAGCCGCTTCAGGTCGGCGGCGTGGCGCACGGGGTCGGCGAAGACCGGACCGCGTCCCGGGATGAAGTCGAGGTCGAGCCCCATCGCGGCCGGCGGCACCAGGATGTCGTTGAAGACGATGCTGGCGTCGAAGGGAAAGCGACGCAGGGGCTGGAGCGTGACCTCGGCCGCCAGCTCCGGGTTGCGGCAGAGGTTCAGGAACGAGCCCGCTTCTGCACGGGTCACGTGGTACTCGGGCAGGTAGCGGCCGGCCTGGCGGAAGAACCATGCCGGCGGGCGCTCGACGGGTTCGTTGTTCAGGGCGCGTAGCAGCAGGTCGTTCATGCCTGCCTGCTAACGTCCCGAGGATGCGTCGCCGGCAGCCTTGAACAGGTCGATGATGTTGTTGGGCAACATGCGACGGGCGGCAGCTTCGCCGGCCCACCGGGGCACGTTGCCGCCCGCGTCGCTGCAGCTGCGGAAGCGCGCGACGGTGGCGCTGCCCTGCGGCAGGAACGCCCAGCTTCCGACGTTGAAGGTCACCGGCACCGCGCCCTGGTGGCTCGCGCGGAGCTCCGCATGGGCCTTCGGGTACTCGGCCTCCCCGTCGAAGTGCTCCCAGCTCAGCGCCCACCCTTCGCCCGTGGGACCCCAGGTGCCGCGGAGGTACCAGTAGCGATCCGAGATGGGCGACGGGTTGTCGAGCACCTGCAGGTAGTCGACGGTGCCTTCGGCTTCGGCCAGGACCTGGGACTGTGTGAGCGCTGCGGACGACCACTCCGGGTTGCCCCGGATGTCGACCACGATCGTCTTCATGCGCTCGAGGTCGAGGGTGGTGCTGGCGCTGGCCTCGAGGCAGTCGATGCCGTCGAGGGGCAGGTGGCGCACTGCGACCAGGCCCACCTCGGTCTGGCGCTCGCCCACGTCCTGCCATCCGAGGCCGTCCATGGCCGCGCGCACGCTGTCGGGTGTGAGCGCGAAGGCGACGGGGAGCAGCGCGAGCATGACCTCCGGCTAACGCCCGAGCTGGGCGTCGAGCACCTCGACCACCGCGTCCACCTCGAAGGTGTTGTTCACGTAGGCGATGCGCCCGTCGGTGCCGACGATCCACTCCTGGGGGTAGGCCCCGGTGGGGAAGGCGAGCTCCTGTTGGTACTGCGTGTGCACGGAGCCACCTTCCGCGAACATCCGGAGCTCCAGGCCGTAGGCGTCGCGGAAGCTCTCCACGGTGTCCGTGCCCTCGTCGCTGATCGCGAGGAAGTGCACCTCACCTTCGTAGGCGGGGACCAGGGTGGCGTCGATGTCCGAGACCTCGGACGGACAGACCGGTCACCAGCTGGCCCAGAAGGCGATCATCACCGGCTCGCCCAGGTGATCGGACAGGGTGAAGTCGTTGCCGTCGACGTCGGTCAGCGTGAAGTCGGGGGCGTACGAGCCCAGGCCGTAGTCGCTGTCGCCGGCCTGGAGGGTGAGCTCGGTGGTCGGGCCGTCCGGGTCGTCGCTGGAGAGGCAGAGGGTGGTGTCCAGGTCGTCCCCGCCCTCGTAGACCACCTTCAGCGTGGTGGACGCTCCTGGCTCCAGGGTGGCGGTCTCCGCCAGCACCGAGATGCGTGAGTCGACCGCCCGGGCGCCCGTGAGGTGCAGCGTGCCGCCGCCACGGTTGGTGACCTCGAGCGTCGCCTCGCCGCCGTCCACGGGCACCGTGATGGTGTCGCTGGCCACGTCGAGCTCGCCTGCGACCGCGTCGGCATCGAGGTCGAAGCCCGCCATCCAGTTCCAGTCGCCCACCCAGGCGCGGGTGCCCTCGCTGCGCACCGCCAGCGCGAACTGCTCGGTGATCTCGTAGCCACGAGGCATCGGCGCGCTCGGTTCGGAGACGTCCCACGCCCCCACGCCCTCGTGGTCGACCACCCAGAGCCAGCCGCCTTCCGCCCAGGCCATCACCGCGGAGCCTCCCACGTCGATCCGTGCGATCTCGACCGGAGCAGCCGGGTCGCTGCGATCGAGGACCGCCACCCCCTTGGAGCCCAGCGACACGTAGAGCAGGTCCCCGTCCACCGCAGCGTGGAGCGTGGCGCCGTCGAGCGGCACGGGCTCGCCGATGGTCGCGGAGTCGCCGTCGACCCCGATCGGCACCAGGCCCAGATCGTTGTCGGCGGCGTAGGTCCAGCCGTCCACGATGGGGGTGAGATCCCACGGCGACGATAGCCCCTTGTTGCTCGTGCCGAGCTCGACCGGCGCGGTGGGCACGCTGACGTCGAGCACGTGGATCGTGCCGTCGGTGCGTGACGACACGTACAGGCGGTCGCCTTCGCGCGCCATGCCCTCCCATCCGTTCACCGAGAGGGTGAGCTCGAGCGACAGGTCGGTGGGGTCGGTGGCGTCGACGATGGACACGCCGTAGTCGCGGTGAGCGACAGCGAGCATGCCGTCCGCCAGCAGCTCGACCCGGTGGAAGCGGGCGTGGGGACCGGACTCGTGCCCCACCAGCTGCGGGTCGCTGGGGTCGGAGATGTCGTAGGACATCACGCCGCCCTGTCCGACGCCGAAGACGATGTCGCCGTCGATCTCGAGGTCGATGAGCTCCACGAAGAAGGTGTTCTGTGCCTCTTGGGTCTGGAGGAAGCCGCCGACCCAGGTGATGGGATCGTCGGGCAGCTCGTCCGGCGCTGCGCAGACGTCGGGCAGGGCGGCCCAGTCGTCGCTGGCGGAGTCCGTGCCCGAGTCCGCCGCGGAGGACGTGTCGCGCTCGACCGGCGCCGAGCTGTCGACGGCCTCCGGGGTTCCCTTGCACGCGAGCAGCACGATCAGCATCCGACCTCCGAGTGCGGATGATGCCGCTTGCGGCGGCGGGTTCCACTCAGACCAGGCTGCGCGCGACCGCTTCCCACCCCTGGGCATCGCCGAGCCCCATCACCGCGTCGCCGATGGTCCGGACGCCGGTCGCCGCTTGTCGCGGGAGGCGCCCGAAGCCCGGCGCGAACCAAGTACGGCGCTCCCGGTGCACCCTCGTGGCGATCACCGCCACGTCGGCCAGCTCCGGCCAGAGGCGTCGAACGGCGGTCTCTGCGGTCCGGAGCGCGCTCTCGTCGTCTTGCTCTCCGTGGACCAGCTGGAGAGCGATCCTGGGCTGGGGCGTGCCCCAGACGCGGTCGAGCCAGAGCGCATGGCTCGCGTGGGGATCGACGAGCACCGCTGCAGCGGCCCCGTCGGCGCCGCGCTCCAGCAGCAGCTCGACCACCAGCGCCGAGCGCTGGCGCGGAGGTACCGAGCCACAGAGAGCGGCCTGACGCTGGTCGAGGATCACCTCGGTCGGCGCGAGGTGCCGGAAGGGCAGCTCGCCCTCGACCACGATGCCGTCGGCGCCGAGGTCCGCGAAGAGTTGCGGCAGCTCGCTGGCTTCGAGGGCGTGGGCGTCGGTGCAACGGAACGCGCCGGCGTGTCGATCCACGAGCGCGCCACACCGGGGGCATCGCCCGACGCGAGCCTCGACACCTTCGACCACGGCCCGGACGAAGACGGGCGCCTGGTCGACGCGTTCCACGCGGTTCCAGCCCAGCTCCAGCTCGCTCACCGCGACGCCCCGTCCGCGGCGCCCCAGGGCCAGGCTCAGGGGATCGAGCTGGAGCTCCGCGATGGGCGCGACCACGATCTCCACGCCGGCGGCTCCGAGCGCTTCGCGCAGCGGTCCCCACAGCACCTCTTCCGGCTCGCCGCGCAACCAGCGGACCCGGGCTGCGTCGCGGTCGAGGGCGTGGAAGCGCTCGGCGAGGGCGAAGTGGCCCGCATCGAGCTCGGAGGCGGGCGTGGCCAGCCGCGCCTGGGCCCACGCGTCCGCGTGCAGGCGCCACGGTGTGAGCGGGCCCTCCGTGGCAGGGCGTCCCCACAGCTGCGGGGCGTCCGGGTCCTGGTGGCGCAGCCACTTCCGAGCGTCGCGCAGGGTGGCGGCCGGATGGGCCACGTCGAGCGCGTCGAGCGCCAGGAGCTCGCGCTGTGCCAGGGCGCGCAGCCCAGCGCCGTCGACCGGATGGATCTCCCCATCGGCGAAGCGCAGGGCCTCCACGGTCTGCTCGCCGAAAGGGTGGAGGCCATGCTTCGACAGCAACGCTTCGAGGTGGGTGGAGCGCGCCCACAGGCCCTGCCCGAGGGCGCCGCCGATCCCCTCGGGTGCGACGAGCACCACCCGTCCGCTCGGTGCGGCCTCGAGTGCGGCCAGGCACGGGCCGAGTCCGCTGCCGACCACCGCGGTGAGGCGCTCGGCTGCAAACGCGGGGCGCGCGACGCCCGCGGCGATCAGCCCCCCGAGGAAGGTGCGACGCCTCACGGGTTGTAGGCGGCCTCCGCCTGGGTCTTCACCCAGCTCGTGGCCATCACCAGGCCCTTGTCCATCAGGAGGTCCTCGATGAAGCCGGGCACCCAGCCCTTCACCCTGAGGTCCACGGAGTACTC
This sequence comes from uncultured Enterobacterales bacterium, assembly GCA_964604675.1. Lineage (GTDB taxonomy): Bacteria > Myxococcota_A > UBA796 > UBA796 > CAJQPC01 > CAZSAT01. The sequence continues at coordinate 96,460 of CAZSAT010000007.1, forward strand.
CACCCGGGACACGATGGGGCTCTCGGAGAGCTGCGTGACCCGCCAGTAGCCCACGGAGTCGTCCAGATCGGACTGGCGGTCGTAGTCCAGGGTCCAGGTGACCCACCCCTCGTCGGTGTGCACGCTGTGCTCGATGAAGTAGTCCACGCCCATGCCCATCTTCGACAGGTTGAACTCCACGAAGACCCGATCGCCCTGCCTCTTGTAGATGCGCGTTCCGTCCAGACCGTCGACCCACTCGGGGTAGGCGCCGTAGTTCTGGATCGTCTTCCAGATCGTGGCGGGCGGCGCGTTCACGTGCATCACGGCCACGCCGCGGCCTCCGCTGTCGGCGACGATCTGCTTCTGCACGAGCTGCCCGGCCTCGAGGGTGGCGACGTCGGTGGCGGTCAGGCTGACGGCCGGGGGCGCACCGCTGTAGGCCGAGACCACGCCACGGTGCTCGTGAGGCTCGTTGGCGTCGGCCGCGAACACCAGGGGGACGAGCGCAAACATTGTCACCTCCACGTCAGGAATCGAACACCCGCGACAAGCCGCGAAATCCTCAGGTATACCGACGTGCGCTGTAACCCCGTCAAGGATCGGCTCCATGACTCTTCGTGCTCTCACGCTGCCCCTCGCGGCCCTCGGCTTGCTGCTCACCACCGCCTGCGAACCGGCCGACACCGACGGTGACGGCCTCTCGGACAAGGAAGAGGACGAGCTCGGGACGGATCCCACCGCGGCCGACACCGATGGTGACGGTCTGTCCGACGGTGACGAGGTCACCTTGGGGACCTACCCCACCGTGGTCGACACGGACGAGGACTCCTACGACGACGGCGTCGAGGTCGAGGTCGGCACGGATCCTCGCGACTACTACAGCCGCGTGTACGAAGGCTTCTGGCCCTACAACCCCAACAAGGACGACATGGGAGAAGGCACCTTCTCCAAGTCCGTGGGCGACCAGATGGCGCGCCTGACCTTCACCGACCAGTACGGCGATGAGGTCGACCTCTACGACTTCGCCGGGCAGGACGCCTGGATCCTGTTCGACATCTCCGAGGTCTGGTGCGGCTACTGCACCGAGATGGCGAAGTGGCTCGAGGGCCGCTCCAGCTTCTACGACAGCTACCCCGAGTGGTCGGCCATCCCGGAGGCCGTCGAGAGCGGCGACCTGATCTGGCTCACCATCCTCACGGGCAACAACGCCGGCGGCTCGCCGTCCCAGTCCGACGCCGAGAACTGGGCCAGCAAGTACCCGCACGACAAGGTTCCGGTCATGACCGATCCGGAGCAGTCGCTCTACGACCTCGGCATCTCGGGCTTCCCGAGCGTGGGGCTGTTGAACGACGAGTTCGTCTGGGAGAAGAACATCAAGAACTACTCGAAGTCCTTCGACAAGGCGGTCGAGTGGCTCGAGACCGAGAAGGGCTACTGAGCCCACGTCTGGCAGTTCGCACCGAGCTACTGGAACCTCCGCGGCTACCCCTTCATCGTGCTGCTCGACGAAGCGCTGCGGGTCGTCAGCAACGACACGGCGAACATCCTGAACGACCTCGTGGACACCTACTGAGGGCTGTTCGCCGATCGCGGGCCTCAGCCCACCGAGGCGAAGAAGTCGTTGCCCTTGTCGTCCACCACGAGGAAGGCGGGGAAGTCCGCGACCTCGATGCGCCACACGGCCTCCATGCCGAGCTCGGCGTACTCGAGCACCTCGATCTTGGTGATGTTCTCCTTGGCCAGGAGCGCTGCACCGCCGCCGATGCTGCCCAGGTAGAAGCCGCCGTGTGCCTTGCACGCGTCGGTCACCTGCTTGCTGCGGTTGCCCTTGGCCACGGTCACCAGGCTCGCGCCGTGCTCCTGGAAGAGCCCCACATAGGGGTCCATGCGAGCGGCCGTGGTGGGGCCGAAGGAGCCTGAGGCGTAGCCCTCGGGCGTCTTCGCCGGGCCCGCGTAGTAGATGGGGTGGTTCTTGACGTAGTCCGGCAGACCCTCCCCCGCGTCGAGGCGTTCCTTGAGCTTGGCGTGGGCGATGTCGCGGGCCACGACCATCGGGCCGCTGAGGAGCACCCGGGTCTTGATCGGGTAGCTGCTCAAGCTCGCGCGGATGGCGCTCATCGGCTGGTTGAGGTCGATGCGCACCACCTGTTCGGAGAGCTGGTCCACCTGGACCTCCGGCAGGTACTGGGCGGGGTTGTCCTCGAGCTGTTCCACGAACACCCCCTCGTGGGTGATGCGGCCCTGGATCTGGCGGTCGGCCGAGCAGCTCACGCCGATGCCCACGGGACAGCTCGCCCCGTGCCGCGGGAGCCGAATGACCCGGACGTCGTGGCAGAAGTACTTGCCGCCGAACTGGGCGCCGATGCCCAGCTCCCGGGTCATGGCGAGCACCTGCGCCTCGAGCTCGGGGTCACGGATCGCATGACCGAGCAGGTTGCCTTGGCTCGGGAGGCCGTCGAGGTAGCGGCAGCTGGCCAGCTTCACGGTCTTCAGGTTGGCCTCGGCGCTCGTGCCGCCGATCACGATGGCCAGGTGGTACGGCGGGCACGCGGCCGTGCCGAGCTTGGGCACCATGCGGCGCAAGAACTCGGCCATGCTCGTCTGGTTCAGGAGCGCCTTGGTCTCCTGGAACAAGAAGGTCTTGTTCGCGCTGCCGCCGCCCTTGGTGACGAAGAGGAAGTCGTAGCTGTCGCCGGTGGTGGCGTAGAGATCGATCTGGGCGGGGAGGTTGGTGCCGGTGTTCTTCTCTTCGTAGGTCGAGATCGGGGCGAGCTGCGAGTACCGCAGGTTGGAGGCCTGGTAGGTCTCGTAGATGCCGAGCGACAGCGCCTCGGCGTCGTCGCCGTCGGTCCAGACCTGCTGACCCTTCTTGCCCATCACGATCGCCGTGCCCGTGTCCTGGCAGCTCGGCAGGACCCGAGCAGACGACACGCAGGCGTTCTGGAGGAGCTGCCGGGCCACGAAGCGGTCGTTGCCGCTCGCCTCGGGGTCCTTCAGGATGGCGCTCAGCTGGGCCAGATGGCCCGGCCGGAAGAGGTGGCTCACGTCGCTGATCGCGGTGGCCGCCAGGCGCGTGAGGGCGCTCGCGTCCACCTCCAGCAGCGGCTTGCCCTTGAAGCTGCTGCTTCGCACCCCGTCCGCCCCGAGGGCGCGCCACGGCGTGGAGGACTTGGCGAGGGGGAACATGGGCTGGTACTGGAACGCGGGCATGGGGCCTCCGTCGAGGGGGCTCCCTAATCGGCGGATCCCGTGATTCCCATCGACGAGCGTCTTCGCGTCATCGAGGTCTACGCCAGCGTGCAGGGCGAGAGCCGGTACGTGGGTGTCCCGTGCGTCTTCGTGCGGCTCGCCGGGTGCAACCTGCGGTGCACGTGGTGCGACTCCGAGTACACCTTCACCGGGGGCGAACACCGGAGCATCGACGAGGTGGTCGAGGCCGCGGCGGCCTTCGGGATCGACGTGGTGGAGGTCACGGGCGGGGAGCCGCTCGCCCACCGTCAGGCGATTCCGCTGATGGAGCGGCTCGTGGCCCGCGGCCACACCGTGCTCCTGGAGACCAGCGGCAGCCTGTCGGTGGCGGAGGTGCCGCCCAGCGTCCACATCGTGATGGACCTGAAGCCCCCCGACTCCGGCGAGTGCGGGGCCAACCGGATGGAGAACCTCGAACACCTGAAGGCGAGCGACGCGATCAAGTTCGTGATCGCCTCGCGCGGCGACTACGAGTGGGCTCGCGAGGTGGCGCGGGCCCACGGCCTGGAAGCGCGCTTCGAGCTCCTGCTGTCGCCGGCCTGGGGGCAGGTGGAGCCGGCGGACCTGGTGGCGTGGATGCTGGAGGACGGCCTGAAGGCGCGCTTCAACCTGCAGCTGCACAAGGTGGTCTGGGACCCGAGGGCCCAAGGGGTCTGAGCGGCGACCGTGCAAGACGGCGGCGGCTCAGCCCTGGTCGGGCACCTCGAAGCCCGCGTCCTCGATGGCGGCCACGACCGCTGCCCGGTCTGCGGTGCCGCTGACCGTGGCCTGCTTGGCGTCCAGGTCGACCTGCACCTCGGTCACACCGGGTACCTGCTGCAGGGCGCGCGTGACCGACGCCACGCAGCCGCCGCAGCTCATGCCCTCGACGGGGAGGGTCACGCTCAGCCGTCCAGCGAGGTGAGCAGGGTCTCGGTCGAGGTCTGCACGTCGCCCAGGAAGATCTGCCAGGCGCCGTCGTCGAGCAGGTCGCCGCCGAAGTAGCGGGGGGGCTTCACGACGGGCCGGCCCGGGGGCTGAACGCCCATCTCCGCGCGGCGGATCTCGAACTCGTCGCGGAGGAGCGAGAGCTCCTCGAGCCGTGCCTTGAACATGCGCGGCAGGCCCTCGACGCCCTGGCGGACCTCGGTGCGATCGCAGCTCTCGAGCATCGAGTCGATCCAGCGGGTGGCCATCAGGCGCGTGGCGATGCGGAAGTCCCGGTAGGAGCGGTTCACCTGGTCGCGGGTGACGCCCCACTCGTAGGGGGTCATCACGTCCTTGCTGTTGACCAGCTTGATGACGCGGCGCACGCGGAGCTGGCTCAGCCAGCCCATGACGTTGTAGATGTCGATCACGATCGGAAGGGTCTCGACCGCTGGGTGGGTGCAGTTCCACTTGAGCTTGCGGTGGTGACGATCCATCACGGTGTTGAGCGACTCCGCCAGGACGGCCTCGTGCTCGAAGTCGGTGGGCACGATGGAGACCGCGTCCAGATCGACCTCGGGCTGCTCTTCGGCGGTGAAGCCCTTGGGCACGCTCAGGCGACCGTAGATCTCGACGATGCGCTCGTCGCTCTCGTTGTCGAGCACATCGGCGCAGACGGTCAAGAAGGCGTTGGCGGACGCGCCGGCCTCGCGGACGATGCTCGCGACGGACGCGAGCTTCACGGGCTTTGCGGGCTTATCGGTAGCCATACGGAACTGATCTCCGGGTGGGGGAGGGACCCCCGTAGCTATCGCGGCGAGGGCATCGCGGCCATGGGCGCGCTGTCGTTCAAGTCGGTGGCCTCGGTGCCGACTCGGATAGAGTTCGTGCGCTCGGGTGTCGACACCCGCCGGAGGAACCGTGGCCCTGTTCACCATCGCCGCCCTGCTCAGCTCGGAGCTCGAGCTCGCCTTCGACCCGCCGCCGGAGGTCGTGGTCTCCGCGGCCGAGGACGACTCCGGG
>CAZSAT010000008.1:0-100982 GCA_964604675.1 uncultured Enterobacterales bacterium
TCTGGTTCAGGCCTGCGACGAGCACGTTCTCGATCAGGAGCAGGTTCAGCCACCCCCCGCCGTCCAGCCGCTGGTTCAGCTCGTAGCCCAGCAGCAGGTAGTTCGGGTTCACCTCGACACCGGCGGCGTTCGCGGCCGCGAGCACCGCGGCCGGGGTGTTCACGTAGGCGTAGCCGACACGGAGGCCATGGAAGGGCACCAGCCGGAAGCGGCCGGTGCGCTCGGGGGGAGGCGGCTCCACCGGGTCCATCGTCCGCGTGGCGTCGCCGCCCCGGGCGCCCTCCAGGGCCTGGGGCTCCATGGCCTCCAGGCGGCGGCGGTAGACCTCCTCCGCCCCGGCCCGGAGCGCCTTGTCGCCGGCGAGGAAGATGACCTCGCGGCCGACGGTCCGGGCCTGCACCTGGGGGATCTGCAGGCCGCCGGTGTGGGCCTCGGTCTTCGCCGCGACCCAGGCGTGGAGCTCCATGACCTCGACGAGTCCGTCGGCGTTCTCGTCGGCCTCGCCCTGGAGCCCGCGGACGAGGAAGTGCGTGTAGACGCCGTTCTCGAGCTCGGGGTCCTCCTGGGCGGGCTGGCTGTGGGCTGCCGCGTAGAGGAAGACCTCGCTGGCGCTCACGTCCCGCGCCTTCGGCGAGGGCACCACCCCGCGGAAGCTGGCGAGGAGCTCCTCGGTCTGGCGGGTCAGCGCCGAGCGCGCGTCCTCGGCCACCGAGTGGCAGGCGTCGACGACCATCACCCGCTGGCGGGCCGGGAGGCGCTCGACGAAGTCCTCGACGTCCGCGAGCGAGATCCCGGTCCTCGAGGGGTCGTCGAGCACGCCATCGCTCGCGAGCAGGTAGAGCTGCGTGCCGTCGGGGGTCAGCTCGAGCGTGCCGTGGCCAGCGAAGTAGAGCACGAAGGTGTCCTCGCGCTGCAGGGTGGCGGTGGCCGCCTCGAGGCTGTTCCAGAAGGCCTGCTGGCTGACGTAGCCGCCGATGAGCTCGATGGTGTGGTCGAAGGCCCCCGCGTCCGGGTCCCGGAGCACGGCGGCGATGTCCCGTGCGTCCTGCTCGGCGTAGCGGAGGTCGGGCACCGCGGGGTCGTCCGGGTAGCCGTCGATGCCGACGATCATCGCGACGCGGCGGGCGTACGCCTCCTCCAGCCCGGCGGGCGCCGGGGCGGACTCGGCCCCTCGGGGGGCGGCGAGCGCGATGCCGATGGCCGCGGACGCGAACATGCTCAGCCTTCGCCCCAGTTCACCCCCAGGGTAACGCCGAAGCGCCAGTAGTCCTCCAGGTCCGGGATCCAGGTCACGTGGATGGGCACGTTCATGTGGCCCACCAGCGGGGTCGCGCCCACGGCGGTGACGAGGTGGATGGGGCGGCCGTGCGGGTCGAGCGGGTTCCAGTTCACGCCGACGCCGAGCTCGGCGAGGGTCTCGACGTCGAAGCCGACCAGAGTGTTGAGCTGGGGTCGCACCATCGACTGGTTCATGCCGGCGAGCATCACGTTCTGCACGAAGAGCAGGTTCAGCCAGCTGCCGCCGTCGATGCGCTGGTTCAGCTCGTAGCCGATGAGCGCGTAGTTCGGGTTTACCTCGAGGCCGGACGCCTCGGCGACCTTCAGGTCGGCCTCGGGCGTGTTCACGTAGGCATAGCCGAGGCGGACCCCGTGGAGGTGGACCACGTGCGCCTGCGAGCTGGCGCGGTCGGTCGGCTCGGTGGCCTGGGCGGTGGCGAGCAGGGCGAACAGGACGGTCATGCTGGGCTCCTGGATGGGTTCCACCCCGCCATGGCCGCAGGTCCCGGAGAGGATCCGGCCTTTTCGTCTGGCTACCGGACGTCCACGATCCGCTCGCTGCAGGTGGGCGGGGCGCAGCTCCCGTCGCCGGTGCTCGAGGCCTGGAAGACGTAGCGGCCGGGGATGTCGAAGCGCCATGCCTGGAGGCCGGCCGCGCCGCGGAGGTCGTCCGAGGCCGCGCCGGCGAAGTCCTGGCTGCCGAGAGCCTCCCGGAGGTCGGGGCCGTCGACCCACACGGTCACGGTCGAGGGGCCGTCCACCGAGAGGCGGAAGAAGACGCGGTCGCCGACCACGACCTCGTCGCCCCGCTCCAGCGACACGACCTGGCCCTCGCGCTCCACGGCCAGTCGGAGCTGCACGTCGGCCGCGCCGGCCTCGGCGGGGATGGGTTCCACGCCGCGGAAGCCGAGGCCGTCCTGCTCGCGGGGGAGGAGCCCGACGACCACGGCGCAGGCTGCCACGGCGAGGGCGGTGGGGAGCACCCAGCCCCGGCTCGGCACGCGTTCCCGGCGCTGGCGGTCGAGGTCCCGCACCAGGGCGTCGACCCGGGCGGAGTGGGGCGCGAGCTCGTCGCGCAGGGTCTGCAGGCGAGGATCAGGCATGGACCACGTCCTTGGCGGTGAGGCCGCGGCGGCGTGCGGCGGCGTCGAAGCGGCCCCGCGCCCGGCTCAGGCGGCTCTTGGCGGTGTTCGGGGAGAGGTCGAGCAGATCGGCGGCCTCGGCCGTGGTGTGGCCGAGCACATCGCAGGCCACGAGGATCTCGCGGTCGCTGGCGCGCAGGGAGTCCAGGGCCTCCTGGGCCTGCAGCGCGAGCCGGCGAGCGGCGGTGTCGCGCTCGGGGCCGGCGTGGGGGTCCGGCCGGTCGGGCACGGCGGAGCCCGTCCACTTCCGCACCCAGGCCTTCCGTCGGTGCTCCGAGACGACGCGGCGGGTCATCCCGTAGAGGTAGCTCTTGAAGGCCGCGGGCGGATCGATGCGCTGGATCGTCCTCCAGAGCCGGAAGAAGACGTCCCGGGCCGCTTCGTCGGCGTCGATGCGTCCCCCTCCCAGGTACACGCACCAGCCGAGCACCACCGGGGCCCAGGTGGTGTGCAGGCGGTGCCAGGCCACGTCGTCGCCTTCACAGGCGGCGGCGAGCAGCGCGGCGTCGGGCAGTGTGGCCATCGGGCCCAGCCTACAGAACCAGGAGCAGCTCGTAGAGGATCGCGCGCATCGCGTCGCTCAGCTGCTCGGAGTTGTGGAAGCTGGTGAAGACGGCGCGGCCCTCGCCGGGCCAGTGCATCACCGCGAGGGGGCGCTCCTGGCCGTCGACCTCGGCCGTGACCATCGGGGTCGCGTCCAGCGTCCGGTCCACCAGCGCCCAGCCGGGGAGCTCGAAGTGGATGTCGGTGGTGTCGCTGCCGACGAGGGCCTGGATGTTCCGGTCGTGCAGCGTCGCCGCGACGGTGCCGACGGGACCGTCCAGCACGGGATCCTCCAGCACGACGGCGTCGGGCACGGCGGCCGCGAACAGCTCGACCTCCCAGTCCGATGCATAGAGGGTGCCGCCGGCCTCGATCCAGGCCTCCACGTGGGCGGTCTGTGCCTCGGTGTAGGCCGTGTCGTTGCGGGTCGACGCCGCGCTGCCGCAGTTCGCGAACACCGCGTCGTAGGCGCCCAGCACCTGCGGGTCGCCGTAGAGGTCGTCGGGCGCCATGAAGAGGTCGGTGTCGAGCCCCAGGTCGACGAGCAGCTCGCCGACGTCGTCGTAGTCGCCGTAGACCACCGCGATGGCGAGGTCACCGGCGTCCAGCGGCACGGTGCCGAGGTCGATGACCTGCCCGGCGAGCACGTCGCTGCTCGCCGTCGCCGCGTAGCGGCCCTTCTCGACAGCGATCTCGTAGGCGCCATAGGGGAGTTCGAGCTCGAAGCAGCCTCCGGCGCCGCTGGCCGTGGCCTGCTGGTCGGCGCCGGTCACCTCCACCAGGGCCCCGGAGACCGGCACCGCCCCCGATGGTGCGGCGATGGCGCCCACCAAGAGCCCGGTCTCCGTGGACGAGGCGATGCGCTCTGCGGTGGCCGCGTCGACGCAGGTCGTGGACGAGAGCTCGGACGTCTCGACCGGGCCGCACGCGGTGAGGGCGACCAGGAGGGGGACGGCGAGCCTCACAGGACCTCCCCGTCGAAGACCACGTCGGGACAGCCGTTCTCGAGCGCCGCGCGGCAGGAGACCGCGGCGAGGGTGACGGACGCCGCGTCCTGGTCGTAGGCGTAACCCTCGACGCAGTCGGCTTCCTCGCACTCGGAGAGCCGCTCGCCGGCGACGGTGACCTGGAGGGTGTCGGCCACCACCGTCTCCTCGAGCGCGTAGGTGCAGGGGGAGAGGGCGGCGGCGATGTGGTCGAGGCGGCCGAGCAGGTCCTCGACGTCCTCGGCCATGTAGAGGTTGTCGGGTCCGGTGCTCGGCTCGGCGGCTTCGGCGAGCTCGGAGAGCTGGTTCTGGTCGGCGCCGTTGCCGAGGCCCAGCACGTGCAGCTTGATCGGCACCTCCGCGGTGGCGAGCGCCTCCGCCTCCTCGACCGCGTCTCCGAGGCAGCTGGGCATCCCATCGGTGACCAGGACCACGACGTTGTCGCGGTCGGCGTCCTGCATCCCGCCTTCCTGGCGGATCAGCCTCAGGGCCGCGGCGATGGGGGTGCCACCGCCGGGGCTGGACGACGAGAGGGCGTCGGCGATGGCCAGGTCCGCGTCGTCGTCGCTGGACACCGGCACCGCGATCGTCGCGTCGCAGTCGCTCTCGGCCGGGTAGAGGGTGAGCCCGAGGTTGCTCGAGGCCTCCACGGCCTCCAGGTAGGGCGTCATCGCCAACAGCGACTGCCACTTGCCGTCGTCGGCCATCGAGCGCGAGCGGTCCACGGCGAGCATCACGTTCGGCAGCGTCGGCGCCACGTAGCCGATGCCCTCGGCGGACCCGCAGATGGGCTCCTGGGTGTCGGTGGCCGCGGCCGTGTCCTCCGGGCTGGGGGCGCAGGCGAGCAGCAGGCTGACGAACATGGGGACTCCTGGGGCGGTCGTCCAGCCATGGCGGCAACGTCGCAGAGGGATCCGACTTCTTGTCGGCGGCGGGTGGTCCTGCGTGGTGAGCGCCACGTGGGTGGACGAGCCCCTACTTCTCCACCGCGGTGGAAAAGTAGTCGCGTGCCCTCACTCCGCCCACGGCGCCACGCCCGTCGCTGGCCAGTCCGTGGGCACCCCCGCCAGGTCGGCCACCGCCCGCGCCAGGCCGGTGAACGCCGGCTCTCCCTCGGCGCGCCCGTGGGGCACGCCGTCGCCCACCGCCACCAGCAGCGCGGCGGGGTCGTGTTGCATCGCCACCCGGATGCCGTGGTCGCTGACGATCAGCAGCACGTCGTCGTCGTCCAGGGCGTTCCAGACCTCGCCCAGGCGCTCGTCCACGTAGCGGTACACCTCGTAGAGGAGCTTCTGGCCGTCGTCCTGGCCGACCTCGGAGGTGTCGCTGTAGAGGGCGTGGGTGAGCAGGTCGAGCGGCTCCACCCGGAGCACCATCACGTCCGGCGTCTCCGACGTGGCGAAGGTGGTCAGCGCGTCGAGCTCCGAGGCGATCAGGCGCACGTGGCCCTCGGTGTAGCGGTCGCCCACGCTGCCGAGCCAGGGCTCGAAGCGCTCGGCCTCGGTCGCGGTGAGCGGTCGCTCCGCGGCGAGGGCCGGCAGCGTGCTGCGCCGACCGCCGGGCCCCACCAGCTCCGCGTGGCGGCCCGCCTCGACGGCCCCGTGCGAGAAGAGCATGTTGCCCGCGCTCAGCTCGCCGGCCCCCAGGGTGCCGAACAGATCGGGGGTGAAAGGAAGGACCGCTCCGAGCGCGTCGAAGGGGTTCACCCCGACGTCGGCCAGGCCCGCCAGCTCCATGCCCAGCTCGTGGAGGTGGGACGCGGTGGTGACCTGGCGGTCGGTCTGCGGGTACACCAGGGCGCGCATCGCGGCCGCCGTGAAGGGCGGATCGCTGCGGAGCACGCCGGACCACCCGACGGCGATCATCGCGTCGAGCACGGGGAGCTCACCTCGGGCGCGGAGGTAGCCGGCCAGGCGCCAGTCGGCGCAGTCGAGGATGACGGTGAGCAGCTTGCGCCGACCGTCCCCAGCACGGCCCGTGCGGGCGAAGCGCTGCTCGGGCGCCGGGGCCCGGGCGGTCACGTCCACGTCCACCACACCGGTTCGCGGCGGCCAGAGGGTGCCCGACGCCCTCACCCCCGAGCCGTCCCGGAACACCCAGCGCTGGGGCAGCGGGGTCCAGGGCACCTCCACCACGGTCGGGCCGCCCACGGCGTGCGCCACCCAGGGAGCGTCCAGGGTGTCGCCGGCGAGCAGCACCTGCCCCGCGCCGGGCACGAGGAAGCGCAGCCCCACCGTGGGGCCGGTGTCCTCGTCGAGGGTGACCTCCAGGCGCTCGATGGCCTGCCGCGAGATGCTGGGCAGCTCGAGCCGACCTCCCAGCCCGTCGTAGACCGCGAGCGCGGCGTCGGTGGCGCCGGTGTTGACCAGGTGCCCGATCCACCGCGTGTAGAGGTAGGCGCTCAGGTCGGGGCGTCCGAGCGCCTCCGAGGCCGGCGCCGCCGCGGCCAGCAGGGCGACCGGCCCCGGGTCGGGGTCCTGCAGCCCCTGGCTCACCCCGATGGCGTAGAAGGCGGCCACCACCCGCGGGTCTTCGCCCGCCTCACGCCAGGCGCTGGCCGTGGCGCGCGCACCGGGCACGTCGTTCGCCCAGACCTGGGCCTGCAGGCGCGCGCGGTACCAGAGTCCGATCCGTTCGGGCGGGATGCCGGAGGGCTCCGCGCCGAGCAGCGCGAGCGCCTTGTGGGGCTCGAAGCGGTCGTTCCACGCGTCGGCCACCAACAGCCGGCGCAGCCCGGTGCCCGCGTCCACCCGCGCACCGAGGTCGTCGAGCACCTGCCCCTCGGGCTCCACCGCCAGGCGGAGCTGCAGCTCCTGGAGCATGAGCTCGGGGTGGGTAGGGGCCGCCGCGGCTGCGCGTCGGGCGAGGTCCGCTGCGGCGGCCGCGTGGCCCTCCCGCTGGCGGGTGTGGAGCAGCGCGATCGCGAGCGGCGGTGGAAGGGGCACGCCGTCCCGATCCAGGGCAGCGGCTTCGGCGGCCGCCACCTCGGTCTCGCCCAACGCGAACAGGGCCAGCGCCCGGCAGCTGCGACCGGTGTCGCCGCTCGGGGTCTGGGCCGCCGCCGTGGCGAGGTCGCCCGCCCGGAGCGCGTCGCAGACCGCCGCGTCGGCCTCCAGCGCCGCCACCTGCTGCCACGCCCGGAGGCCCAGGGCACCGGAGGCCACGAGGAGTCCTGCGAGCAGCCAGCGCCTCACCGCAGCACCAGCGTGCCCACGGTGCGGCCCTCGCCCCAGCCCAGATCCACCGTCAAGCGCTCCCAGGGGTAGGCGAGGGGCTGGTGCGGCACGTCGGGCTCGAGCGCGGCGTGGAGCAGCGCGTCGGAGCCCGCGAGGGCGACGAAGTCCACGACCAGGGTGGGGACCGGCGCGCTGCCCAGGCGCACGCTGGCCTCGTTCCAGCCGACGACCACCGCGCGGTCGGTCACGAGCCAGCAGGGTGCGAGCTCGGGCAGGAGGTTGACGTCCAGCAGGCAGCCGCCCGAGCCCCCTTCGGCCACGAAGGGGGTGGGGCTCAGGGCTGGCCAGCGCCCGACGAGCTCGTCGAGCATCGCGCCCACCGCCCGGGCGGCCAGGTCGGGGTCGCGCACGCCCAGCGCCACCGCGGCCCGGGGAGCCGGGTTCACACCCTCGGGTGGCCAGGCCGCCAGCTCCCAGGTGCCGTCGAGCACGGTCGCCGAGAACAGCTCGCTCCGCAGGCCGAACAGCTCGTCGGCCTGGCTGCCCTCCGGAACCAGCGCGGCGAGATCGAGCTCCGCGGTCCGTCCCCGGGCGTGCAGGAACGCGCCCTCGGGTTCCAGCACGCTCGCGCCTGGACCGTCTTCCGCGGCACGGAGGAACGACCCGAACCCGGTTGGCTCGAAGAGCTCCAGGTCGAACCGGGCGCCACCGGGGTTCGGGCCGCCGCGCGCCAGCACGAGGCCCTCACCGAGCGGGAGCCCCACGAGCAGCGCCGCATCGCCGCGGGCCGCCTCGGCGCTGCCGGGCTCGTCGCACGACCACGTGGACCAGCCGTGGGTGCGCTGGCAGCCGGCCAGCTGGGCGGGCAGCGATCCCGACAGCGCCGCTGCCGGCGCGTCCTCCAGGAAGGCCAGCTGGGCCACCAGCTCGCTCAACGCTGCGGCTTCGCCGCTGACGAAGGGCGCCTCGGGCAGAGCCGGAGGTGCCTCCGACACCGCACACGCCGCGAGCCAGGCGATCACAGCGGCTCGGAGAAGGCGGGGATGCGCTCCACCTGGTAGGCCCCGGCCAGCGCCTCTTCGGAGGCGTGGAACCAGAAGCGCCACGCCAGCTCACCGTCGGGGGTGACCTCCAACAGGCGGCTGGCGTCCTCGCCGGCCCCGGCGTTGCCGGCCGAGATGAGTGTGTTGCCGTTGTCGAGGCGGTCCGCATCGCCCTGGCTCTGGTTGTACCAGGTCTCCGCGTCGGAGAAGTCACCCGGGTAGGCCCATGCCACCTCGGCGGTCATGGCGTCGAGGTCGAGCGCGTACTCCACCGCCCGAGACCCCCGCTGCGTGCTGCCGTTGTCGTAGGCCAGGAAGCGATCGCCCCCCAGCGCCTCGAAGCTGTGGGCAGGGCCTGTGAAGACGTCGGCTGCGAGCCCCGCTACGTTGAAGTCGGCATTCCCACCGAGGGTCCAGTCCAGCTCACCGCTGGCGCGGTCGATGCAGAACTGCCGCTCCAGCGACCAGCTGTTCACGTACACCTTGCCCTCGCGCTGGGACACGCTGTTGGCGTGGGTCCACCACATGTTGAACGACGGCTGCTCGTCGCTGAAGTCGACGTGGTCGGTGAAGTCCCAGCTCCACACCAGGTTGCCGTCGAGGTCGTGGATCTCCACCACGTCCGCCAGCGCGTCGTCGTACTCGATGGCCTTCACGGTCGCGATCTCGTCGTCGCCCAGCCACTCCAGCACGTTGTGGTACTGGCCGGCGACGAGCCCGATCTGGTCGCGCTCGCCGGCCTGGGTGAAGCCCTCCCACACCGTGGTGCCGTCGAGCGCCACCCGCCGCACGGCCTCGCCCGCCGGGACGCCCGGGCCCATCAGCACGGTGTCGTCGACCAGCGTGAGCTGCAGGTCTGCGCGCCCGTCGTCGCCGCCGGTGTAGATCCAGACCGGCTCGCCGTCGGTGTCGTACATCGCGGCCACCACGGGGGTGATGGTGCCCACGTGGGTGTTCACGAGCGTCCAGCCAGGCTGCATCGCGTCTTCGTCGAGCACGTCGACGTCGCCCACGAGCCAGTCGTAGGGCAGCTCCCCGGTCGTGTACTCCAGCAGATCGCTGCGTCGCTCCTTGCCGTCGTCGTCCCAGACGGCCTGGAGGGCGTAGGTGCGCTCGGCCTTCATGCCCAGCACCACGAGCGCGTGGTCGGCGCCGGTGGAGACCGCGGTGGTGCGGTGGGTGAGGGCGCCTTCGCCGAACTCCACCCAGGCTTCGACGTCGCCAGGGGTCTGCCAGCTCACGATGGCGGAGAGGTCGGACCCTGGGGTGGGGCTGACCGTGACCTCGACGTGCTTGCAGGCGAGGCCGAGGGTCAGCGCCACGGGGAGGGTGAACATGGCGGGAGTGTGCCACGGCAGGGCCGCGGCGACGCCGCGCGCAGGGGAGATGGCCGGGTGACCCCCTGCCCTCGAGTGACCGTCTACCGTTGCTCCCTTCCGGGCCTGGCGGGGTTCACGGGCTCGAGTCAGAGGGGCCCGACCATCACCGCTGCGCGCGACGAAGGACAGCTACGCGGCGGTGGCGGAGAGAGAGGGATTCGAACCCTCGGTAGGTTGCCCTACACACGATTTCCAGTCGTGCACCTTCGTCCACTCGGTCACCTCTCCAGGTGTCCACCGCCGCGCGGCGTTGAGAACAGGATGGCGGAGGAGGGGGGATTCGAACCCCCGGACGGCGCAAACCGTCAATAGATTTCGAATCTACCGCCTTCGTCCACTCGGCCACCCCTCCGCATCCTGTTCGAGATCATGGGGTCGGCTTGCGCGATCGGAGGCTTCGGAAGAAGCCCTTCAGGAGCTGAGCGCTCTCGTCGCCCCGCACGCCCGGCACCACCTCGAGGGTGTGGTTCAGCTCGGGGACGTCCGAGAGGTCGCCCACCGTGCCGAGGTAGCCGCCCTTGGGGTCGGTGGCGCCGTAGAGGCAGCGCTCGATCCGGGCGAGGAGCAGGGCCCCGGTGCACATGGCACAGGGCTCGAGGGTCACGTACAGCTCACAGCGCTCGAGGCGCCAGCTGCCCACCTTCCGGGAGGCCTCGCGCAGGGCGAGGATCTCGGCGTGGGCGGTGGGGTCCTGATCCAGCTCGCGGCGGTTGTGGGCAGCGGCCAGAACCTGGCCGTCCCGCACGACGATGGCCCCCACGGGCACCTCGCCGAGCTCCGCCGCGCGCCGGGCCTGGTCCAGTGCCAGCTCCATGAAGCGCTCGGTCGCAGTCATGCCAACCATCAAAGAACGTTCGGCCAGAGGCCGAGAGACGGCGTTCCTAACCCCGGCGATAGCGGTGTCAACGGACGCAGGGGCCGCCGAGGTCGAAGTCCCAGCAGTAGCGCAGGCTCTCACCTGCCGTGACGGTGATCGTGGCCTCGTGGGTGCGGCCGTCTCCGGTGGTCAGGGCGAGGCGGTGCGCTCCCGAGGGGAGGTCGGCCTTGTACACCGTGCGGCCCACCTCGACGCCGTCGAGCGCCACGCGGCTCCAGGGGCGGCTGTTCAGGTAGCTGGTGACCGTAGCGGTGGCTTCGGGCTCTGGCACGGGCTCGGGTTCCGGCTCCGGGGGCGGCGTGTGCGTGATCCGCGGAGCCTCGGTGTGCACCGGCACCGCGGGCGCCCGCTCGGTGGGCCTGGCGGTCGCGATGGGCTCCACCGGCTCTTTCGGCGGCGCCTCGATCACCGGCTCTGCAGCCTGGGGCTCCGGCAGCTCGACCTCGGGTGCGGTGGGGTTCTCGAGCGCTTCGACCAGCCCGACCCGCTCCGGCTCCGGGGGCGGCTCGGCGCGGTTCCACGGCTGGAGCACCAGCAACAACAAGGCCGCTCCGGCCAGGGCGAGGGAGAGCAGGCCACCCGCGATCACGGCCACCCATGGGGGCAGCCCCGGGTCCACCGGGCCGAGGGTGCCCTCGGCCGGGTCGGGCTCGACGACGGGCTCGGGTTCGCCTCCTTCCGCATCCCAACCCCACGCCGGCGGGGTGGTGAGGCCCTCGGCCCGTGGGGGCGGAAGGCTCTCGGCCTCGGCCTGCTGGGCGGCGATGGTCGCGGCCCAGGCCAGCATGGCTTCCCGAGCGCCGCGCTTGCGGGGGATCGACCAGCTCACCTGGTCCAGGGCGACCGCCATGGCCTGCGCGGTGTCGAAGCGCTCCGCCGGCTCGTAGGCGCACGCCTTGGCGATGACCTGGGCCAGCTTGGTCGAGATGCCCTTGTAGGTCTGGTCCCGTCGATCGGTGGAGTAGAGGTCGAAGGGCTCGCGGCCGGTGACGAGGTGGTAGAGCGTGGCGCCGGCCGCGTAGATGTCGGCGCGGTGGTCGGCGGTGCTGGCGTCCTGCCGCTGCTCGGGAGCGAGGTAGGCCAGGGTGCCGAGGCTCGTGCCCGTGCGGGTGAGCCCCCGCTTGCCATCGGCGACGTGCGCCACGCCGAAGTCGGTGACCTTGGCCTTGCCCCCGAGCGTCATCAGCACGTTCTGGGGCTTCACGTCGCGGTGCACCACGCCCTGGTCGTGGGCGGCGGCGAGCCCGGCGAGCACGTCGCGGACCAGGCGGATGGCGATCGCGGGATGCACGCGCTCCGCATGGTCCACGTGCAGGTCCAGGCTGCCGCCTGGGATGAGCTCCATCACGAGGTAGGGGGTGTCGCCCTCGAGCTGGGCGTCGACCACCCGCACCACGTTGGGGTGCGCCAGGGTGGCCATGACCCGCGCCTCGTTCAGGAACCGCTCCCGGGCTTCGTGGTTGCGCACCATCTTCTCGGCCATGACCTTGATCGCGCGGTCCACGCCCAGCACCTCGTCGCGGGCGCGGTACACGGTTGCCATCGCGCCTTCGCCCAGCACGGAGAGCAGGCGGTAGCGGCTCGTGCCGAGCTGCGGCGTCTCGCGGACGTCGGTCACCCGCAGACTCTACTCCGGAAGCACGAACGACGCGCTGAAGCCGAGCACGCCGGCGCCGGTCACGCCGAGCCCGCCCAGGTAGGTGTAGAACCAGCGCTCGTGGGCGCGTGCGGCGGCGTTGTAGCTCACGTCGTCGGTGGCGGCGTTGCCCCGTTCGGCCGCCACGCTGCCACGCCACAGCGCGACCCCGGTCAGCAGCAGGCCGGCACCGGTGGTGGCGAAGCTCGCCGACCTCACCGTGTTGCGGACGGAGTACACGGGGGGTGGGACCTCGGAGATCGCCACGCTCAGCGGGGTCCACGTGCCCGTGGTCGTGTCCAGCGTCCAGAGCGGCCGGTCGGGCAGGTAGACGTACACGGTGTCGTGCCCGCGCCCGGACAAGGCCCACGCCAGGAGCGCCTGGGTGTCGCTCGTGGCGACCGAGGTCAGGCTGCGATCGTCCAGCTCCCACGGCAGCAACAGCTCCGCTTCGGCTCCGGGGGGCAGGTCGAGGAGCGCGGTGGTGTAGCTCTCGGGGGTCTGCAACACGTGACGCCCGGGGCGCAGGTCCAGCACCTCGGCGGCCCGCACGGTCTCGCCGTTCACCACCAGGGTGCCCGGGGGGAGCACCTCGAGGCGGGTGGTGTCGGTGGCGGCCTGTTCGGCGCGCGCGGCCTCGAAGGTCGCCTTGCCGTCCGGCGGGTAGGTGTCGTCCCAGTCCAGCCCCTGGTCGTAGTGCCAGGTGCGGCCGAAGTCGCTCCAGGCCTTGGGCTTGTCGCCTTCGCCGAGCCAGGCCATCCCGTGGAGGTACCAGGCCCGGGCAACGAGCTCGGGCTGGAGGGGCTCGAACAGGCAGGGCAGGCTGGCCAGGGCGGTGTCCAGCACGGCGCGGGCCTGGGCGTATTCGGCGTAGTCGAGCGCGCCCGCCGCCTCGTCGATGGCCACACCCAGGGCTTCGTGGCTGGTCGGCTCGCCCGTGCAGGGGCGCAGCTCGCCGTCGCCGGCCAGCAGGGGGGCCGCGTCGGCGAGCAGGCTCGGCAGGGTGCTGACCGCGAGATCCTGTTCGTCGACCTCGGCGATGCGCGCCACCCCACGGACCGCGAGCGCGGGGCCGACAGACGCCTCGTGCAGCACCAGAGGAGCCGCGGTGGCGGTGAGGGAGGCCAGGATCGACAGCAGCATCGCGCGCCATCTTCGCACGACGATCACCGCGCGACGGTTACCGTGGCGGTGTGGCCCTCGCTGAGCTCGACGCTACCCTCGCTACGGCGCGCCGCGCGATCGCCGACCTCGACGCCGTGCTGGTGCGCCTCGAGCGGGTGCTGGTCGCGCGCACGCCCGTGACCCCGCGGACCACCATCCATGCGGCCTGGGCGCGTCACCCCGGGGTGCGGGAGGTCTTCGCCGGCCTCGGTCTCCCGGCCTGCGACGCCTGCTCGGTCGGCGCGGACGAAACGCTGGAGGAGGCCGCCTTCGGCTACGGCGTGGACCTCGCCTGGCTGCTCCGCCAGCTGAATGGGCTGGTGTAGGCTCTCGGCTCTTCACGGAGGGTCGGCCTCATGTTCCTTTCGCTGCTCATCGGGCTCGCCTCCGCCGCGGACCTCACGCTGGAGAGCTCCGACGGCACGGCGCTCGCGGCCGACTACGAAGCGGTCCCCGGTGCCGAGCGCGGCGTCGTCCTGGTGCACATGGCCAAGCGCAAGGCCGCCGACTGGCGCTTCCTCACCGCGCGCCTGAACCGGGCCGGCCTCACCACCCTCGCGGTCGACCTGCGCGGTCACGGCGACAACATCCCCGAGGGCGAGGACCGACCCGAGCTCGACGACGACGACTACGCCGCCATGACCGAAGACGTCCGCGCGGCCGTGCTGCACCTGCAGAAGCAGGGCCTGGTGGTGTCGATCGTCGGCGCCGGCGTGGGCGCCAACCTGGCCACCCTCGTCGCCTCCCGCGACGACGCCATCGAGAACCTGGTCCTGCTCTCTCCGGGACTGGAGCTCGAGGGGGTGGCGGTGGCCGAGGCGGTCACCAGCTACGGGGACCGGCCGATGCTCATCGTGGTGAGCGACAACGACACCTATGCCGCCAAGAGCTCGCTGGTGCTCGACGGCAGCGCGCGCGGTCCGCACCACCTCGAGGTGCTCACGGCGGCCGGCAGCGGCTCGAAGATGCTCAACAACGCGCCGGAGCTCGAGCCCACCATCGAGGGCTGGCTGCTCGGCAACCACGCGGCGCTCGCGAGCGCCGAGGTGCTGGGCGTCGACCCGGGGGTCGAGGCCGACAGCACGGCGGTCGTGACCGACGGCAAGACGATGAACGAGCGGTAGCTCGGCCCTACTTCAGCGCAGCCACCCCAGCGAGCCCGCGCACGACCGCGTCGTGGCGCTCCTGCTCCGCGGTGCCGTGGGTGGGGAGCCGGGCGGTCACCAGCTCGATCTGCGGCTCCTGGACCTCGCCCTGCACCACGACGGGCGCGAACACGAGGGGGGCGGGCGCGGTGGGCTCGTCGGCGAGGACGAGGGACAGCCAGGCGAGGGTCATCGGGAGCTCCTGGCACCGGGACCCGTGGAGCGGCCGCGGCCTTCCCGGCTCGGTGCGCACGAAGCTGCGGGTTCCGCGGACCGGGATTCCGCGCCGGCCCGCCGCAGCCACGCGGTAGCCTGCCGCCATGACGCTGCTCCTCGCCCTCGCCGCTCCCGCCGCCGCGCAGGACGTCTACCTCTACTACAACAACGGTCCCGGCTACGCGCTCGGAGCCGCCGTTGCCGACGTGGAGGACGCGCTCACCGACGTGGGGGCCGACGTGTTCTCGTCGTCGTCCACCACCTGGCCGACCAACTACACCGGCGTCAAGCTCGCGATCTTCCTCATCCCGGGGGCGGCGTTCTCCGCGTCCCAGTCCGCGGCGCTCCAGACCTTCGTGCAGGGCGGCGGCCGCCTCGTGGTCACCGGCGACTGGGCCACGCCCCCCACGGGCTACGGCACCGACAACGACACGGTCAACGACCTGCTCGCCGACATCGGCTCCACCATGACCATCGTGGACGACGCGGTCTCGGGCAGCGGCTGCGCCACCACGTCGACCCTCGCGGTCGACCAGCTCACCGACGGCGTGAGCTCGATCTCGATCGCGTCGTCGTCCACCGTCTCGGGCGGCACGGCCATCGTGGACTACGGCGCCGACACCATCGTGGCGGCCGAGAACCTGGCGGGTGCGTCCGGCAGCCGCCCGGCCTACGACGTGGTGGTCTCGGGCGACACGAACGTGCTCCTGGCCGGGTGCGCCAACGCCACCACCCCCGGCTACAACCTCACGCTCTGGGAGAACCTCTACGTCTGGGGCGTGTGCGACGTCGACGGCGACGACGTCTTCTCCGACACCTGCACCGGCGGGACCGACTGCGACGACGACGACAGCAGCACCTACCCGGGTGCCGACGAGACCTGCGATCTGGACGACGACGACTGCGACGGCACGGTCGACGAGGACGCGATCGACGAGCTGACGGTCTACGCCGACGACGACGGCGACGGCTACGGCGACGCCTCCGACGACAGCGACGCCTGCTCGGTGTCCTCGGGCTTCGTGGCGGACGACAGCGACTGCGACGACGGGGACTCCAGCGTGCATCCTGGGGCGGTCGAGGCCTGCGACAGCGTGGACGAGGACTGCGACAGCGTGGTCGACGAGGACCCGGCCGACGGGAGCACCTACTACCTCGACGAGGACGGCGACGGCTACGGCTCGACCACCGACACCGCCTACGCCTGCAGCGAGGGCAGCGGCTTCGTCACCGACTTCACCGACTGCGACGACGGCGACGCCGCCGTGAACCCGGCCGGCACCGAGGCCTGCAACGGCTACGACGACGACTGCGACAGCGACGTCGACGAGGCCGGCGCCACGGGCGAGAGCACCTGGTACCTCGATGGCGACGGCGACGACTACGGCAACGCCGCGGCGAGCACCGACGCCTGCGACGAGCCCAGCGGCTACACCGACGACGCCACCGACTGCGACGACGACGACAGCGCGGTGTACCCCGGCGCGGTCGAGGTGCCCTACGATGGCGTGGACCAGGACTGCGACGGCGACGACGTGGAAGACCTCGACGGCGACGGCGAGGACAGCACCGCGGCGGGCGGCACCGACTGCAACGACAACGACGCCGACGTGTACACCGGCGCGAGCGAGACCACCGACGGCGCCGACGAAGACTGCGACGGCACGGTGGACGAGGGCACGGCGGTCTACGACGACGACGGCGACGGCTTCAGCGAGCAAGGCGGCGACTGCTCGGACAGCAACGCCGACGTGAGCCCGGCCGGGGTCGAGAGCTGCAACGCGGTCGACGACGACTGCGACGACGTCGTGGACGAGGACACCGACTGCTCCGACGACGACGGGGACGGCGCGTCGGAGGACGAGGGCGACTGCAACGACGGCGACCCGGACGTGGGGACCGAGGCCACCGAGATCGACGGCAACGGCGTGGACGACGACTGCGACGGCGTGGTTGACGGCGACGCCTTCGACGAGGACGGCGACGGCTACCACGTCGACGGCGACGACTGCGACGACGACGACGCCAGCGTGTACCCGGGGGCCGAGGAGGAGCCCGACGGGGTGGACGACGACTGCGACGAGGTGATCGACGAGGGCACCACGGCGAGCGACGACGACGACGACGGCTGGACGGAGGACGAAGGGGACTGCTGGGACGACGACCCGTCGGTGAACCCGGACGCCGAAGAGACCGCCGACGGCGTGGACGAGGACTGCGACGGCCTGGTGGACGAGGGGGGCGCGCACGTGGACGACGACGGCGACGGCTTCTCCGAGGAGTCCGGCGACTGCGACGACGGCGACGCGGAGGTGTCCCCTGCGGCCACCGAGGTCGAGAACGGTCTCGACGACGACTGCGACGACGCGGTCGACGAAGGCACCGAGGACGTGGACGGCGACGGCTACTCCGAGGCCGATGGCGACTGCGACGACGGCAACGGCTGGATCCGCCCGGGCCTCGCGGAGATGTGCGACGGGGTCGACAACGACTGCGACGGCGAGGTGGACGAGGGCTGCGGACGCGACACCGGCGAGGTGACCAGCGGCGCCTTCGACGACGGCAAGTCCACCTGCGGCTGTGCCGGCGCGGGCTCCACGGGCTGGCTCGCGCTCGTCGGCGCCCTCGGCTTGCTCCGGCGTCGGCGTCGCGCGCCGTTCGCGCTGGTGGCGCTGCCCTTCCTCGGTGCGTGCGGGTCCGACGTGACGGTGGTGGCCGAAGAAGCGGTGCTGGAGGTCACGCCCGGCCTCCAGGATCTGGACCAGGTGCCCGTGGGCGAGGCGGTGGACTTCCGCTTCCAGCTGGACTGCACTGCGGGCGGCAGCGTCGACATCGCGTCGATCGATCTCCTCGACGTGCAGGGCGACAGCTTCGAGCTGATCGCCTTCCCCGACGCGGTCGGCGAGGGCACTCCCGAGTACATCGACCTGCGCTACACCCCCAGCGGCGAGGGCTACCACCTGGCGGTGCTCACGATCACCTCCGATGCGTCGGGGAGCCAGGTCGAGCGCGAGGTGCGGGGGCAGGGCGTGCTGGGCGCGGCGAGCGTGTGGCCCACCGTGCTGGAGTTCGGCGCCGTGGACGCGGGCGACGACGCGAGCCGCACCTTGACGCTGCAGAACGACGGCTCGATGCCGCTTCAGCTCACGGCGGCCAGCTCCAACAGCGCCGCGTTCGAGGTCGAAGCCAGCCTGCCGGTGACCCTGGAGGTGGGCGGCGCCCTGGGGCTCGAGGTGGTGTTCACGGCGCCCGGCGACACGGCGGCGAGCGGCACGCTGAGCCTCGGGCTCGACGGGGCCTCGGTCACCGACGTCGTGCTGCGGGCCAACGACTGCGAGGGCGGCGACCCGCAGGCCTACGACGTGGACCTCGACGGCTTCACGAGCTGCGCCGGAGACTGCGACGACGGCGACGCGAGCACCCACCCCTCGGGCAGCGAGGTCGCCGACAACGAGGACCAGGACTGCGACGAGGTGGTGGACGAGGGCACGAGCGCCTACGACGACGACGGCGACGGCTGGAACGAGGACCAGGGCGACTGCCACGACGGGGACGCCGAGGTGAGCCCGGGCGAAGACGAGGTCGACGGCAACGGGGTGGACGACGACTGCGACGGCGTGGTCGATGCCGGGGGCGAAGACCTCGACCTGGACGGCTACAGCAGCGAGGGCGGCGACTGCGACGACGGGGACGGAACGGCCTTCCCGGGCGCCACCGAGGAGGCCGACGGCGCGGACGACGACTGCGACGGCGCGGTCGACGAGCACACGAGCGCGTCGGACGACGACGGCGACGGGTACAGCGAGGACGGCGGCGACTGCGACGACACCGACCCGGGCACCTACCCGGGCGCAGCGGAGTCCGAGGACTGGGCCGACGACGACTGCGACGGATCGGTCGACGAAGGCACCGACCACGCCGACGACGACGGCGACGGCTACAGCGAGGACGGTGGGGACTGCGACGACGCCGACAGCGCCGTCAGCCCGGCCGCGTACGACCCGCCCCAGGACGGCGTGGACTGGGACTGCGACGGGAGTGATTAGCGGTAGGGCTCTCTGAAGGGGGGCCCTCATAGGCCCCCCTACGCGCGCCTGTGGCGCGCTGACCCCCCATCTTAGGTGTGGGCTGGCGCCGCCTGCACGCTCCCGCTTCCCTGGCCCTTTGGGCGGGAAGCGGGGCATGTTCCTCTGAAGGCGGGGCCTCAGAGGGTGAGCAGCTTTCCCACGGTGCGCCAGTTTCTTGCGGTGGCTGTACAACCCAGCTGCTTCTCGAACCAGCCGATGGTCAGCTTGCTCATGTGGCTCGCGACGCCGTAGCGCACGTAGATCACGTCGCCGTGAACCTCGAACACGTCGCCCGGGGAGCGGTTCGGGTCCAGCGCCGAGCCGTCGACCACGCGGTCGAGGAAGATCAGGTGCAGCATCTTGTCGTCGACCGGCAGCGGGTTCGCCGCCATCGCCGCCGCCACCTGCTCGCGGGTGCGCACCACCACGGGCACGCGCAGGCCGAAGCGCGCCTCGATGCCCGCGCGCAGGCGCTCGGCCACCTCGCCCTCGGCGTCGAAGGCCACGTTGCCCGACTGGATGTAGGTCTTGGCGTCACCGAAGCCGAGCTCGGCGCAGAGCGCGCGCAGCTCGGCCATCGGCAGCTTGTTGTGGCCGCCGACGTTGATGCCGCGCAACAGAGCGATGGTCCGCATGCGCCCTCCTATCGGCCGGTGCGTGCGGTTACCCCCTTTTGCATGAGCTACCAGGCCATCGCCCGGAAGTGGCGCCCGACGACCTTCGAGGAGATCGCCGGGCAGGGCCACGTCACACGCACCCTGCAGAACGCCCTGCGTCTGAAGCGCATCCACCACGCGCTCTTGTTCACCGGCGCGCGCGGGGTGGGAAAGACCACCGCGGCGCGTACCATGGCCCGCTGCCTGAACTGCAAGCAGGGCCCCACACCCACCCCGTGCGGCGAATGCACGAGCTGCGTCGAGGTGCTCGGCGGCCGCTCGCCGGATGTCGTGGAGATCGACGGCGCGTCGAACAACTCCGTCAACGACGTGCGCGAGCTGCGCGACACGGTGCACTACCCCCCGCAGTCCGGCAGCTACCGCGTCTACATCATCGACGAGGTGCACATGCTCTCCACCGGGGCCTTCAACGCGCTGTTGAAGACCCTGGAGGAGCCGCCGCCGCACGTGGTGTTCATCTTCGCCACCACCGAGCCGCAGAAGATCCCGGACACCGTGCTCTCCCGGGTGCAGCGCTTCGACTTCAAGCGCATCCCCGCCAAGGTCGTGGTGGAGCGCCTGCGGCGCATCTCGGAGTCCGAAGGGCTCTCGATCAGCGACGAGGGCCTGCGGCTCATCGCCCGCGCGGGCGAAGGCTCCATGCGCGACAGCCAGTCGCTGCTCGACCAGGTCATCGCCTTCTCCGGCGAGTCGGTCAGCGACCAGGAGGTCGGCGAGATCCTGGGCCTCGTCGATCGCGGCCTGCTCCACGGCATGCTCGGCGGGCTGATCGAGGGCGACCCCGCTCGCTGCCTCGACGCGATCGCCACCGTGCACGACTACGGCTACGAGATGTCGCAGTTCACCGAAGAGCTCCTCGAGCTGCTCCGGAACGCGGCCCTCGTGGTGCTCTCCCCGGAAGCCCGGAAGCACCTCGACGCACCGGAAGAAGAGATCACCCAGCTCGCCGCGCTCTGTGAAGGCGTGCCGGTCGATGTCTTCTCGCGCTGGTTCGATGCCCTGTTGGAGGTGCACGACCAGGTGAGCCGCTCCACCCGGCCGCGGCTGGTGCTGGAGATGGCCGTGGCGCGGCTCGCCGGTGTGCGGCCCGTGCAGCCGATCGACAAGCTGCTCGAGCGGCTGGAGCAGCTCGAGAAGAAGCTCCGCAGCGGGGGCCCTCGGGGCGGCGGTGGCGGCGGGGGTCCGCGCCCGTCGGGCCGCTTCTCGGCGCCGCGTGTCTCCCCGCGTCCCGACCAACGCACCCAGTCCACCCAGTCCACCCAGTCCACGCACGCCGCGCCGCCCAACGCGCCCCGAGGCCAGGCCCTGGCGTTCAGCGCGCCCGCCCCGAGGCCGGAAGCGGTGTCCCAGCCCGAGCCCACCCCGGTCGTGCAGGCGGAGCCCATCGCGGAACCCCCGCACGCGGCCGCGCCGCTCTTCGCCGAGGCGCCGAGCAGGCCGGAGCCCGCCGTGGCTGCGCCCGCCCCGGCGCCGCCCGAGCCGTCTGCGGCCGCACACCCCGAGCCCGTCGCCGCCCAGCCCGCGCAGGTCGACCCCGAGCCGGCTGCCGCCCAGCCCGCACCGGTCGAAGCTCGGCCGGTCGAGCCCGAGCCTCTCGCTGCGCCGCCCGAGCCGGTGGCCGCGCAGCCCGAGCCGCTACCTGCCGAACCCGCACCGCCTGCGCTCGCGCTCCACACCGACAACGAAGCCCGCTACGCCAGCTTCCTCGACGAGCTGAAGGGCGATCCGACGATCCGCATGGTCGTCGAGGACTCGGTCTTCAGCGGCATCCGCGACGGTGTGCTGACGGTCGGCTTCCCCACGGACTTCCGGCTCGACCACTGCCGGCAGCTGATGAGCCACCCCAAGGTGATCGCTGCGGCACGCCAGGTGTTCGACGTCACCGCGCTCGAGGCCTTGCCCCGCGAAGACGAGCACCGCCGCACGCGCACCGAGCGCCGCGCGGCTCGCCTGAAGGAACACGAAGAGGAGCTGTGGGTGCACGCCCGCGCCGATGCCGGCATCACGCTCCTGCTCGACGAGCTCGGCGGTGAGCTCACCGCCCTCGAACCCCTCTCCCTCCCCGAGGACCTCCCATGATGGACCAGCTCGGCCCGCTCCTCGCGGGCTTCCAGCAGAACATGGCCAAGGTGAAGGCCGAAGCGGCCGCCACCGAGCACGAAGGCACCGCCGGCGGCGGTCTGGTGACTGTGCGCGTCAACGGCGAGAACCAGATCCTGAAGGTCAGCATCTCGCCGGACGCGGCCGACGACGTCGAGATGCTCGAGGACCTCGTCGTCGCCGCCACCAACGACGCCCTGCGTCGCGCCCGCGAGCACACCGCCGCTGCCATGCAGGAGCTCCTGGGCGGGCTGCCCATCCCCCCCGGCATGTTGCCGCCCGGCCTGTTGTAGCCGGCGAGCGAGGAGCCCACCCGTGGACCCGATCCGGCGCGCCGTCGTGCAGCTGTCCCGGCTGCCCGGAATCGGCGAGAAGACCGCCCAGCGGCTGGTGTGGTGGCTGCTCCGCCAGCCGGCAGAGCTCCTGCACGAGCTGGCCGAGGCGGTGGTGGGCCTGGAGGGCAGCGTGCAGGAATGCGAGCTGTGCCACACCTGGTGCGCGGGGGAGCTGTGCCACACCTGCCAGGACCCGAACCGCGACGCGCGCCAGGTCTGCGTGATCGAGCGTCCGCAGGACCTGAGCGCGATCGAGCGCTCCGGCGAGTACCGCGGCCGGTACCACGTGCTGCACGGCGCCATCAGCCCCTTGGACGGCGTGGGCCCCGACGAGCTGCGCATCCGCACGCTGCTGGCGCGGTGCTCCGACCTCGACGAGGTGATCCTCGCCACCGACCCCGACGTGGAGGGCGACGCCACGGCGCTGTACCTCGCCCGCCTCTTGAAGCCCCTGGGGGTCCGCGTCAGCCGGCTCGCCCACGGGATCGCGGTCGGCACGGAGATCGAGTACGCGGACCGGGTGTCGCTCGTGCGAGCCTTGGAGCACCGCCGCGACATGTGAGGCCGCTTGAAGGACACCGACCAGATCCACATCAGCTTCGACGAAGAGACCTCCCCCGAGGTCGGCTGGGACGCGGCCGGCAGCTTCGACCTCACCCAGGACATCGAGCCCGCCTGGCTGCCCGCCGAGCCCGACAGCTTCCAGGCCGCCGGGCTGCGGGACTCCGCGGTCGAGCAGCTGGTGCTCAAGGTGTTGCTCGAGTCGCCCGGGCTCACCGGCAACGAGGTCGCGCGCCGCATCGCGCTGCACCCCGGTCCGGTCCGCGCCCAGCTCCAGGACCTGAAGCGGCGCATGCTCCTGGTCCACGCCCGCGGCAGCGCGGCAGGCGACTTCCACTTCGACCTCGCCGAGGCCGGGCGGCAGAAGGCCGTGCACCTCCGCGACGCGTGCCCCTACGCGGGGCCGGCGCCGGTGTCGTTGGAGCACTGGCAACAGAGCGTGTGGTCCCAGTCCATCACCCGCGAGGCCCCCGACAGCTCCCACCTCGAGCGCGCCTTCGGCGACCTGCAGGTGGACGGCGATCTGCTCGGGCAGCTCGGGCCGGCCATGAACGCGGGCCGTGGCTGCTTCATGTTCGGCAACTCCGGCAACGGCAAGACCAGCTTCGCCCTCCGCATGATCGCGGCCTACGACACCAGCGTCTACATCCCTCACACCGTGATGATGAACGGCACGGTGGTCCAGATCTACGACCCCGCCGTGCACAAGGCCGTTCCGCAGGCCGACGACGACGATGCCTTCGGCCGGAAGCGTGTCGATCGGCGCTGGGTGCAGATCCGCCGTCCTGTCGTGGTCGCCGGTGGCGAGCTCACCCTCGACAGCCTGGAGCTGGAGGTGACCGGGCCGGGCCTGTGCGAAGCGCCGCTGCAGGTGAAGGCCAACACCGGCATCCTCGTGATCGACGACTTCGGGAGGCAGGCCGTGGAGCCCGCCGCGCTCTTGAACCGCTGGATCGTGCCGCTGGAGAACAAGGTCGACTACCTGCGCACGCCCAACGGCCGGAAGCTTCAGGTGCCCTTCGACACGATGCTGGTCATCTCCACCAACCTCGACCCGAAGGACCTGGTCGACGAGGCCTTCCTCCGGCGCCTGCCCTACAAGGTGCGCTTCCACGACCCGAACCCCGAGCAGTTCCGCCGGCTCATGCTGTCGGAGGCCGAGAAGATGGGCTTCTACCCGGAGGAGGAACCCGTCGACTGGCTCGTGCAGAGCTGGTACCTCGAGAAGGGCCGGCCCATGCGCTACTGCCATCCTCGCGACCTGCTGCTCCAGGTCCGGCACCGCTGCCTCTACCACGGGCGCCCCCTGGAGCTGACCCGGGACACCCTCGACGATGCGGCCAGAGCCTACTTCACGCTGCTGTGATCCCGGCTCGCCCGTCCGTCACGGCTCGATGCGGACCTCGAAGCAGCCCGCCTCGTCGGTCGTGGTCGTGGCCAGCACCTCGTCGCCGCGTCGCACGTCGATGGGTGTGTAGGCCAGCTCGCCGGCGTCGCTGTCGACGCAGCCGCTGAGGGCGTCGCCCTGCACCAGCGGGAGCTGGCCGACGTCGTCCGTGCTCAGCTGGAAGTGCGTCAGCGCTGCGTCCACGTCCTCGGGCGGGTGAACGGTCCACCGGAGCTCGCCTTCCGCGGCGTCCACGCGGAAGGTTCCCGAGGCATCGGTGCGCGCCTCGTAGATGTAGCCGTCGAAGCCCAGCTCGGCGGCCTGCACGACCGCGTTCTGGAGAGGCTCGCCGCTGGGGCTCGTCACCACGCCTTCGGCGGTCGGGCGCGCCTCCAGGAAGAGCTGACCGAGGTCGTCGTGGTCGTTCAGCGTCCAGGTCTGCTCCAGCAGGCGCGGGCCCTCCGAGCCCTGGTAGTCGGGGATCAACTCGACCTCGTACGTGCCCGCCACCACCCGCGCGGTGAAGGAGCCATTGCCGTCGGTCTCGGTCTCTGCCACGAGGCGGCCGGCGGTGTCCGACAGCGCGGTCGAGGTCAGGCGGACCTTCACGTCGTCCAGTGGTGAGCCGTCGTCGTCCACCACCCGGCCCGTGGCGCGGAGCGGCTCGCCCAAGCCGAAGGCCACGTCCACGCGGGCTCCTTCGCTGTCGTCGTCGATCTGCAGCGAGCGCTCCTGGGTGGGCAGCCACGGGCGCGCGGTTCCGCCGTCCAAGCGCAGGGTCCAGGCGCCGTCGAGCGCTCGGAGCGACCAGGCACCGACCTCGTCGGTGACCACGGCCTGGCCGGCGAGCCCGCTGACGGGGTCGACCAGCTGCACCTCGACGCCGGCCATGGCGGCGCCGTCGGCGTCGGTGACCAGTCCGTAGACGGGCACGCCGTAGTCGATGTAGGTGTCGAGCCGGCCGTCGACGTCGAAGCTGGCATCGTGCAGGACGAGGAAGGGGATCTCCTCGTCGACGGCGGGCATGAAGGCCAGCTCGTAGCCCTGGCCCGGGAGCAGCCTCAGCTCGAAGCTCCCGTCCTCGGTGGTCAAGCCGGCCGCCATCGGGGTGTCGGGGACCTCCGCGGCGATCTCGGCTGCGAGGCCCGCCGTGCCTCCCGGAACGTTCGCGATCGCCGAGCGTTGGTTGGGCTGAAAGCCCGTGAGGTCGCCGACCAGCACGATGGGCGTGTCGACGAAGAGCGCGAGACCCTGGCCGCCCCCTGAGATGGTGAAGCTCTGCGGTGTCAGCTCGGCGTGGCTGTAGTCCGAGGGGTACACGTCGAGGGACAGGTCCTGATCGGTGGCCTCGGTGGGGTCTTGTCCTTCGGCCAGCTCGTACGAGGCCTCGTCCGACGAGCCACTGCACCCGGCGAGGAGCGAGAGGGTGACGGCGGCGAGCAGGGGGAGCATGACCAGTGACCGTGCAATGCACGTGCCAGAGCCCACGTCGAGCGATCGTGCGGAGCGCAGACCCGCTCAGCGAGCGGATCGGCGACACCGATGTCAGGGGATCCGGCCCCAAGCGGGGGAGGGCAGCCACACCTCGGCGACCTCGTCGGCGTAGATCCGGCGCCAACGACTCGGGTCCAGCGGGGGCAGGTCGCCGGCTGGCCACACCAGGGCCAGGGTGTGGAAGCGGCCCACCGCGGCATCGAAGGTGGTGGCGTCGCCGTCGGCCCGACGCAAGAGGAGCTCGGCCACGTCGTCGCTGAAGAGCAGGCGGCCGTCGGCCAGGACCCGGGAGCCGGGCACCGCGTAGAGCCAGTAGCCGGACCACTGGGTGGTGGTGTCGGTGGCGACTGCGAGCCCCTTGTCGAGCATCCAGGCGGCCGCACCTTCGGGGAAGGCGCCGGGTTGCAGGTCTTCGGCGCGTTCCGCCAGGCTCCACCTCGGTCCCACGTGAAGGGCCAACGCGAGCAGGGCGCCCAGGGTGATGAGCCCTTGGCCGCGTGGCCTCGCCCGGGCCAGCCAGAAGCCGATGGGCAGCGCGGCGAACCACACCCAGCGCGCGAGCAGCAGGGCCGCCACGGCGGTGCCGACCGCAACGATCTTCTCGGCGAGCGGCGCGTCGCGCCGGGCCAGGTCGGCCGCGCTCACCAGGCCCGCCGCCACCCCTGCCAGCATCAGGTAGCCCCACCAACCCTCGTCCACGTACACCCACGGCCGTGCCAGCTCGGGCACGAACGTGTCGGGCCAGGTGGCGTGGGTCCGGCCGGCTGTGAGCACGCCCTCGATCGCGTTCGGGGCCGATGCCAGCGCGAGCGCGCCCAGCACCAGCACGGCGGCCGATCGCTGCGAGCGTTCCCCCACCGTCCACGCCCCCACCAGGGCGAGCCACCACACCGCGCTCACCGCGTGCAGGTTCGCCCACAGAGGAGCCAAGCCGAGCGCCATCAAGGCTGCGCCGGTGCGGCCGCCCCGGACCAACCCCATGAGCAGGACCACGAAGAGCAGCTCGAAGACGTGCGGACGCGCCCGCACGCGGTCTTCGAACAACAGCAGCAGCACGACGGCGCTGCACAGGGCCACCCCGAGGCCGCTTCGCCGCGCCTGCAACCACGTCCAGGCGCCGAGCGCGAGCCCGATCACCAGGGCGTGCAGAGCGCGCAGCCCGCCCAGCCCGCCGGACTCGTGCAGCCGGGCCACCAGGACCTGGTAGCCCCACTGGAAGGTGGTCCACGGCTGCGATGGGTCGGCGGCGGAGAACACGTCGGTCTCCGGCAGCCCCTGATCGGCGATGAGCCGCCCCGTGGCGATGTGCCAGAACAGGTCGACGTCCCAGAGCGGGCGGTAGGCCCAGGCCGTGACCAGCGCCACCACGCTCAGCGCGGCGAGCGCGGCGCTCCTCGCGCTACCCACCCCCGACGGCCCGGACGATCTCGACGCGGTCGCCGGCCTGCAGCGCGTGGGTCGGGTGGGTGGTCTTCGGCACCACGTGGGTGTTGACGGCCACGGCCACGCCGTCGCGCGGCAGCTCCAGGCGCGCGAGCAGCTCGGCGATGGTCGTGGCGGCGGGGAGCTTCGCCGGCTCCCCGTTCAAGGTCACGGTCACCGCGAACGCCGGATGGAGCTCATCACCTCGTCGTCGAAGAGCTTCGGGTCGTTCGTGATCTGGATGGCCTGGTGGCGCGTGAGCTGGCCCCGTCGCACGTGCTGCTTGCAGCAGTCCGCCATGGTCTGCATGCCGTCGCCCTTGCTGGTCTGCATGATCGACGGGATCTGGAAGAGCTTGTTCTCGCGGATGAGGTTTCGGACCGCCGGGTTCACCAGCAGGATCTCGTGCAGCGCCAGGCGCCCCTTGCCGGTGGAGGGCTTGACCAGGGTCTGGCTGATGACCGCGTTGAGCGCCGTGGCGACCATGGTGCGCACCTGGGCCTGCTGCTCGTGGGGGAACACGTCGATCAGACGATCGACGGTCTCGGGCGCGGAGTTGGTGTGCAGGGTGCCGAAGACCAGGTGCCCGGTCTCGGCCGCGGTGAGTGCGAGCGAGATGGTCTCGAGGTCGCGGAGCTCGCCGACCAGGATGACGTCGGGGTCTTCGCGGAGTGCCGCGCGCAGGGCGTTCGAGAAGCTCTTGGTGTGGGCCCCGACCTCCCGCTGGTTGATGATGCAGCGGTGAGGTTCGTGCACGAACTCGACCGGATCTTCGACGGTCAGGATGTGCTCGCTCCGGTTGCGGTTGATGTAGTCGATGATCGCGGCCAGGGTGGTCGACTTGCCGCTTCCGGTGGGGCCCGTGACGAGCACCAGGCCCTTCTTGAAGTCGGCGATGCGCTCGAAGATCTTCGGCGCGCGGATCTGCTCGAGGGTGAGCACCGTGCTGGGGATCTGACGCAGCACCATGCCCAGGCCGCGGGTCTGGTGGAAGATGTTGACCCGGAAGCGCGCCAGCCCCTTCAGGCCGATCGAGAAGTCGATGTCCCATTCCTTCTCGAAGCGGGTCTTCTGCTTCTCGTTCATCACCGAGTAGGCGAGCCGCTTCGACTCGTCGTTCGACAGCGCCTCGGCGTCGAGCCGCCGCACCTCGCCGTCGATCCTCATCGCCGGGATCTCACCGGCGGAGAGGTGGATGTCGGACGCGCCGCTCTCCACCGCGAAGGTCAGGAGCTCGTGCATGCGAATGGCCATGGTCGCGCGATCTCCCTCGGGCGAGACCAGTGTACCGCGCGCCGGGCGGTACGCTGCGGGAGTGTCGCTCCCCTGGCGTGAGGTCTTCCGGGACCGCTGGCTGCTCGTCGTGGACAAGCCCTCGGGGCTGCCGGTGCAGCCGGACCGTGAGGGTCGGGACAACCTCTACGACCTGCTCGCGGCCCGCGAGCGCTACGTCGGCCTGCACCATCGGTTGGACACGCCGGCTTCGGGGCTGCTGGTGCTCGCGTTGGACCGGCGAGCGAACGCAGGGCTCGCGCGCGCGTTCGCCGAACGCACGGCGGAGCGGGGGTACCTGGTGGCGGTGGTGGGGGACCCGGGGCCGTCGGGGCGTTGGTCGACGCCGCTCGACGGGCGCTCGGCTGGGACCCGCTTCGAGCGCCTGGCGACCTCGCGCCGCATGAGCGTGCTGCGGTGCTGGTTGGAGACCGGTCGCACCCACCAGATCCGCCGCCACGCGGCGGAGGCCGGGCACCCCGTGCTCGGAGACCGCCGGCACGGTGGGGCGGCGGGCCGGGCGTGGAAGCGCCTGGCGCTGCACGCCACCGACCTGGCCCTGACCCACCCGGTCACGGGCTCGCTCATCGCCTTCGAGGCCCCGCCGCCCGATGACCTCGCGCCGCTCCTCGCGAGAGCCACGTGAGGGCCCTCGGCGGGCTGCTCGTCCTGACCTTGCTCGCCGACCTGGTCTTGCTGTCGGGCGGCTTCGTCTGGGACGACGCGGTCCTGGTGATCGAGAACCTGCTCACCGCGGATCTCGCCAACGTTCCGACCTTCTTCCGCATCGCGCTCTGGGACAGCACGCCGTTGCCAGCGGGCAGCCCCCCGTTCTACCGGCCGATGATGTTGGTGTCGTTGGCGGTGGACCGCGCGCTGTACGGGCTCAGCGCAGCCGGCCATCATGCGCACTCCCTGGGGTGGCACCTGCTGGCGGTGGGCCTGCTCTGGCGCTGGCTGACGGTGCTGCGCGCCGACCGTGGCTCCGCCCTCGTCGGTGCAGGGGTCTTCGCCCTCCATCCCCTGCACCAGGAGGTGGTGGCCTTCGTCGCCGCGCGGAACGACAGCATGGCCACGGTGGCGGTGCTGGGCGTGCTGATCCTGCTCGCCCGGCCCGACGCGGGATGGGGGCGGGTGGCGGCGGCCGGGGCGCTCGCGCTCTTCGGCCTGCTGTCGAAGGAGAGCGCGGCGGTGGTGTTGCCCGCCCTGCTGGGGTTCGACGTGGCGCGCTTCGGACGCCTCCCGGCGCGCCGCTACCTGGGCGTGTTGGTGGCCTTCGGTGTCTGGTGGGGGCTTCGGTCGCAGGTCCCGCTGGGGGCGGTCAGCGTGCAGGACCCCGCCGCGCTTCCCGCCGTGGTGGCGTGGTACGCCCACGCGCTCCTGGTGCCGTGGGGGCTGGACCCGGCGGCCGATCTCGCCCGAGTGGCCATCCCGTGGGCAGCGCTCGGCGTGCTGCTGTTCGTCCTGGCGACCCTCTGTGTGGCCGGTGGCCGCGTGGCGGTGGCCGGGCTGGTGCTCGCGGCGGTGGCCTTCGCCCCCGCAGCCGCCACGGTCGTGGAGGTGGGTGGACTCGGGCACCGCTACGCCTACCTGCCCCTGGCGGGGCTGGCGGTGGCCTTGCACCTCGCGCTGGCAGAGCGCGTGCGGCCAGTGCTCGGCTGGGCGCTGGCTGCTGGGCTTGCGGCGGCGGGGCTCGTGCAGGCGCCGACCTGGGCCTCCTCGCGTTCGCTGTGGGAGAACGCCTGGCGGAGGAACCCCAACCAGGAGAGCGCCTGCGGGCTCTTTCGCATCTACCGGGACGATGGCCACCACGCCGAGGCCCAGCAGCTGCTCCGCGCCAGCCTGGTCGCGCCGCCGAGCCAGCGGTGCTGCTTCAACGCGAGCGCCTACCCCTTCGCGCGGGAGCGCTTCGGCGAGGCCATCGGGCTGGGTGAGTCTGCGCTGGAAGCGGGCTGCGAGGCGAGCGCCGAGCTGGTCGCGCCGGTGATGATGGCGGCGGCGGTGGAGGGCGACTGGGCTCGGGCCGAACGCTACGCGGATGGGCTGCAACGCGACCCCTTCGGCTACCTGCCGGTCGTCCGGGGCGCGCTGGACGTGCGCGGGGGCGAGCCGGGATCCTTCGAGCCTGGCCTGCAGGAGCGCATCGACTGGCTGCTGGACCCGGATCGCTGACGGCGGATCCCGCTACGGGATCCACTCCGCCGAACCGTTCGGCGTTTCCCACAGGCGCACGCGCACCAGCTCCACGCCACGCTCCGCGAGCATCGGACCCGCCACGCGCGCCAGCTCGGCCACGATGTTCTCGGCGGTGGGGGGCACGTCCATCCAGTACACCGGCCGGCCGTGCGCCTCGTTGCTGGCTGCGATGGCCTGGACGACCGCGTCGGGGTCGCCGGTCATCAGGATGGCCGTGTGGTCCCAGTGCTGGTCGATCCAGCCGCCCACGAGGGCCTTGATCACGCCGAAGTCGATCACGCGGCCGCGGTCGTCAAGCTCCGGCGCGGTGCAGTGCAGCTCCGCGGCGTAGCGGTGGCCGTGGAAGGCCGCGCACTTGGACTCGTGGCGGGGAATGCGGTGGGCGGCGTCCCACTCGAGGCGTCGGATGCAGGTCAGCACCCGATCTCCTAACGGCTCCAGAGGGTCTTCAGCTCCTGGGCCAGGGCTGCGCTCACCAGCTCCCGACCCGCGACGGTGAGGTGGGAGTCGTCGAGGTAGTGGGTGCCGTCCAGGTCGGCGACGTGCCCGAGGTCGAGGTGGACCGCGCCCAGCGCAACCAGGCGCTCGACCAGATCGCGCTGGGCTTCGATGTCGTCGCGGTGGCGTTCGTCCGGGTAGTCGGGGTTCCGGGGAAGCGGCACGAAGACGATCGGCACGCCCTGGCGCTCGCCAGCGGCCACCAGGGCTTCCAGGTAGGCCACCGCCCGCTCCGGCTTCGGGTCGCTGGTGACGGGTGCCCAGCCGAGGTCCGCGATCGGAGGTCCTGGTTCGGCCGACGGGCTCGCGACGTTCGGCACCTCGGGGGGTGGACCGTGCCCGGGCACCACCTTGCCGTCGAAGGTCGCGTATGGATCGAACCCCGTCGCTCCTTCAGGCCCCACGGGTCCGTCCACGACCTCGTCCCGGTTGGTCTCGATCCCGAGCCCCACCCACACGCTCTTCGCGATCCGCGCTCGGTACCGGTAGGCCTTGCTGATCTTCCGGACCAGCATGTCCAGGGCGCAGGGGGCGT
Source organism: uncultured Enterobacterales bacterium (assembly GCA_964604675.1). GTDB lineage: Bacteria > Myxococcota_A > UBA796 > UBA796 > CAJQPC01 > CAZSAT01. The sequence goes on from CAZSAT010000008.1 coordinate 31,130, forward strand.
TCGGGCAGGTCAGCGCCACGATCTCGGGCAGGTCCCGCAGCCGTGCCAGGTCCATGATCTGGCTCTCGCCAGGGTCCATGAAGTTGGTCAGGTCGTTGGTGCCGTAGGGGATGACGACCGCCGCGACCCCCTCGTCAGGGAGCTGTCCGTCGACCACGAGGTACCAGATCAGGCTGCTGGAGGCCTGGGTGGCCAGGTTGTGCACGTCGACGTCGCCCAGCTCGCGCTCGAGCAGCCGCGCCTGCACGGTCTGCTCGGAGAGGCAGGTGCCGAGCACGAACAGGTCCTTCTTGGGGCCCGGATCCGCGGCGTAGGCGTCGAGCTTGTCCATCATCGGCGTGTCGGCGTCGTAGCCCCACGCCACCCAGGCTTCGAGGCTGAGGGCCACGCCGACGATGAGCGCGAGGACCATGCGTGCGGAGAGCGGGACCACGACCCATGCTACCGCCTCAGCGCGTGGCCCACGCCAGCTGAGGCTCCATGATGATGCCCACGTGGACGTCCTTGATGGCGCCCTCGGGCCCCACCACCACGGTCATCGGGATCGTGGAGACCTGGTAGTCGGAGGTGACCGCGCTGTCCCCCACCAGCACCGGGTAGCTGATGTCGAGGGCTTCGGCGGCCTCCGCGAGCTTGCGAGGGGGACCGTCGGTGGCGATGCCCAGCACCGGGATGTCGGGATGTTCGGCGGCGAAGGTGTTCAGGGTGGGGATCTCGGTGCGGCAGGGACCGCACCAGGTGGCCCAGAAGTTCAAGACCACGGTAGAACCGCGGTAGTCGGCCAGCACGTGCTCCACGTTGTCGAGGTCGTAGAGCGCGAACGCGGGCGCGGTGTCACCGAGATCCGGCGTGGTGTACCACTGCCAGCCCATGTACACCGCCGCCGCCCCGCCGAGGGCCACGCCCCAGTCGCGGAGGTAGCGCAGCATGCCGCCCCTCTCCTCGATGGGCTCTGGTTCGGCGAGCGGGTCGAAGTCGTCGTCCATGCCGTTGTCTAACCCCCGAGGGCTGCGATACGGCCCCGTTCATGTGCCGCAACATCAAGCTCCTCTACAACTTCGCTCCTCCCGCCACCGACGACGAGATCCACGCGTCGGCGCTGCAGTACGTCCGCAAGGTCAGCGGGATGCGCTCGCCCTCTGCGGCCAACCAGGAGGCCTTCGACGCGGCCGTGCAGGCGATCAAGGCCGTCACGCGGCGGCTCTTGCTCGAGCAGCTCGAGACCCGCTCCGAGCCCCGGGACCGCGCCGTGGAGGCCGAGCGCGCTCGGGAGCGTGGCCGGAAGCGCGACGAGCGCATGAAGGCGAAGTTCGGCGGCTGATCTGGGTGGGGCGTCAGGAGCCCTGGCACGCCAGGTCGTCGGCACCGGATGCGCTGAGGTCGCAGTAGCCGTCGTCTCCGCAGAAGACGCCGTCTGGGTTGGGCAGCGCGCTCGCCAGGTCTTCGCAGTCGTTGTCGGAGAAGCAGCCGTTGCTGCACACGGCGGTGCAGCCCGTGTCGGCCGGTTGCCAGCAGGTGTTGGTCTCGCAGTCCCGGTCGGCGGTGCAGAGATCGCCGACCTGGGCAGGAACGCTCTCCTGCACGGGGTGGTCGTTGGTGGCGCACGCCAGGACGAGGAGCAGGGTCACGGGACCTCCACGAGCTGCCAGTCACCTTCGCGGTCGAGGCGCTCCAGCCCTGCATACCCCGGATGGGCCTGGCCGATCGCCTCGCGAAGGGCCGCCTCGTCGTCCCACGGGAGCGCGTCCCAGCCCGCCTCACCCCTGGCGCGGGCCAGCTCGCGGAAGATGGCCCAGGGCGCGGCGCTCTCGGCCATCGGGGCGAGCACGGGCGGGCTGTAGCGCACCCGGAGCTCGCTCGAGGTCAGGCAGCCGCCCGCCTCGTACAGGCTCTGCGCGGGCAGCAGCACGGTGAGCGCCGTGTCCTCCAGCATGTCGGGTCGTAGGGTCTCCGCCACGTACACGCGGCGGTCGCCGGTCAGGGCCGTGCCGACGCCGATGCAGGCGTGCTCGCCGCCGCGCAGGCCCTGCTCCCAGAGGCCTGCTGCGTTGGCGGCCTCGTCCAGCAGCACCACGCCCCCCGCGCCTTCACCGTGCAGCGCGCCGAGCCCGCTCGGAAGGCGCTGGCACACGCTCACAGCGCGGCTCGCCCGCCCGACCAGCCGTGCGAGCCAGGCGATCTCGGCAGGCCGAACCCCCGGGCCGGCGTGGACGTGCTCCGCGTGAGCGGTTCCGAGGGTCTTCAGGAGGCAGCCGAGCAGCCCGTCGAGATCCTTCGCGGCCACCAGGTCGTCGACGATGCGCGTGCCGAAGAGCGCGGACGTCGCCCGCGATGGCACCCAGGCATGCATCGGCCCCGTGCCGAGCGCGACCACCCGTGCGCCACGACGCTTCGCCTCGTCGAGCCAGGCCAGGAGCATGGGCTGGTCGCGCTCCGCCGTGACCCCCCAGAGCAGGATCAGGTCGGCGTCCAGCAGAGCGTCGAAGCGGGCGGGCACCAACTCCGTGCGCGCTGCGCCCCAGCGCTCCAGCCCGGTGGCCCAGCAGGACATGTCCAAAAGGGTGGCGAGGGCCTGCGCGGCGAACGCCGTCTCGTGGGTGACGGAGGACGCGAGGGAGAGGCCGCTCGCTCCGTCGAGCACGCTCTCCGCTTCGCGCAGTGCGGTGTCCCAGGACACCCTTCGAAAGCCCCGCTCGCTGTCGCGCCGGACGAAGGGGACCGGCAGGCGCCCGAGCTCTTCCACCGGCAGCCCACGGAGCCGCTCCACGTGCAGCAGGTCGGCCGGGAGCAGGGGTCCGCGGGTCTTGGCGGCGAGCGTCTCGAGCCGTCGTCGGCAGAGGTGCAGGCCCGGGTGGGTGTCGTCGGCAAGACCTCGGCTGCCCAGGCTGCACCCGTCGCAGACGCCCTGGCTGAGCACGGCCCAGGCGGGGCCCAGACGCTCGCGGTTGTTCCACAGCGCCACCAGCGCTTCGCGGTAGTCCTGCGGCTTGTCGCGCCCGAGCCCGAACGGGACCGGGCTGACGATGGCGGTGTCGCCCCGAACGGGCGGGCCGGGGAGCTGTGGCGTGTCGGCCATGGCCGGGTCTACCACGCCCCCCGGCATGCATCAGCACTCCGGCGCGCCACCTCACCACGTTAGAGGCACGGGATGCCTGCAGCAGCCATCGAAGCGCGCGACGTCGGCCGTCGCTACGGGCGTCGCTGGGCCCTGGCGCGCCTCGACCTGATCGTGCCGGAAGGCAGCTTCTTCCTGCTCGTCGGCGCCAACGGATCCGGCAAGACCACCTTCCTTCGACTCGCCGCCAGCGCGGAGCAGCGCAACCGCGGTGAGCTGGCCGTGTTCGGGCAGGACCCCGCGAGGCGGGCCGAGAACCTCCGCGCCCACGTCGCCCTGCTCTCGCACAAGGCCGGCCTGTACGAGGACCTCTCGGCCCGCGAGAACCTCGAGCTGCTCGCAGGGCTTGCGAGCATGGAGCCGCGGATCGCCGAGTGGCTCGCCGCGGTCCAGCTGGAGGACCGCCCCGACCCGGTGCGCTGCTTCTCGGCCGGCATGCGCAAGCGGCTGGCCTTCGCCCGGCTGATCGCCCAGCGGCCCAGGTTGGCGTTGATCGACGAACCCTACGGCCAGCTGGATCCGGTCGGGTTCGACCTGGTCGACGGCCTGATGCACACGCTGCGCGACCAGGGGGCCACGGTGGTCATCGCCTCCCACCTCGTGGAGCGCGCCTCGCGCCAGGCCGACACGGCACTGGTCCTGCACCAGGGCACCCCGCGCTGGCAGGGACCGGCTCGGAAGGTGCCCGCCGCGTGGGCCGCCGTGCACCGGGTGCCGGCATGAACCAGCTCCGCTGGATGCTCTACAAGGATCTGCTCATCGAGTGGCGGGGTCGCGCACGCGTGGCCGCTCTGTCCACCTTCGCGGTCACCCTGCTCCTGCTCTTCAGCTTCGCCGTCGGCCCCGACACCGACGCGCTCCGCACGCACGCCCCGGCCTACCTCTGGCTCAGCGTCTTGACGGCCTCCACGCTCCTGCTCACCCACGGCTTCAAGCTCGAGGTCGAGTCGGGCGCCATGGAGGGCCTGCTGCTGCTCCCGGTCAGCCCCCGGGCGATCTTCTACGGCAAGGCGATCGCCAACATGGTGCTCTTGTTGGCGGTGGGCGTGGTCGCTCTGCTGGTGACGCTGGTCCTCTTCGACGTCACCCCGCGGGAGAACCCGATCTGGCTGCTCCTCATCCTGGTGCTCGGAACCGCCGGCGTGTCGGCACCTGGAACGCTGTACGCCGGCCTGACCGCGCGCCTGCACGCGGCCCAGATGGTGCTGCCTGTGCTGCTCTTCCCGTTGGTCGTGCCCTGCATGGTCGCGGCGGTCCGCGCGACGAGCCTCGTGCTCGGCGGGGACGCGATGGGTCAACTCGACAGTTGGCTGTGGGTGCTCGGCTGCTTCGACGCTATCTACTGGAGCCTCTGCGGCGTCCTCTTCGGAAAGGTGATCGGCTGATGCGCAAGGACTGGGCCCTCGTCGCCACGGGTTTCGTGCTCCTCGCCATCGGGCACGGCCTCGGGCTCTTCTTCGTCCCACCAGAAGCGATGATGGGCGAGACCGGGCGCATCTTCTACGTGCACGTGCCCACGGCGTGGAACTGCCTCGTGATGTTCCTCATCGCCTTCGTGTGCGCGGTGATGGTGCTCTGGTCGGGCCATCCCAAGTGGGACGCTCGGACCACCGGCTACGTCGAGGTCGGCACCCTCTACAACGTGATGCTGCTCTTCCAGGGCAGCATCTGGGCGAGGCCCACCTGGGGCGTGTACTGGACCTGGGACCCCCGCCTCACCACGGCGGCGGTGATGGCGGTCACCTTCGCCGGGGTGATGGTGCTGCGCAAGCTCATCGAAGACCCCGAGCGGCGGGCCACGGCCCACGCGGTCGCCACCGTGGTGGCCTTCGTGAACGTCCCGGTGGTCTACATGTCGGTGAAGTGGTGGCGCACGCTCCACCAGGACATGTCGAGTCCTTCGACGGTCGACAGCGTGATGCACTGGCCGCTGCGCACCGCGGCCATCGGCATGTTGTTGCTGGGCGTCGGCTTCGCCATGGTCCGTGCGGAGCTGGAGCGTCGCCGCATCGCCATCGAGGACGAAGCCCCGGAGCTTCCTCCCGTGCCCAACCCGCTGGAGGTCTGACATGGACGGCATGGTCGTTGGTGGGTGGGAGTACGTCTGGGCCGCGTATGGGCTGTCCTGGATGGCCCTCGTGGGCTACACGGCGAGCCTCTGGCTGCGCGGGAAGGACACGTGAACGACCGGCTGAAGAAGCGGCTCTACCTGGTGGGCGCCCTCTCCGTGGGCGTGGGCGCCCTGTGCATCCTGGCATTCGGCAACATCGGCGAGTCGCTGGTCTACTTCTGGAACCCGTCGGAGCTGCACGCGGCGGGCGACAAGTCCATCGGCGCCACCATCCGCCTCGGCGGCGTGGTGAAGACCGACACCCTGGACTGGCAGCCGGACACCCAGGACCTGCGCTTCACCGTCACCGACAACGTGCAAGAGGTGCAGGTCCACGCCACCGGGGCGCCGCCTCAGATGATGCGCGAAGGCATCGGTGTGGTGGTCGAGGGCACCATGACCGAGGCGGGCATCTTCGAGACCGACCGCCTGATGGTCAAGCACTCCAACGAGTACAAGGTTCCCGTGGACGGGGTCGACGCCGAGAAGCTCTACGAGTCCCTGGAGGACGAGTCGTGATCGCGCCGCTCGGCCGCGGCCTGGTGCTGCTCGCGCTGCTCGCCTGTGCGGTGGGCGGGATCGTGGCGCTGTTGAGCGGCGCCCGTCGCAGCGAGCAGGGCTGGAACATCGCCCGCTGGATGGCCATCACCGCGGTGGTCGCGATCATGGGCTCCACCGCCCTGATGGAGTACGCGCTCCTCGCCCGTGACTTCTCCGTGGCCTACGTCGCGCAGGTCGGCTCGGTCGACGTGCCGGACTACATCGCCTTCGTGTCGCTCTGGTCCAGCCTGGAGGGGTCGATCCTCTTCTGGGGCTTCGTGCTGATGGCGTACACCGCCGGCTTCGCGGTGAGCACCCGCGGTCGCTTCGGCTCGCTCACGCCCTATGCCCTCGGGATCCAGCTGCTCGTCGGGGTGTTCTTCACCTTCCTCATCGCGGGCGTGGCCAGCCCCTTCGGCACCATGGACCCGGTGCCCACGTCGGGGCCGGGGCCCAACCCGCTGCTGCAGAACCACCTCCTGATGGTGGTCCACCCCCCCGCGCTCTACCTGGGCTACGTCGGCATGAGCGTGCCCTTCTCCATGGCGGCCGGCGCCCTGCTGGCCGGGCGGCTCGAGGCGGGCTGGATGCGCCTGCTGCGACGCTGGATGCTCGTGCCCTGGGCCTTCCTCACCCTGGGCATCCTGCTCGGCGGCTGGTGGAGCTACGAGGTGCTCGGGTGGGGCGGCTACTGGGCCTGGGACCCCGTCGAGAACGCGAGCTTCCTGCCCTGGCTCACCGCCACGGCCTTCCTGCACAGCGCGCAGATCATGGAGCGCAAGGGCCAGTTCAAGGTCTGGACCCTGGTCCTGGCCATGGCGAGCTTCCTGCTCACGCTGCTCGGCACCTTCATGACCCGGTCCGGCGTCTTCAACTCGGTGCACAGCTTCACCCAGTCCGAGATCGGCCCGGTGTTTCTGGGCTTCATCGCCGTGGCCACGGGCTTCACCGTGGTGCTGCTCAGCCTGCGCATGGCGTCGCTCGCCCAGACCAGCACCGACCTCGACGGCGTGGTCACCCGGCCCGGGCTCTTCCTGGCCAACAACCTGCTGTTCGTGGGCGTCACCTTCACGGTGCTGTTGGGCACCGTCTACCCGCTCCTGAACGAGGCCGTGTCGGGCGAGCGGATCAGCGTGGGCGAGCCCTACTTCAACCAGATGACCCTGCCCCTGTGGATGGGCGTGCTGTTCCTGATGGGGGTCGGCCCGGTCTTTCCCTGGGGTCGCCCGGACGTCGACGAGCTGAAGAAGCGCGTGCTGCGTCCCGGTGTGGCCGCCGTGGTCGGCACCGCGCTGGCGCTGGGCCTCGGGCTCACCAACCCCTGGGGTGTGGCCACCGTTGCCCTCGCGGTCTTCGCCGGTACGGTCAGCGTGGCCGAGATCTGGGCGCCGGTCTCGGTGCGCATGGGCCGGGGCGAAGGCTTCACCGAGGCGGCCGGCAAGGCCTTGTCGCGGACGCGCCGGCGGGTGGCCGGCCACGTCGTGCACCTGGGTGTGGTGCTCCTCGCCATCGGCATCGCGGCGAGCTCCAGCATGCGGCAGGACGTGCAGAAGCTCATCGAGCGCGGTCAGACCATCGAGTGGGCAGGCTACGAGCTCACCTTCGACGAGATGGAGATCCGCGAAGAACCCCACCTCCAGGCCACCGTGGCGCACGTGACGGTCGGGAGGGCGGGCTCGGTGATCACCCAGCTCGAGCCGTCGATGAACCACTACCGGTCCACCGGCCAGGCCATCGGCACCCCCGCGGTCTACACCGGCCCTGGCGAAGACCTCTACCTGTCGGTCATCAACGTCGAGGAAGACGTGCTGGCCATTCGCGTGTTGGTCGAGCCCCTGGTCGCCTGGGTCTGGCTCGGCGGCCTGGTGATGTTCCTCGGCGGCCTGCTCGCCGCCTGGCCGGCGCGGGCGTCCAAGGCGCCAGCGTCGGCGGAGGCCGCAGCATGAACTGGAAGGTCCTGCTGGTCGGGCTGGCGCTCGTCGGCGCCCTCACCGCGATGCTCGCGAGCGGGTTCGGCAAGGACCCGAAGGCGCTGCCGAGCGTGCTCGAGGGGCGCATGGCACCCGGCTTCGAGCTGCAGACCCTGGACGGCGAGACCGTGCGGCTGGAGGACTTTCGAGGCAGTCCGCTGGTGCTCAACTTCTGGGCCACGTGGTGCAAGCCCTGTGCGGCGGAACACCCGGTGCTCCAGGAGGGCGCGGGCCGCTACCAGCCCCGCGGGGTGGTGTTCCTGGGCGTCGTCTACGCCGACGACGCCGCCAAGGTCGCTGCGTACCTCGAGCGCCACGGCTCGGCCTACCCCAACGCGCTCGACGCCACCGACCGCACCGCCATCGACTACGGCGTGGGCGGCGTGCCCGAGACCTTCTTCATCGATCGGGAGGGGCGCATCGCGCGCAAGTTCTCCGGGCCGCTGGACGCCAGCAGCCTCCAGGGCATCCTGGAGGAGATCCTGTGATCGCGCTCTGGTTGGGGGCCGCGCTCGCCCTGGATCCGGGTGTGGGGGTCGAGCCTCTCGGCGAGGTCCCAGCCGCCGAGCAGGTCGATCACCTGACCCAGCACATCTCCAAGAAGCTCCGCTGCCCGGTCTGCCAGGGCCTGTCGGTCGCCGACAGCTCGGCCGACGCCGCCGTTGCGATGAAGGCACGCATCCAGGAGCTGGTGGAGCAGGGCTACACCGAAGCCCAGATCGTGGACTACTTCATCGATCGCTACGGCGAGTGGGTGCTGCTCGAACCCAAGGTCGACACCAACCTCGTGGTCTGGGTGCTCCCCGTGGTGGCGCTGGTGGTCGGCCTCGGGGTGCTGTTCGGAAGGAAGCGCGAGGAGGCGCCGCCCGAACCGGCGCTGAGACCTGGCCATGAGCTGGCCGACGATCCATACGCCGCGCGCGTGCTCGCGGAGCTCGAGGACTGATGGACTGGGACACCTGGGGACCGCCGATCGCCGTGCTCGTGGTCGGCGTGGTCGGAGGCGTGCTGGTGGCCATGCAGGCTGGCGACGGCACCGTGGCATCCGACGACGAACAGGACCTCCGCGCACGGCACGATCAGCTGCTCGAGCAGCTCCGCGCCCTGGAGGTCGACGCCCGTCGTCTGGGCAAGGAGGAGCACGAGCGGCAGAAGGCGGCGCTGGTGCGCGAGGCCGCCGGGGTGCTGCGGGCCCTCGACGCGGGCCCCGAGACCACCGCCTCGGAACCGGTGACGGTGCGGCCCTCGGTGCGCAAGGCGGTGGCCTGGATCGTGGGCTCGCTGGCCTTCTTCGCCGCGGCCGCCGTGGTGTTGGTGAAGACCGCGAAGCCGCGTCAGGAAGACCCGGCGATGGCGCCCATGCAGGCCGCCGCCCAAGAGGCGGAGCGCGAGCTCGCTGCTGCGCAGGCCACGCTGGAGACCAACCCGCAGGATCTGGACGCGCTGAACGTGCTGGGCCACCACGCCTTGATGAACCAGCAGCTCCAGGAGGCCATGCAGTACGTGGACCAGGCGCGCGGGATCGACGGCACCGACCCTCACGTGGTCACCCACCTGGGCGCCCTGCAGTTGCTGGTCGGCATGCACGAGAAGGCCGAAGAGAGCTTCGGGCAAGCGGTCCTGGACGACGCGAGCCTGGCGGAGGCCTGGATCTGGTGGGGCGTGAGCCTGGCGCAGCGTGGCGAGACCGACGGGGCCAGGGCCAAGCTGCAGGACGCGCTGCGCGTGGCCACCCGAGCGCAGGATCAGGCCGCCGCGCACAGCCTGTTGCAGGACCTCGAGAAGGCCTCGGCGCCTGCGGCGTTCACCGGCACGGTGACCCTGGCCGACGGGTCGCCCTCCGGCACCGGCGTTCTGTATGTGTATGCCCGCCGGAGCGAGGTCGCTGCAGGACCGCCGCTCGCGGCGCTTCGGCTGCCGCGGTGGGAGTTCCCCCAGGCCTTCGTGCTGACCGACAGCGATCTGCTGCCCATGGCCGGCGGCGCCTGGCCGGAGCAGGTGTGGGTGAGCGCGAAGCTCGATGTCGACGGGGATCCGGCCACCGACAGCCCGGACGACCTGACCGCGGTGGCGGTCGGTCCGCTGGCTTCGGGTGCCACCGAGGTGACGATCGTGCTCGGCGCGAGCAGCGACGAGCCGTAGAGCGCCAATCAGGGAGTCGTTGGCGGCGGCGGCGGCGCTTCGTCGCTCAGGAACCAGGCACCGCTGTCGACCTCGTACCACCGCTGCAGATCCACCCGCTGCTCCAGCAGCTGCTTGGGCAGGCGGTAGCCGGTGATCTGGATGGCGGCGGTGCCCTCACGGACCACGCCGTCGCCGTCGGGATCGTGGCGGGAGCCCACCTCCACCCGCAGCACCGTGGCGGACTGGTAGCGGTAGTCCGCTCCGGATCCCTGGGTGGTCATCCACACCAGCCGCTCCTGCTGGTCCTCGATGAACGCCGCCGCCGTGCCGAAGTCGTTCCAGCGCACGGCGTCCCAGTAGGCCGAGGCCGACTCGCCGAGCACGCGCTCGGCCCGGTCGGTCTGGCGCAGCTGTTTCCTGTCGCCAGCGCAGCCGGCGGAGAGGGCGAGGACCGATACCAGGGCGATTGCGCGCATGGGTCCCCCTAACGACCCCTTTGGTACGATGGCGATGCCTGGCTCAGGAGACCGATGTCGCTGCCGATGCTCCTGGTGGGTCTCCTGCTCGCACCCGCCCATGCGCAGGAGATCAACCTCCGCAACGCGAACCTGTACTACGCCGTCGACGACGTCCGTGTGCAGCTCCCGGGCATCCCGCTGGAGCTGGAGCGGGTCTACAACTCGCGCTTCAACTACAACGGGTACTTCGGCTACGGCTGGACCACGAACCTCGACATCCGCTCGCAGGACGCCCCGGACGGCGCGGTGGTCGTCACGGACTCCGACGGCTTCCAGCTCTACTTCATGCCCCAGGGCATGACCCGGCAGCGCATGAAGGAGCGCTTCATCCAGTCCTTGGTGAAGGCGCGCAAGGATCAGGACCAGCGGCTCGGGCAGGAACGGGGCGCCCAGTACTACACCGACATGGCCGCCAAGCTCGCCAGCGACGACGCCTTCTTCGACCAGACCAGCTACAACACGATGAGCGGTTGGATCCAACCAGCCGCCGGCGACTACATCAGCTTCGACCGCGGCACCGAGCGCATGAAGCGCTCCAGCGACGGCACGGTCGTCCGCACGCGCAGCGACGGCAGCCGCTTCACCTTCGGCCCTGGCGGCAAGCTGCAGAGCTACGTCGACGTGGGTGGGCGTGGTCTGGAGCTCAGCTACGACCGCGACGGTCAGCTGGTCAAGGTGGGCCACACCGAGGGCGGGCAGATCGCGCTGACCTACACCGCCGACCGCCGCATCGCGACCATCCTCGACACCGAGGGGCGCCGGATCGAGTACGGGTACAGCCCCACCGGCGACCTGGTGAGCGTGAAGGGCCCCTCGCCCCGCCAGCTCGCCTACGCCTACGACGACGAGCACAACCTGGTCGCAGCGCGCGAAGCCGATGGCGCCGGGTTCCAGATCTCCTACGACAAGCGGCGCGACTGGGCCCGCGCGATCAAGGTGGGCGAGGACGTCACGAAGTACGCCTGGGCCGTGCAGTCCAACGACCAGTACAGCTGCCAGGTCATCGCGCCGGACGGCGCCACGACCGTGCACAGCTTCGACGACGCGAACCACCGCCAGGTCACCGAGTTCCCCGACGGAACCACCGAGGAGACCCTGCTCTCCGAGTGCTGCGCGAAGCCGCTCGAGGTTCGCACCGAAGCGGGCGTCACCCGCTACGACTACGACCGCGACGCCCGGCTCACCGGCGTGCAGTATCCGGACGGCCGCGAGGTGCGCTTCAGCTACCACCCCCAGTGGTCGCGCATCGTGCAGGCCATGCACAGCGACGGGCGCCGGTACAGCTACACCTACGACGGCTTTGGCAACCTGGTCGAGGCCGTGGACGGCGCCAGCCGCGTGTTGAAGCTGCGCTACGGCGACAACGGCAAGGTGGAAGCCGTGCGCGACCAGGACGGCCACGACTACCGCTTCACCTACGACGACTACGGCCGGCCCACCGAGATCAGCCGTGGCAGCGACGGCGCCTTGAGCATCGCCTACGGGCTCGGCGGTGAGATCGCCTCCACCGAGATCGCGGGCGGCGACGGCAGCGTGGACTTCTACGCCGAGCTGCGTGAGGTCCTGTCGATGCTCGAGCCGGCCACCGGCGAGCTGCAGTAGCTCAGCGCCGCGCAGCGGCCTCCACCAACAGCCGGTACGGCGCGGGGTCGTGCAGCTCGGGGTGCCACTGCACGCCCACGCAGAAGTCGTGGTCCGGGAGCTCGCAGGCCTCCACCACCCCGTCCGACGCCCGCCCGACGATGCGGAGCGCGCCGGGTTGGTCCACCGCCTGGTGGTGGGTGCTGTTCACGACCGGCCGCGCTCCCAGCGCGGTGCGCAGCCAGCCGCCCGCCAGCTCCACCTGGTGCCATCCCTCGGCGGGGTCCGTGGGCTGCTCGTGCTCGAGGGCATGGGGCACCTGGGTGGCGATGTCCTGGAGCAGCGTCCCCCCGGCCGCCACCGCGAGCACCTGCAGGCCGCCGCAGACACCCAGCACCGGGAGGTTTCGGTGGAGGCAGGCGCGGGCCAGCGCGAGCTCGGTGTCGGTCCGGGTGGGTTCCACGCGGTCCAGCCGCGCCTCCACCGCCTGCCCGTAGTGCGAAGGGTGGATGTCGAAGTGGCCGCCCGTGATCACCACGCCCTGCACGGCGTCGAGCACCCCGTCGAGGTCGATCGTTCCTGGAGGGAGCAGGACCGGCGTGGCGCCGGCCGCGCGGACCGCGTGCACGTAGGCCTCTCCCAGGTGCACCTCCGGGCGACGAGGGCGCGTTCGAGGTCCGGGCGCGAGCCCGCTGGGCGCTCGGCGGTCGGTGGTGACGAGGATCAGCGGCACGCCCCAGAGTACCCTCCCGTTCGTGTCCGGCATCGGCGTCATCACCAACCCGCGCTCGCGCCTGAACAAGCGCCGGCCCGAGCTCGCCCGCCGGCTGGCCTACGTGCTGGGCGACGAAGGTCGGGTGGACACGCCCGCCGACCTGGACTCCCTGCGCGAGGTCGCGGAGCAGTTCCTGAAGCAGCGCATCGCGGTGCTCGCGATCAACGGCGGCGACGGAACCTCCCACACGGTGCTGTCGGCCTTCCTCGGGGTGTACGGCGACGTACCTCTCCCGAAGGTCGCGCTGCTCCGCGGCGGCACCATGAACACCGTGGCGAGCGGGCTGGGCATCCGAGGGCGTCCCGAGGACCTGCTCGGTCAGCTGGTGATGCGGTACCACGCGGGTGAGCCGCTGCGGTCGGTGAGCCGGGACCTGCTCGTCGTGGACGGCTGCCGGGCGGGCTTCCTCTTCGGGAACGGGCTCGTGTCCAACTTCCTCGAGGCCTACTACGAGGGCGCCGAGCCGAGCCCGACCAAGGCGGCGCTGTTGTTGGCCCGCGGCATCCTGTCGGTCTTCGTGCAGGGCCCGCTGATCCAGCGGCTGATGCGACCGGTCCGCTGCACGGTCACGGTCGATGGCGAGCGCTGGCCGGAAGCCGAGTGGACCGCCGTGGTGGCGGGCACCGTGGACGACATCGGCCTGGGCTTCCGCCCTTTCCACCGCGCCCCGGAGTACCCCGGTCACCTGCAGGCCCTGGGGTTCGCGTGTTCCGCTGCGCAGATCGTGGGGCTGTTGCCTCGCATCCGACTCGCTCGCCCCCTGCGGCATCCACTCGTGCAGGACAGCCTCGCCACCCACGTGGTGTTGGAGGCCGAGGAGCCCATCGCCTACATGATCGACGGGGACTTCCACCAAGGCGGGCAACGGGTCGAGATCGGCCTGGGACCCCGGGTGGAGCTCGTGTTGCCAGACTGACGGGGCCTTTCTCGGGCGCCGCCCTATCGAAGGTGCGCGGCCGATCCGTCCCTGGTGGTGTACCCGGAGGAACACGATGGACATCCGGCTTCGTCCACTCCAGACCCTGCAAGATGCCAAGGCCCTGGCCCGCTGCGTCTACGAGGTCTACGGCCTGACCTTCCACCGCAGCTACCTCTACGAGCCCGAGCGCACGCTCCAGCTGAACCGTGAGGGGCACCTCACGTCGATCATGGCGATGGACGGCGACGTCTGCGTCGGCCACGTGGCGCTCATCAGGCCCTACTACGAGTACAGCCAGGCCGGCACACCGGTGGCCGGTGACTCGGTGCGCGAGATCGGCCTGATGATGGTGCAGCCGCGCCTCCGCGAGCAGCAGCTCCAGGGGCGCCTCACCGCCGCTGCGCTGGGCTGGGCGCGGGAGCAGCCGCAGCTCGAGGGTGTCACCTCCCGGTGCGTCACCCACCACACCGCGAGCCAGCGGCAGGCGCAGAAGGTGGGCGCGGTGCCGACCGCGATGTTCCTCGGCGGCGTGCCCTTCTGGGTGCAGTACGAGAGCGCACGCGGCCCCGATGCCCGGCAGCCCATCTCCACGCTGTCGTACTTCTCCACCTGGCGCGGCCTGAGCCCGGCCGAGGTCTACGTGCCCGAGATGGACAGCGACCTCTACCACCAGATCTACGCCCGCATGGAGCAGTCGCGTGACCTGCGAGACCCTGCCGCGGGCCCGGAGCTCGGGCCGGCGAGCGAGGTGCGGGTGCACTTCGATCCGCACAAGCAACAGGGGCGCATCCACGTGCTCACCGCGGGCCCGGACGTCGAGCAGGTCGTGCTGCAGCGCTACCGCTGGCTGATGGCCGGTCGCATCCGACACGTCACGCTGATGGCTCCCCTGTCGAGTGCCTTCACCGCCCGTGCGGTGAGCGCCTGGAAGGGCGAGGGCATGATCTTCGGCGGCGTGCTGCCGGCGCTCCATGCGGGCGACTGCCTGCTGCTGCAGGGGCTGCGGCTGATGACCGTGGACGAGCGCTACATCGAGGTCATCGACCCGCTCGGCGCCGCCATCAAGGAGCGCTGCGTCGAGGACTGGCAGTTCGCGCGCGACCTGCCGGAGCCCGAGGTCGACTTCGGCGGCTACGCGTCGCCGAGCCTGACGCTGTAGAGAGCCACGGGCTCCGAGCGCCCGCGCAGCTCGTGCTCGCCGAGGGGCTCGAGCCAGTCGCGGGGAAGGTGCTCGGCGGCCTGGGCGGTGAGCACCACGCTCCCCGGCTCGGCCAGCGATTCCACGCGGCTGGCGGTGTTCACCACGTCGCCGATGAGCGTGTACTCCACCCGGCTCGGGCTGCCGATGTTGCCGGCGACCGCTTCGCCGAAGTGCACGCCGATGCGGATGGCCAGCCCGGCGAAGCCGGTCCACGCTGCGCTCTGCTGGAGGCCGGCCACCGCGTGCTGCATGGCGCGTCCGCACGCCGCCGCGCGGACTGCCGGGTGCTGGTCGTGGCCCTCTGGAAAGGCGATCATCATGCCGTCGCCCATGCGCTTGTCGAGGATGCCCTGGTGGGCTTCGATCAGCGGGTCCATCTCCCCGAAGTAGCGGTTGAGCAGGGTGACGACCCGCTCGGGAGCCAGCTGCTCGGCGCTGGTCGTGAAGCCCACGATGTCGGAGAACAGCACCGCCGCCGGGCGCTTCGTGCCCCCGAGCTTCAGGGCCTTCTCGGGGTTGTCGAGCACCTCCTGGGCCACGTTCGGCGGCAGGTACTGCGCGAACTTGCGGGACACCGCGAGCGACTGCTTGAGGCTGCGGAAGAGCCGCGCGTTCACCAGCGCGAGGCCGACGTGGTTCGCCACGCCCTCGCAGAGGTGCACGTCGGCGCTGCCCATCGAGTCCGACTCGTCGCCACGGTCAGCGATGAGCATGCCCAGCGGGCGGTCGCCTTCGGCATCGCGGATCGGGGCGGCGACGTAGCGGGAGAGGCGGATGTCGCGGATGACCTGTTGGGTGGCGGGCCGTTGCCGGTCCACGTAGGCGTCGTCCACCTCGATCAAGCGGGTCTCGCCGGTGGCCATCAGGACCTTGAAGCTGTCGGCCGCCTCGGTCGCGCTGTCGAAGGGCACGCTGAAGTTGGCCAGCGCACGCTCTTCCTGCTCGGAGTAGCCGTCGGACGCAGCCAGGGAGAGCACGGTGTCGTCGCGGAGCAGGATGGCGGCGCGTCGGAAGCCCATGCGCCCGCTCCTCAACAGGTTCACGGTGCGCTCGAGCAGGAGGTCCTCGTCGACGATGCTGAGGATCTGGTTGGTGACGTCGCTGAGCACGTCGAGCCCGTGGGCCCGCTTGCGGCCCTGGTCGAACTCGTCCTGGAGCGCGCCGTAGGTCGTCTCGAGGTAGGCGTTGCGTGAGTTCAGGTGCGTGCCCAGGCGCATCATGGACAAGAGGTAGGCCAGGAGTCCGAGCCCGCCCAGGCCGGCCACCAGCGGACCGGCCGCGTAGCCGAAGCCCACCACGCCCAGCAGGGCCAGCGTGACCACGCTGGGGAGCACGACCTGCTCGACCTTGGAGCGGTGCAGCCAGGTGAGCTCGTAGCGGCAGCAGGCGCCGCCGACGAGGCTGCACTCGGGGTGCTCGACGCGGGCCAGCGGGAGGCCCCAGAGCTGCGGAAGGCCAGCGAGCGTGCCGGCTCGGTTCTCGCAGAACCCGATGTGGTCCTGGTGTCCGGGATCCATGTGCCAGGCGATGGTGGCCGTGCCGGCACCGCGGGACTCCACCACCCAGTGGCCCACGCGGTTCAGGTCGCCGGAGCCCTTGGCGATCAGGTCGAGGGTTCCACCCGGCGTGCCCAGCCCGCGCGCGAGGTACCAGAAGGTGCCCAGGTAGCGGGCATCGCGGCTGTAGGCGATGCCGGCCTTCCGGGTGATGGCCGGGTCGCCGGTCACCGCCACGGCGAGCTCGTTGATCCGCACGGTGAGCGCCAGGTCGACCCAGTTCTCGTCGTCGCGGATCGTGGAGATCGTGGTGCCCGCGCGCTCGGCGAGCTGCTCCAGGCCCTCGGGTCCGATCTGGTCCTCGATGACGTCGAGCAGGGGCGCCAGCAGGCGCACCGACAGGTGTTTGTCGAGCTCAGGCATCTACGCGGTGCGGAGCTCGTAGACCGCGTTTCCCGCGATGAGCCGGTCGCCGCTCGTCAGCGTGATGAGCCGCCCGTCTTCCGGGGCCGTGCGGAACGTGCCCCGGGTGGTGATGAAGAAGGGCTGGTAGCCCTCGCTCGACTTGTAGCTGCCCAGGTAGTCCCGCAGCACCACCTCCTGACCGTCGAAGCTGGCGCGGAGGGCGATCGGACCCAGGTCCAGGTCGCGCACGTCGTGGAGCGGCAAGCCCACCGTGAACAGCGCTTCTGTGAGGCGATCCTCGGCGTCGATGGCGAGCAGGCGCGAGCGGGGATCCGGCAAGGTCCGGTCGTCCTGGAGCTGCAGCACCACGGCGAAGTCTTCCTCGCCGTCGCTGTCTCGGCGCACGATCTCGATGGTGGCGCCCTTGAGATCCTGCGCCTCGGTGACCTCCTCGTCGCCCTTCAACAGGCGCACGTCGTCGGACTGCAGGACCGTGCCGCTCACGCGACGACCGCGAACCTTCAGCGCCAGGTAGTCGGCGGGCTCGAAGATCTGGCTGGTGCTCGATCGGGTGTGCGGGACGCCGATGTCGGCCATCGAGTGGTTGCCGATGGTCACCCGTCCCGCGACCATCCAGCCCACGAGGACGAGGCGAGCGGGCCGTGCGCACTCCAGCTGCCAGCGGGCCTCGTCGATGACGAGCACGCGCTTGCTCACGGGCCCGGCCTGCCGGGCGCGCGAGCCCGTGGTCTTCGGAGGCGTGACCTCGGGTTCCTCCGGCGCCGCGGCGGCGGCTCGCGCGGCGGCCTCGGCGTCCTTGAGGGCCTGTGGCTCGATGGGATCGAAGCCCAGGATCGAGTCGAAGCCGCGCACCTTGAAGCGGGGCGACTCGGGCGCGCGGCCGCCGGCGTCTTCGCCCAGTCCGACCGCGGGCGGAAGATCCGCTGCGCCGAGGCCCTGGGCCCTCGGCGGCGCGCGCTTCGGCACGGGCGGCGGTGCTTCATCGGCGGGCCCAACGCTTCCGTCGTCGTCGATGTTGCCGGTCTCGTCGGTGATCATGAGGTTGATCGGCGTGTCGAGGATCGAGTCGTAGCCGGGCACGTCGAAGCGGGGCGACGCGGGCGGCTTGGCGGAGCGCTCCCCCAGACCGGCGGCCGGGGGGGCGTCGACCGGGGCGGCCGGCTCGAAGGGCGGTGGCGAGGGCCGGGTGCTGTCGCCGGGGTTGGTGTCGGCCGCGCCGGCCAGCATCGACGCTGTGAGCTCCTTCTTGGGCGGCGCTTGCTCGGGCGGGTAGCTCACGTGGAACAAGCAGTTGCCGACCAGGAGCTCGTCTCCGGCATGGAGCTGGAGCTCGGTCACGCCCTTGGTTCGGCCTTGGGTCGGGAAGAGCGTGAGGAGCTCGCCTCCCCGGCGGATGTAGGTCGAGCAATGCCGGGCGATGGAGCGCAGCGTGGGCTGCTCGGCGAGGTCGATCTCGGCGTGCTCGGAGGCGACCATGATCGAGTCGGTGTAGAAGCGGCTCTTGGGGATCTCCCCGCTGCGGGTGCGGATGGTGCCCCCGCTGACGGCGCTCTCCAGCCAGGCGATGTTGTCGTTGTGCGGCTCGTCGGGGAGACGGACCTTGCACCGACGGTCGCGGCCGACGCGGTACCGGCCACCGAAGACCATGTGGATCGAGCTCGCCGGACGCCTCAGCTCCGCGAGGTACGGCCAGCCGTCGGGCCCGCTTCCGCTCAGGTCGGCGTACTCGAGCTGGGCTCCGCCGACCTCGATGGTGGCGCGGCTGCCGAGGTCCAGGGGGCGCTCCATGTCGGGCACCTGGCCATCGACCCGGACGTCGGGTTCGTGCACGACGAGGTGGACCTTGTTGTCCCTCACCCGGAACGTGGCGGCGCGGTCGCGGCCCGAGGTGGTGACCTGGCAGGTGCCCGTGACGTACACGTCGTAGCCGTTCATGAAGCGTGAGAAGTGCACGCGTTGGAGCAGCGCGCCGCGCTCGCGGAGCGTGAGGATGCGCTCGCGGATGGTCTCCGGCACGATGGTCTTGGTGCCGGGGAGCTTCATGCCGCCCGCCGCCTTCTCGACCGGCGCGGGGGGCGCAGCACCCGGTGCCGCCGCATCGGCGAAGGGGATCGTGCGTGCCTTCCTGCGCCCTGCGGGAATCGCCACGATCTGGTCTTCGTCCGGCAGCTTGATGGGCTCGGGCTCGATGTACGTGGTCTCGAGCACCGCGAGCACGAGGTGCGCCACGGGGTCGCCGTCGCGGGACTGGATCGTGAGCACCGAGGGGCCGCCCGTCTCCTCGTCGGAGGTGACCTGGAAGCGGTCCTGGGCGTCGGGGTTGACGATGTGGACGAAGGTGCCGTCGAGGTATTGCTGCAGGCGGTACAGGGCCGGCACCTGCAGGGCGGGGTGCGAGAAGCCGTCCAGCCAGTGGCTGCCGACCGTGAACATCACCTGATCGGAGTGCAGGAACCCGACCTCGCGGTAGCCGTCCCACGCGCCCGGGATGTTGAGGTGGACCGCGATGATGCGGCGCGAGGTGTTGATCGGGCCGGTGTAGAAGTTGGGCAGCAGGCCCGTGGCGAACTCGCCTTCTGCGAGCCCCAGCCGTCGCCCTCCCATCTCGGGGCTGCCGTCGCAGATGAAGCCGAAGCGCACCGGGCGCGAGGCGTAGAGCACCTCGAACCCTTCCGCGTCGCAGAACCCCCGGAACTCGGAGGACAGGAGCCTCGAGGCGCCGTCGGCCCAACGCTCGGCCACCCGGTCGAAGGTGCGGCGGTGGTCGCGCTCGTTGACCACGACGAGGATGTCGGTGAAGCCCGCCGGGCCCTCGCCGCGGACGTCCTGGAGGTGCGTTCGGAGCCCCACCCGTCGGCCACTGGGGCTGCGCGCGGCCCAGAGCACCGCGGGATCGGTGACGAAGTCTTCGTCGGTGCAGTGGCGCCGGAGCCGAGGGTGGAAGAAGGTGTCGTCGTCTTCGAGCGGGAGCACGTCCTCCAGCTCGCCGGAGAGTCCGGCCGTGGGCCCCGTCGAGAAGAGCCGCGCGATCCAGTCGGTGAACTGCGCCATCTACCTGCCTCTTGCCCGGGAAAGGTAGCGCGTTTCTCCGCAGCCGGGCGTTAGACGGGGCGCGTTTCGTCGCGTGGGTGCGCGATTGGAGGTCTTGGTGGCTCAGGTTCGTCCCTTCCGAGGCGTGCGCGCTCGTCCGGATCTCGCGCGCGATGTCGTCGCGCCGCCCTACGACGTGCTCGACGAAGCGGAGGCTCGCGCGATCGTGGCTCGCAACCCTCGGAGCTTCCTCCGGGTCACCCGGCCCGAGGTCAACCTGCCGGTCGGCGTGGACGCCCACGGCACCGAGGCTTACGCCGCGGCGCGCGAGGCGCTGCTCGGCATGCTGGACGACGGCACGCTGGTGCAGGACGACGAGCCGTGCTTCTACCTGTACGGGCAGAGGATGGGCACGCACGTGCAGACGGGGCTGCTCGCCGTGTGCAGCACCGCTGAGTACGACGCCGGCATCGTGAAGAAGCACGAGTACACCCGCCCGGACAAGGAGCAGGACCGGGTGGATCACATCCTGCAGAGCGGCGCTCAGACCGGGCTGGTCTTCCTGACCTACCGGCAGACCGAAGGCCTCGCCACGCTGTTGTCGCGGCCCTCGGAGCTGCCGCTGTACGCGATCACCACCGACGATGGGGTGGAGCACGTGTTGTGGCGGGTCGACGCCCCCGAGACCGTGGCTGCGATCTCCCAGGCCTTCGACGCTGCAGGGGATCTGTACATCGCCGACGGGCACCACCGCTCCGCCGCGGCCTCTCGTGTGGCCGCCGAGCTGGGCGACGGCCCGGCCCGCTGGTTCCTGTGCGGCATCTTCCCCGACGACCAGCTCCAGGTGCTCGCCTACAACCGGCTGGTGGCCGACCTGAACGGGCACAGCGCGGAGGCCCTCCGCGCAGCGGTGGGGGAGCACTTCGCTGTGGCCCCCATCGGCACGGGCGTGCCCGCCGAGCGGGGCCACGTGCACATGTTCCTGGGCGATCGGTGGTGGCGCCTCGTGCGGCGCCCGTCCACCGCCAGCAGCGATCCGGTGGCCGACCTGGACGTGGCGGTTCTCCAGCACACCGTGCTCGAGCCTCTGTTGGGGATCCGTGACCCTCGGCGGGACACGCGCATCCGCTTCGTCGGCGGCATCCGCGGACCGGAGGCGCTGGAGCAGGCGGTGAGGGCCGGTGAGGCTGCGGTCGCCTTCCACCTGTTCCCCACGAGCCTCGACGAGCTGTTCGCCGTGGCGGACTCCGGCCAGGTGATGCCTCCAAAGTCCACCTGGTTCGAGCCGAAGCTTCGAGGTGGCGTGGTGGTGAACCGGCTCCGCTAGCCCTCAGAGCGAGCGCGCCAGCTCGATCCTCAGCACCACGCCGCGGGTCTCGGCGACCGATGCCGCCTGGGCGAGGTCGGTGGCTTCGATCACGAGGTCCTGCTCGGCACCGTCCACGAGGACACGTGCCCACCACAGCTGCGGCTCGACCGGCTCGGGCTCGGCAGGAGCGCGCAAGGGAATGGGCTCGGCGACCGGTGCCACGCGCGGCGTCGCTGGAGCGCTGGTGGGAGGCTTGGGCAAGGGTGCCGAGCGCGCTTCGACGGGCTCGGGGCGGGGCTCGGGCACCGGGGTCGACGCGACCTGTGCCGGTGCGCGCTTCGGTGCGGCCGGGGGCTTCGGTTCGGCTGCGGGCTTCGAGGTTGCGGCGGGCTTGGTCGGCGTGATCACGCGGACCACCGAGTGGCGGCTGGTGGGACGGGCGCGCGCCGGGCGCGGCGCTGGTGTGGGCGCGGGGGGCTCCTCGGGACGGGCGTCGGTGTTCACGATGCGGCGACGTCGCCGCGGCGCGGCCGGTGCGGCCGGGAGCTCGGGTCCGGGGGCGCCCGGCAGGCGGGGCGCGCGACGCTCCACCGGGACCTCGTCGCGCTGCCGCTCCTGGGTGCGCCGGACCACGACCACGGTGTCGTCGTGCACGACCCTTGGGCGCCGACGTGGGGCTGGAGGAGGTGTGGTCTCGACGGGCTGCTCGACCGGCTCCGGAGCCGGTTCCGGCGCGTCGACCGTCAGCGGTGGAGCGACGGACTCCTTGACGAAGCCAGGAATCTCGCGACGGCGGCGCGCGCCTGCGATGACCTCGGTGGTGACGTCGATCCGCTCGGCAAGGGCGGCGTCGGGAGCCTTGCCCAGCAGGTGCACGATCGCGCGAAGCGATGGCGGCTCGGTCGTCAGGCCCGCCCGCTGGGCAGCCCGCCGGAGCCGACGCGCATTGGTGTCGTAGCGGCGTGCGAGCTCGCGCAGCGGGACGTCCCCGTAGTCCCTCACGAACTCTGGCCACCACGGCTCGCCCTCAGCGGAGCGGACCTCGTCGCTCATCTTCCTCGCCCTTGGTGCCCCCAACGTTCCCCGTGCGACGACCGCTGTCAAGCGCCTTGACGGGATTGCCTGGCTTGCCTACGAGGGCGTGTCTCCAGGAGTTGCCGATGTCGGCGTTGTTGGCCCTGTTTCTTGCGTTCGGTTCCGCCGCACTCGCGTCGCCACCCGAGCCGTCGTGCGCGTCCCCACGCAGCGCCGCTGACTCCTTGTTGGCCTGGCTGCAGCCCGACGACTGGGATCCTGTGCGCGCTGCTGCCTGCGTGCAGGAACCGGACGGGATGGAGGGGCAGGGGCCGGAGCTCGCGGTCTCGCTGAAGCAGGTGCTCGATGCCCGCGGGCACTGGGTGCCCGTGCCGTCGCTCTCCGACGAGCCCGACTACACCGACGAGGACGGCCGGGAGCTGGTGCCGCTGGTCGACGAGCTGCCAGAGGTCTACCTCGTCAAGGATGGCGACGACTGGCTCTACAGCGCGGAGACCATGGCCGCGGCGCCGCGTCTGCACGACGAAACCTTCACCGGCTTCGTCGACGGGCTGAAGACCCGCGTGCCGCCATGGTCGTTCGGCGCCGTCGCGCTCTGGCAGCTGGTGTACGCGGCCGCCCTCGTCAGCGTGGGCCTGGGGGTGGGCTGGCTCGTCAACCTGTCGCTCCGGCAGCAGGTTGTCGTGCTGGTCCGGCGGCTGGGGCTGCCCTTCGACGCGAAGGCGTTCGCGCGCACCCGGCGCCCGCTCCGGTGGCTCGTCCTGGGCGTGATCGTGTATTGGGGCATCCCCGGCTTCCAGGGCACGATCGTCTTCACCCAGTTCGTGCAGTACTGCGCGCGGGCCCTGATCAGCCTGTCGGCCGTCTTCATCGCCATCCGCTGGATCGACGTGTACGCGGGCATCTTCGAGACCCGTGCCCGCAAGACCTCGACCCGCATGGACGACCAGCTCGTGCCCCTGCTCACCCGTGGCGCGAAGGTCGTGGTGGCTGCGCTCGGGGTGGTCTTCGTGTTGGAGAACACGCTGGAGGACGTCGGCAGCCTCATCGCCGGTCTCGGGATCGGTGGCCTCGCCATCGCCCTGGCCGCGCAGCAGACCCTCGCCAACCTGTTCGGCTCGTTGACGATCTTCCTCGACCGGCCGTTCCACGTGGGCGACTGGGTCGTGCTGCCCGGCGGAGTGGAGGGAACGGTCGAAGAGATCGGCTTCCGCTCCACGCGGGTGCGGACCTTCTACAACTCGGTGGTCACCGTGCCGAACGGCGACGTCGCCGGGGGCGTGTGCGACAACATGGGCGCTCGCGAATACCGTCGGTGCAAGGCCACCCTCGGCGTGACCTACGACACGCCGCCGGACGTGCTCGACGCCTTCGTGGTCGGCATCCGGGCGATCCTGAAGGCGAACCCGAAGGTCCGTCAGGACGCCTACGAGGTGCACTTCCGGGACTTCGGTCCGTCGTCGCTCGACATCATGCTGTACTTCTTCTTCGACGTGCCGGACTGGCACCAGGAGCTCGAGGGGCGCTCGCAGGTGTTCCTGGAGATCCTGCGCCTGGCCGAGGAGCTGGGGGTGAAGTTCGCGTTCCCGAGCACCTCGCTCTACGTGGAGAGCACGCCGGACCGGCCCATGCCGGCGCGCTCGCCCGTCACCGCCGACACGCTCCGCGAGCAGGTGACGGCCTTCGGTCCGGGCGGCGCGCGTGCCCGCCCCGGGGGTCCTCAGCTGGTCCCGCATGGCTTCCACGCCACCGCCGGTTCACAGCGCGGCGACAGCGGGGAGTGACATGCTGACCGAGGTGCGAGGGACCCGGCTCTGGGTCGAGGACAGCGGCGGTGAGGCCCCCATCATCGCGTTCAGCCACGGCCTGCTCTGGAGCGCGAAGATGTTCGACGTCCAACGAGCGGGCCTGGCCTCCGATCACCGCATCGTCGCCTGGGACCATCGGGGCCAGGGCCGGAGCGAGGACGTTGCGGGGCGTACGGTGCCCATCGAGGACAACTACCAGGACGCCGTCACGCTGCTCGAGCACCTGGGGCGTCCCGTGCACTTCGTGGGCTTGTCGATGGGCGGCTTCGTGGGGCTGCGTCTGGCTGCGCGTCGGCCCGATCTGGTGCGATCGCTCGTGCTCATGTGCACCGCTGCGGATCCGGAGCCGGTGCAGAACCACCGGAAGTACCGCGCAATGGGCCTTGTCGCCCGACTGTTCGGCGTGCGCGCGGTCGCGTCGCGCGTGATGCCCATCCTGTTCGGGCAGGACTTCCTCGACGACCCGGAGCACGCCGAGGAGCGTGCGCGGTGGCGGCGCGAGCTGGTGGGCAACCGCCGAAGCATCGTGAAGGCGGTGCTGGGCGTGGTGGAGCGGGAGGGCGTGGAGGGAGATCTCGCCGCCATCCGCTGCCCCACCCTGCTGCTGGCGGGCGAAGACGATCGGGCGATCGCCCGGCATCGGATGGAGGCGCTCCGTGCGGGGATCGAGGGAGCCGAGCTTCAGGTGGTGCCTCGGGCCGGCCACTCCCTCAGCGTGGAGCAGGGGTCGGTGGCCTTGGAGCACATGAGGCGCTTCTACGCGGGTCTCCTGGAGACCTGACCCGGCTAGTCTCCGGTGTAGCCCAGGGCGCGCAGCGCGGCGGCGACCTCGGGGTCGAAGCCCTCCACCGCTTCGCCGACCGGGGTGGGCGCGATCCCGTAGGTGAGGGTGAGGCTTCGGCCGCCGGCTCGGCCGCGGAGGAGGGTGTGGCGTTGTCCGTCGGGCTCGGCATTCAGCTCAGCGCTCGGCGTCAGGGTCACGGTCTGGCGCCCGCTCACCGCCTCGATCACCAGGCCGTGGAAGTCCGCTGGGTCGCCCTGGGGCACCAGGTAGACCTCGCGGCTGCCCACCCAGCCCTTGTGGAAGGTGACGGTCACGCTCCTGCGTTCGGCGTCGAACTCCGCGGTCATCTTGCTCTTGAGCAAGGGGTCGTTGCCCAGGAACGCGCCGGCCAGTCCGTCGGGGTGCGTGATCGTGAGCACGAGATCCTGCTTGGGCGAGGAGCTCAGGCGACCGCCGTCGAGCCGCCAAGCCAGGTGGGTCTCGACGTCCATCGCGTCGCCGAACGCCACGCGAAGCTCGGGGAGGTTCGGCGTCTTCGAGGCGCGTACCTCGCCGGGGTCGGCCGCGACGTCGAAGACCTGCTCTTCACCGAGGTGGGTGGTCCACTTGGTGTCGCCCGAGAGCACCCCCCAGCGCTCACGCCCATAGAGGGGGCGGCCGAAGGCCAGATCGCGGTCCGCCAGCGCGCTGAGCTCGGCTGCTTCGCCGCGCATGGCTCCGATCAGCGATCGCCCCGTGGTGCCTTCCGTGCTGATGCCCAGGGCCTCGTAGAAGGTGGGCGCCACGTCGAGCAGCGACGCGTTCTCGGAGACCCGCCCGCCGGCGACGCCGGGGACCTTCACGATCAGGGGGACCCGGAGCAGCTCGTCGTAGAGGGTGTGGCCGTGCTCGAAGTCGTCGTGGTCCCAGAACTCCTCGCCGTGATCCGCGAACAGCACCACGGGCACGTCGTCGCCGAGGTCCTCGAGCAGGTCGGCGATCTGGTCGTCGAGGTAGGCCAGGTTCTGATCGTAGCGATCGATCAGCCACTGGCGCACGCCTTCCTGGTCCTTGCGGGCGGCCTTCAGGATGCTGTTGCGCAGGGCGCGGTCGCTCAGGCCGGCGGGCGGCTTCAGCGCGGCCCACTTCGTGCGGTAGGTGAGCGGTTCGGTGTAGGGCAGGTGCATGTCCATGACGTGCAGCATCACCACGGCATCGCGGTCGTCGTGGCGATCGAGGAAGTCCTCGAGCCGCTCGATCTGCTTCTCGGCCACCGGCCAGTTCACGCAGCTGTGCTCGGTCCAGCCGTCGGCCATCTCGAAGTTCGACGACAGGTAGATGTTGCCCACGAACGCGCCAGTGGCCCAGCCCTGGGCGGCCAGCCGCTGGGGCAGCGTCTGATCCTCGCGCCAGAGCTCGGGTTGGCGGCCCGAGAGCGCGGTCCGGGTGCTCGGGAGGGTCCATGGAGCGACGCTGCGGGCGTTCTCGAAGACCACCGCATCCTGCGCCCAGGCGTCCAGACGGGGAGTGGTCGCGCGCTCGTAGCCGTAGCTGGACAGGTGGTCGGGCCGCAGCGTGTCGATGAAGACCAGCACGGCCCGCCGCGGATCGGAGACGGGGGTGTAGACGGTGGGCTCCGCCAGGAACACGTAGTCGAGCTGATCGTCTGGTCCGGGGTCGGTGCGGAGCGCGATCACCACCTTCTGGCCCGCCCACGCGGACAGGTCGAGCTTCCACGGTGTCCAGTCGCGCTCGGTGATCGTCCACTGCCCAGCGGACTCCCCGTCGATCTCGACGTGCAGGGTGGCGCCGTCACTGGCGATCCCCTCGGCCTGCTCGGGGGGGAGCAGCACGCCCTCGGTGGAGAAGACACCGTTGGGCGGCACGGTGATCTGCCAGGCGGCCACCGCAGGGGCGGGGAGGAAGGCGCCGAAGCGGGTGTGCTCGTCGAGCTGCAGGCTGCGGAAGGCGAAGTCGTTGGGCTCCAGCCCCGAGGTGGCCAGGTTCAGCGCATCCTCGCGCTGGCGCCCCTTGGTCGAGCTGAGCTCGTACATCGACGCATCGGGACGGCCGTCGTCGGCCGATCGCCGGATCTGGAGCGTCTGGGCCGTGTAGTCCCAGCTACCGTCGCGGAGGTCTCCGGCCGTGCCGTTGGCGAAGGGCATGCGGCGCTTGCCCATCCGGACGGCCATGCCCGGCTGCGCCGACGAGAAGAACAGGGCCCGTGGGCGGATCGGGAGAGGCGCCTCCCAGGTGCTCACCCCCTTCTTGGTCCGCGCGAGCTCGAAGGGCCCGACCACGGGCACCCAGTCGGGGGCCGGCGAGCCATGCGGACGGCTGCTCTCGGGGAGCTCGAGCGTCACGAGATCGTCGAGGTTCCGTGCGAGAGCGATCGCCGGAGGTGCCTCGCCGGTCGTCAGGGGATCGACAAGGGGCCCGTCGCCCCAGCCTTCGACGAGGCTGCAGGCGACGAGCCCCCATGCGAACAGGGTGTTCAAGGTGCCGCTTCAGCGGCGGCGGCGAACCACGGCGCCCAGGCCGAGCAGCAGGCCGGCCATGCCGAAGCCGCCCACGGGGACCGTGGAGCAACCGCCGGTGGTCTCGGTGACGGTGACGGCGAGCTCGGCGGCGCCACCGCCGGCCGGGCCTTCCACCTCCAGGAGGATCGTGTAGTCGCCGGCCTCGGCGAACTCGATCTTGGGCGACCAGGCGCCGACGCGATCGATCTCGGTGCCGTTCTGCACGATCACCCAGGTGACCGCGTCGATGCAGCCGTAGGTGGTGACGTCGGTGAGGTTCACCATCTGCCACTGCAGGCCCGCGAGCGGCTCCGCCGAGAACTGCGGCTCCGGCGCAGTGCACACGAGCACGCTGGCCAGGTTCGACCAGCTGCTGGTGAACTCGCCGCACGCTTCGGTGGAACCGGAGACCTTGGCGCTCGGGGTGAACTGGCCCTGGCTCTCGTAGGTGTAGGGCGGGGCGAGATCGTCGGGAGCGGTGGCCGTGAACTCCTGGCCGTCGCCGTAGCGCCAGAACACCGACGTGATGTCCACGGTGTCTTCCGCCTCGAGGTCGAACTCGACATCCAAGGGCGCGGCGCCGAAGGCGCTGGACGGGGTCTGGGTCACGCCGACGTAGGCGCCGTACAGCGACTCGAAGTTCGACATGTCCTCGCTGTTGAGCGAGTTCGACCCGATGTCGCAGTTGTCGGCCGACCAGTACATGGTGGCTTCGAGGTGCGAGGTGTCGAGGCAGATGTCTTCCTGCTCGCAGGTGTGCGCCATGCCCCAGAGGTGACCGACCTCGTGGGTGGCGACCGCCTCGATGCTGTGGCCACCGGAGCAGTTGCCGGCCGCGATGTCCTCGGTGGTCTCCCAGGAGATGTTGTCGTTGAAGACGATGTCGGAGTCCTGCGCCTGCACGTAGGTCTCGTCGCCCAGGGTCTTCACGACCGTGGAGGAGGGGATCGTGTAGGTGACGCCGAGGGTTCCGGTGCCGACGGTGTCGGCCGGGTCGTCCCAGTAGACCTTGCGGATGTAGTCGAAGTTGGCGCCTTCGTTGCCCGCGTCGAGGCCGTTGTAGGTGAACTCGATGTCGGAGCACTCGGCATCGTCGTACCGGACCCACTCGTCGCCGAGGATCTCGTCGCAGTAGGGGATCCACTTCCAGTTGCAGTAGCTCTTGATCACGACCTCTTCCTGGTAGAGGAGGCCGTTGTCGGGGTTCACCGAGTTGGGAAGGGAGTCTTCCTGGTACTCCTGCATCCACCAGTCGAGCGGGTAGTCGTCTTCAGGCGACCAGGCCCAGCCGGTGTGGTGGAAGCCGTCGTCCGCGAGAGCGGCGACGGGGAGCGTGAGTGCGACGAGGAGGAAGGGCAGGCGGCGCATGGCTCACTTCACCCCGATCTGGAGGTGGTTGATGCTTCGGAGCTTGTCCGGATCGGCACCCGGAATGGGCAGGCCGTCCCACCCGGCGGCGAGGTGCGCGTCCACGTCGTGACGGAAGTCGGCGACGTGCGTGCGTTCCGACGCTTCGGGGTGCGGGATGAAGCGGTGGTCGTAGGCGAGCTCGGGAGGCGGTGCGTAGCGCACGAGCATCTCGGTGGCGGTGTCGGGGTCCATCCGGACCGTGTACTTGCCCTGGAACATCCCGACCGGCTGGAGCAGGTCGGCGGTGGTCTCGAGGAACAGGACCGTCTCTTCACCGACGCTGAAGCGCGCGACGCTTCGGACGATGGAGAACTCGCTGCCGAGGTAGCCGCCCGGCTGGGAGATCACGACGTGGCTGAGCGTTTCGCCCTTCCAGGTCTGCGCGATCTCCACCTGGGCGTGGGTCCAGATGTAGCCGCGGTCGTCCTTCTCGGACCAGACCTCGGTGATCGTGCCGCGCACGACCAGGTCGGACGCGTCGGTCATCTGATCGACGGTGAGCGGGACGAGCACCGTGGCTTCGGCGGTCGGCGTCGCCACGGCGAGGCCGAGCGCGAGCCCGAGGGTCGTCATCCAGCGGGAAAGGGACATCGTGTTCTGCCCTCTTGGTGCTAGGGAGTCGGCGCGGAGGCCAGGCAAAGGACGGGGGAAGATAGTCAGCGCCGCCTCATAGCGTCAAGGAGGCGGCTTGGCTTGTGCCGCGAGACAACTCGTGCATCCGGCGCGGACCTCCGCTCGTCGGGTTGACGCCCGAGGGCCCATCGCGTATTCCATAGCGACTTTGGCCGGACCCCCTTTCGGGGGTTAAGCCCGGCTGCCCTTGGCCGCTCCGTCCCCCGTCCCATGAGGATGGCCGAATGACTCGCCTCCGCAAGCTGCTGCGAACCCTGCTGTTCGTGCTCGCTCCTGCGCTTCTCCTGACCGGCTCGACGGCGTTCGCCCAGTCCATCACCACCGGCACCATCAAGGGGTCGACGGTGGACGAGGGCGGGCTCCCGATCCCCGGCGTCGTGCTCACCCTCAGCTCCGACTCGATGATCGGTGGATCGCAGCAGCGCACCACGGATCAGAACGGCCGGTTCATCTTCGCCCAGCTGCAGCCCGGTCTCTACGAGCTGCGCGCGGAGAAGGCCGGCTTCGCCACGCTTCGGAAGCCGAACCTCCAGGTGCTCATCGGTCGCAGCGTCACGCTGCCGATCGAGATGAAGCTCGCCGGGGAGGGAGAGGAGATCATCGTCGAGGACACCCGTCCCACGATCGACACCGAGCAGACCTCGCGCGGGGAGGTCATGTCGAAGGAGTTCCTCAGCAAGGTGCCGACCGGCCGCTCCTACCAGGATGCGGTCTCGAGCGCGGCGGGTGTCACCGGCGGAGCCAACCCCAACGTGGGTGGCGCCGCCAGCGACGAGAACACCTACATGATCGACGGTGTGGACATCACCGACCCGGTCACCGGTACCTTCTCGCTCAACTTCAACTTCGACGCCATCGAGCAGCTCGAGGTCCTCACGGGCGCCTTCGACCCGGAGTACCCGCAGAACCTCGGCGGCATCATCAACATCGTGACCGAGACCGGTGGAAACCAGCTCGAGTTCGACACCAGCGTGTACTACAACAACGCCGACTGGTCGCCGGTGTTGGACGCCCGCTTCGCCGCGGATGGTCTGGAGATCGCGCCCACCGGCTTCGACTCCACCTACGCCGGCTACGAGCTCAACGCGAAGATCTCCGGTCCGATCGTGCGCGACCGCGTCTGGTTCATCATCAGCTACTCGCAGCGCCGCACGCTCATCTCGAACGTCGGCATCGACCTCCCGCGCGACTACGAAGGCCACTACGTGTTGGCCAAGGTCACCGCGCAGCCGAACTCCGCGCACCGCTTCACGGTGCTGTTCCAGTCGAACCCGACCAGCATCGACAACCTCGATCAGTCCGACCGCTACGTGAAGCCCGAGGCCCAGTACCGCCAGGCGCAGGGCGGCTTCGTGTCGTCGGTGCAGTGGGACTGGTTCATCAACCCGGAGACGATCGCCGAGAACCGCATCCAGGTTCAGAAGATCTTCATCGATGTCACCGGCGTCCCCTGTACGCACGACCTCGAGCTGGGCTACCACCCCTGCCAGCCGGGTGAGGAAGAGAACAGCCTCGACTTCACCACCCCCGGTCGCACCGGCCTCTACGGCGCCTTCGACCAGGACAACTACGGCTTCTTCTACTTTGACGACCGCTGGCGGCTGAACGTCGACAGCAAGTGGTCGCTGCTGCAGCGCGAGTTCTGGGGCAGCCACGACCTCAAGACCGGCATCACGTTCAACTACGTGTACTGGGACCAGGTCGTCGGCTACAACGGCAACCTGATCTTCTACGATCTGAACGCCACCAGCGACCCCGACACCTACTCCAACTACTACTGGATCGAGACCTCGACCCCGTACAACCTGGTGCAGGACGGCCTGAGCGGCGGAGCCTTCGTCCAGGATGTCTGGAAGCCGATCGACAACCTGACCTTCCGCTACGGCGTTCGCTACGACCACGCCTACCTGGTCAACGACACCGGCGACACCACGATCAGCATGGGCACCTTCGGCCCGCGCTTCTACACCGCGTGGGACCCCTTCGGTGATGAGAAGACCAAGATCTCCGGCGGTTACGGGCGCTTCAACAGCCTCGGCAACATGGGGGTCATCAGCTACCTCTCGCAGTCGGGCCTGGGCCAGAAGCTCTACGTCGGCGAGTACTTCGGGGAGTTCACCTCCGACCCGGGCGCGTCCTACTTCGTGATCGACAACGAGAACAACTTCTCGGCGCACGACACGCTCACCGCGCCGCACTCCGACGAGTTCGTGATCGGCGGCGAGCGCGAGATCGTGCAGGACGTGGCGTTCGTCTCGAACTTCACGGCCAAGTTCACCCGCAACGTGTGGGAGTTCGACGAGACCAACCGCATCTGGGACCAGGACGGCTACAACACCGTCGGGCAGTCGAACGGCGACTACGAAGACCTGTGGCGGCTCCGCACGCCCACGGTCGCCCGCCGCGACTACTACCAGACCGACATCGGCCTGCGGAAGAACTGGGCCGATCGCTGGCTGCTCCGGGCGATCTACTCCTACGTGGTCAGCCGCGGCACGGTGCTCAACTCCCAGTCGGGCAACCTGTCCATCCCGCCGCAGCTCGAGTACAGCTACGGAAACCTGGGCACGGACGTGCGGCACCAGTTCAAGGGCGCCTTCGCCTGGGACCTGCCGAACGATCCCTGGACCACCAACGTCGGTATGCAGATCGAGTACTTCTCGGGGTACCCGGTCAGCCGCTACTACTACACGGCTGGATTCGGCAGCGCCTACATGCTGAAGCAGCCCCTCGGCACCTACGCTCGGACCGAGCCTGTTTACTACCTGGACTTCCAGATCTCGCAGGACTTCGACGTGCGCAAGGGTGAGCTGTCGGCCATTCTCATCCTCGAGAACGTGCTCAACAGCCACCAGCCCGACTACGTCAGCGGCTACTACGTGTGGTACCAGAACCGCTGGGTCATCTACGACCGCCAGAACCCGCTCGGGTTCAACATCGGCGTAAGCTACAAGTTCTAGGAGTCGCGGACCATGCTCACCCCGCTCATGGTGTTGGCTGCTGGCTGCACCTTCGAAGAGAACCTCCCCGAGGTCGACATCACCGGTACCGTCGTGGTTCCGCGTGCTGCGGCCACGCGCACCCTGGCCGATGGTTCGGAGGTCGTTGACTCCCGCGCGATCGGACCCGTCTGGCTGGGTATCTACCCGGCCATCGAAGACGCAGGGCTGCTGTTCGACTACCCGCACCCCGAGATGGGGCCGGTGTACCAGGACGGCGTGCGCGGCAACGCCTACCCCTACGGGGGTGGCTCGGTCGGTCGCTTCGACTACGCCTGCTTCCAGTCGCTCAAGTGCAAGATCGTCACCGGTCGGTTCACCGACTTCGACGACATCCTGGACTACTTCTCGGACGTGGTCCAGTCGCCGGTCATCGACAGCTACGGCGCCGAGGTGGAGTCGGCGGAGTACTTCCGCAACTACTGCTACGACCTGTTCGAGTACACCGCCGACTACGAGCTGAGCTTCTTGAGCGGCTTCGACGACGACGGCAACGCGCTGACGCACTTCGTCGAGAACGCCGACGGGGACTTCGAAGCCACCTTCGACGTGTACCACACGCCCATGCGCGCGGGCATGGAGCTCTGGGGTTGGGTCGACGTGCCGAGCGAGCTGCACACCTTCTCGACCTGCGACGAGAGCGACGGCCAGTACGGCGGTGAGTACAACGAGGACAACTCGTACTACGGCACCAACCAGTACGACCTGCTCAACTTCCCGAGCCTCTACATCGCCGCCGGCGACTTCGTGTCGACCACGCCGCACGTCTTCCAGTCCGAGACGTCCCAGGACTTCCGCGACAACCCGGAAGAGCCGACCTTGAACCTCGACTTCCTCGTGGAGGAGTGAGCATGCGCTTCCTGCTGCCTGCTGGTGCCCTTGCGATCGCCGGCCTGACCGCTTGCGATGGGCGCACGGCGCTGATGCCCGAGCCGAACCCGGACTACCCCGGTGTGGTGGATCTCGGTGAGGTCGCGGTGCTCCAGCCCTCCGACATCAAGGGCGACTCGGTCTACGAGATGGCCACCTACGAGATCCTGGGCCCGCCCGAGGTGGGTCAGCGAGGTGGCGCGAGCGCCTCGTTCATCGGCACCGGCGGTTCGGTCTGCGTGATCGTCGACCCCGAGGCCGTGTACTGGTCCGAGTCGGTGTCGATCATCGACAACAAGGAGAAGTGGGCCTACCCGGACAACTACCTCGACGATGGCGACATCGATCTCGAGGTTGGTCTGTCGGCGAACTACACGGGCTCGCCCGGCATCGAGATCGGTGACTTCGAGGCGGTCTACGAAGACTCGCTCGGCACGGAGAGCTACATCGAGTTCAACGAGTGTGCGATCGGCGGCTACCTCGGCCAGACCGACGCTCACTCGGGCCGCGGCACGGTCGAGAGCTGCACGATCGACACCTCCGGCCGCGCGGGCAAGGAGTACACGGTGGTGCTCAACACCTGGTCGGTGCCCTTCGACGACTTCCTGTTGTCCTACGCCTTCGCGGTGGTGGAGGGCGACTGCGGAAGCATCGGTGCGCTCGACGAGTGTGCGCTGCCCAACGAGTCGCTGTCGGAGACCTTCGGCGCGCTCGAGGCCGCCTTCTGCGACGGTGAGCAGTACACCTTCTGCACGAACAACCCCACGCTCTGCGGGACCGACCTGCACTGAGTCTTACTGGGGGGGAACCCTCTCTGGTTCCCCCCGCGCTCTTCGAGCGCTCCCCCCTCCGAGTGTCCTCTCGGCGCTTC
This sequence comes from uncultured Enterobacterales bacterium, assembly GCA_964604675.1. Taxonomy (GTDB): domain Bacteria; phylum Myxococcota_A; class UBA796; order UBA796; family CAJQPC01; genus CAZSAT01. The sequence continues at coordinate 65,152 of CAZSAT010000008.1, forward strand.
GCGCCTGCGGACGGCGAAGGGGCTCTTGCTCTGTGGGTCGGATTTCGCTGAGCCGTCGGGTGGCGTGAGCCACCTGGGGGAACCCTCTCTGGTTCCCCCCGCGCTCTTCGAGCGCTCCCCCCTCCAGGACCCCCTGCCACCGTGAGGCCAGCGGAAGGTCCACGGGCTAGCCTACCCGGTGCCGCGCTACGCGCGGGTCGGTGTCGTCGGGTGGCGTGGGGTTCGAGAGGCGACGTGCGGAGCATGTCGTCTGCTCGTGGGCTTCGGCGATGTCGTGGTGGAGGCCAGGGGCCTCCGCCGCGGTTTCGGCCGAGCCTGGTCGAGAGGCGATGTCACCTGGTGCGCGCTGGCGCGCGCCAGGTGATTTCGTCTCCTCGGCTCACTTGGAGGCGACCACCTCCGGCTGGAAGCTCACCAGCCAGGTCATCACGCCGTGGGTCTCCGCGTCGAAGCTCCAGCGAGCGATCTGTTCGGTCATGCAGCTCGAGGCTCCCTCGTGGCCGAGGCTGTCGCTCACGGCGGCCAGCTCCTTGACGCGGCCGCGGAAGACGTTCCACTCCAGCTCGATCGCGCCGGACAGGGTGTGATCTTCGGCCAGCGCCTCGGCGTAGCAGGCCTTCAGGCCGTCCAGACGCTCGGCCACGCGCTCGCGGACCTCATCGGCGTCGCCGTCGAGCACCCACAGGTCGAGCTCGCGGGCGGACATCGTGGCGGTGGGCGGCGGCGGCGGGGGCGGCGCTTCGGCCACGACCTCGGGCTCCGGCTCCGGCGCCACCGCCGGCTCGGGTGCCTCGTCGGGTTCGGGCGCCATCTCCGGCGCGGCGACCATGGCGATCACCGGAGCCTGGGCGTCCGCGGCGTCCTGCTCGATCTCGGCGGGCTCCGGCTGCGGAGGGGCCTCGAGGAAGCTCGGGTCGGTCTCGGCCTCGGTCATCACCATCGCTTCGAAGTCGAAGGGCACCTCGCTCGGCGCCATGAACCAGTGCGCGTCGGTCTCTTCGAAGACCGCGCTGACGCTGGGCTCCCACGGCTCGATGGTGCTCTCGGGCGGCTCGACGAACGACCAGTTCTCGGCCGACCGCTCGCCTGCGAGATCCGACTCCATGCTGAAGCCAGGCTCCATGGTGAAGCTGGGCTCCGTCACAGCCTCGGGCTCGGCTTCGGAGACCGGCTCCGCAGGCGACTCGGCGTCCACGCTCGGAGCGGCCGGGGAGGCGATCAGGCTGCGGGCCTCGCTGGAAGCCCAGTACCGGAGCGCGGGATCGTTGGAGGTGGCGGCCAGGAAACGGAGCGTGCGCGCCTCGGTCGCCTCATCCAGCTCGCCGGTCAGCAGCGCCGAGACCAGGTCGGGGTGCATCGCTTCGGTCCAGTCGGGCTCGGGCGAGCTGGCCAGGCCGATCGCGAGGCCGACGGCCAGGCTGGCTACGCCGACACCGATGAGCAGGTCGCGGGAGGTGGTGGTCGAGGGAGCGGTCATGGGACCTCCATGAGGGGGCATCACCCAGACGATCGGACAGGTGCCCTACGAAGATGAGCCCCCCGTGCGGCTTCCCTCCTCGCCGAAGGTGCCTTCGGGGTCGAGCAGCAAGCGGCTGAAGTCGCTCAGGATGCGGCTCGCCATCACTCCGTCGAAGAGCCTGTGGTCGAAGACCAGCACCACCGGCAGCATGGGGCGCACCGCAGGCTGGCCAGCGATCGGGATCACCTCCTCCTGGATCACCGACAGGCCCCACAAGGTGCCCACGTGCATCAGCCGGGTGGGGATGTGGAAGCCTCCGCCCCGCAGCAGCACCCCCTCGATCGGCGGGAAGGCCGAGCCGGGGTTGCTGAGGGCTGCGCTGACGGGGGCGATCTTCCAGCTCAGCCCGGCCAGCGCGGGCTGGTCCATCACCTTGGCGGCCAGCGACAGGCCCAGGTGCATCCCACGCTCGGGCATGACCTCCGCGAGCTGGATCATCCACCTGGCCATCGGCTCCGTGGTCTGGCCGGCACGCTCGGCGGCTACGGCCTTGCGCGAGCCCCCAGCGATCTCCCGCAGGCTCTTCGCGTCCACGCGGCGGAACGTGACCATCGTCACCTCCATCTTGCCGGCCTGGCTGGTGTCGAGCAGGTTGACCGGGGCGGCGACCCCGACGTTCGGCGCCTGGAACAGCTTGTTGCCGATGAGTCGCCGGTTGGCGACTGGGTAGCGATCGAGGATCCGGCCGATGCTCGCCGTGACCAGGTGGTTCAGGGTCACCCGGGGGGCGTCTTCGTCGGCGTTGAGCCGGTCGAGGTAGGCCAGGGCCACGGTCATGTCGATGGCGATCGAGGTGTGCACCCAGGGGCTGCCGTAGCGGGGATCCATCCACCAGCGGAGGAAGCGGCGGATGATGTTGGACGGGACGGGCTGCACGGCACCTCCGCCCACCGATTAGCTCGCTCACGGTATCGTCGGGAATGTCCGCGGTGCAGCGCCGAGCGATGGTCCACGCGCTGCTCGCGGCCGGGGCGCTCCTTCCCCTCCTCGGGCTCGCGGCGGGCCCCGGTCGCTACGTGCTCGGCGGCCCCTTCACCGATGCCCACAAACACGTCTGGGCGTACTGGCACACCCTGGCCGTGCTGGGCGAGGGCACCTGGCCCTTCACGAGCTACCTGAGCGCCCCCCAGGGTGGCGTGCTGCAAGACATCATGTTGGCCCCGGCGCTGCTCATGCTGCCGGTCACGGCCGTTCTCGGGCCCGTGATCGCCAGCCACCTCTGGGTGCTGGGCTCGCTCTGGTTCGTCGGCGCGAGCGTCTTCTGGCTCGCCAGGCGCCTGGTGGGCGGCACCGCCGGACCGCTCGCTGCTGGGCTGCTGGCGCAGACCTCGCCGTACCTGATGGGCTACCCCCTCACGAGCGGGGTGCACGAGCGCCTGGCGATCTGGATCTTTCCGCTGGTCGCGCTGGCCCTGCTCCGGGCTCGGGACGGCGACACAGGTCGCTTCGATGCGCCGCTGCTCGGCCTGGGTACCCTCGTGGCCATCTACGGCTGCCAGGTCTACGGCATCTTCCTCGTGGTGGGCCTGGGGCTCGCCGCACCCTTCCTCGTCGGGCGCCCGTCGTGGCCACGTCTCCGGGCGCTCTTGCCGCCTCTGGTCGCCATCGGCGTCGCGCTCCTCGTCGGGCTCGTGGCGGCCCAGGTGCTCACCAACCACCCCGAGAACCTCGTTCCCCAGCAGGCGGGTCGGCTGGACACCCGCCTCGGCGTCACGCCCTTCGCGGCCATCGGCGCGTCGCTGCCCGAGCTGTTCTCGCCCTGGGGCGTAGCAGCGCAGCACCCCGACGACGTGGTCGACCGCATCTGGTCGCTGTCCTATGTCGGGCTCGTGCCGCTGGTTGCGGTGATCGCAGGCTTGATCCGCATGCGGCGACGGTCGGTCCAGGTGGTCGTGGGACTCGGGCTCGCCATGACGGTCCTGGCGGTCGGGCCACGCTTCGAGCTGGGTGGACGGTGGTTCTGGAGCCCTCCGTTCCATGCGGTCGCCCACCTCGTGCCGTACTACGGGTCGACGCCCCCGATCTGGCAGCAAGCCGCCTTGTTCCCGGCGCTCGCAGGGGTCGGCGTGGCCGCGCTGGTGGCGACCACGCGCTGGTGGGTCGGGCCGATCGTCGTGGTGCTCGCGCTGGCCGAGCGCGCGCTGGTGCTGCCGGTGCCGTTGATCGTGCAGACCACGCCGCTCGAGGTGTCCGAGGTCGTGGAGGCCATCGGCGACGAAGGTGCGGTGATGCAGTTCCCTCGGGTGTGGCGGGACACGGTGCTCGCCGCTCCCGGCAGCTTCCGGGCCCAGCTGGTGCACCAGCGGCCTTCGGCGGCCACGATCGAGATGGCGTCTGGGGCGTGGGGCGGTTGGTTGCCCTACCTGCGCGGCTACAGCTCGGACTGGCCCGACTCCCTCCGGTGCATGGCTCGTGGCGGGTTCCGGTGGGTCCTGGTGGACCGGGAGGCCTTCAGCCACACCACCTACCGAGACGCGGCCTTGGAAGCGCTCGATCGGATCGGGCCGGCGGTCGCCGACGACGGCACCTACGCGCTCTACGATCTGGCATCGATGGGTGTGCAGCCGGAGAGCGTGGCCTTGCCACCGACCGGGCTGATGTCGGTGGAGCTTCGGAGCGCCGGCGTGCTCGGGGAGGCCGACCTGCTCCGCGTGCGGGACCTGCACCGCTACCTCACCTGCCCGCTCGACGTCGTGGACGACGCCCCGGGGGGCCCCCCTCCGCTTCCCCCGCCGCCCGGGTAGAGGTCCTGATGCTCCTGTCCGCCATGGCCTGGGCCCTGTCACCTGTCTCCCAGGACCGGCTCGAGGCCGATCTGCGCGTGCTCGTCGGGGTGGACCCGACCCCTTCGGGGGAGCACATCGAGAGCCGAAGCATCTTCCATCCGGACGTGGACGTGGCGGCGTCCTGGCTCGTGTCCGCCTTCGTCGACGCCGGTCACGAGCCGCGGCTGGAGGTCTTCGAGGCACGGGACGAGGCGGGGCTCGCCAACATCGTGGTCGATCTGGTCGGAACCGAGCCGGAGCTCGCACCCATCGTCGTGGCCGCGCACTACGACTCGACGGCCAGCCTGTCGGACGGCTGGACAGCCAGCCTCGACCCCGCCCCTGGCGCGGACGACGACGCGTCCGGCATCTGCCTGCTGCTCGAGCTCGCGCGCCTGCTCCCCGAGGTCCCGCTGCGTCGAAGCGTGCGGCTCATCGCCTTCTCAGCGGAGGAGGTCGGTCTCGTGGGCTCGGAGGTGCACGTGGAGCAGCTCGTGGCGGAGGGGGAGGAGGTGCACCTGGCGTTGGTCTTCGACCCCGTGGGGTACAACCCCGGCGACGTGCTCTGGTTCGTGTGGAACGCCGCCACCGCCGACCAGGCCCTGGACCTGCAGGCTGTCGGCGAGCGGGTGGACGGCCTGGAGGTGCTCGGCGTGGACGAGGCCTTGATCGGCGGCGACGAGCGCTCGGACCACGCGCCGTTCTGGGCGGCGGGCTTCCCCGCGCTCCACGTGGGGAGCTACCCGCAGCCCCCGAGCTACCACACGCTCGAGGACGACCTCGACGTGGTCGACGTCGCCTTCCTGGCGCGCGTGGTCACCGTCGCCGCCGAGTACGTGGTGGAGCTCGGCGATCCCGTGGAGCAGCCGCGGCCGTCGACCTGTGCGGCCGCACCCTGGGGCCTCTGGTGGATCGCCGCGTTGGTGGCCTGTCGGCGGTCCACGTGAAGACCTCCGCCGGCCTCTTGCTCTTCCGGCGACGGCCGCAGCTCGAGCTGCTGATCGCCCACCCCGGCGGGCCCTACTTCGCGCGGAAGGACGACGGGGTCTGGTCCCTGCCCAAGGGCCTGCTCGAGCCGGGCGAAGCCCCCCTGGCCGCGGCGCTCCGCGAGTTCGTCGAGGAGACCGGCCAGCCTCTGCCCGGAGGAGCGCCCACGTCCTTGGGGGAGGTGCGCCTCGAGAGCGGCAAGCGCGTGCTCGCCTGGGCGCTGGAGGGCGACTGCGACCCCGAGGCGCTTCGCAGCAACCCCTTCGAGCTGGAGTGGCCACCGCGCTCGGGCCGGCGCCAGACCTTCCCCGAGATCGACCGCCTGCTGTGGGCGGATCCCGAGACCGCCCGGCGGAAGCTCAACGACAGGCAGGCGGCGTTCGTGGATCGGCTGCTGGAGGCTCTCGCGTGAGGCTGGTGCTGGTGCACAGCTCGGGCCTGGGGCCACGGCAGTGGTCGCGCCTCCGCCGCCTCCTTCCGGAGCCCCCGGTCGTCCCTGCCCTCACGGGCTACGGCGACGTGCCTTGCTCGGAGGCTCCCCACTTCGAGCACGATCTGGCGGTGTTGGAGGCCCAGGTCCGTCCGGGCGACTTCGTGTTCGGGCACAGCTACGGTGGCTTCCTGGCCCTGCAGCTCGCCCTGAGGGTTCCGCTGGGTGGACTCCTGGTGCACGAGCCCGTCTGCGTGGCGGTCCTGCCCGGCCTGGCGGTGGCCGACGAGGCGTTCTTCCAGCTTCCGCAAGGCGGGACGGAGGCCTGGGTCGGTCGGCTCGTGGAGTGGTGGAACGGTCCGGGCGCGTGGGAAGCGCTGCCCGCGAGTGCGAAGGCACCCTTCTTGGAGCACGCGACCAAGGTGCACGCCGAGGTGGCGAGCAACGGGCGCGACCGGACCCCGGCGTCGGCCTACGCGGCCATCACCGCGCCCACGGTCGTCACGGCGGGTGCCAACAGCCGGCCCGAAGGCCAGCAGATGGGGGCGGTGGTGGCCGAGGCCATGGGAGCGCGCTTCGAGCGCCTCGGCGACGCCGACCACATGACGCCCGTGACCGATCCGGCGCGCTTCCTGCCCTTTCTACCGTAGCTACCGCGGCGGGAAGGCTTCCCGAATGGCCGAGGGTGCTGTCCACACGAGCTCTGCGGTGGACGTGTAGCGACCGTTCACGGCGCTCACCCAGTCGAAGAGGTGTTGCTCGGAGCCGGTCCGGTTGCCTTGCAGGTCCGCGAAGCCGACGGTGGCCAGGTCGGCGACCGTGAAGTGCCAGGTGTTGGGCTCGACGTCGCTCCGGTGGTTCATCGAGCGCCGCAGGTGCTGCGTGAGCGCCTTGAAGTCGGTCGTGCCGTAGGAGGTACCGTCCGAGACGTCGAGGAAGTCCCCCATGTAGAGTCCGCTGGACTGCCACTCGGCGAGCTTGGCTGTCGGCACGGCGAGGCCCGGCAGGTACAGCACGTCCGAGAAGGCCGAGCCCTCGTCCCAGGTCCCTTCGGTGCCCAGTGCCCAGGCGACCACGGCATCCTGCGCGTGCCACGGCGCCGGGTTGTCGAGCCGGGGATCCTGGGGATCGACCTGGTCGCCGTAGGCGGCGGCCCGGGCACCGAAGCTGAGCGCGTAGCCGGTGCCACCATCGGCCCGGGTGAGGTTGGCATAGGACGCCCGCCAGTTCCAATCCCACGGCGCGTGCCGGTCCCCGCCGGTGACGAAGGCGGCGCCACCCGGAAGCAGCCCGTCGATGTAGGGCACGCGCTCCTCCTGGTAGGCCAGGTAGCAGTCGTCGTCGCCGAGCGCGCAGTAGTCGTCGCTCGCGGGGAAGCAGCACTCGCGCTCGCCGGGGTCGCAGTAGTACGGCGAGTTGGCGTCGCACTCGTCGGGGTTGCCCGTCTCGTCCTGGTTGGTGCAGTTGTAGCAGGGCCTCTCGTCGACGAGCACCCCGAGGTCGAAGCCCAGGCCCTGCAGCGTGTCGAAGATGTCGAGCCGCTCGCAGCGTTCGGCGCTGTACGCGAAGTTCCACCCCACGGCCACCGCCACGGGGAGTCCCGCTTCCGAGAGGACCTCCGCGTTGGCCTCGATAGCCGCGAGCTTCGCCGCGAAGGTCTCGGTGCCCTCGCCCTCGCCCTCGCACTCGAGCTCGAGTTCGTCGTCGTCAGGCGACTCCAGCGAGGTGAGCACGAAGGCCAACAGAGGCGGCAGATCCTCCACCGGGTCCGCTGCGGCGTCGTAGATGTCGAGCACCACCTCGTCGCCGTCGCGCGCTGCCACCACGAGGTCGCCCGACGTGCCCGCCATGCCGATCGCCTGCAGGGTGCCCTGCACGCCCACCACGTCGCCCAGCGCGTCGTCCTCGATCAGGTAGAGGAGCAGGTTCTCCTCGGTCTGGATCACCGCCCACGCGACCTCGGTGGTCTCGTCGACCGCCAGGGCCTGCACGGACCCTGTGGTCTGCACGCTGCGGGGCGAGGCGTCCGGATCCAGCAGATCGACCACGCTGAGCAGTGTGCCGTCGGCGTGCACGTACCAGGTCTCCCCCGTGCCGCGGTCGACCGCTACGTGCTGGATGCTCGCCTCGTCGATCCGGCGGGTGACGGTCCAAGTGGCGTCCAGCACCAGGAGACCCTCGTCGGTCAGCGCGACCACGCCGCCATCGTCGAGCGGCCAGAGCGCCGAGGGACTGCCGGGCAGCTCGGTGGTGGCGAGCACCTGGTCGTCCTCGATCTGCACGGTGGCGGCCAGGGGTTGGTCGGCGGAGGTGAGGATGAGCGCGTCCTGGTCGGCATCGTAGACACAGGGACCGGTCCAGCTGGCCTTCGCCGCGAGGTCGCTGGAGACCTTCACCACGTCGTTCTGGCGGAGGAAGGTGTACGGCTCGTCGCCGCCGGGGTCCACGTCGATGACCTCGATGTTGCCGCCGGTGGCGTGCACCAGGAACAGGCGTCCGTGCACGTCGTCGAAGCAGATCTGGGCGATGTCCTGGCTGGGCTCGATGCGGTCGGAGGTCCAGAGCACGCCGCCGCTGCAGTCCCCACCGCTGCCACCGTCCAGGCAGTAGTCGCCCGCCGGGCCGGTGTAGAGCTCGGACAGGACGCGGACCACTTCGCCCGTGGACTCGGGCAAGAGGATGAGCTGGCTCAGGCGGGACGAGAGCACCGCGCTCGGACCGCGCGCCGTGGGCATGGTGGCGTCGAGCACGTGCTCGATGCCGTAGCTCCGCTCGACCACCTCCGCGGTGTCCGCGGAGTCGGCCGTGTCTGCGGTGTCGAGCACGGCGGAGTCGATCGGCGCCGGGCTGTCCACCGCGGAGTCCTTGGGCTCGCCGGTGCAGGACGACAGGGAGACGAGGAGGATCACTTGGCGCTCCGGGGGGCGGTGGCGTAGCCGATGCCGGTGCTGGTGGCGGAGGACCCGCCGTACCAGACGTGGAGGGTGTCGTCGTCGACGAGCATCGAGGACCCGAAGAGGCTCAAGCTCTCGAAGAAGTCGGTGCCTGGGTCCTGGGGCCCGAGGACGGACTCGGTGTGAGCGGTCCACCGCACGCCGTCCGTGCTCTCGGCGTAACCCACCGCCCAGTGGCCTTCCCCGCCGCCGGTGTAGGTCATCAGGTAGTGCTCGCCGTCGTGCACGACCGCGGGGGCGGTGACCTGGTCGTTGTCCCAGGTGCCCACGGTGCCTTCGAGCACCGGGTTGTGACAGTAGCGGTCCCAGGTGGTGCCGTCGGTCGACACGGCGTAGCCGATGGCGGACTCGCCCCCGGCGTACCAGAGCTCGTACACGTCGCCGGTCTGCCGGACCATCGGGTGCGACACGCTCTCGCCCTCCCAGTCGGCCTCGGCGGTCAGCAGGGGGTTGCCGTCGACCTCGGTGAAGTTCACGCCGTCGGTCGAGGTGGCCGCCCCGATCGTCCACCACGCGTTGGACGACCGCCGTCCGGCGAACCAGATGCGGTAGTCGCCGCTGTCGCCCAGCACGCTCGGCGCCCGAACGGCGTGGGAGCGCCAGCCGTCGTCCCCGGCGCCGCTGATCAGGGGGTTGTCCGGCAGCTCGGACCATTCGGTCTGCGAGGTGCCCGTGGCGCCGCCGATGGCGTAGTCCCCCGCGGGCCGCCCGCTGTAGTAGAGCCGGTAGCCGTCGGTCGTGGCGAGCACGTGGGGGGACTGCACGCCCTGGCTGTCCCAGTCCCCGTCGGCCCCGTCCGCGAGCACGGGGTTGTCGCGCGAGCGGTCGAAGTCCGGGATCTCGGTGAGCTCGGGGAGCACCTCGGCCTGCCGTTGGAGCCCGAGGTTCCAGCCGAAGGGATGCACCTCGAAGGCGTCGTAGACGCGAACCTGCTCGCCTCCCACGGCGAAGGTGGCCGCCACCTCGGTGGGGCCGCCTGGAACGTCTTGCCCGCAGGCGGTGAAGCGTCCGTCGGCGTCGGTGACGCCTTCGCCGATCACACCGATGCGCTCGATCTCGAGCGTGGTCGCCGCATCGGCCACGACCTCGCCGTCGTAGCGCAGCTCGGCGGTCACGCAGACCTCGGCGCACTCCACCACCTCGTCGTCGGCCGTCGGCGCGAGGATGGACGGTTGCCAGAGCGAGATGGCGCTGCTGTCGCCGGTGTCCTGGCCGGAGGTCGCGCCGCTGTCTCGGCCCGGCCCTGCTCGGTCCTTGACCGGGCTGTCGCCGGTGCAGCCGAGGGCGAGAAGGGCGAGGATCATGCGAGCATCACTCCGAGGCGCCGGTCTAACGTGCCCTCACCAGTCGATCTTCACCGGGTCGTCTTCGTCTGCGGCCGATCCTTCCCCAGCTTCCGGCGGCTGCTCGGATCCCCGCAGGCTCGACGGGCCGGGTACCGGGAGGTTGTGCCGCACCGGCTCGTCCTCCATCGGTGGGATCGTCGGCCGCCCCGGCACGTACACGGCGGGCTCGGGCACGTCGCGGGCTGGCACGGGGGCGGGCGCCGGGTCAGTGGTCGGCAGTTGCCAGTGGGGGTCGTCCAGCGGCAGCCCGATCCGCGCCTCCAGGTCGAGCCGGCGGATCGCCACGGCGGCGGCCACGCCGAACACCATCCCGGCGACGTGCGCCATGTACACCACACCCGATCCGGCCCCGAACAGCACCTGGTAGGTGACGTCCTGCAGCAGCCAGAAGCAGCCCGCGGCCCACGCCGGCACGGCAAAGGTGCCGTACACCGGCCGGAACACGATCAGGAAGACGTAGGCGAAGCCGATCCGACGCCGGGCGAAGCGGGTGCAGAAGGCCCCGGTGCAGCCGGCGATCGCGCCGGACGCTCCGAGGATGGTCGTCGGTGAGCCGCTCACCAGCAGCTCGGTGCCTCCAGCCACCACCCCCGCGCCCACGAAGAGCGCCCCGAACAGCGGCGCCCGGTAGACGTCCTCCAGCACAGGGCCGCACACCAGGATGAAGAACAACAGGTTGCCGAGCAGGTGGAACCAGTCCGCGTGCATCAGCACGTGGGTGAGCCAGCCGACCTGCAGCGCGCCCTTGGCGCTCGAGAGGCCCCAGCGAGTCACTGGGTCGGACGGGGTGTCGGCGGCCGTTGCGCAGAGGGCGTCCAGCTCCTTCTGCACCACGCCGCTCTCGTGGGCCCACTCGTCGGCGAGCCCGGTGTCGCCGACCGCAGCCCTCAGCTCGTCGGCGAGGCCGGTCAGCTCGGCGGCCAGGCCCGTGTCCTGCGGTGTGCAGGGCTCCGGCAGGGCCACGCCCACATGGCCTTCGTAGAGGGCCTCCACCCAGCGGTCCTGCACGTCCTCCGCGACGACCCCCGTCGAGGCGTCCCCACCGGTGAGCAGGAACGCGCCCAGCGCGAGCAGGACGAAGACGATGGAGAACCAGGGCAGCCCGCGCAGCCGGGAGCCCTCGACCCCCACCGGGAAGATCACGGTGCTTCGACCGTGAAGCTCACGGTGGCTTCACCAACGAAGCCGGCGGAGTCCCACGCCTCGGCACGAAGCTCGTGGTCTCCGGGGCTCACCGTGTCCCAGAGCACCTCCCAGGGCCCCTCGGTGCGGAGGTTGGCCAGGTGTTCTCCGTCGGCCCAGAGGGTCACGTCGGTCAGTGGCGTGGCGTCGGCGATCAGCACCGAGACCGCGATGGCGTCGTCGTCGTACACGCCGCCTTCCCGTGGGCGCGCGAAGCTCATCACCGGCGCGTCGTGGTCGCCCAGCACCTGGTCCACGGCGACCGTCTGCACGGTCTCCACCAGCCCGTCGTCGTCGTCGAAGTAGCCCACGGCGCGGACGTGGTGCTCGCCGTCGTCGACGGTACGGCTGTCCCAGACCGCCTCGAGCGTGGGGCCCGGCCCACCGGCTACCGCGATGCCGTCGACCAGCACCACGAGGTGGTCGAGCTCCGTGCCAGAGGCCTCGATGGCCACGTCGCCGTAGACAGTGTCGTCCGGCAGGGTGAGGGTGATCTCGGGCGAGGAGCAGCCCGCGAGCACCGGAAGACCAGCCAGCAGCAGCCGGCGCCGTGCGAGCCCGAGCCCCACCAACAGGAGCGGCACGAGCGCGCCGGTCGACACGGCTCCGCAGCGAGCGCTCACGCAGCTGTCTTCGTCGATGACCCGGTCGCAGTCGTTGTCCAGCTCGTCGCCGCAGGTCTCCTCGGCCCCCGGGTAGCGCCGCCGGTCGCCGTCGTCGCAGTCTGCGCCCGCCGGGCTCCCGTCTCCGTCCATGTCGACGAGCACGTCTTCGTAGGCGCTGAGGGTGCCTTCCGCGATGGCCCGTCCGTCCACCACGTAGGCCGCGCCCTGCTCCACCAGGGTGTTCGTGGCGGCTGTCGAGACGAAGACCGCGTCGTCGTGGTCGTCGCCCGTGAAGTCGTGCAGCCAGCCGACGTAGCTCCCGAAGCCATCCGAGCCGACGATCACGTCCTGTTCGACGAGGCGCTCGTTCAGCACCCAGACCCGCGAGGAGTAGGGGGAACCGACCAGGATGCGCGGCCCGATCGCGACCGAGTAGCCGGCCGCCCCGTCGGGCTCGCCCTCGAAGATGGTCGTGGCCTTGTCGTCGAGCACGGTGCTGAAGCTGTCCCCGGTGTCCTGCTGGCCGATGGGCGGCCCGTCGAGCAGGTAGACCCGACCCTCGGCACCGTCTCGGAAGGGCGCGGTGACCACCACCTCGGCCAGTCCGTCGCCGTCCACGTCGCCGCCGTCCAGACCCCAGCCGGCGTAGTCGGTGGCGACGTCGGACGCCCAGGCCCCCATCGAGTCCGCCACGGTGAGCTCGGCGTCCTCCCAGGAGCCCAGCGGCGGCAGGCCGAGGAAGACGTGCAGCTCGCCCGCCATCGATGGGGTGCCGCCGAGCGTGCCGACCACGAGGTCGTCGTAGCCGTCGCCGTCCATGTCGCCAGGGCCGAGCAGGCGCCAGCCCGCGTAGTCCAGGCTGTGCCGGCCCACGATCACCGCGGTGGCCGCGTCGTCGATCTCGAGGGTGCCTTCGACCGGTCCGACGCCCGAGTGGATGACGGTGACGCGGCCCGCCGACTCCGAGAAGCCGGCGAAGTCGTGCTGGGGCGCCCCGATGGCCAGGTCGTCGAAGCCATCGCCGTCCAGGTCGCCCACGCGCTTGACCTGGCTGCCGAAGCGGTCGTTCTTCAGGGCGCCTCGGACCACGAGGTCGGCGCCGTCCGCGGGCAGGTGACCCCCCTTGGCGAAGGGCTCTCGAAAGACGAGCAGCTGGCCGTTGTCGCTCTCGGTCAGCCCGGCGTGGTTGGCGCCGATGAGCAGCTCGTCAGTGGCCTGCCCGTCGTAGGAGCCCTTGGGGAGGATCGACAGGTCGACCCCCACGTAGTCGTGCTCGCTGATGCCGTAGATGGTGGCGCTCGCCTCCTCGAGCCACACCTCGCCGCTGACCTCGTTGCCCTGGAGCAGCTGCACCTCGCCCGCCACGTAGTAGTGCGCGATGCCCTGGTAGTTGGCGACCGCGAGGTCCGTGGTGCCGTCGCCGTCGAAGTCGCCGCTCTTCACGGGTCCGTGCAGGTTCTCGTAGGCCGCCGAACCCCAGAGGGTGGCCACCGTGTGGTCCGCGATGCTGCGCTCCTTCGCCTGAGCGGCGGGCGCCAGCACGAGGGCGCCGAGCAGCCAAGCTCGGCGGCGCGTGGAAGCCGCCAGCCCCGCGAGCACCAGCCACCAGCCGGTGCCCCCCGCCGTCGCGCAGCCGCTGGATTCGGGGGTGCCGCATGCCTCGTCGACCGCGCCGTCGCAGTCGTCGTCCAGGCCGTCGGAGCAGACCTCCGGCGCGTCGGGGTGCACCCAGCTCTTGCCGTCGTCGCAGTCCTGGGCGGCTCCGTAGCCATCGCCGTCGGCGTCCACCTGGCTGTCGTCGGCGACCTCGGGGCACCCCTGGTCCAGGAGGCCCAGGTCCTCGGCCGTCAGGACGTAGGCGGCGCCATCGCCCTCCGCGTACACGCTGGCTCCGGGGGCGCTGATGGTGACCCATGGTCGGTCCTGGCCGTGGGGATCCGGACCGGGGTGGGAGGCCACGTGGTAGCCCGCCTGGCCGCCGGCGAAGCAGCCCTCCAGGGTAGCGATCGAGGCGTCGTAGGCCGAGCCGCTGCCGTCGACATCGTCCACCAGGTAGATGCGGCCCGCTCCGTCCGACCAACCCGGCGCGCCGAGCAGCAGCTTCGAGCCGCCGAGGCCGTGTCCGTCGGCCGCGCCCCACCCCAGCAGCTCGGCGGCGTCGCTCGGCATGTAGGTGGCGCGGGCGCTGGTGGGGTGCTGCTCGCCGAGCAAGGTGTCGAGGACGTAGGCGGTGCCCGCGCCTTCCGTCGACTCCGGCGCGGTGAAGAGCACGCCACCGTCGGCCAGCGCCACGAGGTGCCACGGCAGGTAGTCGCCGCTGTTCTCGCCGTGCACGACCCCGATGGCGTCGGTCTCGCGCTCGACCTTGTCGCTGGCGAGCACGCTGCGCTGGCGGAAGGGAAAGAGGTAGGCGGCCCCCGCGGCGTGGTGCGTGGTGACGGCGGGTGCGCCGGTGTCCGAGGCGGTGTCGGTGCCGCTGGTGTCGGTGCCGCTGGTGTCGGTGCCGCCGGTGTCGGTGCCGCCGGTGTCGCTGCCCGGGAGCTGCCCCGAGTCGCCGGGAGAACCCGAGTCGGCCGTGTCGCCCACGACGCCAGACACGTCGACGCGCGAGCTGCCCCGGTGGGCCACCGTGCTCACGTCGAAGCCCGGCGCGCCGACGAGCAGGTCGGCGAAGCCGTCGCCGGTCTGGTCGGGCACGACGGTGGCCGCGCGTCCCGTGTAGGTCTCGCTGTCCAGCACCGTCCAGGCGGCGTCCATGCCGGTGGTCAGCTCCTGCGCGGAGATGGTGGTGTCGAGCCGGAAGTCGTCGGGCCAGCCCCCGTCGCGGCCAAACAGCAGCCCGAGGTAGCCCACGCCCGGAACGCCCGACGCCGACGGGTACGGCGTGCCGATCAGGAGGTCGTTCCGACCGTCCTGGTCGAGGTCACCGGCCCCATAGAGCCGGTAGCCCACGCGCTCGTGGCGCTGGGTGCCCTGCAGCATGGGCCGGTCGGCCAGGCTGCCGTCGGCGTCGACCGTGCCGCCGTAGAGCAGGTAGATCTTGCCGATGAGCGGGTTCACGATGCTCGCCTCGGGGGCGCTCACCGCCACGTCGTCGAGCCCGTCGCCGCTGGCGTCTCCGAGCGCGGCGACCGCGCGACCCGCCTGATCCTGCGGCTCTTCGCCGGTGAGCACCAAGCCCGCGTCCTGGATCGGGGTCCAGGGGTCCAGGCCGGCGACGTCGTAGATGACGTACACGGCGCCCGCCTCGTGCCCCGAGGTGTCGTCGGCGGGGGCGCCCACCACCAGGTCCCCGAGCCCGTCGCCGTCGAGGTCTCCGGCCGGCACCGGGTAGACGGGGGGTTGATCGGCGCCTCGTCCGACGACCGAGGGGAGGTTGTCGAGCCCGCCGGCGAGCGCCGTCGCGAAGAGGATCACTGGACCGTCACCGTGCCCGCCATGCACCGGAAGGGCCCCTCCGCGCGCGGGTGCATGGTGGTCTCCATCGACTGGTCGCTGTTCACACCCATGCCCGAGTGGCGCTGGCACACGTAGTACCAGGTGCCCGGCTCCTCGAAGGTGTGGGTGTAGAAGCCGCCGCCGTTCATGTCCTTCATGCGGCTGTACACCAGCCCGGACGGCGACACGAGCTGCACGTCGTGGGGCTCGTCCTGGATGTTGCCGGCGGCCACGGTGTTGTTCCACCACGTCACCGACGTGCCCTGGTCCACGTGGATGTGCGAAGGCACGAAGACGTTGGCGCCCTCGGGGACCTCGACCACGTCGGTTCCCACGCTCACGTGGAAGCGTCGGGGATCGGTCTGGGCCTCGCCGTCCTCGCCCACGGCCACCACGCGCCACAGCCAGGGCGTGAAGCCGTCGGTCAGGGCCCTCAGCTCGTCGAACTCGGCGTCGCTCAGGGTGTAGCTGTTGCCGTCCAGCGGTCCGTACGACAAGCGACCGGCCGCCCCGAAGGTGCCGTCGAGCGAGATCTGCAACACGGCGCTGTCGACCCCGCTCGCGTCCCAGGTGAAGGTGGGCGCATCGAGCACCACGGCGTCCTGCTCGGGCGACACCAGGCCCACGCCGACCCCGCCCAGCTGGCCCGTGGCGCAGCCCACGCCGTCGGTGCGGTGTCCGAGCCGGGTCTGGGGGCAGGCGTCCCAGTCGTCGGGCACCCCGTCGCTGTCGTCGTCGGACCAGTTGGACGGCTCGACCACGTGCAGCGTCTGGTTGACCGCCACGTCGGAGAGCTCGACGGTCTGCCCGTTGGTGAAGGTCACCACGACGTCGTCGGCCTGCGTGTTCTCGCCCATGCCGACGGTGACCGTCAGCTCGCCCTGGGAGTCGAAGCTCGACCAGTTGCCCACCCACCGCGTAACCGTCACCCCGTCGGGCCGGAGGACCTCCACGCGCGCGCCGATCTGGGAGGGGTTGTGGGTGACCCCCTCGAGGTGCACGCGGAGCCAGTTGTTGCCGAAGCCGAGGTTCTCGAAGAGCTCGTTGTCGCGCGGGCGCCGCCCCAGCCCGTGGGAGACGTAGACCTCGGGGTAGGCGTCGCCGTTGAGATCCCCCCAGGTCACGGCCCAGGTGAGGCCTTCGGTGGTGACGATGCCCGCGCCGTCGCACACGCGCTCGAAGGTGGCGTCGCCGTAGCCCTTCCACACGTACGGGGTGGTGCGGATGCCGGACATGACCATGTCGTCGAAGCCGTCGAGGTCGTAGTCGAAGACAGCGAGGCCGTGTCCGTCGACGAAGTCCAGGATGCCCGAGCTCCCCGCCACGTCGTTGAAGATGCCGT
Source organism: uncultured Enterobacterales bacterium (assembly GCA_964604675.1). GTDB lineage: Bacteria > Myxococcota_A > UBA796 > UBA796 > CAJQPC01 > CAZSAT01. The sequence continues at coordinate 81,720 of CAZSAT010000008.1, forward strand.
CCTCGTTCAGGAAGAGCTGGTTGCCCGTCCAGTCCTTGTCGTGGGTGATGAGCACGATGTCGGGGTCGCCGTCGTTGTCGATGTCGCTGCAGGACGCGCCGACGCCGAAGCGCTGCAGGGGGTCGTTGACCCCGCGTGCCACCGCCTCGTCGCGGAAGGTGCCGTCGCGCTGGTTCATGTAGAGGTGGTTCGAGAACTCCCGCCCGGTGGTCACGAAGATGTCGGGCCAACCGTCCACGTCGGCATCGAGCACGCACGAGCCCTTGCCGCTGGGGTCCCCGCCAACCCCGGCGAAGTCGGTGGTCTCGCGGAAGGTGCCGTCGCCCTGGTTGCGCAGGAGCGTGTTGTTGCCGGAGCCGTCCTCGGGGCCGTTGGTGTAGAAGATGTCGAGGAAGCCGTCGCCGTCGTAGTCGAAGAGGAAGCCCTGGTGGCCCCAGCCGACATGGCCGGCGTCTCCGGCCTGTGCGGTCACGTCCTCGAAGCTCGAGTAGTCGCGGTTGCGGTAGTAGAGGTTGCGACCGTTCACGGTCACGTAGAGGTCGGGCACGCCGTCGTTGTCGAGGTCGCCGAACATCGGGGCGCGGTCTTCGCAGACGTCGTCGACTCCCCACGCACCGCCCACCTCCTCGAAGGTCATGTCGCCGTTGTTCAGGTAGAGCAGCGACTCGCCCGGGTAGTACACCGCGTGCTCGGAGCGCGCGGGGGCGGCCGCCACGTACAGGTCCACGTCGCCGTCGCCGTCGATGTCGTTCACCACCACACCGCGCGAGTTGCCGAGGGCACGCACACCGGCCTCTTGGGTGACGTTGGCGAAGTGCGTGCCGATGTCGGTGCAGATGCCCACGCTGTCCTCGGCGGCGAAGACCATGCCCAGCAGGATCAGCGCCATCGGATCGACCTCGGCGCCGAAGCGGTCTCGGCGCTCTCGCCTTCCAGCCCGCCCACGAGCCGCCAGTAGGCCTCGCTCGCCTCCAGGTGGACCTCGCGCCCCTCGGTCCGAACCGCCGTGCGGGTGCGTGCCGGATGGAACTCGAGGTCGTCCGAGAACTGCACGAGGTAGACGTCGCAGTCGCCGCTCCAGCGGAAGGCGACCTCGCCCTCGGCCTTGAGGTCCTCGGCGGGCGCCTCGGGGAGCAACCAGCAGCCGGAGGCCTGGCCGCTCGTGCATCCCAGCCGGTCGGTGGGGTCGCCCACCGGGCTGCGCAGGCAGTGGTCGGGCTCGAGGTAGTCGGGCGTGCCGTCGCAGTCGGCGTCGTGGGGGTAGCCCGTGACGCCCTGCTCGTCGGCGAGATCTGCCAGCCGATTTCGCTCGACGCAGTAGTCGGGCTGCTTCTGCCCGCATGCTGTGAGGAGGGCCAGCAGCATCGCCCGCACCATACCTGCCGGTGGGGTAGGGAGGAAACATGCTGTGCCTCCTCTTGTCGTGCGCTGTCAGGGACTGGTTGCCGCAGGGACCTTCGCTTCCGTCGAGCGATGCCTGGTTGGCGCAGGCCGCGGCACCGGTTTCGTGGACGGGGCCCGTCCCGGCGCAGCCGGCGGTTCCGTTCCAGCTCTTCGGCTTCCGCTACGAGCGGGACATCGTGCTGGCGGCGGCCGGCGGGCCCTGGCAGATGCACGAATACGCCTACGTGCTGGTCGATGGGGAGGGGATCTGGGTGGCCAAGGACTCGGACTGGGAAGGCCGCCAGACGGTCACCGTGGACGTGCCGGATCTAGCCACGTGGTTGCCGGAGGTGCCCGCTCCGAGGCGTGTCTCGCCCGTGACCGTGGACGACCGCAGCGACGGCGACAACGTGGACGTGTCGCTGTCCTACGAAGACCTCGAGGGTCGCCGGATCGAGGTCGACTTCACCGCGGAGCGGTCCACCCGGCTGGAGCCGAAGCGGAACGGCTCCACCTTCAACCACTCCGAGGCGATCGCGGCGCCCCTGCTCGATGTTCCGCACCGCCAGCTCGGCGGCGTGGAGGCCAGCCTCCGCTACGACGGGGTGGAGCAACCGCTGCACCGGGTGCTCGGCCTGGTCCCGGTCAAGGCCCTGCTCGACCAGACCCAGGCGGGCTTCGCCATCACCAGCTTCCGGCAGGCCCCTGACGCCGACGGGTTCCAGGTCTCCCGCCCGGTTCCCGGCGACGCCTGGTCCGTGTCGGGCGTCGAGGCCTGGACCTGGGACGGGCACGAGGCCCGCTACGCGCGCGGGGACAGCACCTTCTCCTACGTGTACGAGGAGGGTGCGCTCCTCTCGGCTTCCGTGTGGAGCAGTGACCAGGAGCTGGCGCGCGTGGAGCTCTCGGGGCCCCTGCCTGCGGGCCGCGCCTTCGAGGGGGTGGTCGAGCGCCACTTCGTGTTCGAGGTCAACGGCCAGCTGCAGGGCCACGGCACGATGACCGCCACCTGGGTGGACGGGGGCATGGACCTCGCGGTCACGCCGGTCGCGCCCTACTGGTTCGCCGAGCGGCCGCTGGACGCACGGGTGCAGCCCTTCGGGGATGGCTACGAGGTCCGAGCGGCGCGCCGCCGGTAGCTCGTCGACACCGCCGAGATGGCTCCGATCCGACACACGGGCGGTGGTCGCTGGCGTGGTAGATCCGGTGCGTGTCCGACCTCCTGCGCATCGGCGACCACGAACTGCCGTCCCGTCTCATCGTGGGCACGGGGACCTTCCCCGACCCGGAGACCATGCGGGCCTGCCACGAGGCGGCCGGCACGGCCCTGGTGACCCTCGCCATCCGCCGCGTGGACCTGGCGGCGCCCCCCGACCAGAACGTGCTCAGCTTCATCGACCGCGAGCGGATCGCGCTCCTCCCCAACTCGGCGGGCTGCTTCAGTCCGGAAGAGGCCGTGGTGACGGCGCGGCTCGCTCGGGAGCTGCTCGGCACCGATCTCTTCAAGCTGGAGGTCATCGGCGACCCGGACACGCTCTTCCCCGACAACGAAGGCACTCTGGAGGCGGCCCGGGTGCTGGTGAAGGACGGCTTCACGGTGCTGCCCTACTGCATGGACGACCCGGTGGTCTGCCGGAAGCTGGCCGACATGGGGTGCGCCGCGGTCATGCCGCTCGCGGCGCCGATCGGGAGCGGCATGGGCATCCGGAACCCCTGGAACCTGCGCATCATTCGGGAGCAGGTGGACATCCCGATCATCGTCGACGCCGGGGTGGGCACCGCCAGCGACGCCGCGCTGGCCATGGAGCTCGGCGTCGATGGCCTGTTGGTGAACAGCGCCATCGCCCTGGCGCGCGATCCGGTGGCCATGGCGCGCGCGATGCGGCTCGGCGTCGAGGCGGGCCGCACGGCGTTCCTCGCCGGCCGCATCCCTCGCCGCCTCTACGCGACTGCGAGCTCACCGCTCGACGGCCTGGCGGAGCTGGGGTGATGGCCGCGGGGAGCCTCAGCCTGCCGCTCCGCCCGCGCCCGCACCTGCTGGCCATCAGCCCTGGCGACCATGGCGTGAACCGCGATCTCCGCTTCGTGGCGCGTGGCTTGCGGGGGCTGGACGCGGTGGCGCTCCTGGTGCGCGAGCCCCACCTGGACGAGCGCGAGCTCGTGCGGCTCGTGGGCGACCTGAGCACCCTGTTCCCCGGCGGCCTCTGGGTGCACGCCACCAACCCGTCGGGCGAAGATGTCGCGCGCTGGGGGAAGCACGGGCTCCACCTGGACAGTCGGGCGGACGTGGCCGCCGTGCGGGCCCGCTTCGAAGGACCGCTCGGTGTGAGCGTGCACGGCCTGCCAGCCGCACGTCGCGCGAGAGAGGGGGGAGCCGATCAACTCCTCCTCTCCCCACTGTTCACGCCGCTGTCCAAGCCCAAGGACACGCGCCCGACCTTGGGCGTGCAGCGCGCGGCCGACGTCCAGCGCAAGGTGCGCCTGCCGGTCTTCGGCCTGGGTGGCATCACCGCGGAACGGGCCCGAGCGTGCCGGGACGGCGGGCTGTCGGGGGTGGCCACCATCGGCGCGCTCTTCGGTCCCGACGCCATGCCGGAAGAGGTCCGCGCGTCGGCCAGCGGAATCCTGGCCGCCTGGGCCTGACACGACGCCCGACCCGGGATCCGGGGGTCAGCCGGCGTACAGGTCGTCGTCCACCGTGGCCGACACCAGCCAGCCGGAGGGGGCGCCGGACAGCTGGCCACCACAGAAGCCGCAGGCGCCGCCGGTCGTCTCGACCGCGGCTCCGCAGCCCGGGCAGTGGGCGGCGCCGGCCGATCCGGGTCGCGCCTTCAGGAAGGTCCAGTACTCCGAGGTCTGGACCTGCTGGTGCTGGTCGCCCGAGACGAGGTGGCCGGCGCTGTTCACCAGGTACTCGACCAGCGAAGCGAAGATGCGCACCGTGACGGCCACGTAGTACTGGTCGGCGACCACCTTCGCGGGCTCGACGCGCTCCACGCGGACCTTGTCGTGCACCGGCTTCAGGCCGCGCTCCCGGAGGTCGGCCATCAGGAAGCGCTGCACCTGGTGGTACCGGTCGCTGTGGTGGTGCCGCGCCTCGGTGGCCCAGCCCCGGTGGGTCTGTTCGAAGGCCGCCGCGGCGTCGGCCTGGAAGCTCGACCACGTGAAGTCGGGGAGCACGTTGGGCAGGAGCTCCAGGTTGCGCAGCACCCCCGGCTGGCGGACGGTGGGCAGGTCGCGGCCGATGTCGCGCTTCGTGCCCAGCACGAGCTCCTCGACCAGGGCGCGGCGCAGCTCGCTCTGCACCGCCGTGCAGATCCATTGGGTCGAGCCGTCGCAGCGGGGCGTGTCGCAGCTCGCGCAGCGCCCGTCGGCGGCCGGCGCGTCGGCGTTGCCGCAAGCTGGACACCGCAAGGCCTGCATGGCCGCCGGTGCCGGCGAGGTGGCGTCCAGCGACCGCTCCCACGTCCAGCGTTCCAGCGCTCGGATGCGCACGGGCGCCTCGCCCGGAAGCTGGTGGCGCCAGGTGGCCAGGTGCTCCACCGTGATGCGCGCACGGTCGGTGATGTCGAGCGCCACCACCCGGCAGGTTCCGGGCGCGACCCCTTCGACGGGCCCGGGGCGGCCGGCCAGCTCCCGGCGCACCCCGTCGGTGACGTAGGGCCGCAGACCTTCCAGATTGTGCGGGCGATGGCTGTGGGCCGTGGTGAACACGAGCTGCGCGAGGTCGAGCAGCAGAGGCTCGGAGAAGCCCCGATCGCGTTGGAGGAGGGGGCCGTAGTCGATGGGCGGGGGCTGGGTGAGCGAGCGACCGACCAGCTTCGGAGGTCCGGTGTCGCCGCTGTTGAAGCGCCAGGAGACCAACCACAGGCCCCCCACGAAGACCAGGAGCAGGAGCACGGGTGCGCCGAAGGCGAGCAGCTCCGGCGGAACGGCCCCCCAGTCGTCGAAGCGCAGGGTCAAGCGAGTCCTCCGTACAGGAAGTGTCCCCCCAGCACGATCAGGCCGATCAGGATGCAGCGGCGGAAGATCCGTTGCGAGACCCGCCCCGCCAGCCAGTTCCCGGCCCAGGTGCCCACCAGCACGGTGGGGATCATGCCCAGGCTCCACGTCAGGGTCTGCCCGGTCACGATGCCCCTGGCGGCGTAGCTGGCGACCGCGAGGCCGCCCTGCAGCAGGAAGAAGCCCTGCAGGGTGCCTCGGAAGGCATCCTTGTCGAGCCCGCGGGCATTCAGGTAGGCCACCACCGGTGGTCCACTGGTCTGGAAGGCGCCCGAGAGCACACCCGCCACCGCGCCGATCGGCCAGCCCCAGCGCCCGCTCAGCTCCCTCGGCTCGCGCCCGACCAGCGCGTACACGCCGTAGGTGACGAGCAACAACCCCAGCCCGGCCTTCACGAGGCTGCCGTCGACCTCCTTGAGCACGGTCGCGCCGAGGGGCACGCCCGGGATGCAGGGCACGATGAGGCGGAGCAGCTCCTCCCGGCGGATGTGGCGTCGCAGCTGCCACGCGAGCGTGGAGGTGATCGCCAAGCCGATGCCGCTCATCACGGCCGCCGACTGCTGCAGCGACCAGACGAAGGGCAACAGGGCCATGGCGACCATGCCGGCGCCGAAGCCGCTCGCACCTTGCACCGTGCCGGCGAGGAAGCCCACGAGCGCGGGCAGCCACAGGCCCATCAGGGCGTGAGCTCCCCGGCGAGCGCGATGGGCCAGGCCTCGGCCAGGTCGGCCCGGTCGAGGCCTTGCCCCAGCAGGAACATGAGCTTCACCAGGGTGGCCTCCTGGGTCATGTCGTACGCGGACAGCGCGCCGGCGTCGCGGGCGGCGGCGCTGCCGGCGTAGCTGCCGAGCGTGACCCGCCCGAAGCGGCACTGGCTGCCCACGACAACCGGCACGCCTGCGTCGGCCGCACGGGAGATGGCCTCCGCCCAGCCGTCCAGGGGGAGGTTGCCGGCGCCGAAGCCCTGCAGCACGACGCCGCGGGCTCCGGCCTCCAAGGCGAAGTCCAGCATCCGGGGCGGCATGCCCGGATGCAGGCTCAGCACGACCACGTCGCGCCGGAAGCCGCGGCGCAGGCGGAAGGGCCCGGGCCGCTCCAGGGCCGGCGTGGCGTAGTGGATGTCGACGCCCATCTCCACGAGCGGCGGCAGGTTCGGCGACGAGAAGGCCTGGTAGCTGTCCACGCTCAGCTTCGTCGCCCGGCAGCCGCGGAGCAGGGTGGAGCCGAACCAGATCCCGACCTCGGGAACGCTCAGCGTGGCGCTGATGGCGGCGTGCATGAGGTTCATGCGCGCGTCGCTGCGCAGCTCGGCGATCGGGCGCTGGGCGCCGGTCAGCACCACGGGCCGCTGCAGGTTCTCGAGCAACAGCGCGAGGGCGGTCGCGGTGTAGGCCATGGTGTCGGTGCCGTGCACGACCACGAAGCCGTCCACGCTCTCGTGCCGCTCGGCGATCGCGCTCGCCAGCTGCTCCCAGTGGGCCGGGGTGAGGTCGCTGGAGTCGAGGTTGCACAGCACGGCGCCGTCGATCGCGACCTTGCGATCGAGACCCTTCAGGAAGGGCAGGACATTCTCGGCGTAGTGGCCAGGCTCGAGCTCGCCTCCGCCCGCGGCGGTCATGCCGAGCGTGCCGCCCGTGTGGAGGAAGAAGAGGCGCTTCATCCGAGCAGGCTATCGGATCCCTTCGTGGATCGGCTGACCGAGGTCGACACCGGCTTCGACGGCCGGGTCACCGGCACGGTCGCAGGCACGCTCTACGGCTGGTGATCGTGCCGGTTTCCATCCCCGGGGCTGCACAGGTTATCCATCCACCTCGCTGGAGCCTTCATGCGCATGCCGCTCGTCCTCGTCGCTGCTCTCGGGCTCCTCACCGTGGCCACGGCATGCGGACCCACGTGCCAGGCCACCTGCGACCGCCTGTACACCGAGAGCGAGTGTGGCATCCAGCGCGCCGGCCGCACCGTGGACGAGCTGATCGGGTACTGCATGGGCGAGTGCGAGGCGGCGCTGAACGAGCCCGGCGAGCTCGGGGACTACGATCCCTACGAGCGCTCCGGCTCCGGCGTGTCGGTCACCCTCGGCAACGAGAAGCAGGCCGCGGTGTGGATGGAGTGCGTGGCCGCCCAGGACTGCAGTCGCCTGGAAGACGGCTACTGCGCCCCGATCTGGTAGCCGCAGATGCTCCTCGCCCTCGTCCTCGTGGCGTGCGACACCTCGTGTGAGCGCGCCTGCAAGAAGCTGACCTCCTGCGCCGCCGAGCTGGGCGTGGAGGGGCGGTACGAAGAAGAATGTGCGGAGACCTGCACCCAGCAGCAGCGTCTGTACGAGGACTGGGACGACACCCAGCTCCAGGACGCGCTGGCCGAGGCACGCAACTGCGTCAGCGATCACACCTGCGACGAGCTGGCCGAGGGTGTGTGCTACGACGAGGAGCTGTGGCCGTACTGAGCGGCCGGGAGTTGTTCCTGCACGTCCTCCACGTCACGCCGTACTTCCCGCCCACCTGGGCCTACGGCGGCATCCCGCGCATCGTCGACGGGCTGAGCCGGGAGCAGGTGCGTCAGGGCCTGCGGGTCACGGTGTGGACCACCGACGCCTTCGACGGCACCACCCGCGCACCCGTGGCGGACGACCGGCGGCACCACGGCGTGCGCGTGCTGGTCTCCAAGAACGTGTCGAACCGCCTGGCCTACCGGCACCAGCTCTTCCTGCCTCGGGACGGGCGCGCTCTGTTGGACCGGTTGGAGGGGGTCGACCTCGTGCACCTGCACGGGCACCGGCACCTGCTCAACAACGTCGCCGTGCGGTGGGCGGCGGAGCGCGGCGTGCCCTACGTGATGACCCCGAACGGCACTCTGCCGCGCATCGAGCGCAAGACGGGGGTGAAGGGCGCCTGGGACCTGGTGGTGGCGGGCCACGTGCCGCGCGGCGCCTCCCGCATCGTGGCCGTGAGCCAGCACGAGGTGGGGCACGCGCACGCCGCGGGGCTGGACGCGGAACGCGTGGTGCGCATCCCCAACGGCCTCTGGCTCGAGGAGTTCGAGGATCTCCCGCCGGCCGGCACCTTCAAGGAGCGCTGGAACATCGACGGGCCGATCGTCGCGTACCTCGGCCAGGTCTCCCCCCGCAAGGGCGTCGAGCACCTGGCGGCGGCCTTCGAGGGCGGTCTCGGCGGTGCCAAGCTGGTGGTGGGCGGGAACGACATGGGCGCGATGGGGCTGGCCAAGCAGGCGGCCGGCCCCGAGGTCGTGTTCACCGGCTTGCTCGAGGGGCGCGACCGGCTGGCCCTGCTGGTCGACGCCGATGTGCTGGTCTACCCGTCCAGCGACGAGATCTTCGGCCTCGTGCCCTTCGAGGGCCTGATGTGCGGCACCCCCGTGGTGGTGGGCGGCGACTGCGGCTGTGGCCAGCTGATCGGCGCCGCCGGGGCGGGGCTGCTGGTGCGGCACGCCGACGTCGACGGGCTGCGGGCGCGCATCCGAACGCTGCTGGCCGATCGTGTGGCAGCGGGCGCGATGGTGCGGCGGGGCCGGCGCTACGTGCAGGAGAAGCTGTCCTTCGAGGTCGTCGCGAGGCAGCATGAGCTCATGTACCGCGCGGTCCTGGGAGCGACGTGAGGCGGCAGGCGGCGTCTCGCTGGGCGGCGGCCGGCCTGCTGGCCGTGCTGGTGCTGATCGCCTGGTGGGGCAGCCTGCACGGCGAGTTCACCTACGACGACAAGGTCGAGGTCATCGGCAACCGGACCATCCGGGTGCTGGAGAACTGGCGGGCGGTGCTGGCCTACAACCCGTCCCGCGCGCTGCTGATCCTCAGCTACGCCGTGAACTTCGACCAGGCGCGCTTCGAGCCCTTCCCCTACCACCTGGTGGACACGCTGCTGCACGCGGTGAACGCCGGGCTCGCGATGGTGTTCGCCGAGCGCCTGGCGCGGATGGTCGGTCGCCCCCGTGCGCTGGTCTTCGGGCTGGTCGCGGGCGGCCTGTGGGCCCTCCACCCGCTCCAGACCGAGTCGGTCAGCTACGTGACGGGGCGCAGCGAGCAGCTCGTGGCCACCTGGTACCTGCTGGCGTGCTGGGCGTGGCTGCGCTGGCTCGAGGGCCGGCGGGCCTCGGACTTTGCGCTCGCGCACTTCGCGTTCCTGCTCGGGCTGGTCTCGAAGGAGGTGGCGGTGACCATGCCCCTCGCGTTCCTCCTGTTGGCGGTGGTGCTCGGGCGGGTGCGCTGGAAGGACTACGCCGGCATCGGAGGGACGGTGTTGCTGTTCGCGGTGGCGCGCGTGCAGCTCTACGGCGTGCTCACCACCCACGAGTGGCAGCGTCCGCCCGACGTGCAGCTCTGGACCACCGCCGAGGTCGTCTGGCGCTACCTGCAGCTGTCGTTGGTGCCCGTGGGCCAGTCGGTGTTCCACGACCACCCGGCAACAGGGCTCACGGTGCGCTCGGCGTCGGCCTTGCTCGGGCTCGTGGGACTCACCGCCGTCGCGTGGCGCGGCCGGCGCAAGAACCCGCTGTGGGCCTTTGCCTGGCTCTGGTTCCTGCTCGTGCTCGCGCCCAGCTCGCTGATCCCGCTCAAGGAGACGATGTCGGAACACCGGCTGCACCTGTCGCTGCTCGGCGTGTGCCTGATCGTCGCCGATCTGCTCGTCCGGCCAAGGGTGCTGATCTTCGCAGCGGTGATCCTGGCCTGGCTCGGAGCGCTCACCATCAAGCGCAACGCCGTGTGGCAGTCGGAGGTCGCGCTCTGGCAGGACGCGGTGGACCGCAACCCCGCGAGCTGCGAGGCCTGGTACGGCCTGGGGGAGGCCCACCGCTTCAGCGAGCACCTCACCGAGTGCGCGGAGGCCTACGCGGAGGCCGTGGCCTGCGACCCCAGCTACCACGACGCGCGGGTGAACCAGGGCATCTGCCTGGTCTTGCTCGGCGAGGACGTGGAGGCCGAGGAGACCTGGCTGCAGGTGCTGAGGCGGTCCCCGTCCAGCTGCAAGGCGCACAACAACCTCGGCCTGCTCTACGCTCGGCACGGCGAAGCCCAGAAGGCGATGCTCCACTTCCAGTCCACCATCAGCTACTGCCCTCGGGACTGCACGGCGCGCTGGATGGCGGGCGACCTGCTGGCGGAGAAGCTGGGCGACGTCGAGACCGCCATCAGGCACTACAGCTTCTTCCTCGAGACCTGCCCCGCCCACGGGCAGGTGCCCTTGGTGCGGGCCAAGCTCACCGATCTGACCTGGTAGGGCCTTCGGGGCTACGCGACCGACCACCGCGCCATGGCGCCCCCGAGCCGCGCGGCCTCGACCAGGCTGCCGCTTCGCCAGGCGTCCCGGGCCAGCCGGGCCATGGGGCGGGGGCGGAGGTAGAAGCCGCGCCAGGCCTGGCGCAGGAGGTCTGCGAGCTCGTCGGGCGGCAGGTCGCTGACGGTGACGCGGTGGTGGTCGGCGTCGACCGGGTTCTTCACGTCCAGGCGCGCGTGCTCCGCCCACGCCCCGTGGGACGCGTAGAGCGGGGTGTTGGGCAGCGCGACCAGGCTGGAGAACTGCACATAGTCCGCGCGGATCTCGTGCACGAAGTCCAGGGACCGCCGCACCTCCGCCTGCGACTCGCCGGGGGCGCCCAGGATCATGTAGGCCACGCTCCGGAGCCCGGCCTCGCGCGTGAGCGCGAAGGCACGGCGCACCTTGTCGACCTTCACGTCCTTGCGGAGCAGGGTCAGTGTGTCGGGGTTGGCCGACTCCACGCCGTAGGCGACGACCCGACAGCCCGCTGCGCGCATGGCCTTCAGCGCCTCGAGGTCCACCCCGTCCACGCGCGCCTCCGCCTTCCAGGCGATGTCCAGGCCGCGGCGCTGGATGGCCGCACAGATGGCGTGCACGCGGCGCCGGGAGAGGGTGAAGTTGTCGTCGTAGAAGTTCACGAAGCCCACGCCGCGCGAGGCCAGCCACGCCAGCTCGTCGACCACGTCGTCGGCTTCACGGGCACGCCAGCGGCTGCCGCTGACCGACTTGTCGCAGAAGCTGCAGCGGAAGGGGCAGCCGCGCGAGGTCAGCATCGTGGCGAAGCCCGGACGGGTGGCCATCAGGTAGCGGTAGCTCCCCATCGGGAGCAGCTCGCGGGCGGGCCAGGCCAGCTCGCCGATGGGCCGGGTGGGCTCGTGGGGCCGGAACGGCTGGCCGCGGGTCATCACCCCGGGCGGTGGCGGCTTCGCGGGGTCGTCCAGCCAGTCGAGGTAGGGCCCCACGACCTCCTCGCCTTCGCCCAGCACGAGCTCGTCGATCGCGGGGCACTCCGCGAGCGCGGCCTCTCGAACGGCCGTGGGGTGGGGGCCGCCGAGCACGATGCGTCCGACGTGAGGCCGAGCGGCCTGCGCGGCACGCCAGGCGGTGTCGGCCACCGGGGTCATGGCGGAGAGGCCCAGCACGTCCGGTCGGCGATCGGCGAGCTCTCGGGTGAAGCGTGGCCAGCTCCAGCCGAGCGCGTACGCGTCCAGGATCTCGACATGCCTGCCCTGCGCTTGCAGCTCGCCAGCGAGGTACGCCAGGCCCAGCGGCGGCACGCTCAGTCCAGCGTCCCGGCGGTCGCGGCGGGGAGGGCGTGCCAGCAGGGTCTTCACCGGGACAGGGTAGCCGTTCCCGGGCCTCGAGCCCGCGAGTCACGCTACAAGCTCAGCCCTTGACCAGCACCTCGCCCCGCACCACGAAGCCCGGGGGCGGCGCCTCGGAGAGCGCGGCGGCGTGCTCGCCGAGCGCCCAACGTCGGGTGGTGGCGATCTCCGCGAGCCGGACCCTGAGGCGGTTCGAGTCCTCGTCGCCGTTGGCGAGTGCCTCGAGCAGGGCCGCCCGGATGGTGTCGGTCTCGTGCTGCGCGATCAGCACCTCGGCGGCGGCGTAGCGCACCCCCTCGTCGAAGGCCGCGAGGTGTTCGAGCACCACGCCCGGGATCTCGGGATCGCGGTAGTCCGCGAGCTTGATCAACACCTCGCGCTTCTTGGCCGGCTTGAGCTCGGAGCGCTCGGCCTCCATGGCCAGCATCTCGAGCGTGAGGGCCTTGGCGAGGTCGGGGCTGGTGAGGCGTTCGTAGACCTTCAGTGGCCGCGCGAAGGACTTGTTCTTCAGGCAGTAGGCGCGCAGGGGCTCGAGCGCCCGCTCGCCCAGGCTCATCGCGAGGGCGTCGATCAGCTCCTTCTCGCCCAGATCCTTCATCTGGTGCTCGTAGGTCTGGTCGTAGCGCCGGAGCATCTGGTAGATCGCCTCCGGCGAGCCGTTGTCGGCCAGCCAGCGAGCCGACGCCTCACGGTCCTCGAGGCTGGAGTTCATGTTGCGCACCCGCTTTCCGTGGCGCTGGATCTGCTTCTCTTCGGAGCCGAAGGGGAGGACGAAGTCGAAGAGGCCCATGTGGCTGCTCCTGGGGAGCCACCCTACTAACCACCTGGGATCAACCTCCCAGGTGCGGGACGTGGGTGCCGAACCAGATCACCGCCTGCCAGGACGGCGCTGCGGGCGTGAGGCCCACCCCGCCTTCGGCGCCCGCGATGAACCAGGTGCTGTCGTAGCCGAGCCCGGCGGCGGCCAACATCCAGGGCGGGTTCTTGGCCGAGACCAGGCGCCCGCCACCCCGTGCGTGCCAGACGAGCGGCCCCAGCGGACCTCCGGCGCTCGCGTAGAGCACCGCCGCGTCGTCCTGGTTGGCGAACATGAGGGGGTTGCCGAGGATCGCCAGGCCGAAGGACGCTTGGGCCCACCAGGCGTCGGTGGCGTAGCGGACCATGGCCGAGCTCGTGAAGTCGGTCTCGTCGGTGCCGAGCCGCGTGGTGTTGTCGGCGTTGGGCAGCTTCACCACCCAGTCCATCCACAGCTCCACGCCCTTGACCGCGAGCAGGCGCCCCGCCGAGCCCAGCTCCATGTCGCCGGACCCCTGCTCGATCGCGCCATCCGACCAGGACGCGCGGATCCGATCGTAGCGAATCCGCAAGCTGACGGGATCCGCGGGCGAGTAGTGGCTGCTCAGTCCCCACCGGATCTCGTCGTGGGCGGCGGCCTGGAAGGGCGGCACGACCTGCTGGATGGAGGCCAGGTCCACGGTCAGTGAGTTGGTCTCGGGTATGGGCTGGTAGAAGCCGGGGTTCGGAACGCCGGCCGCCGCGGACATCAGCAGGGCGTAGGCGGCTTGCATTGCGTTGACACCGGGCCTGAGGCCCGAGTAGGTTAGCCCGACTCCTTCCCCTCGACCTGCGCAGCGAGGGGTATCTGCGTCTGCAGGAGACTTCGATGACCCCCATCCGCTGCGTGCCTCTCGGCATCCTCGTCGCCCTCATCGGGTGTTCGGACAAGGGTGACAGCGGCACCACCGAGCTGTACTGCTCGCCCACGGCTTCGGCCGGACCGGACGAGTCGGTGGAGTTGGGCGACGAAGTCGGCCTCGATGCGTCCGCGTCGGGCGTGGGCGAGGGCTGCGAGGCCCACGACTACAGCTACACCTGGAGCCTCGAGACCACCCCGGCCGTCTCCGAGCTCGACTCCACGGCCTTCTCGGTCAACGGCACGGCCGACGCCATCGAGGCGGAGTTCACGCCCGACGTGGCGGGCAGCTACGTGATCGGCCTGGTGGTGTGCGACGAGCTGGAGTGCTCGTCGCCGGACATGGTCGTGATCACGGCGAGCGCGGGCGACGCGGCGCCCATCGCCGATGCCGGCGACGACCAGGACGCCGAGATCGGCGATCGCGTCAACCTCGACGGCACCGGGTCCTTCGACCCGGATGGCGACGAGCTCTCGTACACCTGGACCCTGGCCGAGGTGCCGGGCTGCTCCGCGCTCGACAGCGGCGACGTGTACGACCAGGGCACCGCCGATGCATCCATGGTCCCGGATTGTGAAGGCACCTACCTGGTGTCGCTCGTGGTGGACGACGGCGACCAGTGGTCGGAGCCGGACTACGCCACGGTCACCGTGAGCTCGGGCGACGAGCCGCCCATCGCCGACGCCGGCGAGTCGAACAGCACCAGCCCCTGCACGGGTTCCTGGATCGAGCTGGATGGCGCCGGGTCCTACGATCCGGACGCGGAGCCCCTCACCTACGAGTGGTCGCTGGTGAGCGCCCCCGCGGGGTCCGCGGCCTCCGATGCGAACTTCGACGACGCGTCCGACGCCACCCCCTCCTTCCAGTGGGACGTCATCGGCGACTACAGCTTCCAGCTGCAGGTGTCGGATGGTGTCTCCTGGTCCGCGCCCGATGGTGTCACGGTCACGGTGGTCGATCCGGACGACAACAACCGTCCGGTGGCCAACGCCGGCGCCAGCCAGAGCGTCGAGGTCGAAGCCGAGTGCACCGCCAGCGAGGGCTACACCATCACGTGCGAAGACTGCGACGCGCAGGAGTTCGTGTTCGACGGCTCGTCCAGCTACGACGCCGACGGCGACGCGATCAACTTCGTGTGGACGGAGGAAACGGGGGAGCTGGACATCGTGTCCCCGGCCACCGCGGTCACCACCGTGATCACGCCGTCCATGTCCACCGACGGCAGCACCTCCTACGACTGGACCCTCAACCTGCAGGTCGCCGACTGCGACTACGACGACGAAGACACGGTCTCGCTGACCGTGAGCTGCGTCCGCGAGGAGTAGCATGAGCACCTTGATCCTGATCGCGTTCGCACCGCTCGGATGCGACGGCGACGGCGACACCGGAGTCGCCGCCACGGCGGCCTCCAACTCCGTCCCGGAAGCCGATGCCGGCTCCGACGTCTCGGCGGCCGGCAGCGAGGTCGTGCAGCTGGACGGTCGCGGAAGCTACGACCCCGACGGCGACCCCCTCACCTTCCACTGGAGCTTCGACAGCGCGCCGGACGGCTCGGACTTCGCGCCCAGCGAACAGGAGGCGCGCGGCGCCTCCGGGGACTTCACACCCAACGACTCCAGCTCGGCCTCCACCTCCGCCTTCGTGCCCGACGTGGTGGGAACCTACCTGGTGCGCCTGGTCGTGAACGACGGCAAGGACGACTCCGATCCGGACTTCGTCACCGTCGTGGTGGACGAGCCCACCACGCTTCCGGTCGCCAACGCAGGCGTCGATCAAACCGTGGCCGTGGGCAGCGTGGCCGTGCTCGACGGCTCCAACTCCTACGACCCCAACGGCTTCGACCTCGACTACGGCTGGACCGTGGTGTCGGTGCCCGATGGCTCCGCGGTCTCCGCGGCCACGTTGACCGGTGCCGATGCCGAGTCGGCGTCCTTCACCGTGGACAAGAAGGGCGACTACCTGCTCAGCCTGGTCGTCGGAAACGGCCTGACCGAGTCCGTGGCCGACTCCATCACCGTCACCGGCCTCGGCACCGAGAACCAGCCGGAGGCCGACGCGGGCGACGACAAGGCGGCCGAGGACTGCACGCACATCCAGCTCGACGGCTCCGGGTCCAGCGATCCGGACGGCGACGCGCTCCAGTACTTCTGGGAGGTGCAGAGCGTTCCTTCCGGCTCCACCGCCACCAACGCCAACTTCGACGACCGCACGGGCGAGAAGCCCACCTTCTGGGCGGACATCGCCGGCAGCTACATCATGTCGCTCACGGTGTCGGACGGATCGGACTGGTCGGTGCTCGACAACATCACGCTCACGGTGAGCGAGCGGCAGGCCAACTCGGCGCCCTCGGTCAACGTCGGGGTCATCGCCACGGTGTCGGCCGGCACCTCGGAGTGCAGCGAGGATGCCTACGGCTACGACTGCGCCGAGTGCTCCGCGGTCAACACCACGGTCGGCGACACCATCACCATCACCGACCCGGACGGCGACCCCTACACCGTCGTGTGGGAGGTCTCGAGCGGCGACGCCACGATCTCCGACCCCACGGAGCTCGTGACCACGGTCAACCTCGAGGGTGCCGAAGCGAGCGAGCCGGATCTGTGCGACGAGAACGCGTACGACCTGCTGCTGTACGTGACCGATTGCCCCGGCGCGACCACGACCACCACGGTCACGGTCACCGCTGAGTGCTGCGGCCAGGAGGAGTCCGGCGAGAAGTCGCCCTGATCGGGGTAGCCTCGGCCGGTGCTCTCGCTCTTCCTGGCACCTCTGCCTTGGCTCGACGGACCTTGCGACGACCTGCGCTATCCGGTGATGGATGGCGACTGGGTGGTGGGCTGCGGCCCCTCCGGGGACGTCGACCGAGCCATGAACCTCGCCTCGGGCGAGCGCGTGATCCTCGACGCCGGCGCGACCGCGCCCGCGGTGGGCGGAGGCGTGGTGTACGCGGCCGGTCTGCGAGGGGGGCTCTGGCGCCTGCCGTCGGCGGCGTCCGACCCGGACATGGCGCGCATCCCGGTGACCGGCCATGCACCCCCCGCCACCGACGGCTCCTTCGTGGTGGTGGTGACCAGCACGGACGTGCAGCGCCTCGAGATCGGCGAGCGCACGCGGTACCACACCGCGGCGTCTCCGGCGCCCTGGTACGCTCCAGCCGTGTCGGGGCGGTGGGCGGCCTGGGTGGACGTCGCCGAGCGGGATGCGCGAGGCGAGGACGTGCTGGTCTACGACGCGGACACCCGACAGACGCTCCAGGTCGCTGTCGGCCCTGGGAACGAGCGTCACGTGGCGCTCTCCGGCGACCACGTGGGCTGGGTCGAGGACGGCGCGGTGGTCGTCCGTGATCTCCGCACCGGGCATCAACAGCGGCACGCCACCGACGCGCGGCCGACCACCCGCCTGGCGCTGGACGGTGACGTGGCGTGCTGGGAGTCCTGGAACGGCCTGGACGTCGACGTGACGTGCAGCGACGGCGTGGCGGTGGAGGGTGATGGCGACCAACGCACGCCGTCACGGTCGGGCGACCGCGTGCTCTACGTCGAGCGCGGAAGAACCTTCCTGGCCACGGTCGAGCGCTGATGCTCGGCCTGGCGACGGCGCTGCTGGCGGTGGTGGTCGTGCTCGGCCTCGCCGACCCGGGCGTGGCACCGGAGGCGTTGCTGCGTGCCCTTCGCGGCGGCGCCGGGGCGCTGGGTTGGGCGGTCGCTTCGGTCGGCGTCGGCCGGCTCGTGCTGCGTTCGGGGCGCGTCGTGGAGCTGCTTGCAGCGGGCGTCGCGGTGCTGGGGCTCGCCTTGTTGCCGCTGGCCGCCCTCGACCTGCTGCGCCTTGGCTGGGTGCTGGGCCTGCTCGGTGTCGCCGGCTGGTCGGTGGGGCGCGTGGATCGACCGTCGCGTCCGCCAGCCGCGGTGCTGGTCGTGGCGCTCGTGTTCGCCGTTCCAGGCCTGATCGACGCGCTGGCCCCGCCCGTCGACACCGATGAGCTCTACTACCACCTGGCCGTGCCGCAGGCCCTGCTCGACAGGGGCCTGCAGGGAGGGTTCTGGTTCCCGGAGGCGTCGCGCCCGCTGCCGCTGGCCCTGGTCTGGGGCGCCGCCATGGGGAGCGGCGGGGAAGCCGCTCCCAAGCTGCTGCACCTCGTGCTCGTGTTCGCGCTGCTGTGGGAGGTGCGGGCGCTCGGGCAGCGGGAGGTCGGCCCCTGGGCGGGAGAGCTCGCCGCGCTCGCGCTGCTCGGCTCCTGGAGCTTCGTGCGGGAGTCGGGGCTCGCCTACAACGACCTGCCGACGGCCTTGTTCGTGGTGTGCGCCCTCCGAGCCTGTCTCGACGGGAAGGCAGGTCGTCTGGCCCTGTTCGCAGGCGCTGCGCTCGCGACCAAGTACACGGCCGCGGGGGCCGTCACAGCCATCTACCTGCTGGCCCTCTGGCGGGGGTTCGGGCTGCGGCGTGTGGCGGTGGCGACGGGGCTGGCGCTGGCCTGGGTCGCGCCATGGTGGCTGCGGAACGTAGCCGACGGGCTCCACCCGCTGTTTCCGTATGCCGGCTGGGCCCACTTCGACGGCTTCGTGTTCCTGTACCTGGAGAAGTACGGGGCGGGCCGGGAGCCCATGGACCTGGTGGCGGCCGCGTGGCGGGCGTTCACGGAGGCCTCGCCGCGCTCCTACAGCTTCCTGGGGCGCCTGAACCCGGTGTTCCTCGTGTGCGTGCCGGCGGCGGGCGTTGCGGCCTTGCGCGGCCGCGCGACCTTCGCCTGGCTCGTGGTGCCCATCTGGTTGGCCTGGCTGCTCGGACCTCACTCGCTTCGCTACCTGCTGCCCGGGCTGCCGGTGTTGGCGCTCGCCGCCACCGAGGGCGTCGCGGAGCTGCCACGCCTGGGTCGTGTGGCGGTGTTGGCCGTCTGGGTGGCCGGGCTCCCGTCCAACGTCGGCCCCTGGCTGGACACCGTGGGAGACCGAGCCGCCGTGGCTCTCGGAACCGAAGACCGCGACGACTTCCTGGCGCGCAACGTCTACGGATGGGAGGCGCTGGCGTGGGTGCGCGATCAGGCGCCCTCCGACGCCAAGGTGGCCCTGCTGTACACGTGGGGTCGGTACTACGTCGGGCGGCCGTGGGTGCTGGGGTCGGTCGAGGACCACACGCCGACGCGCTACCTGGTGAGGCAGCACGGCAGCCAGGCCATCGAGGCCTTGGCGGCGGCCGGGGTCACCCACCTCGTGGTGTCCGAGGAGAAGCCCATTCGAAAGGTCCACCGCTTCCTCGACGACGCCGAGTGGCGGGAGGCCTTCCTGGAGCCGCGAAGCTCCGTGGACGAACAGCTCCGCGGCCAGGCCACGCGGGTGTTTCGGGCGGGCGAGCACTCGGTCTGGCGGGTCGTCCCGTGAGGGCGCTCGGTTGGGTGTGGGATGTGGCTGTGGTGGCCTTGCTGGTGTTCGTGCGCTCGCTCGCGCAGGTGCGCGGCCGGCCCGAGGGGGTGCCCGACGCGTTGGCGGACGTACCGGAGGCGTGGTGGCAGGTGGGTGGGGTGCACGACTTCGTGCTGACGGGGCCCGACGCCGGAGCCTGGGCGAGCAACGTCCAGGCGTGGCTCAACGACGG
>CAZSAT010000009.1:0-100710 GCA_964604675.1 uncultured Enterobacterales bacterium
CAACGACCTCGACGACGACTGCGACGACCTCGTCGACGACGACGACGACAGCGTCGACCTCTCCACAGGCACGGTCTTCTACCAGGACACCGACGGCGACGGGTACGGCGACGAGGACCTCGACCAGCGCTTCTGCGCCGAGGCCAGCGGCTGGTCGTCCCTGGACACCGACTGCGACGATGGGAACGCCTCGATCAACCCGGCCGGAAGCGAGGTCTGCAACGACGAAGACGACGACTGCGATGGCCTGACCGACACCGACGACGACAGCCTCGACCTCTCGACCGCTTCGACCGTGTACGTCGACGCCGACGCTGACGGCTACGGCGACACGGACGACGCGGGGACGTCCGCATGCTCCATCGAGGCAGGCTTCGCGGCGACCGCCGACGACTGCGACGACGCCAACGCCGACGTGAATCCTGCCGCGACCGAGGTGTGCAACGACGGCGTCGATGACGACTGCGACGGCCTCGTCGACGCCGACGACGACACGCTGGACGCTTCGAGCACCACCACCTGGTACACCGACTCCGATGGCGACGGCTTCGGAGACATCGACGCGCCGCAGGCGGCCTGTGACCAGCCGAGCGACGCCGTGGACGACGACCAGGACTGTGACGACAGTGATGCCGGTGTCCATCCCGGCGCCGACGAGACCTGCAACGACGGCCTCGACGACGACTGTGACGGGCTGGCCGACGACGACGACACGGTCGTCGACGGTACGCAGACCTGGTACGCGGACGCAGACAGCGATGGATACGGGGACTCCGGTGCCCCCACCGAGGCGTGCCTCCAGCCTTCCGGGTATGAGGACGACGCGGAGGACTGTGACGACACCAATGGCGAGGTGAACCCCGCGGCGACCGAGGTTTGTGACGACGTCGACAACGACTGCGACGGCGAGGAGGACGAAGACGACGCCAGCGGAGCCTCGACCTGGTACGAAGACGCGGACGGTGACGGCTACGGAACAGACGCGACCCCGGCCACGGCCTGTGACCAGCCGAGCGGCTTCGAGGCCGTGCCCGGTGACTGCGACGACGGCGACGGCGACATCCACCCGGACGCGACAGAAGTCTGCAACGCCATCGAAGACGACTGCGACGAACTGGTCGACGATGACGACGGCGACCTGGACAGCTCGACCGGCACCGAGTGGTTCGCCGACACGGACGCCGACGGGCACGGCGATCCGGACGCCAGCGTGCAGCTGTGCACCCAGCCATCCGGCTACGCTGCGGACGCGGACGACTGCGATGACGGAGACGCCGCCGTGAGTCCGGGCGGCGAGGAGCTCTGCGACGGTATCGACAACGACTGCGATGGGGACACGGACGAGGACGACGCCACCGACGTCACCACGTGGTACGCGGATGCGGACGGCGATGGGTACGGCGACCCGGACGTCACCACGGCCACGTGTGACCAGCCATCCGGGTACGAGGACGACGCCGAGGACTGCGACGACGCCGATGCCGATGCGAACCCCGCGGAGGACGAGATCTGCGACGAGATCGACAACGACTGCGACGGACTCGTCGACGACGCGGACACCAACCTCGACACCAGCACGGCGACGATCTGGTACCTGGACAGCGACGATGACGGGTTCGGCTACAGCGTCGCCTACGACGTCGCGTGCGACCAGCCATCTGGGTACGTGACCGACGCCTCGGACTGCGATGACGACAGCGATGAGGTCCATCCGGACGCCGAGGAGACGTGCAACGACATCGACGACGACTGTGACGGATCGGTGGACGACGAGGACGGCTCGATCTCGTGCAACACCGCCCCCACGATCTCTGGGGTGACCCTGACTCCGGATCCGGCCTATGCTGACAGCGAGCTGCTCTGCGAGGCCGAGGGCGCCACCGATGCGGAGGGAGACACCATCTACCTCGCCTACGAATGGTCGATCGACGGCATCTTCGAGAGTGACGAGTCGGACACGCTGTCCGGCTTCGACAAGGGAGACGTCGTCCAGTGTGCGGTCACGCCTTCCGACAGCGACGATGAGGGGGACACGGAGAGCGCGAGCGTCACCATCTCGAACTCGCCACCCACCGCGCCTGTCGTGTCCATCGCTCCGGCGCTCCCGTACCCGGCCGAAGACGACCTCGTGTGCGAGATCACGAGCGAGGCCGTCGACATCGACGACGACGCCATCGACTACACCTTCGCCTGGACCGTGGACGAGTCCTCGGCCACTGCAACGACGACGACCTACACCGACGACACGGTCGAAGCCGCCGAGACGGACTTCGACGAGGAGTGGGTCTGCACCGTGATTGCGGACGACGGCGACGAGTCGAGTGACACAGCGACCGCGACAGCAGTCCTGCCGACGCTCTACGACGACTTTGAGGATGGGTCGGCGGACGCATCGTTGTGGACGGTCACCACGTGTGCCAACTCGGAACACGGCGGGAGCACCACCCTGGACGACGCTTCGGTCGAAGACGGTGGCTGCGTCGTGGAGGAGCTGGACGGCTGGCTAGGCATCGACTCCTGCAGCTACACCAGCAGTGACTCCGCCACCCTGCAGTTCGGCACGAGCACCGCGCTCGACCTGACGGAAGTGGATGCTCTGTACTTTTCGATCTACACGGTCGTCAACGGAAGCACGTCGGGTGGCTATCCGACCCTGACTGAGTACCGGGTGGTCGATCAGTCTGGAAACTCGGCCGCGCTGGTCGCCTACGACTCCGTGTCGGTCAGCGACGACTCCAGCTACCAGATCGAGACGGCAGACGGTACCTGGTCGGTCTACCGTGACCAGACGTGGATCGAAGACGTGGATGTCTCCGATCTCGATCCGGATGACGTGTGGGGGCTCGAGTTCTTCATCTCCATCCAGCAGGTCGGCGGCAGCACCAGCTACTTCGCTCTCGAGCTCTACGAGATCGCCACCAGCTGACCCATAGGGCTCGAACTCGCGAGCCAGCTCCACGGGGTTGCGGCCGGCGCCAACCAGCGCGACGATCTGCTCCTTCAACTTCACTCCCGGCGTAAGCCGGGCGCGGGTCCGAGATAGAGGCGTCCAGGCGGGCGCGGAGGCCGTACGACAGCGATCGATCTGTGCGACGCGATGTCCCGACACCCCAGGAACGGTACAGGGTTGGGAGCATGAACGCCCCTCCCGCCTCCAAGCTCGCACGAGGAGTGGCCGCTCGGGAAAGCACTTCGTGGTCTGGCGAGCTCCTCTACGTCCTGCTGGGTCCTGATCCGGCCAGCTCCAAAGGGCCGAGGCCGGCGCCGGTGGCTCGTCGCCATCAGGCGGATCCGTGCACGCCGACCGCCCTCTCGGGCCGCGGCGCTCAGCTCGCATCCGCCACGGTGCGGCCCTCTGCTCCCGGGAGGAGTCACCAGCGCGGCGAGGCGCTGCCCGGGGCTCTCCATGACGCGCGCCTTCGCCACCCCCGCCGCCCCGACGTCGCCATCCAGCCGCAGGTCCCCAGCACCCGGTCCGCGCAGCCGTCGTCCGAGGCGTCAGCGCTGACGTCGAGGGGGTAGCCGATCGGCTCGATGCTACAGCTCGTCGAGGATGCGGAAGGCCCATGCGGGACAGCTCCGGGAGCGCCAGGTCGGGCGACCGCGCTCGAAGACCGCCGCGTCGCGCAGGGGCGCCGCCGCGTCGGAGTTGTCGAGCACGAAGCCCCGGTCGCACGCTCGGAGCGCTGCGGCCGCGATGGGGGCCATGCGCGTTTAGTTTCTCCGCTTCGAGGTCGCGGTCGATCCCAGGTCGACGTCCTTCGTGGCGCGGGCGCGGGCGCTGCGGAGCTCCAGCGCGAGGCCGCCCTTGAGCACCACATCGGCGGCGACGGGGTGGCGGTACCCGAGCACCATGGCGGTGTCGATGTCCTCGGGGCTGGCCACGCCCTGCTCCACCATGCGGATGTCCTCCATGCCGAGGCACACCCCGAGCCTGCTGGTGGCGAAGCCCGGGAACGCGCCGCATCTCCGGCGTCAGGTCCTCCTCGGGAAGGACGTCGAGGGCGAAGGGACGCGCCAGCTCGGCCGCAGCCGCCGAGGCCTGGAAGAAGCGGGCGCCCGGGATCCCTGCGACGACGAGATCGATGTCGGATGCCAGGCCGAAGTCCCCCGCTCGGCTGAGAGCAGGTCGACCCGCGGGGGCGTGCGGGGCCAGGATCGCCTCTCTCTGGGATCGCGAGCTCCCCGCGGAGATCTTCCGCACCGTGGTGAACGACGCCGCCGACCCCCGGCACGACGCGTGGCTGGCCCTGCTCCTCCGGGAGGAGCGGCCCGGCCTGGTCTGGGCGTGGACGACACCCGAGCACGTCGCAGCCATGCTGCCCGCCCCTCGGACGCCCGACGAGCCCGACTCAGGCGAGCACATCCCCGATCGGCTCGGCGTCCACGAAGCCCGCCGGATCTTCCCCCGCGAGCGCAAACAGCGTGGCACCCATCGCGTCCGGCGTGATCAGCGCCCCGTCGTGTTCCTCGGCCACCAGCCCGTCGTCGTAGCCCCCGACCACACCGGAGCGCACCCCCGCGCCGACGATCATCGCGCTCGTGTAGGGCCAGTGGTCCTTGCCCTGGGAGGCGTTCAGGTGAGGGGTGCGGCCCATCTCCGAGAGCACCACCACCACGGTCACCTCGCTCAGGGGCTCCCCCGTGTCGGTGCTCATGCCGTCCATGCGGTCCATCAACACGCGCAGGGTGCCGAACAGATCCTCGTAGAGCTCGGTCTGGTCGTCGTCGTTGTTGGTGTGGCTGTCCCAGATGAAGCCGGCGCCCGTGGGCGGATGCTGCAAGGTCACGCAGCGGCTGACACCACGGGCGAGCACGTCCAGCGCGACCTCGCCCTGCGAGAGCAGGTCGCTGCCGCTGTCGAAGCTCATCTCCCCCGCGAGGTCCTTGAGCAACACCGCGCGCTGCTGGGAGTCCAGCAGCTCGCCGTAGCGCTGGGCCTTGAGGCCGGTGGCCGCCGCCATGCGCGCCGCAGCCCGCTCCATCACCCACTGGTCGACCAGCGCCTGGCTCTCCAGCGTGGGGAGGAAGACGGCCCGCGTGGGCTGGTCGAGGAACTTCACGTCGGTCCCCACCAGGGTGTCGAGCTGCTCGTTCCGACCGTCGTGGGCCACGTAGATGCCGAGATCCCCGGCGTACGAAGGCCCCGAGAGCACGAGGTGCGGCAGCGCGATGTCGCCGGAGTCCAGCGACGCCAGCATCGCCGGCCAGTCGGCCGACAGCCCGTCGCTCTTGCCGGTCATCAGCACTTCGCGGCAGATGCCGTGGGCGATCGAGCGCACCACCACGCCGTTGACGATGGCCGTGCGGTCGCCGAAGGCGTCGAAGAACCCGTCGACCGACGGGCGCCGGCCGTGGCTCACCCACGAGAGGTCGCCGGCCGTCACCAGCCGGGCGTCGGCCTCGATGTCCACGCTGTCGCTCTCGGGCAGCGCGAACACCCGGGTGGCGTCCCAGCCGCCCGACGCGTGCACGAACAGGAAGCGGGTTCGGCTGCCCAGAGCGCCGGCGAGGGCCGACGGCCAGGGCGCCCAGAGCGCCAGGGTCGACCCGAGCACACCTCGTCGTGTCATCGCCATCAGTAGAAGACCATCCCCGGTTCACGAAGGAGCGCAGACAGCACGCTGATCCACGCCTCCCGTTCGTCACCGATCAAGGCGAAGAGATCGCGGTACAGCTCGTAGAGTCGGTCGATCTCGGCGCTGTCTTCGGCCACCTGCTCGCCGAGCACCTGCCACCACAGGTTGACCAGCTCCTCTCGCACGACCGCCTCGGTGTCGTCGACGTCCCGGAAGGTCACCACCGTGAACAGCCGGGCACCCTCTTGCGGGGGCAGCTCGCCCAGGAGCTCGGCGTCGTCGTGCACCACCGTCCAGGCCGCCGCCTCGGCGACGCGCTCGTGCACGAGGGGCACGGTGGGCGTGGGCACGTTGGTGTTCGTGAGCACCGAGAGCCCGTTGGAGCCACCCGCCATCACCCGAAACCCGAGCCGGGTGTCGGTGAGCATGTCGTTGCCCTGGTAGGTCCACCGGAAGCCCGTGATGGCGTCGATCGCGCCCGAGAGCTGAGGCGGGCCCATCATCTTGACCACGCCACCGTCGCCGGTGCTCGCGTAGCGTTCGCCCTCCATCACCGCCTTCATCAGCGGCCGCATGGTCAGGCCCTCGTTCAGGAAGACCTCGCGGAGCGCGTCGAGCTCTTCCTGGTCCGACGGACCCACCGGCCGGCGCCAGAAGCCGGAAGCCACCTGCTCCACCGCGCACGAGGGGAAGCGGGGATCGCCCGCGATCTGCACGCCGAGGTCGGCGAGTCCGGTCGCGGGATCCCCGTACCAGGCCGGCGCGACGCCCGACTGTTCCCGCCAGAGCTGCTCCCTGGCCGGGTGGTAGATGCGCGTCTCGGTGAGCGACCCGGTCGTGTAGTAGAAGAAGCCCCAGAGGTAGCTGGCGATCGGCTCCAGCGACGCGTGGCACGCCAGGCACGAGGGGTCCGTGAGGATCGCCTCCTCCACGTCGTCGCCATCGCCCAGGACCTCGGAGACGTCGAAGCTCACCGGCCGGGCGAGGAAGTCGTCGCAGAGCAGCACCCGCGTCACCGCGTTGGCCCGGTGGCGGTTCTTGTTGGCCAGGTTGGACCCGTAGCGCCACCAGAACGCCGTGGTGGAGAGCACGCCGACCCCTGGCCGCCCGTCGGTGTAGCGCGCCTCGACCCACTCCCCCTCGGGCACGCTGCCGCCGTCGACCTCGAGCTCGAAGACCCCGGCGAGCTGGTCGTCGGCCATCACCCAGTCCGCCGTCACGATCTCGGTCCAGGGCCGGTCCTCGTCGGCCACCCGCCCCAGGATGCGGAGCGGCTCGTCGCCGATCGCCGACTGCCAGTCGATCTCGTCGGTCAGGCCGACGGCCTCGGCCGCGATGTAGTCCTCGGTCCGGGTCCGGTAGACCTCCGAGAACAGCGTGCGGACCACCTCGGGGTACTCGGGCGCCTGCAGCCAGGCGTCGAGGTAGCCGTCGGCCAACGAGGGATCCGCGCGCACGGCCTCCAGCTCCTCGGGCGCCGGCATGCGGTAGCGCAGATCCATGCTCAGGCGGATCAGCCACTCCTCGCCGGTCATCGGCTCGAAGGTCGGCGCCGAGGCCGTGTCGGCCGCGGTGTCCACCACGGCGTCGCCGCAGCCGAAGAGCAGGAGCATCACCATGGCGCGGTGTCCCAGGCATGCAGCGGGCCGATGTCGATGCAGGCCTCGCCGATGTCGGTGCCGTCGAACAGCACGGCGCCACAGCCGTCGCAGGTGTCGTCGAAGGCCAGCTCGTACCAACCGCCCGCGGTGTCACGCACCAGGAGGGTGCCCTCGGGCTCTTCCGGGCAGCTCGAGGCCTCCAGGGACAGGACCTCGTGGAACCAGGCGGCCTCGGCCGCGGACTCCAGCCCGGTCACGCCGCCGTTGATGGTCGCCTCGCGCGCCTGGTCGAGCTGGTCCAGGGTGATGGAGAGGTCGAGGTGCGGGCGGAGCGACCCGCCGAGCCACGTGTCGGATCCCTCGTAGGAGAAGGTGCCGGCGATGCGCGAGGTCCAGGTGGGGAACGCGCCCTGGGCGGTCGGCTCGCCGTAGCGCTGCCAGGCCACGCCGGCGCCGTCCCAGGTGCCCTGGCTGGTGGTCATCGTCGCCTCGACGTACAGGTCCCGGCCGTCCCAGACGAAGGACGGGAGGTCGAGGTACTCGTCCTCGAAGGTCGTCAGCTCGCCTTCACCGGTGAAGGTGACGCCGGCGCCGGTCGAGCAGCTCTCGCCCCAGTAGACGGTGCCCTCGAAGCTGGTCACGTCCGGGCAGCCGCCGCTTCCGAGGGCCATGACCTCCTCGTAGGTGTCGACCACCGCGCCGGCGTGGAAGTCGCGCAGCCGCGGCACCACCTCGTCGAGCGCGGCCTCGACGTCGGACGCGGTCAGCTGCGGCGTCGCGCCGGCGTCCTCCAGGTCGGGCTCGTAGGGGGTGGACTCCCAGCCCGGCGAGGCGCCGGGGTCCCCGGAGTCCTCGCCATCGCCCGCGCACGCGAAGAACAGGACGAGGGCGCAGGTCAGCATCGGCGAGAGGGTAGCCCCAGCACCGCCCGAGCGCCAGGTGAGGTCCCGCCTTGCGGTCCGGCGCGGTTAGACGCCGGCCATGCCGCTCCAGCTCGCTCCCCTGCCCGACTTCAGCCCGGCCGGCCCGGTCGTGCTGTGCATCCTCGACGGCTACGGCCTCGGCCGCCCGGACGACGGCAACGCCATCCACGTCGCGCGAACGCCGGTCTTCGACCGCCTCTGGAGCGAGCATCCCCACACCTCCGTGCTCGCCCACGGCACCGCGGTCGGCCTGCCGAGCGACGGCGACATGGGCAACTCCGAGGTCGGCCACAACGCCCTGGGCGCCGGTCGGGTGTTCGCGCAGGGTGCGAAGCTGGTGAACGCCGCCATCGCCACCGGCCACGCCTTCCGGGGCGAGGTCTGGCCCTGGCTCACCTCGGGCGGCACCCTGCACCTGCTCGGCCTGGTCAGCGACGGCAACGTGCACAGCCACATCGACCACGTGCACGCGCTCGTCGACCGAGCGCTCGCCGACGGCGTGGAGCGCCTGCGCCTGCACGTGCTGACCGACGGCCGCGATGTCGACGAGCGGAGCGCGCTGCGCTGGGTCGAGCCCCTCGAGGCGAAGCTCGCGGCCTGCCCGGGCGACTACGCCATCGCCAGCGGCGGCGGCCGCATGCACGTAACGATGGACCGCTACGAGGCCGACTGGGCGATGGTCGAGCGCGGGGTGCGCTGCCACGGCCTCGCACAGGGGCGACGCTTCGCGAGCGCTTCGGAGGCGATCCGCACGCTCTACGCGGAGGCGCCCGAGGTCAACGACCAGTACCTG
This sequence comes from uncultured Enterobacterales bacterium, assembly GCA_964604675.1. Taxonomy (GTDB): domain Bacteria; phylum Myxococcota_A; class UBA796; order UBA796; family CAJQPC01; genus CAZSAT01. The sequence goes on from CAZSAT010000009.1 coordinate 8,897, forward strand.
CCGGCCTTCGTGGTCGGCGACTACATGGGCTTCGACGACGGCGACGCGGTGCTCTTCTTCAACTTCCGCGGCGACCGCGCGCTCGAGATCTCGCGGGTGCTGGAGGGGCGCTCACCGCTCGAGCTCGCCCTGCCTGCAGTTCGCTACGCCGGCATCATGCAGTACGACGGCGACGAGCAGATCCCGCGTCGGTACCTGGTGGAGCCGCCGGCGATCGACCGCACGGTCGGCGACCACCTCGCGGCGAACGGCCGACGCACCTACGCGATCTCCGAGACCCAGAAGTACGGCCACGTGACCTACTTCTTCAACGGCAACAAGTCCGGCTACCTCGACGCCCAGCGCGAACAATACGTCGAGGTGCCGAGCGACGTGGTGCCCTTCGAGACCGCGCCGGAGATGAAGGCCGAGCGCATCACGAGCCTCGCGGTCGAGGCCATCGCGAGTGGTCGCTACGACCACGTGCGCCTGAACCTCGCGAACGGCGACATGGTCGGCCACACCGGCGACTTCGAGGCCACGGTGGCGGCCTGCGAGACCCTCGATGCCTGCCTGGCGCGGCTCGAAGCCGCCACGCTCGCTGCCGGGGGCACGCTGGTCGTCACCGCCGACCACGGCAACGCCGACCAGATGTTCGAGCTCGAAGGCGGCGCCTACAAGCTCGTGCACGGGCAGCGGGTGAAGCGCACCGCCCACAGCCTGAACCCGGTGCCCTTCGTGGTGGTCGACGCGGCACGCCGCTGGCAGGTGCTGCACGTCGAGGGCGCGGGGCTGGCGAACATCGGCAGCTCGCTCTTGACCCTCGCCGGACTCGTGCCGCCCGACGACTTCGAGCCGAGCCTGGTGGCGCTGCGATAAGCGGCCTCATGGTCGATCTCCGCTCCGACACCGTCACCCGTCCCACCCCCGCGATGCTGGAGGCGCTGGTCGCCGCCGAGGTCGGCGACGACGTGCTCGGCGACGACCCCACGGTGAACCGGCTGCAGGACCGGTGCGCGGCGCTCGCCGGCAAGGAGGCCGCGCTCTTCGTGCCCAGCGGCACGATGGGCAACCAGATCGCCATCCGCTGCTGGACGGAGCCCGGAGACGAGGTCCTGATGGAGGCCTCCGCGCACCCCTTCCACTACGAGACCGCCGGTGCCGCGGCGATCTCCGGGGTGCAGGTGCACACGGTGCCGGGCGAGCGCGGCCAGCTCGAGGTCGCCGACGTCGCCGCGGCCATCCGGCCCGATGCCCCCTGGTACGCGCGCACCAGCCTGCTCACCCTGGAGAACACGTCGAACCGGGGCGGAGGAAGCGTCTACCCCCAAGAACGGCTCGACGCGCTCACCGCGCTGGCCCACGAGCGCGGCCTGAGGGTGCACCTCGACGGCGCGCGGGTCTTCAACGCCGTGGTCGCCAGCGGCACCTCCCTCGGCCGGATGGCGCGCGGCATGGACAGCGTCACCTTCTGCCTGTCCAAGGGCCTGGGCGCACCGGTGGGCAGCGTGCTCTGCGGCCCGGCCGGCATGATCCACAAGGCCACCCGCGTCCGGAAGCTCCTGGGCGGTGCGATGCGCCAGGCCGGCTACCTCGCGGCCTGCGGGCTGTATGCCCTCGACCACAACGTGGACCGACTGGCCGACGATCACGTCCGCGCCCGCGCGCTCTACGAGGGGCTCTCCGAGCTGGGCTACACCTGCCGCGAGCCGGAGACCAACATGCTCTACGTCGACCACCCCGACGCAGCGGGAGCGATGGCGTCGCTCGCCGAACGCGGCGTGGCGTGCATCGCGGTGTCCCCCACGTCGCTGCGCCTGGTGGTGCACCTCGACATCGACGACGCCGGGGTCGAAGCAGCGCTCGCCGCCTTCGCGGCGTTGCGAGGATGAGGATCGTCCCGATCGCCTTCGCCGCGCTCTTCGCCTGGGCGGCCTACCTGAACCTGAACGACCCGGACGCCGCGCCCTGGATCGCGGTCTACCTCGGCGCCGCCCTGGCCTGCCTGCGCCCGACGCCGGTCTTCTCGGCCACCCTGGTCGGCTACTGCGCCTGGTGGGCCTGGCAGATCCACGCCAGCCTCAAGCTGCAGGTGCCGCTCCTCGAGGCCCTCTCCGACTGGGGCATGCACAGCAAGGGCAGCGAGGAGGTCCGGGAGCTCGGCGGGCTCCTGCTGGTGTGCGTGGTGGTGTCCGCGCTCGCCCTCGTGCGGAAGGCCAGTCGGTAGCTACGCCGCGAGCCGCGCCGACCGCCCGTGCCGCACCCGGCGCCGCACCGCCGAGCCGACCCGCAACACGCCCTCGACCGCTTCGACCGCGGTGGAGCGCTGGGCCGCCAGCGACAACAGCATCTCCTGCAGGACCGCCCGCACGGCCACGTCGTAGGCCGCCACGTTCTCCTCGGTCGCTCCCCCGGCCGGCAAGGCCACGGGCGGGCCGAAGCGGTACTGGAGCCGCACCGGCCACGGCACGTGGGGGAAGGGCCCGACGCCGACACCCCACGGGAGCGACAGGTGCACCGGCCAGATGCTCGCGCGGGTCAGCTTCTGCAGGCCCACCCGCTGGGCCAGCCTGTGGCCATCGGTCAGCACCATCAGCGTCTCGTGCGGACCACAGTTCGCCACCGGCGTGATCGGCACGCCCTGCTCCAGCGCGAGCCGTGCGTAGCCGGTGCGCCCTCCGAAGCAGACCTGGTTCCGCTCGGTCCAGGGACGCCAGACGTCGAGGTCTCCGCCGGGACAGATCAACACGTCGCGCCCCCGCAAGAGCGCCGCCCTCGCCTGCGCGGGACCGGCGCGCAGCATGCCGCACTTCTCGGCGAAGGCACCGCCGCGCCGCGAGGCGAAGATCATGTCGTGCACCAGCCCGTGCAGCGGCCGCTCGCCGCCGAAGCGACGGCCCCAGGCCCAGCCGAAGCCGAGCTGGTCCGGCACGCTGGTGCCACCGGAGTGGTTGGCCACGAGCAGCGCGGGCTCCTCGTGCAGGTGCTCCCACCCCTGGACCTCTACGGGGTTCCAACCCTGTCGCCCGAACACCGGCGTCAGCCGCCGCACCGTCTGCTCCACGACCTCCGGGTCGAGCGCATCCGGGTCGGTGCCCGCCTCGTGTCCGCCGAACCACCGCGAGAGCCTGGCCTGCGCCATCGTCGCCTCCTGATAGAACATGTTCTATCATGCTAGAACGTGTTCTACAAGGGCGATCGGAGCCGAGCTACTCGCAGGTGGCGAGCTCGCCGTAGCTGATGCTCACGTCGCTGCCCCCCTGGGGAATGGCCGACGCGTCGAGGATCGTGACCTGGTTGGTGGACGCGTCGTAGGCGTACTGGTCAGACGTGAGGGTCACGCCGTCGACCTCGACGCTCAGCGAGGCCTCGTCCGCGTCGTGGCTCAGGTCGAAGCTCGAGACCGACACCGACGCGATGGCCAGGTCCTCCATGTAGGTGGACCAGTCGGTCGCGCAGATCGAGAGGAAGAGCCCGTCGGTGTAGCTCACCGCCTCGGAGTAGCCCGTGCCGGGCGCGGCCGTGCCGCAGCCATCCGGCACCGGACCGGCGATGGCCGAGATCTTCACCAGGTCGGCGTCGCCCTTCTTGGACAGGATCTGGGTGACGTAGGTCGACCAGCTGCCCGACTGCTCCGGCTCGTCGCTCACGAGCACGACGTGCAGGAGTGCGTCGGAGCGCATGAAGCCCGCGTTGCACTCGCCGCCGTCGGTGTTCTGCACGCCGTTCGCCGCGGGGATGAGCAGGGCCTCCTGGCTCTCGAGGTAGGTGCCGCCGCCGCTTTGGACCGCGTTCGAGAAGCGGGACTGGTAGTCGGAGGTGGCCGGGGTGAGGATGCCGCCGGTGTTGTTGCAGCCGTTGTCGTTGTTGGCGACGATGATCTGCCAGTCCATCGTGTAGCTGTTCAGGTTCTGGATGAAGTACCCGAAGTTGCTGGCGAGGCGGGCCTGGTCGTCGTCCATCGAGCAGGACTGGTCGACGATGAACAGGATGTCGCTCGGCGGATCGTCCGGCAGCTCCCAGGTGTCGACGTGCTCGTTCACGTACACGGCGTCGCCGTACTGCTCCGCGACGCGCTCGCCGAGGGGCTCGTTCGAGCTGGCCAGGATCTGACCGAAGGCCGAGCCGGTCGCGGCCGGTGTCCAGGCCACGTCCATCGTGACCTCCTGGCCGGGGTCGAGCAGCACGGGCAGGTCGAAGTTCGGGGTGTAGACGAGGTCCGTGTCGTCGACCGTGACCTCGTAGATCTCGAGCAGGTCCTCGCCCTTGTTGCGCAGGGCCACCGTCTGGCTGTCCTGGCAGCCCACGTACACCGTGCCGAAGTCGAGCGGGTCGGGATCGATCTCGAGCTCGGGGATGAGCCCCCGGCCCTCCAACCCCACCGTCTCCTCGGGCTCGTTGTCGGCGTTGGAGACCACGGTGACCGTGGCGACCGCGTTGTCGCTGGTGATCGCCATGAACTCCACCTCCACCACCTTCGAGTCCTCGGGGTCGAGGTAGAAGCTGGTGTCGTCCAGGTCGAGCTCGAAGCCGAGGTCGTCGACGTTGAGCGAGATGCCGCGCACCTCGAGCACGCCGCTGCCCTCGCTGAAGATCTCGAAGGTCTCCTCGGCCAGCTCACCGCTCTCGAGCTCGCCGAAGTCGATGTGGCTGGGCTCGACGCGGATCTCCGCGCCCGAGCCTCCCACGTCGTTGTACTCGTTGAGCTCGTTCTCGGTGCACGCCGTGGTGCACAGGATCAGCGCGGTCGCGCAAGTCAGCCTCATGGGCCCTCCGACAGGACCCACTCAATGTGCAAGAAACGATCCGGCTTGTGAAGCCCCTACGAGCCTCGACACGTCCGCACACCGTGATCCTGTGCCCCAGGATCCCTGCGATCCGAAGGTCGCAGCGACCCCACGGTCGCAGGCCCGGGTCCCCGGAGCCGCACGGGTCAGCCGAGCAGGTCCGCCACGGCCTCGCGCTCGGCGAGCAGCTCGTCGGCGGTGGCCTTCAGCGCCGCCTGACCGCTGGCGTCGTGCTCGATGCCCTGCACGATCTCGTAGCTGCCGCGCTCCTTCACGGTGACCGGGAAGCTGTAGAGGATGCCCTCGGGCACACCGTAGGAGCCGTCGCTCGGCACCGCCATCGAGGCCCACTCGCCCTCGGGCGTGCCGTTCCAGAGCGTGGCCATGTGGTCCACGGCCGCCGAGGCAGCCGACGCGGCCGAGCTCGCGCCGCGGGCCGCGATGATCGCAGCGCCCCGCTTCTTCACCGTGGGGGTGAAGGTCTCGCTGAGCCACGCATCGTCGCCGATCACGCTCGCCGCCGAGGCACCGTGGATCTTCGCGTGCTTCCAGTCGGGGTACATCGTGCCCGAGTGGTTGCCCCAGATGCCCATGTTGGTGACCGCGCCCGGCGTGACGCCGGCCTTGGCCGCGAGCTGGCTGATCGCGCGGTTCTGGTCGAGCCGCGTCATCGCGGTGATGCGACCGGAGGGCACGCCGCCAGCGTAGGCCGAGGCGATGAGGCCGTTGGTGTTGCAGGGGTTGCCGACCACGACCGCCTGCAGGTCGCCGGCCGCCTTGTTCAGCGCCTTGCCCTGACCGATGAAGATCGGGCCGTTCGCCTTGATGAGGTCCGCCCGCACCATGCCGGGGCCACGCGGGCGGGCGCCGACCAGGAAGACCTGGTTCGCGCCGGCGAAGGCCACGTCGGCCTCGTCGCTGATCTCCACGCCGTGCAGGGTGGGGAAGGCCGCGTCGTTCAGCTCCATGACCAGGCCCTCGAGGGCCTTCATCGCCGGGGTGATCTCCAAGAGCTGCAGGATGATGGGCTGGTCGGGGCCGTAGCAGCTGCCACAGGCCAGGCGGAAGGTGAGGGCGTAGCCGATGTTGCCGGCTGCGCCCGTGACGGCGACGCGGATCGGGGCGTTCATGGAATCTCCTAGTGGCGGAGCGCTGTCTAGCGTGTGAACGGTCCCCTGTCATCGGAGACGAACGACCCCATGCTCATCACCTTGATCGCATCGGCCGCCCTCGCACAGGACTGCGACCCGGAGGCGCTGCAGACCGCCGTCACCGAAGCCGCCCCCGCGTCGGTCGCACGGGCCTTCGTCGATCTCGCCGCCTGCGACCCCGCCGCCGCCGCCAAGATGGCGGAGGGCGCGTTCCAGAAGGCCCTCACCGGCAGCGACGGCAACGACCTCGTGGTCGCCGCCATCGAGGTCGGCGCCGGGGACGACGCACGCCGCTGGATCGAGGGCCAGCAGTCCGACGAACGCTCCGGCACCATCGCGGGCATCGGCAAGGCCTGTGCGGAGTCCGAGGCCGTGCAGGCCTTCGTGGTCGATGCCCACGCCGACCTCGGCAACCACTTCTGGGCCGACCGCTGGTACCGCTCGCTGGCCGACTGCCGAGCGCCGGCGATCCAGGAGCTGCTCAACGCCGAGATCGCCGACCCGAGCGACGATCGCACCCGCTTCTTCGGTGTGCTCGAGGTGTGGGCCCGCAACCTCGGTGGTGCGGCCGTGCCCACGCTCCTGGAGCTCGCCAGCACCATCGAGAACGAGGAGGAGCTGACCTACGTCGTCAACGCCTTCGCCGATGCCGCCCAGGTGGGCTCGCTCGAAGGGCAGGACGCCGAAGCCACCGCAGCGGCCGTCGCGGCCATCCAGACCGTCGCGCCGCACCTCCCCGCCCGCGCGGTCGAGCAGGCGCGCACCACCCTCACCTCCCTCGGCGCGGTGGACGAGGCCGATGCGCTAGCGATCCACCGCTTCTCGGAGAAGGTGCGCGACGACGGCCGGCTCCACTGGGGTGTGGTCGTGGTCGAGGTCGCCACGTGCAAGAAGGGCGACACCTGGCTCGGCGTGCACACGGGCTCGGTGAACGACGCCGGCAGGGTCTGGCCGGACCAGGTGCAGGCCGCCACCGACACCGCACTCGGTGCCTGGACCTTCGATCTGGCCGACAAGTGCAAGGGCACCCAGGGCCTCGAGGTCTTCCTCCCCCACGAGCCGCAAACGGCAGACGAGGAAGCCGCCTGGACCGCCGAGCGCCTCGAGGAGCTCGAGGAGCGCGCGGCCAAGAAGCGGGTCGACACGCAAGAAGCGCCCCTCGCCTTGAACTGAGCCTCAAGCGCTGCCGACCCGGTCCGACCCACCTCACGTGCGTCCAGACGCTGTGCGATTGGTGCGCCTGCTCCGCGAGGCTCCGGGACTGAAGAGCTGGCAGGCACGGGAGGGGGAACGCGACCTGCTGATCAAGGACCTCGTGCACGCTGGCGCCCTGGGTCGGAGCTTCGAGTCCTGGCGCGACGACCAGGCAGCGGCCCGCACACCCGTGCTCCCGGGCGTGGTGCCGTTCCGACCGGTGCGCGGCGTGGCGTCGGGCCTGCGCCTGGTGCGTTCCTGGGTCGCGGGCGACTCGCTCGAGCAGACCCTCGAGCGCGGGCCCCTCGAGCAGGACGCCGCCCTGGAGCTGGCGGCTGGCATGCTGCGGGCCCTGCGCGGGCTGCACGCCCGCGACGTGCTCCACCGCAACCTCCGACCCGGCAACGTGATCCTCGGAAACCGCGGCCCGGTCCTCGTGGACCTCGGGCTCGCCGCGGTCGCGGACCCCTCCGCCACACGGCTGCTCCGCACCCCCAGCCGCATCCGGTACCTGTCGCCGGAACAGACCGGCGCGCTGTCGCACGGGATCGACGCGCGCACCGACCTCCACGCCGTGGGCCTCGTGCTGTGGGAGGCGCTCACCGGCACGGCGCTGCAACAGGCCGACGGCCTGCAGGACTTGATCCGGTCCCAGCTCCGCGACGCCACGCTGACGCTGAGCCGCGCGCCCGCCGCGCTCGAGGGCGTGCTGCGGCGCCTGGTGCACCCTGATCCGAGGGAGCGCTACCAGACCGCTGACGCCGCCCTCTCCGACGTCGAGGAGCTGCTCCGCGGCCTGGCGGCCGGCGAAGACGACCCGACGATCGAGCTCGGCGCGTCGGACCTGCGCTCCAGCCTCGCCGAGCCCGCCCTGGCCGGCCGGAAGACGGTCACCGCGCAGCTCACGCGCACCGTGCAGGACCTCGCGGTGGGCCGCGGGGGGCTGGTCGCGCTCTCGGGTCGCACGGGCTCGGGCCGGAGCCGCCTGCTCGCGGAGGTCGCCCGCCGTGCCGAGGCGCAGGACCTGGCCCTGATCCACGTTCGAGCGTCGGGCGAGACCGGATCGCTCGCCCTGCTGGACGCCGTGGGGGGGCGGCTCGACCAGCTCGACCTCACCCTCAGCCGACGCTCCGAGCGGCGCACCGTGCTCCTCGTCGACGACGCGGAGCGCCTGTCGCACGAAGAGGCCAAGGTGCTGGAGGGGCTCGCGGCCAACCCCCTGCCGGGCTTGCTCGCCGTGCTCACCTTGAACCGCGACGAGCTCACCCGGGAGCACCCGCTGGCGAGCCTTCCCTCGGACGTGGTCGTGGCCCTGCCGCGCCTGAGCCAACGCGCCACGCGCCAGCTGCTGGGGTCCATGGGCGGGCAGCTCCCCGCCGCCCTGGTGGAGCGCATCGTCGTCGAAGCGGACGGCAGCCCGTGGATGGCGGTGGAGCTCCTCCGAGGCTGCGTCGAGGAGGGGGCGTTGACCCCGGGGCCCGACGGCTGGCGAGCGATGAGCGGCGGCGAGCTCCAGCCTTCGCGCAAGGCGGCGGCGCTCTTCCTGCGCCGGCTGGAGCGCCTGTCACGGGCCACGCGCGACTTCCTGGAGGCCGTGGCGATCCTCGGCGCACCCTACGCGCCCGAGCTCGCAGGATCCCTGGTCGATCTCGACCCGACCGCGGTCCGGATGGCGGTCGCCGAAGCCGTCGCCGCGCAGCTCGTGCGGCTCGATGGCGACGTTCGGCTGGTGCACGCGAGCCTCCAGGACGTGCTGCTCGACGAGCTGGACGACGGCGAGCGCGTGCGCCTGCACCTGGCTGCGGGCGAGCTGCTGGAGGCCCGACGCCCCGACGACGTGCTGGCGCTGGCACGCCACTTCGAGCGCGCCGGGCGACCGCGACGGGCGCTGGGCTACGCCATGGCGGCCGGCCGACTCGCACGGCAACGGGGCGCGCTGGGACTGGCGGAGGGCTGGTTCGCACAGGTGCTCGCCCAGCCGCACCTGCTGGGGCGGGACGACGAGCTGGAGGCGAACCGTGCCCTGGCCGATCTGGCGGTCGCCCGCGGACGCCTGAGCTCCGCGCGGGAGCGGCTGCACACCGTGCTCGGGCTGCTCGCCAACCCGCTGGAGCGCGACCAGGTGGAGCTCCAGCTCGCCGACGTCGACGCCCTCGCCGGCGACCTGGACGGATGCAGGTCGCGGGCGGACCGGGTCCTGCGCGACGGCCACACCCCCGAGGCGCGCCTGGAGGCGCTGGGGCGGCTGGCGCTCGTCGCCTTCCTGCGCGGACGTCGACGCACGGCGCTGGTCCTCCACGTTCGGCGGTGGTGGCACGCGCGCGGGGTCGACGGGATCGCGGCCACCCGGGTGGCCATCGAGCACGCGGCCGTGCTGGCGAGCCTCGGCCTGGGGCGCCGCGCCACGCGCATCCTCCACGGCCTGCCCGAGGGCGCGGAGGTGGCTCTCTGCCGCGCCGTGCTGGCCACGGCCGACGGTCGCCTCGAGGAGGCGGAGACCACGCTGGCCGGCGTGGATCGGGTGGCGCTGCCGAGCTTGCTGCAGCCTCTGCTCGGCGTGCTGGAGGGCGTGCTCGCGGCTCTCTCGGGACGGCTGGTCGAGGCACGCCGTTGCGCCGCGGCGCTGCCGCAGCCCTCCGCGGCCGCCATCGTGCACGCGGTGCTGAACGAGCCCGGTGGCGAGGCGATGGAACCCCTCATCGGGGCCACGGTGTTCGGCCACACGCTCGCCCTGCGGCAGGAGGTCGACGCGCTGGAGCACCTCAGCGTGTGGCGGCCCGCGCAGCGGCGAACGCTGCTGCGCCGCGCCCGCCGACGCCGCGCACGGGTCCGCCACGTGCCCCCTGTGCTCGCGCCCTGGCTCGCCGCGCTCACGGCGCGGCTGGAAGCGCTCGCGGGGCGCCACACCCACGCTCGCCGCGCCCTCGATCGGGCCCTGGACCAGGCCGAGGGCCAAGGGGCTCGCCTCGCGGCGCTCCATGTGCTGGACGTGCGTGGCCGCCTCGGCGAGGCCCTCGACTGGCCCGGTGCCGCAGCGGACCAGGCGCAGGCACGGGGTCTCCGACGGACCCTGGAGGGCACGGCGAACGCCCCCACCGTGCGCGCTACGCTGTCGCTCGTGGAGCGCTTCGAAGGGGTCCTGGCCGCCGGCCACCGCCTGGCCTCGGAGCTCGATGGTGCGCGGGTGGTCGAGGCGGTCGTCGACGAAGCGATGCGCTTGTTGCGGCCGGAGTGCTGCGCCGTGGTCGGGGCGGAGGCCCCCTACGAGCTGCTCGCCGGCGACCGGCAGGCCCTGGTCGGAGCGGGGCTGGTGCGAGCCGCTCTCGAGGCCGATCGCGCGGTGCTCGCCTTCGAAGATGGCTCCAGCTCCTTCGGCGACAGCGTGGCCCTCGCGGGGGCACGATCGGCGCTGGCCGTGGCGATCCGCGCGGAAGACCGCCCCGTGGCCGTCCTGGTGGCGGCGCACCGGCGCCTCGACGGCGTGTTCCGCGACGAGGAACGCCAGCTCGCCGGCTACCTGGCCACCCTCGCCGGGGCCGCCGTCGAGAACGGCGACCGCTTCGCCCAGCTCCAGGAGCTCCGTCGCTCCCTGGAGCAGCGGGTGGAGGAGCGCACCGTGCAGCTCGAGGAGGCCCAGCAGCACCTCATCCACAGCGCCAAGATGGCCGCGGTCGGCACGCTGGTGGCCGGCCTGTCCCACGAGCTGAACAATCCGATGAGCGTCATCCTGGGCTGGAGCCAGGTGCTCTTGGCCAAGACTCCCGAGGGCGACCCGCGCCGGCGCGCGCTGCACAACATCGAACGGGAGTCCAGGCGCTGCGCGGGCCTGGTGCAGTCGCTGCTGGACTTCTCGCGCAAGACCCCCGGCGAGCGGACGCGCCTGGACCTGACCGCGCTCTTGAACAGCGTGGCGGAGATCGCCGGCGGACCGGCGCGGCGCCGCGGCGTCGTGCTCACCGCCGACGTGTACGACCTTCCGCCGGTCGACGGCTGCGCCGCGGAGCTGGAGTCCACCTTGCTCAACCTGGTGACGAACGCCATCGACGCCACACCCAAGGGCGGCAGCGTCACGATCACCGCCGTGACCGAGCGCGACGGCGTCGAGGTGCGCGTCACCGACACGGGCGAGGGCGTGCCGGCCGAGCTCCGGGAGCGGATCTTCGAGCCCTTCTTCACGACCAAGGCGGTGGGAAAGGGAACCGGGCTCGGCCTGGCGCTGGCCCAGCGCTTCGTCGAAGCACACGGCGGCCACCTGCGCTGCGAGAGCCAGAGAGGTAACGGTACGACCATGAGCCTCTGGCTGCCGCTCACCGCCACCTCCGAGGTCGCATGACGACCGACCTGGACCTGACGGCGGTGGCGGGCGCGAGCGTGCTCGTGGTCGACGACGAGCCGGGCATCCGGGAGCTGCTCTGCTACGACCTCGAGGACCTCCGCTACCACGTGCGAGCGGCGTCGAGCGCCGAGCGCGCCATCGAGCTGCTGGCCGCCGAGGACTTCGACCTGGTGCTCTGCGACGTGATGATGCCGGGCATGTCGGGCATCGACCTGCTGCGCCACATCCGCGAGCGCGGGCTGGACACCGAGGTGGTGGTCATCACCGGGTACCCCCGCATGGAGGACGTGGTGACCTGCCTCCGCCACGGCGCCTTCGACTACTTCCGCAAGCCCTTCGAGCGCACGGAGGTGCAGGCGACCGTGGCCCGCGCGGTCGAGCGCCGCCGCCTCCGGGCGACCCAGCGCCTCCTGGACGCGGGCCGGCGCTTGCAGGCCGCCACGTCGGGCCAGTCCCTCGACGAGGAGGTCGTGCACTGCGCCGTCGAGCTGCTCGGCGCGGATGGCGGGTCGCTCCTGCGCCTCGTGCACGACGAGCTGGAGGTGGCCTGGTCCACCCATGCCGAAGGGCTGGTGCAGCTGGGGGAGGGTGTGGCCGGCCGGGTCGCGCAGGAGTCCGAACCCCTGCTGCTCGTCGACGAACCCGATGGCGACGGACGCGCCGCGTCGAGCATCGTGCACCCCCTGACGCACCGCGAGCGCACCATCGGCGTGCTCTGCCTGGCGCGCCACGCCCACAGCCGTCCCTTCCGGAAGAACGACCTGCAGCTCTGCAGCGTGCTCGCGGGACAGGCGGTGCTGGCCATGGTGAACGCGCAGCTGGTCACGGAGCTGCGCGACCGCGTGCACGAGGTCGAGACCGCTCACGGTCGCCTCGCCGAGCAGGAGCGCCTCGCCGCGATCGGACAGCTCGCGGCGGGGGTGGCCCACGAGATCAACAACCCCGCGTCCTACGTGCTCTCGAACCTCTGGGCCGCGGGCGAGATCTGCGCGGACCTGGCCGGGGTCAGCGAGCTGATCGAGGCGCAACGGCCGATGACCGAGGTCCAGGCCGCGTGGAGCAGCATCGGCGGCCACCCCGCGCTCGACGACCTCACGCAGGGCATCCAGGACGCCACCGAGGGCGCCCAGCGGATCACCGCGATCATCCGCGACATGCGGGACCTCGCCAAGGTGCGGGGCGACACCCGCGTCTTTTCGCTCAACGAGACCCTGCGAGGGGCCATCCGGCTGGCGGGCGCCGCGGTCCGAGGGCGCGCGCGCATCGCGGTCGAGCTGGAGGGCGATGCCCACGTGTGCGCGAACTCCAGCCGGATGAGCCAGGTCTTCCTGAACCTGCTCGTGAACGCCGCCGAGGCCCTCGACGAGAGCGGGGAGCACCACCGGATCACGGTGCGCTCCGGGATCCTCGGCGACCTGGCCTTCGCGTCGGTCACCGACACCGGTCCCGGGATCCCCGCCGACACCCTGCCGCTCATCTTCGACCCCTTCTTCACCACCAAGGACCGCACGGGCACCGGCATGGGCCTGAGCCTGAGCCGCGACTTCGTGCGCGAAGCCGGGGGGCGCATCCGGGTGAGCAGCGCCGCCGGTCAGGGCACCACCTTCACGGTGGAGCTGCCCCTGGCCGTCAACCAGCGGGACGAGGTCGGTTGACGGGTTAGGCGCAGGCAACCTGCGAGGTGCCTGTGAACTGGTCCGTGATCCTCGAACGCGCCCGACGGGGCCAGGGCGTGACAGAAGCCGAAGCCCAGGCCATCGTCGCCCTCACGAGCCCCGACGAGCTCGAGCAGCTCTACGCCACCGCCGACGCGGTGCGCCGCCACCACAAGGGGCAGCTCGTCAACACCTGCGGCATCTCGAACGCGAAGAGCGGTCGGTGCCCGGAGAAGTGCTCCTTCTGCAGCCAGTCGGCCCACTTCACCACCACCGCGCCGGAGTACGCCTTCAAGGATGCCGACACCTTGGCGGCCGAAGCCCGGGCGGCGCGGGACGTGGGCGTGCGCGAGTTCTCGATCGTGGCCTCGGGCCGGCAGGTCTCCCGCGAGGACGAGCTCGCCACCCTCGAGACCGCCTTCTCGCGCATCCGGAAGGAGACCGGCATGCAGACCTGCGCGTCGCTCGGACTGATGTCCAAGGAGGACCTGGCGCGGCTGCAGGCGGCCGGCATGGACTCGATGCACCACAACCTCGAGACCGCGAAGAGCTACCACGCCGAGATCGTCGACACCCACACCTGGGACGAAGAGGCCGACACGGTCCGGGCCGCGAAGGAGCTGGGCATGTACGTCTGCTCCGGCGGCATCTTCGGCATGGGCGAGAGCTGGGAGCAGCGGGTGGAGCTCGCGATGCAGCTGCGCGAGCTCGACGTGGACAGCGTGCCGGTGAACTTCCTCGATCCCCGCCCCGGCACCCCGCTGGCCGACCGGCACGACCTCGACCCTGAGGACTGCCTGAAGATCATCGCGCTGTTGCGCCTCACCCTCCCCGATCGGGAGGTCATCGTGTGCGGCGGTCGCGAGAAGAACCTGGGCGACCGCCAGTCCGAGATGTTCCGCGCCGGGGCCAACGGGCTGATGATGGGCAACTACCTGACCACGCCCGGCACCGACACCCACAGCGACCGCGCGATGCTCGACGAGCTCGGGCTGGAGATCCGCCCGGCGCCGCATGCGTGAGCGCCTCCGCGCCCGGCTCCGAGCCCTCGACGGGCTCGGGCTGAGGCGCTCGCTCCGACCGCTGGAGATGGTGTCGGCGACGCGCGCTCGAACCGACGGGCGCACGGTGGAGGTGTTCTCCAGCAACGACTACCTCGGGCTGGCCTGGGACCCGCGCGTGCGGGCCGCGTGGTCCGGGGGCGGCTCCGGCAGCTCCCGGCTGATCTCGGGGTCACGTCCTGCCCACGAGGTCCTGGAAGCGGCGGTCGGCGAACACTTCGGCGGGCACGCGCTCGTCTTCTCGTCGGGCTACCAGGCCAACCTCGCCGTGCTCACCACGCTCTTCGAGGCCGGTGACCTGGTCGCGAGCGACCGGAACAACCACGCCTCGATCATCGACGGGCTGCGGCTGGCGCGCGCCGACGTGGCCATCGTCGACCACGGCGTGCTGCGGGACGACACCGCCGGGGTCGTCGTGGAAGGGCTGTACTCGATGGACGGCGACCGCCTGCAGCTCCGAGCGGTGCCCGGCGTGCTGGTGGTCGACGAAGCCCACGCCGTGGGCTGCCTCGGGCCCGGCGGGCGCGGCGTCGCGGCGGACCAGGGGGTGCACGCCGACGTGCTGGTGGGCACCTTCGGCAAGGCCTACGGCGCCGCAGGGGCCTTCGTCGTGGGCCCGCCCGAGCTCAAGGAGCTGCTGGTGAGCGTGGGGCGGAGCTTCGTCTACACCACGGCCCTGGCCGAGCCGGCGGCCGCCGCGGCGCTGGTGGGCTTCCGCTGCGCCGACGACGCGCTGCGGGCGCGGCTGGCCGACCGCGTGCGGCGGCTCCGATCGGGCCTCGTCCAGCTGGGCATCGAAGCCCTGGGCACCGACCACGTGGTGCCGATCCTGACCGGGCCCCGCACGATGGCCGCGGCGGCGGCGCTCTTCGAAGCGGGCTACTTCGTACCGGGCATCCGAGCTCCGACCGTGCCGGCAGGCCGGGAGCGGCTGCGGGTGTCGGTGTCGGCGGCCCACACCGACGACGCGATCGACGGCTTGCTGGAGGCCCTGGACCGGTGCTGCCGCTCCTCTTGAGCTGTGCCCTTCGCGGACTGGAGGGCACCCGACTCGCGCCGGAGGATCCCGTCCTGCTGGGCTGGCGGCTCGTGCCCGGGCAGGAGCTGGACTACGCCTTCACGACCACCCACACGGTGGACGAAGAGGCGGTCGTGCGCGAGGAGCACTGGTCGTACCTGGTGCGCGACGTCGACATCGACGGGGTGGCCTACCTGGAGGGCCGGCTGACCGCCTTCGGCGTCGAGGGCGTGGCCGAGGCCGCCGAAGCGGTGGCGCAGGAAGAGGCGCGGCTGGCCGCCGAGCCCGTCGGGCTGTCGCTGGCGATGGACGGACGGCTGGTCGAGCTGCACGGCCAGGGCTGGGGCGACCAGCTCGTGCACCGCCTGCTGGCCGTGAAGCTCTCGGCCGACGCCGTCACCCCCGGCGCCACCTGGGAGGACCCGGCCGTGGCGCGACCGGTCGTCGACCTGCTGCCGCTGGGCCTGGAGATCGCCCTCGAGGCCACCCAGACCTTCGAGGGCATCTACGCGCGGGGCGGGCGTGTCCAGGCGCTGCTGCGCACCCGGGCCGCCGTGAGCGCGGACCGCGCGGACCTCCCGGGCGTGTGGGTGCACGGCGACGCCTGGTGGGACCTGGAGGCGGGCACCCTCGCCTCCCGAACGCTCGAGCTGAGCCTGCTCGGGCACGAGGGCGGGGATCCGGGCGTGCTGACGCTCGAAGCCCGCGCGTTGAGGTGAGCATGTGGTGGATGTTGGCGTGCACGGGCACCGACACGGTGGAGGAGTTCCCCGAGGTGCCGTCGAGCTTCGAGGAGGCCGTGGCCGCCGTGCCCGCGGCCATCGGGCTCCGATGGCGCCTCGACCGGATCGACACGAGCGATGACCCCCCCATCGCGGTGCTCGTGCGCTCGGGGCTCCGAGGCGAGGTCCAGGCCGGCCTGGGCCGCGTGACCGAGACGCTGGTGGGTTGGGACCAGATCCCCAGCTACGTGACCGGCGATCAGGGCGACGACCTCGTGGTGGTGGTCGCGGGGCCGGGCAAGGGCGGCCCCCTGACGATCGCGAGGAGCCGCATCCTGCTGGCTGCGGAGGGTGCGGGCGGCGAGCCGGCGGCCTTCCCGCCGGACTTCTCGGTGGACAGGCTCCGCGCCGACATCGAGGGCGCGGTGGGCAGCGGCACGCTGGTGCAGCTCGCCTGCGACGAGTACCCCTGCCTCGCCGCCCTGAACTGGCCACCCGGCGAGGAGGAGGCACGCGGCAGCTTCGGCGAGGCGATGGCCAGCTGGGGCGAGGCCACGATCCACGAGGCGGGGGTGGTCGTGGGGCCCTCGGGCCCGACCACGCTCATGATCGCCAGCTGGGACGGCGGCGACGACCCGCGCTTGCAGGCGCGAGCCGGCGCCCTCTCCCGCGCCACGAAGAACGCCGCGCGGGGGCTGAGGCCTTAACGTGCGGGCTGCGCTCCACGCGCAGCCCGCACGCTCCCGCCTCTCTGGCCCTTCCATGAGCAGGCCAGGGAATGTCAAGCACGAGTTTACGAGTTCATCTGGACTCCTGCGTCCCTGTCGTGTGCTGGCGGTACGCGCTGCTGCCGGGTGAGGCGCGGGCTCGGATCCATCCGTCAGGCTTCCATTCGCAGTCTTACTGAGCTCGACGAGCTCGCTGCACGCTGGGGTCCGTCGGGTGTGGGCGCTGTCATCTCCGGGTCGAGCTCGAGAGCTCAGGGGCCAGCTCGCAGTCGCCCAGACTCGATGGTTGGATCGGAGGCCTCGCTGCGTTCACCCGACTGCATTGGCGTACGCCGTGGTGGTCCCAGGGAGGTGTAGCGGTCAGTTCTTGCTGTTCCTCAGGGGCTCGTATGTTGCGCTGTCGCGCCACAGGACGTGCAGGAGCACGGCGAGCTTCCGCGCCACAGCTACGGCCGCACGCTTCGAAGCGTGCTTGCCGCCGCGCTCCTTCAGCCGCAGGCCCCAACGTCGGAGGTCCGAGTCGGGCCCGAAGGGGCCGAGAACGTAGTGGGCGGACTGGATGAGCAGCGTCCTCAGGGTGGCATCTCCCGCCTTGGTGATCCGGAGCTGTGGGTTGGACTCCCCCGACTGGTCCATTCGGGGCCTCAGTCCGAGGTAGGAGCCAAGCTGCCGACTCTTGTCGAAGCGCCTGGGGTCGCCGATCGTGAGCACGTAGGTCAGTGCGATGATCGGGCCGACACCTGGCACCTGACGTAGCAGCCCGGTCTCCGGGTAGACCTGCTCGCAGAGCATCTCGACGCGCTTGTCGTAGGCCCGGATCTCATCGGTGAGACAGCCGATCATCGTGTACGTCGGCTCGAAGAGCATCCGGAGCTCCTCGGGATCTCATCGAAGGTCTTGTGGAACGTCGCCGTGGTCTTCTTGGACAGCCGGAAGCCGAGCGACTTGACCTGCGCGCGCACCGAGTTGATGAGCAGGGTGCGGGTCTTCACAAGGGCGGCGCGACTCCGAAGCACGACGAGGTGCTTCGCCAGGTCCTCTGAGCGATGCACCACCGGGGCCAGGAGCGCTGGATCGACCCTGCCGAGCCGGGCCAGCAGCTCCGCGTCCACCAGGTCCGACTTCGACTGATTCTGGCTGATGAGCTTGAGGCGCCGCGGGTTGGCGACGATCACCTCAAGCGCGTGCCTCTGGAGAAGGCGCGACACCCACGGAGAGTGCGTCCCGACCTCGAGGATCGCGCGTCGCCCGTCGAAGCTGGAGGCCCACCTGTCGAGCGCCTTCGCAGTGCACGGAATCTTGGTCGACGAGCGCGTCTCGCCGTCCGCGTCCAGTTCGACGATGACAACGCTCTTGTCGCTGAGGTCGAGGCCCGCCGTGATCGGAGGCGCAGTAGGGGTCGTAAGCGGGATAGTCTGCATGTCCGGTCTCCTTCGACTTCGCAGAGGGCCTCGGCCCGTAGTTGCGTGCGTAGAGTCGCACTGGAGCGGGGGAGGCCGGCCTGCTCATCCCATCTCCGGGCGTTCGGCGGGGCGGTGTCCCCTCTGAAGGGGGGCCCCTCAATGGGCCCCTTTCGCGTGCCCGCTGGGCACGCCCGCGCAATCGGCTCGTCGCCAGCTCGCTCGAGCCGACTGGAACCGCGCGCTCCGCAACCTCGAACAGGCACGACACGACGCCGAACGCCAGCGCCGCGCCGACGCCGCCCACGTCGACGAGGCCACGCGCGAGCAGATCACCGCCCTCGCCACGGACTTCCCCGCCGTCTGGAACGCCCCCGAGACACCCAAGCCGGAGAGGAAGCGAATGCTGACCCTCCTCGTCGAGGACGTGACACTGCTCCGAGGCGAGCAGATCACCGCTCACGTCCGCTTCCGTGGTGGAGCCACCACCACCCTGACCGTCACTCTGCCCACGATGTCCTGCGAGAAGCGGAAGACATCGGCGGCGGTCGTCACAAGGGCCGACGCCCTGCTCGCCCGGCACACCGACGGCCAAGTCGCCGAGCTCCTGAACCGGGCTGGACACACCACAGGCGCTGGGGCGGTCTTCGACGCTACGGCGGTGGCTTGGATCAGGAAGGCTCACGGCCTCCCGAGCCTCAAGGAGCGCTTGCTCGCCGCCGGCGGCGTCACTGGCGCGGAGCTCGCGACCAGGCTCGGCATCACGCCCAACCAGCTCCGCTACAAGGCGCGCCTGGGACAGCTCGTGGCTACCGTCTGCAACGACAAGGGCGAGAGGATCTACGCCACCACGCCCGAACAGCCTCAGCCCATCCAGCGACTCCTCGCCAGCCGTGAGAGACTGCGCGAAGGCTCTCAGGCACGCCAACCTGCTCCCCACGTTCACGCAGACCATGCGAGAGGTGCAGTAGGAACAGCGCTCCTTCGAGGTCCGAGCCCGGGCGTGTCGCCGCTGTGGCGCGCGGATGCAGCTCTGGCGGGTGATCCGGGGCTACCCGGCGGGGCTGGTGTTCCGCGGGCTGACGAAGGACAGCAGGGCCCCGCCCGCCGCCGCCGTCAGCTCACCAGCCGCGGCCCGAGGGGCGGTCGGCACGAACACGTGCGCCCGACGACCAGCCGGTCCCCTTCTCGCGCCCCGAAGCGCCGCCGGAGCGAGCCGTGGGGGGCGCAGACGGCCTGACCAGCATCCGTCGAGATGCCTCAGCTCGTGCGAGAATCGCCGCGTGAGGTCGGTTCATGAGCGCTATCCCTTCAGGGTCCCTCCGCCTCGAGGTGGCTCAGGAGCAGGTAGGCCTTGCCGGCGTCAGCGCCGACATCAGCGTTTCCAGGGGCACCGATCAAGATGTCGTCCCTGCCGTCCCCATCGACATCGCCAGCGCCCGAGAGGGCCGAAGAGGACCAGTCTCCGGTGTGCTCGCCGCGGAAGCTGAAGTCCGAGGTCGAGAGGTCGAGCTGGCGCGGCGCGGTCAGACCGCTGCCCAGCACCAGGTAGGTCTGCCCCGCCAGGTCGTAGCTACCGAAGGCGCCGATGAGCACGTCGGCGAGTCCATCCTGGTCCAGGTCGCCCGCGCCGCTCACGGTGCCACCCGCGTACTGCGAGGTCTGCTCGCCGATCATCGTGTGGTCGGCGTCTGCAAGGTCCATGGCCCCCAGCTCGCCGAGGCTGCTGCCCAAGACTACATACGCCTTGCCCGCCGTGAGCTCTCCGTCGTCGTTGCCGTACGCGCCGACGAGGACATCGACCAGGCCGTCGCCATCCACGTCGCCTGCATTCGCTACGCTCGCCCCAGCGTAGTCGTAGGGGTGCTCGCCGTAGAGGTGGTGGTCGGCGCGTGACAGGAAAATCTCCCCCGTCAAGCCGCCTCCCAGCACTATGCTGGCACTGCCACTATAGGGTCCGTTCTCCTGATCGTCGAGCGCCCCGAAGACGAGATCGTCTCGCCCGTCGCCATCGATGTCCCCTCCCCCCGAGGACGCGCCCGTCACCCCCAGGAAGGCGGCGTCGGCCGAAGACAGATCGCGGCTCGCCTCCGCCGTGAGTCCGTCGCCCAGGAGCAGGTAGGCCTTGCCCTCGCCCCAGCCTGCGCTGTGCAAGGGCGCTGCAACGAGAATGTCGTCGAGACCATCTCCATCGACGTCCCCCGCAGAGTCGAGTCCCTGGCCGGCTCGATCGCCAGCGGTCTCTCCCACGAGCGCGTGGTCGACATCCGAGAGCACGGTGGTGCGAGCGGCCGACACGAGGGCTCCCAGCACCAGGTACGCCTCGCCAGCGTCTTCGCCGCCCGTCTCACTTCCCGGTGCCGCAACCAGGAAGTCGGCGAGGCCATCTCCGTCGACGTCGCCCGCAGGGGAGACCAGGCTGGCGTTGTCTTGTGCTCGGGCTCCGACGAAGGTGTGATCGACGTCTGACAGCTCGCCACCCGTGGTGCCGAGGTGCCGCGACAGCACGAGGTAGACCTGGCCTGCGTCAGTGTCCTGCTGGTCGCTGCCCTGGGCGCCGACGAGCACATCAGCCAGTCCGTCGCCGTCTACGTCGCCCGGTCCGGCCACACTCACCCCCGCATAGTCTCCGGCCGCCTCGCCTGTAAAGCTGTAGTCTGCCCCCGCGAGGTCCGTGGGTATGGCGCCGTCACAGTCCAGATCGCGACGACTCAGTGGGCCCTCCCCCGCATCGGGATGGACACTCCCGTCCGAGTCGTCACAGTCACCTGAACAGGGGCTGTAGCCGTCCGCGTCGGCGTCGCCCGGATGTTGCGTGATGTCGTCGTCGTCGCAGTCGGTGCCTTCGTCGACACCTGCACCGGTCTCCTGGGAGCCCCAGCCATCGCCGTCGCCGTCGCGCATGCACGCGCCCACGTCCTCCTCTTCCGCTGCACCGAGAAAGGCGGCCGGATCCCCGTCGTCACAGTCGGTACCACCGTAGCCCTCCCAGACCTGGCCATCCACATCGACGTCACCGTTGCTTCCGGCGCAGTCGTCGCCTTCCAGGAAGTCGCCCAACGCTCGCAGCTGCACGGCGAAAGCGCCTTCCACCTCTACCCCGTCTGCGCCCACATGGACCTCGCCTCGGAGGTCGAGGTCGGCAGGTTGGCCGGCACTCTCCACGTGGAGCTCGACCGTGGTGAGTCGAAGGTAGCCCGACGTGGACAGATAGACTGCCCTGTAGTCTTCCCAGACCCGGGGGCACCCCGAGGTGTCCACGCTGGTCTCTCCAGCCTCGCCGTCATGGTCGTAGTACCCGGGGCCGCAGGCTCGATCCTGTTCGATGACCACCGCGCAGGCCTCCCCAGAGCGGTCGGTGGCGAAGCGAAGCCCGAACTGCTCGAGCTCGGGAAGAGCTGCGCTCGAGGACACACCGAGGTCCTCCACATCCCAGGCGGTGCAGCCGTCGATCTCGACCGAGGAGCCGTCCGGGAACGTGGCCGTGAACGCCGCCGTGCACGCCGTGGCCGACGCGTCGACGAGGCCATCGCAGTCCTGATCGATGCCGTCGCTCCAATCCTCCTGACCCCCCGGGTGGACCTCGCCATCGCTGTCGTCGCAGTCCCCCTCGTCCACGGTCCAGCCGTCGCCGTCCGCGTCGGCGGCGAACCAGCCGGTGTCGCTGGCGGGCGTGACACTCGGCGAGACTGGCGAGCACGCCAGCGCCACGGCCAACAGCCCGAGGTGAGATGGAGCTGGCAGGGAGGCCTCCAGTTGTGATGCTTCCAGATAGTATGACGCCCGGATGTCCGCGGGGCCCAGCGGGCTTCAGCTCCCACATGCGGACGATCCGCAGTCGAACCACCAGAAGCTGAGGTCGTTCGTCGAAGAAACGGTGTCCAGGAAGCTGCTGTTCACGTCGCACGAGACCTCCGTCCGTGCCTGCCAGTGTACGACGAGCAGCACGTCCTCGATGTCTCCAGGAAAGTCGCAGATGGCGTCCGCGTAGAGGTAGACGTTCTGTCCCGCGCTCACGCCGCTGATGGAGTCGAAGGGGTGAAACGATGGCGTCCCCGTGCCGAGAGAGGCGATGATCTCGTCTCGCTCGGCATCGACATCATCCGTGCCGTCCCACTCGATCCAGCCGTAGATGGCCTCGGCGTCCCAGCTGTCGGTCTGGCAGTCGACGCCGTCGTTGCCGTAGTCGTAGATAGAGTCCCACATGGCGAAGTTCATCTCGGCTGTGAAGAGACCATCACAGAGGGAGTCGTAGACCTTCGAGGGGTCGGTGTAGCGGGCAGGGTTGTACCAGTAGAACCGGTCGCCGGTCTTGCGCCGCCAGTTGCCGGCGGCTTCGCCCGTGTGCCCGCTGATGATGGCGTCGCCGTTCGGGCCCACCTGGCCGCTATTGTACCCGATCAGATGGTCGCCCGCGGCAACCGTGGTGATGAGTGTGACCAACATGACTACCCCTCCTGGGATCTCGCCCAGAGTGTTGGACTTGCGGCGCGAAGACCGCTCCCGGCCCGCGCATTCTGACTGTAGCCCCCCCCCCCCCCGAGGCTTGTCAACGGCCTCGAGGTTACCCTTTGGTTACCGGTCGCAGATTGCACCATAGGCGTGCTGGCGCTCGCGGGCGAGCATGCGTGCTGCGACGCCTGTCCTGCGGCGTCCTACTTGGAGTCCCGCACGTCGCGCACCGCGCCACCGGAGTCCCCGTGCCCCTCCCCGGCTTCCTCGGCCTGATGCTCAGGGGGATAGCCAGCATGAACGACCCTCATGCCTGCATCGTCGCACGAGGCGGCAAGCCAGCGCTCGCACCGCTCGGCGAGCGTGACCACGAGCTCCTCCACCTCCTCGGTCGCGCGCGCTCGGGCCTGGGGGAGCGATCCCACGAGTTGAGGTCGGGCCTCGCCGTGTCGAGATCGATGGACTGCGGATCGGTCTTGGCCGTCGGCTTGCCTTCGCTCCTTGGACGTGATCTCGTCGGGGGATGGACCGAGACATCGAGCTCTTCGAGAACGCCCTGGCTGCCCTTCGTGAGCGGCTGTCGACCGCTCTCGGAGACCTGCGCTCGGCGACCACGGCGCTCGCGTTCTGTGATGCCGAGCGCCAGGTGCACGCGCTTGCCCTCGAGCTCGCTGCCGAGATGACACAACGGGCCGAGCTCGAGTCCGACCTCGAGCGCGAGCCATGCCCTGTGTCGAACCACGTGCTGGAGAAACCAAAGAGCCCCCGCCCGGGAGACGCTGTGCAGGCACAGCGTCCTCTCCGCACGGAGGCTCTTCGCATGGCGTCTGCACGGGCCGACGCGAGGTCGACCCGAAGCCACAGACCTACTCGGCCTTGGCGGCGTAGTAGGCGACCAGCGTGTCGGCGGTGCCCGGACGCATGATCTCCTGGGGAGGACGCTCGCCGGCGATCAGCATCGCCCGGACCTTCTTGCCGGCGATGAAGGTGGCCTTCTCGCCCTGGTTGTTCTCCATCAGGTCGACCCGACCGAGGTGCGGGTAGTAGGCGGCGAAGCCGACCTTCACCGGCTGCGTGGCGAGCTCGCCGGCCAGGTTGTCGAAGACCTCGTGCGCGTCGAAGTCACCCCAGATGGCGGTGCCATCGGCGTAGGGCGCGTCGGCGTGCTTGCGGCCGATGACGATGTGGCTGAAGCCGTGGTTCTGGCGGTAGATCGCGTGCATGATGGCCTCGGCGGGACCGCCGTAGAACATCTTGATGTCGAGCCCGATCAGCGTGAACACGTCGTTGATGTCGTAGCCGACCTTGTTCCACAGCTCCGCGTCGCTGTCGCCGGTGCCCAGGAGCCGGTTCTTCACCAGGTTGGCGTAGGTCGTCATCCGCGTGGGAGCGTCGACGTCGTCGCCCTTGAGCTGGCCGACGAGCGGGTTCAGCACCGCGCCGGTGTACAAGCCTGTGCGGGTGAGCTCCTGCACGCCGTGCACGAGCGCGTACTCGTGGGCGCGGTGCAGCGGGTTGCGCGTCTGGAAGGCCAGCGCGGCCTCCCACTTGCGCTCGGCGATCATCGCGCGGGTCTGGTTGGGCGTGGAGGTCCACTCACCGAAGCGGGTGTCGAAGGGCTGCGGGAGCACCTTGAGCTCGCCACCGACCAGCTGGGTGCGGCTGTCGCTGGTGACGATGTTGCCGCCGGGGTGGTCCATGCGGTCGGTCTGGTAGACGCTCTTCACGTAGCGCGCCTTGTCCCAGCCGTAGACGCTGCCCACGGTGAGCAGGGCCACGACCTCGCCGGCCTCGTTGGTGAGGGCGGCCTG
Organism: uncultured Enterobacterales bacterium; assembly: GCA_964604675.1. Taxonomy (GTDB): domain Bacteria; phylum Myxococcota_A; class UBA796; order UBA796; family CAJQPC01; genus CAZSAT01. Next base: position 33,191 of record CAZSAT010000009.1, read on the forward strand.
CTTGCCGACGGCCAGCGCGGCGGCCTCGTCGTCGGTGACGGGGAGCACCATCGGAATGGACCAGGCGTAGCTCGTGCCGTTCCGCGCGATCGTCCAGTTGTCGAGCACGCTGTTGTAGTCGTCCTCGTTCATCGGGCCGGTGAGCGGGCTCAGCGTGCCGTCCGCGAAGCGGTAGACCATCGAGAGATCGGCGTCGGTGACGGCGATCTTGGGCAGCGCGGCCGCCTCGGCCAGCAGGGAGTTCTTCTGCGAGAGGGGGACGGTGAGGTCGACGGGCGCGTCGAGGCCGCCGTGAACAGGGACGAGGGACATGGAGTCCTCCTACGGGGGTCCGTGGGTCGAGAGGGAGGCCGGCCAACATTGCCGGTTAGGGCCGAGTCGGCAACCCGGTGGAGCTCAGATGACCCGCGACCAGCTGGTGAAGACCGACAACCGGCACGTGTGGCACCCGTTCACGCAGCACGCGGATCCGGAGGCCTCCGAGCACCTCGTGATCGCTGGCGGCGAGGGCTGTGAGCTGATCGACGTCGACGGGCGGCGCTACCTCGACGGCGTCTCCTCGCTGTGGGTCTCGGTCTTCGGGCACCGCCATCCGGTGGTCGACGCCGCGGTGCGGAAGCAGCTGGACGCGCTGGCCCACTCCACGATGCTCGGCCTGACCCATCCGATCGCCATCGAGCTCGCCGAGCGTCTCGCGGCGATCACCCCAGAGGGCTTGAACCGGGTGTTCTACAGCGACTCGGGCTCGACCGCGGTCGAGGTGGCGCTGAAGATGGCCTTCCAGTGGCACCAGCAGCAGGGCGACACCCGCCGGAACCGCTTCGTGGCGCTCCGCGACGCGTACCACGGCGACACCATCGGCTCGGTGAGCGTGGGCGGCATCGACCTCTTCCACGCGGTGTACCGCCCGCTGTTGTTCGACGCGGTGCACGTCGAGGCCCCCCTTCACCGGGAAGACGAAGCCGCGCTGGTGCAGCGCGCGCTCGACACCCTCGAGGAGGTCGGCGACCAGGTGGCGGCGATCGTGGTCGAACCCCTGGTCCAGGGCGCAGCGGGCATGCGCATGCACAGCCCCGACTTCCTCCGCCCCATCGTGCAGCGGGCGCGCGACCTGGGCGCGCTGGTGGTGTTCGACGAGGTGGCCGTGGGCTTCGGGCGGACCGGCACCCTGTTCGCCGCCGAGCAGGTGGGCTTCGCGCCGGACTTCCTCTGCCTCGCGAAGGGCCTGACGAACGGGTACCTGCCGCTCGCGGTCACCATGGCCACCGATCGGGTGTTCGAGGGCTTCCTGGGCCCCGCGGAGCACACCTTCTTCCACGGGCACACCTACACGGGCAACCCCCTGGCCTGCGCGGCGGCCCTGGCCACCCTCGACCTCTTCCGGGACACCGACGTGATGGCGCGCCTGGCCGGCAACGCCGCCGTGCTCCGAGACGCCTGCGCGTCGCTGGTCGCGCGCCATCCCGGGCGCGTCCGGGAGGTGCGCCAGACCGGCACCATGGTGGGCATCGACCTGGTCGCGCGCCCCGACGAGCCGCGGCTGGGCCGGGAGGTGGTGCTGGCCTGCCGAGAGCGGGGTGTGATCCTGCGCAACCTCGGCGACGTGGTCGTGTTGATGCCTCCCCTGGTCATGCCGCACGACCAACTCCGTGCGCTGGTGGCGGCCGTCGACACCGTGCTGGCCAGCCCGCGCTTCACCCCAACTTGAATCGCACGGTCGCCTGACGGACACTCGGGCGGTCCCAGGAGAGGCCCATGCGCGCCATCGTCGCCGCGGCAGCCGTGCTGTTGTCCCCGAGCGCCTTCGCCCAGAGCGTCGACACCTTCGACCTCGCCGGCTCCACCTTCGACGGGCAGGGCACCCTGCAGGTCGGCCACCCCCACATCGGCTGGGCCAGCAGCTACTACACCGGCCTGGCCTTCGTGTATGCGAACGACCCGCTCGTGCAGGTCTTCGAGGACGGCACGGAGCAAGCGGTGGTCTCCAACCAGCTCTCCACCCGGCTGGCCGCCGGCTACAACCTCGATGCCAAGGCGCGCCTGGACGTCGAGGTGCCCGTGTACCCCTGGGTGGGCACCGCCGACGGCAACAGCTTCGCCTTCGGCGACATCCAGGTCGGCGCCACCGTGCCGATCCTCGCCTACGACCTCGATGGTGTCGGCGACGACGGCTTCGGCCTGGCGATCATCCCGCGCCTGCGGCTGCCCTCGGGCTCGAAGGCCGCCTACGTGGGCGACGGCTTCGGCGCCTCCCTCGACGCCGCGGTCGGCGGCGCGCTCGGCGACATCGGCTGGGCCAGCAACGTGGGCGTCGATCTCTCCGGCAAGGAGCCCCTCGCCGACAGCGACCTCGAGGTCGGCTCCAGCTTCGACTTCGGAGCCGGCGCCAGCTACCGCCTCGACGCGGACTACGCGGTCGGCGCCGAGCTCGACGGCCAGGTCGGCTTCGGCGGCACGGGCTACCAGACCAGCCCCGTCGAGGGCCACGTCTACACCAGCTACGGCTCCGGCGAAGGCCTCGGGGCCGTGCTCGGCGTGGGCAAGGGCCTGCGGGCCGGCGTCGGTGCGCCGGACTTCCGCGTGATCCTCGGCCTGTCGTGGCGCGACAAGGGCGCCCCGCCCGACACCGATGGCGACGGCCTGCCGAACGCCACCGACGACTGCCCGACCAGCGCCGAGGACCTCGACGGGTTCCAGGACTCCGACGGCTGCCCCGAGGCGGACAACGACAACGACGGCATCCCCGACGCCTTCGACCTCTGCGGACTCGACCCCGAGGACGTCGACGGCTGGCAAGACCAGGACGGCTGCCCCGACCCGGACGACGACAAGGACGGCCTGCTCGACGCCGTGGACGAGTGCCCGCGCGAGCCCGGAAGCCAAGCCACCGGCGGCTGCCCGGACAAGGACGGCGACACGGTGCGCGACTCCGCCGACCAGTGCGTCGACGAGCCGGGCCCGCCGGCCCTGAACGGCTGCCCGGACGGCGACGGTGACCGCGTGCCCGACTTCCGCGACGCGTGCCCGGACGAGGCGGCGGATGCCCGCATCGACCCGCGCCGCTCCGACGGTTGCCCGGCCCGTGTGTTCATCAGCGCCAAGCGCATCGAGATCACCGAGATGGTGTACTTCGACACCGGCCGCACCTCGATCAAGAGCGTCAGCTTCGATCTGCTCGACGAGATCGCCGCCATCCTGAAGGAGCACCCGGAGATCAAGAAGATCGAGGTCGCCGGCCACACCGACAACGTCGGCAACGACGCCTACAACGAACGGCTCAGCCAGGGCCGGGCCGAGTCGGTCCAGAAGTACCTGGTCGACAAGGGCGGCGTGGGCGCCGACCGCATCGTGGCGGTGGGCTACGGCGAGGCGCGCCCGGTCGAGACCAACGACACCAAGGAAGGCCGCGAGCTGAACCGTCGGGTGGAGTTCGTCATCCTGGAGCAGGACGGCGTGCCCGAGCCGCCGAAGCTCGGGCCCGTGAAGCGCAAGAAGGACCGCGCGGAAGACGGACCCAAGGAAGTCAAGCCGGAGCGGAAGCCGTGATGCTCAGCCTGCTGGTGAGCCTGGCGCTGGCCCAGGACGGGGGTGGTGGAGGCCTCGACACCGGCGTGGTCGTCGTCGACACGGGCGGTGACGGCGGCGACACGGGCAGCGCCGACACGGGCAGCGCCGACACGGGCAGCCGCGACGGCGACACGGGCGGGCGTGACACGGCGCCGCCCGCACGCGACGGGGACGGCGACGGCTACCCCGAGGACGAGGACTGCAACGACCGGGACGCCGCGGTGAACCCCGGAGCCACGGAGGTCTGGTACGACGGCGTCGACCAGGACTGCGACGGCAACGATGCCGACCAGGACGGCGACGGGCACGACGCGGAAGCGCTGGGCGGAACCGACTGCGACGACACGGACCCCGCCATCTACGAAGGAGCCACCGACTACTGGTACGACGGCGTGGACGCGGACTGCGCCGGGAACTCGGACTTCGACGCGGACCGCGACGGCTTCGACTCGATCACCTACGGCGGCGACGACTGCGACGATGCCCGGGACGACGTGTACCCGGGCGCGCCCGACGAGCCCTACGACGGCGACGTGCAGGACTGCGACGCGTCCGACGAGTTCGACGTGGACGGCGACGGCTACGACAGCGCGGCGTACGGAGGGACCGACTGCGACGACGCCAACTCGGAGCTGAGCCCCGGTGCGGACGAGGTCTGGTACGACGGCGTGGACCAGGACTGCGACGGCAACGACGACGACCAGGACGGCGACGGCTACGCCCTCGACGACGACTGCGACGACACCGACCCCAGCGCCTACCCGGGGGCTCCCGGTTGGACAGACGACTGCGAAGAGGTCGAGGAGGACACGTCACCGCCCGACGACACGGCCGAGCCGACCGACGGAGACACCGGCGTCGCCGACACCGGTGAGCCGTCGTTCTACGCCGCGGAGACCCTCTTCGGCGGCGGCGGATGCGCCTGCACCTCGAGCCCCTCCGCCCCTGGCGCCGGTTGGTTGGCCCTGTTGGTCGCCCTGGTGCCCTGGCGACGACGGAACCACGCCCGTTAGCGACCCGAACGGCGGCGACGCAGCGGCAACGCAGCGAGCAACCACGCCCACCAACCGATCCCCGGCGACGAGCCGGTGCTCGTGCACGTGGACCTCCGAGGGGACAGGATGATCCGTTGCCCGAGCACCGGCCGGATCGCAGCATGACCCTGGCGCAGGCCGGCCCGATTCGGTCCAACATCAGGGTGAGCCGGGAGTAGCCGCCTCGAGCCGGCCCAACAGCTCACGGGCCCAGTCGCCCGTGGGGCCCGGCGTGTCGACCAGCCAGCGCAGCGTGTCGGCGGCGGCCGCCAGGCGCTGGGCCCTGGCCTGGACCAGGCCGAGGTTGAGCCGCATCTCGGGGTGACCGGGGTCGACGGCCAGGTAGGCCTCGTAGGCGGCGATGGCCACGTCGGAACGACCCTCCGCCTCGGCCTGCTTCGCGAAGCCGTGGGCCGCCTTGCGCCAGGCCCGCTGCACCCGACTCAGGGGGAGCGACCTGCCCACCGCGGCGAGGACCGTGACCGCCTTGTCGTGGTCGCCGTTCGCGTCGGCGACGGGCGCCCACGCCAGCAGGCGCTGGAGCTCGCAGGAGCGGAGCACCGCCGGCACCTGTTCGGCCTCGGTGAAGCCGGCGAGCGGGTCCCGGCAGGCGTTGGTGAGGGCAGCGATGTTGTCGGCGTCGTGGGAGGCCCGCATGGTGCGCGGGGCGACGAACTCCAACAACGGCGCGTCGTCGGTCAGGAGCGGGGCGTCGCCCACGTAGGCGTCGAGGTCGGCGGGGCCGACCAGGAGCAGGGCGAGCAGGCTCTCGACCTCGTGCACGTCCTCGCGCCGGAGGTCGACGGCGACCTCGCCGGAGACGCGCTCGCGCCAGTCGGCGAGCGACGGGCGCTCGGTGGCACCGACGATCCAGAGGTCCAGACCGTCGAGGTACACGTAGGTGTAGGGGAACACCGCGGCGACCGTGGCCACCACCGAGCGGGTCAGGGCGGGTGGGATGTCCGAGATCGGCATCCACTGGGTCAGGCTGGCGCCCGGCGCCATCCGAGCGGCCGCCAGCTCGTAGAACTCCCGGGTGTAGAGGTTGACGGCGCCCGCGCTCCACGGCTGGAGCGGCTCCATCATCACCGCGTCCCAGGTGGTGTCCGCCCGAGCGAGGAAGCTGCGACCGTCCTGGATGTGCACCTGCACCTCGGGCCGCTCCAGGAGCCCGTCGTTCGCGTCGGCGAACCAGACCCGGCCCGCGTCGACCACCTCGCGGTTCAGGTCCACGCAGTCGAGGTGCTCCAGACCGTGGACCAGGGACGCCGCGAAGGACTGGCCCGTTCCGAAGGCGATGCCGACCGCGCGATCCGGCTTGGCGCTGTGCAGCATGCTCAGGTGTCCGAGCATGCGATGCGGGCCCCCGGTGCCGGCCACCCACACGCTCTGGATCCAGACCCGTCGCACGCCCACGTCGGCGTGGTCGGCGACCATCACCGTGCTGGTGGTGCCCTCCGCGAGGTGGAGGATGGCGCTGCCCTCCGGCAGGCGGTCGATGTAGAGATCCTCGAGCGAGGCACCGCGGAGGAGCGGGACGGCGAGGACCAGCGCGATCACCCCCGCTCGAGGTTCCGGTCGCAACGCGATCCCGAGCGCGAGGTTGGCCAGCGCCAGCGCGGAGAGGCTTCCGAGGGCGCCGACCACCGGGAGCAGGAGAAAGCCGGCCACCACCGACCCGAGCACCCCGGCGAAGGTGTTCACGACGTAGAGGCGGCCCACGTCCTGCGTGACGTCGCCACCGCGGTCGGTGAACGCGCGGGCGAGGGCGGGAAAGCAAGCCCCCATCAAGACCGAGGGCACCGCGGTGAGCCCGGCGCAGACCGCGACCGCCAGGAGCTGCGTCTGCAGGAAGTCCCCGGGAGCGTCGAGCAGGAACCGCCCGCCGCCGGTCAGCCACCCCAACAGCGGCACGATCGCCGCGGTGCTCACGCCCAACCCGAGCTGCAGGCCGCCAAAGAGCCGCAAGGGGTCTCCACGGTCGGCGGCGCGCGCGCCGAGCAGGCTGCCGACCCCGATCCCACCGATCACGGTCGCGAGGATGGTGGTGTAGGCGTAGGTCGTGGTGATGAGCACCATGCCGATGAGCCGGGACCAGACCACCTCGTGCGCGAGGGCGAGGAAGCCCGACATCGACGCCGCCACCAGGAGCTTCCGGGGCACCCGACCCGGGCCCACGCGCGGCACGCGCCGGCCGCCGCCGCCGGCGAGCCTGAGCGCCCCGGCCGCCGCCGCCAGGTTGGCCGCGGCCGCGAGCGCGTTGGTGGTGGACAGCCCCAGCACCTCGATCCACACGAAGCCCGTCAGCACGGTGCCGGCGAAGGCTCCCAGCGTGTTCACGGCGTAGAGCCGCCCGAGGTCCGCGCCGCGCGAGGCCCGGTTCGTGGCGATCCAGCGCGACAGCACGGGAAGGGTGGCCCCTATGCAGGACGTGGGCAGGATCAGCACCGCAGCGCACAGGAGCCCCTGCACGGCGAGGACCACCGCCAGCGGCGCGTCCACCCCCAACACAGCAGCCTGCACCGCGTGCACGGCGGGCAACACGAGGGGCACCCCCAGCCCCAGCAGGCCGACCGCGAGCTCCAGTCCCGCGTAGACCCGGATCGGGTCGTCGATGCGGTGCGCCAGCCGCGACGCGAGCAGGCTTCCCAGGCCGAGGCCGGCCATGAAGGTGCCGACCACCACGGCCATCGCGAAGCTCGTGGCGCCGAACACCAGGCTCAGCCACCGCACCCACAGCACCTGGTAGGTCAGCGCGCACGCGCCCGAGACGAAGAAGATCGTCAGCAGGAGCCCTTCGTGGGCGCGGGCGGGGGGACGGCTCATCGGCCCGGAGTCTATTCGCTCCCGACCGCGCGCCTCAGGCCTCGGTCGCGAGCACCCGCTTGACCTCGTCGAAGGTCGTCTCGCCGGCGAGCGCGCGGCGCACGCCGGAGTCGAGCATCCACATCACGCCGTTCTGCTCGCAGACCTCGGCCATCCTGCCCTCGTCGCCGCCATCCCGCATGACCTCGAGGATCTGGTCGTTCGGGGCGAGGATCTCGTACACGCCCACGCGGCCCTTGAAGCCGGTGTCCATGCAGCGGTCGCAGCCGCTTCCCATGCGGTAGTTGGCGGTGGCGACCTGCTCCTGCGTCAGCCCGTAGGTCTCGATCGCCTCCTGGGGCAGGGCGGCGGGCTTCGCGCAGCTGCTGCACACCCGCCGCAGCAACCGCTGCGCCACGACGAGCTTGAGGCAGCTCGCCAGCAGGTACGGCTCCAGGTTCATGTCCGTGAGCCGGTTGAAGGTCTCGATCACCCCGTTGGTGTGCAGGGTCGACAGCACGAGGTGGCCGGTCATCGACGCCTTGATCGCGATCCGCGAGACCTCCTCGTCGCGCATCTCGCCCACGAACACCACGTCCGGGTCCTGGCGGAGGATGGAGCGCAAGCCCGACGCGAAGGTCACGCCGCCCTTCTCCTTGATCTCGACGTGGTTCACGCCCTCGATGGCCTGCTCGACCGGGTCTTCCACGGTCACGATGTTGATGTCGGGCTCGTTGATGTCGTTGATCATGGCGTGCAGGGTGGTGGTCTTGCCGCTGCCGGTGGGACCGGTCACCAGGACCAGACCCTGCGGAAGCCGCGCAGCGTTCCGGATGATCTCGAGCTGGCCGGGCGCGAAGCCCAGCGTGCCGAGGTCGGCGAGGTGGCTCTCCTTCTTCAGCAGGCGCACCACGCACTTCTCGCCGGCGACGGTGGGCAGGACCGAGATGCGGAAGCAGAGGTCCTCGCCGTTTGCCCGCAGCACGAGCTGACCGTCCTGCGGCTTCCGGCGCTCGGCGATGTCCATGCCGGACAGGATCTTGATGCGGCTCACCACGGGACCCGCCATGCGTTGAGGCGGCGTGAGCACCGTGTAGAGGCTGCCGTCGACGCGGAACCGGATGCGGAAGAACCTGTCGTAGGGCTCGACGTGGATGTCGCTCGCGCCCTTCGCCACCGCCTGCAACAGCAGGTAGTTGACCAGCCGCACGACCGGCGGCAGGTCGGCGTCGTCGGGGTTGATGTCGTCCTCGGGGCTGTCGCCCTGGAAGACGTCGTGGGCCTGCAGGCTGTCGTCTCCGGTGATCGCGTCCATCAGCATGTCGGAGGCGAAGCGGGTCTCGAGGAAGCGCCGGAAGGTGCCCTCGGTGATGAGCCGCGGCTCGATCTTCGTGCAGCCCGTGGCGAAGCGCAGATCGTCGAGCGCGGCCACGTTGCGGGGATCGGTGATGCCGACGACCAGCCGTCCACGCTCGAGCTCGATGGGCACGCACTCGTAGCGGCGGATGAGCTTCTCGGAGACCTTCTTCAAGAGCTCGGGGTCGGGCTGGATGGACTCGACCATGCAGACCTGCAGCCCGAGCTGCTTGCCGAGGTGGGACTCCAGGGTGCGCTCGTCGAGGGCCCCGCGGTTCACCAGGATGGAGCCGAGCCGGCCGCCGTGGACCTTCTGGTGCTCCAAGGCCTCGTCGAGCTGCTCGGCCGTGATCAGGCGCGCGTCGACGAGGAGCTCGCCGAGCCGCTTCTTCCGACGGCCACGGGGTTTCCGGGCGGCCGGACCCGCAAGCTTGTCGGCGGCGGGCTTCTGCGAGAGGAAGGCGACTTCAGCCATGGGACTCATCCTGGAGCGAGCGGAATTCTGCTCCCGCTTCGGCCGGCGGCTCCCAGGCTTGAGGGGGCGATCGCGGGATACTGCTGCCGCGGAGGTTCGATGGGCTCCAGACGCGCGGTGGTGATCGGCGGCGGCATCACGGGCACGCTGTGCGCTCACCGCCTGTTGACCGCCGGGTGGGACGTGGTCCTGGCCGAGGCCCAGGTGCTCGGAGCGGGGAGCTCCAGCCGCACCGCAGCCGGAATCCGCCAGCAGTTCTCCACCCCGGAGACCGTGCGGGGCATGCGCTGGTCGGTGCGCGTGTACCGGGAGTGGGCGGAGCGCGTCGGCGGCGAGTCGCCCATCCAGCAACAGGGCTACCTCTTCCTCTACGGCGACCCGGCGGGCTGGGAGGAGGCGCGCGCTCGCGCAGCGGATCAGCGCAGCTGGGGCCTCGCCGACGTCGAGGACCTGCCGATCGCCAGCCTCCGCGAACGCTTCGCCTGGGTGAGCGAAGAGACGGTGCTCGGCGGCACCTGGTGCCCCTCCGATGGCTTCCTGCGCCCGGAGCTGATCTACCAGGACGCCGGCGCCGCCTGCGAACGGCTCGGCGGCCGTGTGCTGCGCAACGCCCCCGTGACCGGCGCCGAGCACGCCGGGGGCCGACTGGTCGCCGTGCACACGCCCAAGGGGCGCCTCGAGGCCGACCTGTTCCTCGACTGCACGAACGCGTGGACCCGCCGGGTGGGCGCGCTCCTCGGCGCAGAACCCCTCCCCGTCGCGGCGGTCAAGCGCTACCTCTGGTTCCTCGGTCGGGGCGGCTTCGACCCCGAAGCCTTCGCCTCGATGCCCCTCACGATCACGCCCTCGGGCGCGTACTGCCGCCCGGAGAACCGCGAGACCCTGATGGTCGGCTGGGCCCACGACGCCCCGGACGAAGCCGCCTTCACCTACGAGGACCAGGACGCCATCGAGGAGGCGTTCTTCCACAAGTCGGGCGTGGACGCGCGCCCCTTCGAGGCTTGGATGGCCCTCGCCGAGGCGATCGAGCCGGCCGCGGAGCTCGCCGGCATCTCCGCCACCACCGCCGGGTTCTACGCGAGCACGCCGGACCACAACCCCTTCCTCGACATGGATCCCCGGGTGCCGAACCTGGTCCGGCTGGTCGGCTTCTCGGGGCACGGCGCGATGTTCGGGCCCTTCAGCGCCGAGGTCGCCCTGGCCGTGGCGGAGGCCGGTGGCTCGGTCGCCGACGTGCGACTGGGCGACGAGCGGGTGGGGCTGGGCGCCTTCCGCATCGGACGCGCGATGGGCCACAGCGAGGCCATGGTCATCTGAGCGCGACCGACCCGTCTACAGGCCCCCGCCCGCGATCACGTACACCGCGCCCCGGTCGTTGTCGTAGCCCGGCGCGCCGAGCAACAGGTCGCTGTACCCGTCGCCGTTCACGTCCCCCGCGCCGACCGAGCCCAGCTCGTCGCCCGCCGTGGAGGAGGTGAGCACGAGCCCCGCGTCGGAGAGCGGCAGGGTGCCCGACCAGGTGTCCCCGTAGACCAACCAGGCACGTCCGGCGTTGGTGGCCAGGTCGTCGTTGTGGGGGCTGCCGACCAGCACGTCGAGCGCGCCGTCGCCGTCGACATCACCGGCCGCCGCCACACGACCGCCCGCGTCCTGCTCCCCGTCGCCCTCGAGCACCGCGTCGCCCTCCAGGGTCCAGGCCGGCGTGTCGGCGCCCAGCAGCACCAGCACACGGCCGTTGTCGGACGTGGTGCCGTCGAGGGCATCGGCGCCACGCATCCCGGCGAGCAGATCGTCGTAGCCGTCGTCGTCGAGGTCGCCGGCCGCCGCGAGGCTGCCCGCCTCCCCGAGCCACGCCGAGCTGTTGGGGCCGTCCAGGTGGAGGTCGGCATCCGACAACGACAGGTCGCTGCTGAGCGGCCCGAGCACCAGGAACAGGGCGCCGGCGTTCGTGGCGGCCCCGTCGTCGTCGGGGGCGCCGACCACGGCGTCGTCGAAGCCGTCGCCGTCGACGTCCAGCGCCGCCACCTCCTCACCGGTGTTCGCGGACGCGGTCCCCGAGAGCAGCACGGCCGTGGTGTCGGTCGCATCCGTGATCGGGCCGGCGTAGACGTACGCGCCGCCCACCGCCACGCCCGTGCTGTCCTTGCGCCCGGCCGCTCCCACGAGCAGACCGCCCTGCAGGGCCACCACCGAACCGAGCTCGTCGTCGGGCTCGCCGTCGATGCACGCGACGTCGGCCTGCACGAGCTCGCCGAGGTCGGCGGCGTCGAGCAGGCAGACCACGCCCTGACCGTCGCTCGCGGACGGCCCTGCGATCCCGACCTCGTCGAGCCCGTCGTCGTCGATGTCGCCGAGCAGGGTGACGTCGGCCCCCAGGGAGGCCGCGTCGCCCTGCACCCGCGCCGCAGCGAGGCTGCCGAGGTCCCCGCTCGTGTCGAGTGGCCCGAACACCAGCCACGCGGCGTCCGCACCGGGACCCGCCGTGACCAGGTCGAGCACCCCGTCCCCGTCGAGGTCGCCGACCGCGAGGTGGTCGCCCGCGTCGTCCTGGGTCGCCTCACCCGTGAGGAGCGCCGAAGAGAGCACCAGCGCGCTGCTCTCCCCCGAGAGGCTGCAGCCAGACGGCGTGCCGTCGCAGTCGTCGTCGACGCCGTTCTGGCAGATCTCGCTCGCGCCGGGGTTCGTGGACGCCGTGGTGTCGTCGCAGTCCTCGTCCGGTCCGGGGTAGCCGTCGCCATCCTGATCGTCGTCGTTGCCGTCGCAGTCCTGATCCGTGCCGTCGTACCAGGTCTCGGACGCACCCGGCGACACCGCCGCGTCGGCGTCGTCGCAGTCGGACCCGCCGTGGGCGAGGGAGCTGTAGCCGTCGACGTCCGCGTCGAAGTCGTCGTCGCCCCCGCAGTCGCTGTCCACGCCGTCGTACCAGGTGTCGGAGGCGCCCACGTGCACCGACGCGTCGCCATCGTCACAGTCGGTGCCCTGAGGGCTCACCTGGAAGCCGTCCGCGTCGGCGTCGAAGTCGTCGTCGCCCGCACAGTCCGAGTCCGTGCCGTCGTACCAGGTGTCGACTGCGGCGCTGTGCACGCTCGCGTCGGCGTCGTCGCAGTCGCCACCGCCGAGGGCCTCGGCCGGGTCGCCGTCGAGGTCCTGGTCCGCGTCGTTGCCGTCACAGTCCTGATCCGTGCCGTCGTACCAGATCTCGGCGAGGGTGGAGGCCCGGCTGGGGTCCTGGTCGTCGCAGTCGCCTCCTTCGTAGTCGACGCTCCGATCGCCGTCGCCGTCCGCGTCGAAGTCGTCCGCGCCATCGCAGTCTGCGTCGATCCGGTCGTACCAGGTCTCCGCGGTCCCCGGGCTGGCCAGGGGGTCGGTGTCGTCGCAGTCGTCGGCGACCCCGTAGCCGTCCCCGTCCTGGTCGTCGTCGCGGCCGTCGCAGTCCTGGTCGACGCCGTCGTACCAGAGCTCGGTGGCGTCCGGCGACACCGCCGGGTCCGTGTCGTCGCAGTCGCTTCCGAGCGGGAGGCGCTGGTGACCGTCGGCGTCGGCGTCCTGGTCGTCGTCGCCTGCGCAGTCCTGGTCGACGCCGTCGTACCAGGTCTCGGTGGCGTCCGGCGACACGGCGGCGTCGGTGTCGTCGCAGTCGTCGGCGATCCCGTAGCCGTCCCCGTCGACGTCGTCGTCCACCCCGTCGCAGTCCTGGTCGGTGCCGTCGTACCAGGTCTCGGTGGCGTCGGGATGGACGGCCGCGTCGCCGTCGTCGCAGTCGGTCGCGTCCGTCGCGTAGCCCGAGGGATCGCACACCTCGTGCTCCGCGTCTGGATCCCCGAACCCGTCTCCGTCGCTGTCGTCGTAGACGGTGAAGAGGCCGAGGTCCTCGTCCGTGGCGTCGTCGCAGTCGTCGTCGACCTCGTTGCAGGCCTCGACGGCCTCGGGGTGCACCCCGTCGTCGGCGTCGTCGCAGTCCCCGTCCACGGCGCTCCAGCCGGCGCCGGCGGCGCAGCCCGTGGAGGTGGGCTCGGCCCCGAAGCCGTCGCCGTCGCCATCGGTGTAGACCGTGATCGCGTCGCTCGGGTCCTCGTCGACCGTGGCGTCGCAGTCGTCGTCCAGCCCGTTGCAGCGCTCCGTGGCGGCGGGGTGGACGGCGCCCGACGTGTCGTCGCAGTCGCCGGCGACCGCCGAATGCCCCGACCGCAGCTCACAGAGCTCCACGGCCTCCCCGCCAAAGCCGTCGCCGTCGTCGTCGACGTAGAAGGTGGAGGTGTCCTCGTCCTCGAGCCCGTCGCAGTCATCGTCGACGCCGTTGCAGAGCTCCTCGGCGCCGGGGTGGGTGCTCGCGGCCGCGTCGTCGCAGTCGGTGCTGTTGGCGACGCGACCCGACCCGGGGTCACACAGCTCGACCCCATCGTCCGGGTCGCCGTAGCCGTCGCCGTCGGCGTCGAGGTACCACGCGAGCTCCAGGTTCTCGTCGACCCGCTCGTCGCAGTCGTCGTCGACGCCGTCGCACACCTCGGTGGCGTGCGGATGCACGTCGGAGTCGGCGTCGTCGCAGTCGGTGGCGTCGTCGATGGCGCCGTCCGGCGGCGCGCAGGCCAGGGTCACCGCGTCGGGATCGCCGTAGCCGTCGGCGTCGGCGTCGGCGTACCAGGCGCGCTCGAGCCCCTCGTCGGTCAGCTCGTCGCAGTCGTTGTCCAGCCCATCGCAGAGCTCGGGCGCCGCCGGGTGGACGGCCGGGTCGGCGTCGTCGCAGTCCTCGGACGCCGCCCAGTGGTCCCCGTCCGCGTCGAGCTTGGTCGCGTAGCCGCTGTCTTCCGCGCCCTCGGGAAGGCAGCCCGTGGCCAGCAGCAGCAGGAACAGCGTCACCAGGGGGATTGTACCCGCCCACGGCGCCAGCCAGAGCCCCCGCCCACCGACCGGTTAGATCGCCGGCGAACTCCAGGAGCGACGATGGCCACGGCTCAGACCGACAACGGCACCTCCAGCCACCCGCCCGTCAGCGAGGGCGCCGTGCCCACCGCCGACGAGCTCCGGCTGGCCTACGAGGTCGCGGTGACCTCCCGCGCGCTCGAAGAGCACATCGTGCGGCTCGCGTCGCGCGGCGAGGTGAAGTTCGCGATCTGGGGCCCCGGCGAGGAGGTGCACGGCACCGCCACCGCGCTCGCGCTGAGCCACGTGGTGCCCGTGGAGAGGTTCGGCATCGTGCCGCACTACCGCTCCGGTTCGATGATCGCGATGTGGTGCGCGATCCACGGCTACGAGCACTTCTCCCGGGACGTGCTCCGTCAGCAGTTCTCCAAGGACTCCGACAAGATGAGCCGCGGGCGCCAGATGGTGAACCACCTGGTCCTCCCCGACCTCGGGGTGCTGCCGGTGCAGAGCCCCGTGGGCATGCAGCTGGGCAAGGCCGCCGGCTACGCGCTGGGCTTCCAGAAGAAGGGCGTGGAAGGCGCGGTCGTCGTGGGCATCGTCGGCGACGGCACCACGGCCGAAGGCGACATGCACGACACGATGAACGCGGCCAGCGTGTGGAGCCTGCCGCTCATCGTGATGGTCACCGACAACGGCGTGGCCATCTCCACCACACCGGACGAGGGGCGGGGCATCAAGGACTTCGCCGCCTACGCGAAGGGCTTCGGCGTGAAGCACTTCTCGTGCGACGGCCGCGACTTCATGGAGACCTACACGGTCACCCGCGAAGCGGCCGAGTACGTGCGCGACGAAGGCAAGCCCGTGCTGATGCACGTGCACAGCCTGCCGCGCTTCAACGGCCACTCGTCGGCGGCCGACATGACCTTCGACCTGAGCCAGCAGGACCCGATCCTCGGCTTTGGCCAGGACCTCGTGGCCCAGAGCTACCTCGAGGACGCCGACATCATGAAGCGGCTCACGGGCACCGAGGGCCGTGACTTCTTCGCGCACCACGACCTCGGCAAGGTGATGGGCCGCCGCGACGAGGAGCTGCAGGCCATGCTCCGCGAGGTCAAGGCCGAGCCCGACCCGCCGATCGACAGCCTCCCGGACCACATCTTCGCGCCCTTCCCGGAGGTCAGCGAGCCCGCGCCGAGCGACCGCACCACCGCGGTCACCTACGGCGGCGCGATCCGCTCGGCGATGAAGCGCCTGCTCGACCGCACCGACAAGACCGCGTTCATCACGGGGCAGGACGTCGGCAAGCTCGGCGGGGTCATGCAGGCCACCGCCGGCCTCAAGAACGCCCACGACCAGCGGGTCACCGACGCGCCCCTCAACGAGCCGCTGATCGTCGGCACGGCCATGGGTGCAGGGCTCCACCCCGACGTGCATGCCCTCCCGGAGATCCAGTTCGGGGACTACAGCCTGAACGCCTTCCACTGGCTGGTCCACCTGGGCAACCTGCACTGGACGACCAACGGCGTCAGCAGCTGCCGGATGGTGCTGCGCATGCCCACCGACCCCTTCGGCGGCGGTGCGGTCTACCACTCGATGTCGCTCGACGGCTACTTCACGCCGATCCCCGGGCTCGTCATCGTGATGCCCTCCACCAGCTGGGACGTGTACGGCCTGCTGATGACCGCCGGCGACTACGACGGCCCGGTGATCTGCCTCGAGCCGAAGTGGATGTACCGGCAGTACTTGGGCCCCGCGTTCGCGAACGAGCCCACGGAGGCCGACGCCATCGCCGCCCTGAAGCGGAACGTGATGCGCGGCGGCATCCCCGAGCTCCCGGAAGAACACCGGGTCCCCTTCGGAAAGGGCACCGTGCGTCGCGCCGGCACCGACGTGACCGTGGTCGCCTGGGGCCGCGCCGTGTGGACGGCGCTGGCGTCCGCGGGGCGCCTGGCGAAGGAAGGCGTGAGCGCCGAGGTCATCGACCTCCGCACGCTGGTGCCGCCCGACCTCGAGCTGATCTACGAGAGCGTGGGCCGCACCGGGCGCCTGGTGGTGGCCGCCGAGGACCGCTCCTTCGCAGGCTTCGTGCGCACCATCCAGGGCCACGTGGTGGAGCGCTTCCCGGGCATGCCCACCCGCGCCTGCGGCCAGAAGAACCTCCCCGGCATCGCCCAGAACCTGAAGCTCGAAGACGCCACGATCCTCTCGGCCGACGACGTCTCGGTCGCCGTGCGCGAGGTGCTGGGCACCGAGATCCAGGGCAAGGGCGGCTGGGCCTGGGTGCCTCCGCGCTTCTTCGTGAGCTGAGCTCGGGTCCTCGCCTATCGCGCCAGCGCGGCCGGCTCAGCTCAGCAGGTCCACGAGCGCGGGAGCGCGGAGCTGCACGGTGTCCTCGCCCAACCGGCGCGAGTAGCGGATCAGGCCCGCCATCTTCAGCGGCTGGTCGACCTCGGGCACCTCCACGAGGGACTCGCCACGGGACAAGAGCTCCAGCCGCTCCGCGATCAGCGGGTCGCTCGCCGCGATCTCGAGGGCTCCCCGCAGCTCGTCGGAGAGCTTGCCCAACGCGCGGACCATGCCCGAGTTGGACCGGGGCAGCGCACCGCGCGCCCGGGCGCCGAAGCCCAGGGCATCGACGAGTGCCGGCATGCCGCCCGTGAAGCGGGCCGCGGCCTCGAGCTGTGCACGCGCCGATGGGCCGGAACGCCCCACGATCGCCGCAGCCGCCTCCGCCTCGCCGTAGTCCTGCAGCACCACGCGGGGGGCGTGCTCGATGTGCATCGCCGGCGCCTCCACGGTGCCGGCCAGCAGGAGCGTGACCCGACGCTCCTCCGGGTGCGCCTCCGCGAAGCGCGCCCACGCCTGCGACAGGTCGTCCAGCACGCTCCACGGCACGAACTCGGCGCCGTGGGACAAGAGCGCCATCGGCGCGATCGCCTCGTTCTGGGTGCGCTCCAGCATCGTCTCGACGGCGGTTCGGAAGCCCAGGCGGCTCGCCGGCTGTGGCGCGCGCGCCTCGTTCCAGCTGACCGCATAGAGCTGCGCGAGCACCCGGAGCACGAAGCTCCAGGCCTCGGTCTCGCTGCGCCCCTTGAGCGGACGCAGCGACACCGTCCGGCAGGACACACCCGGCTCGCCGACGGCGAGGTCCAGGGCGAGATCCTCGAGGAAGGTCTGGGGGCGTGACCACCGCGGCGTGAGCATGCAGACCGGATCCATGCGCCGCAGGTGCGTACGGACCTTGCGGGCGGTCCGCCCGCGCAGCGCGAGCTCGACGTGGTGCTGCTCGGCGTCGAAGGCGCCCTCGCGCTTCCCCTTGAGGATCGTGAGGCGGCGTGCAAGACGGTTCATGGAGGCTCCTGGATGCAGGATATGGCGCGAAGTCTTGCCGTGTCAAGAGCACGATGTCCCGCGAACGACCCGGGGATCTATCGGTTCGCGATAGCATCGGACGATGTCCGAGCCGATCGGCCGAAGCCAACGCCTCCCGAACGCCAACAACCCCCGGGTGCTCACGAGCCTGCTCGAGCGGGTGGCGGAAGGCGTGCGCGGCAGCCGCGCGCTCTCGGAGGCGCTCGAGTGCGACATCCGCACGGTCCAGTACTACCTGCAGGCAGGCGTCTGGCTGCGCCTGCTGGACGACGACGAGGTGCCCACGCTCACCCCGCTGGGGCTGGAGTACGTGTTCGGTGGGCGGCGGCGGAAGCGCATCTATGCGGAGGCGGTCTGGGCGAACGCCACCGTGCGGCACGTGTTCTCGGGTGCCACCAAGCCGCCACCGGCCGCCGAGATCGCCAGCCGGCTCCAGGACCTCGACCCCACGCTGGCGCCCACCACCGCCCGGCGCCGTGCCACCGCGGTCCGTGGCCTGGTCTCCCCGGCGCTGCGCTTCAAGCCGAAGCGGGCGGCGCGAACCGAACAGCTCGCGCTCAGCTTCCCCATGGCGCCCACCACCCAGGTCGCCAAGGTGCTCGCGGAGGTGGACATCCAGCCGGGCGCGCTGCCTGCGCTCGAGGCGTACGTGTACGTCTACCGCCAGCTGCTCGCGCACGGAGAGCTCGCGCCGGGCCATCTCCGCGCCTTGCTCGACCAGGCCGGCGGCCGGGACTGTGCGGTGGGCGACTACATCGATCTCGCCCTGAGGCGGGGCGACGCCTGGCGCGTCGGGGAACACCTCGTGGTGAGCCGCGGCGCGGTCGAGCGCCGGGACCTCGTCGACGGCGTGCTCGGGGTCGCGTTCTCCGACCCCGCGTACCGCAGCTACGTGAAGCTCACCGCCCAGATCGCGGACGGGCACAACTACGGGCGGCTCGAGCACGAGCGGAGCAAGCGGCGCTTCGAGGCGTGGGATCGCCGGGTGTTCGGCGAACCCTTGGAGACCCACCGCATCGCGGAGCACCTCGACCGCATCCTGCTCGGCCGTCCGATCGACGTCTACCCGCTCGCCGAGCGCCCGGGTCCCGAGCTGCCGCACCGTGCGGAGCCCTTCCTCGACCTGGTCGAAGCCCGCGGGGTCGCGCTCGCCGCTCCGCCGAGCCTGCGCATCCTCGGCGGCGGCGTGCGGAGCGTGAACCAGGTCCTCCAGAGTGCCCGATCCGCGGTCTCGGCGCCCATGCCGGTCGACGCCCGGCAGCGCGTGCACGGCGGGCTCGTCGCACCCGGCCAACGCCCGCTCAAGTCCATCCCCGACACCGTGACGCTGCGGCTGCGAGCGCTGTCCCACGTGCCCCACCTCGCGCTCGTGACCGCGCTCCTCCTGGCCGGGCGACGCGCGGGCTTCCGCTTCAGCCTGGAACACGACGACACGGGCCTCGCCGTGCTGCGCGAGCGCGAGCACCTCGGGTCGCTCGAGACGCTGCTGGCCGGCTTCTGCGAGGACCGCGGCTGGCTCTTGTCCACCTCCCGCTACAGCCTCCAAGCGAGCGAGGTCCTCGCGCTGCTCCAACGCCTCGGCGTCGCGACGAAGCTGCGCGACCAGTGGGTGCTCCAGGAAGGGTTCTTCCTGCGGCTGCACGGTGAGCCCGAGGACCGGGAGCTCTACGAACGGCTGCGTCCGCTGGAGGCGGCCCTCACCGGGTTCCTGGACGGTGTCGCCTGACCCCGACCCGCGCCCGGGTAGCTTCCGCTGAGCGGAGAAGCGCATGATGACCTGGTGGCTGTTGGCCTGCACCCACGGCAAAGACACCGCCGCGCCCGTGGACTCGGCCCCTCCCGAAGCCCAGGACACCGCCGCTCCCATGGAGTGTGCGTCCATCTCCGTGGACGCCGACGCGCTCAGCTTCTCCGCCCCGGTCGGGGGCGCCGAGGTCCAGTCGCTCCACCTGCAGAACCTCTGCAAGGTCGAGGTCGACGTGGCCGCCCAGATCGACGGCGACGACGCCTTCCAGGTCGCAGCCGTCACCCTGACCCTCGGCGGTGGGCAGGGCGCGGTCCTCCAGGTCAGCTACGCACCCGAGAGCTACGAGGTGCACGGCGGGGTCCTCCTGCTGAAGACCCTGGACGGCCAGCACACGCTGCAGCTGGCCGGTCAACCGATGAGCGACGGCGACGGGGACGGCTTCGACGCCGAGGCGATGGGCGGGGAGGACTGCGACGACACCGATCCCGACGTGAACCCCGAGGCCGAAGAGCAGCCCTACGACGAGCTCGACTCCGACTGCGACGGCGACCGTGGCGACGACGTGGACGGCGACGGGTACGACGGTGACGCGGTCGGCGGCGAGGACTGCGACGACGAGGACCCCGGCATCAGCCCCGCAGCGCCCGAGTCCCGGAACGCCGAGGACGACGACTGCGACGGGCTGGCGGACGAAGGCTTCGTCGCGCCCGGCGACGTGTTCCCCAGCGAGCTGCTCGTGGACCCCGACGCGACCAGCGACGCCGACGGCCAGTGGATCGAGCTCTACAACGCCAGCAGCGCCGACGTGAACGTGGTCGGCTGGATCTTCGAGAACGCCAACGGCGACGGCGCACAGGTCGCCCGTGCCACGGTGGTCCCGGCCGGCGGCTACGCCCTGCTGGCCGCCAACCCGGACGTCGACGCCAACGGCGGCGTGAGCGCGAGCTACGGCTACGGCTACACCAACCTGCCCCTCTCCACCGCCAGCGACGAGCTGAGCGCCTGGGCCGGCGGTGACCAGATGTTCTCACTGCGCTACGGCGACGGCTGGCCGCTGTACGCCGGCCGCTCGATCCAGCTGAACCCGGCGGACCTCGAGCTCGACAAGATCGGGGATCCGGCATGGTGGTGCTACGCGGAGGAGCGCTGGGAGAACAACGGCGACCGGGGCACGCCGGGGGTCACGAACGACCCGTGCGGCAGCCTGGACCAGGACGGCGACGGCGTGTCGGCCGACGACGGCGACTGCGACGAGGGAGACCCCAGCGTCTTCCCTGGCGCGAGCGAGCGGTGGGACGGTGTGGACCAGGACTGCGACGACGTGGTGGACGAGCTCGCGGTCGACAGCGCCGACGGCGCGGTGACGGGCGACGGTAGCGACCTCCTGGGCTTCGATCACGCCCTGGTGGTGGGCGATCTCGCAGGCGATGGCGTGCTGGACGTGTTGGTCGGCGCCCTGGAAGCCGGAGACGCCGGCGCCGTGTGGCTGCTCGCCGGGGACGACGTGGCCGCCGGCGGCGCGCTCGACGACCTGGCGGTCACCTCCATGGACGGCGACGCGTCCGACGGCCAGACCGACTTCGCCAGCCTGCCCGGCCGGCTGGGGGACCACGACGACGACGGGGCCGACGACCTGGTGGTGGCCGGCGGCGGCTCCGGCGCGGTCGCGGCGGTGTTCACCGGGCGCCCCGTGTGGACCGACCTCGACGACGCGGCCGTCACCATGAGCTTCGACGGCGCGAGCGCCAACGCCGCCAGCGTGGCGGTCGGCGACCTCGACGGCGACGGGGTCGACGACGTGGCGTGGGGAAGCGCCCTCACCAGCGACAGCCAGTACTACGAGGGCGTGGTGGCGGTCTGGCTCGCGGACGGCTCCACCGACGTGGCCCTGGAGAGCGACGCGGCCTTGCTCGCGTTCGGCGACGAGAGCTTCGACTACGTGGGCTCGGCCCTCGGCAGCGGCGACCTCGACGACGACGGCTACGACGAGCTGTTCGTGGGCGCGCGCGGCGACGACGACGGCGGGAGCGCCGCGGGCGCCGTGTTCGTGGTGCCCGGCTCCGCGTCGTTCGCGGGCACCGGCAGCCTCGAGGACCTGGCCAGCGCCAAGGTCGTCGGCAGCCGCGCCAACGCCGAGCTGGGTCGGTCCGAGGCCGCCCAGGTGGCGGACCTCGACGGCGACACGCTGCCCGACCTGGTGGTGGGGGCCCACGGGGACGGCGAGGTGTGGGTCTTCGCCTCCGCCGGTTCCGCCAGCGGCACCCTGGAGGCCGGCGATGCCGACGCCGTGGTGGGCGGTGCGAGCGCCGGGCACTTCGGCTTCTCGGTGAGCACCGGGGAGATCGACGGCGACGGCAACGCCGACCTCCTGCTCACCGCGCCGGACGTGGAGGACGGCGACCTCGGGGCGGCCACGAAGCCGGGCGAGGCCTGGCTGCTGTCGGGCGGCGCGGTGGCCACGGGCTCGATCAGCGACCTCGCCAGCGCCACGGTGACCGCCGACGCGGCCTCCTCCGGTCTGGGGCACGCCAGCGCGCTGTCGGACCTCGACGGCGACGGGCGCGACGACGTGCTCCTCAGCGCCTCGGGCGCCGGCTTGCTGCTCCTCTGGTCGAGTCCGTAGATCCCCGCCAGGCCTCGTACACCGCGTCGATGTGGTCGTCGCGACCACCGAAGCCGTCGAGCGCCTCCCAGAGCCGCTCCAGGTACTCGTCGTTGGTGCCGCTCGGACCCGACGACCCCGCGATCTGGGCCGCGATCGCGGCCACCGGGGCCTCGCCGAGCCAGTTCGGGTTGTCCGGGGTGGCCCGGTAGCAGAGCGCGCGCACGCGGCGGCCACCGCGCAGGTCCACCTCGGGGAACCACCGGCTGTAGCCACCTTGCTCGCGGTGATCGAGGCGGGCGAGCACCGCGCTCTGCTCGGACGCGGGCACGCGGAACGCGACCCCCCAGCAGGCCTCGCGTGGAGCTTGCACGAGCGTGACCACCCTCCCCGGCGACCCCGGCACCCCGCGGTGATCGGTCGAGCCCTGCCAGAAGCGGCGTGCCCAACCGGCCAGGCGCGCAGGCTCGCGCTCGACGTAGGGGATGTCGGGGCGCCACACCAGCGAACCGTAGCCATGGATCCAGAGCGCTTCCACCGGGCGACGATACGCTCTGACCATGCTCCGTCCGCACGGCCCGATCGACCCCGAAGGCGCCCTGTTCGTCTACGGCAGCCTGCTGTCCGGCGGCGGCACCGGCTTCCTGGCCGGGCTGCAGGCCCGTCCGGGACGGGTGCGCGGGCGCTTGTTCCGCATGCCGCACGGCTACCCGGCCCTGGTGCTCGAGGACGAGGGGGGCTGGGTCGCCGGCGAGCTCGTGCTGCTCGACGGCCCTCATCGGCTGGCCGTCCTGGATCACTACGAGGGTGTGGGACGGGGCCTGTACACCCGCGTGGCGGTGCGTGTCGCGAGCGCGGGGAGGGCGCGAGGAGCCTGGGCGTACACCATGACCGAGGCCCAGGTCCGCAGCCGCCGCGGGGTGTCGATTCCGAGCGGCCGATGGCGGACGGCTCACAACCCTGGGGCTTGACCTACCGGCCTGCCGCTTTCGAGGCTAAGTTGCGGGGCCTTCGAGAGGAGCCCCGTGCCGGCCTGGAAGTACCACGTCTTCGTCTGTGAGAACGCCCGTCCCCCCGGTCATCCGAAGGGGAGCTGCGGCGAGCGTGGCGCGGGAACGTACCGCGCGGCGCTCAAGAACATGGTCGAGCGCTTCGATCTCTTCGAGACGGTCAAGGTCACCGGCTCCACGTGCCTCGGACCGTGCCGCCAGGGTCCCACGCTCGTCGTGTACCCCGAGGGCACCTGGTACGTAGGTGTCACGCCCGAGGACCTCCCCGTGATCGTCCAGCAGCACTTCATCGGCGGCCAGCCCGTCCAGCGCCTCGTCGCTGAGCAGAGGTCAGCATGATCCGTTCCATCGCCAGCCGCGCCCGTCGCCGTGCCAAGGCCGTCGTCAACAACCTGAAGAAGGACGCGACGTCGGTGCACGAGACCGTGAAGGCTGCGGAGGCCCCGCCCCGCGCTCCGGTCCAGGCCGCGCCGGCCCCGAAGCCGCCGGCCCCCGCCGTGCAGGCCGCCACACCGAAGCCGGAAGCGAAGCCGGCCGCTGCCCCGAAGCCGGAAGCGAAGCAGGCCGCCGCGCCGAAGCCAGGAGCGAAGCAGGCCGCGGCCCCGAAGCCGGGAGCGAACAGGGCCGCCGCACCGAAGGCCGAACCGGTCGAGGCCCCGGCCCCAGCGCTGGGCTTCGCAGCCCTCGCCGCGCGGGCCGCAGCCGGCGACCTGAACGGCGCCACCGACGCCACGAGCACCGACCTCGAGGCCTACCAGGAGCGCGCCAAGCTCCTGGGCCGCGACGTCGACCTGGCGGGCGAAGGGCTGAACACGTCGGACGACGGCGCCACCTTCTGGGGCCCGATCGACTGCGAGTCGAGCCGCGCGAAGGCCACCGGCCTGGTGCTGAACATCGACCAGGAGCTCTGCATCTCCTGCGGCACGTGCGAAGAGAACACCGACGCGGTGTTCTACCTGCCGAACGAGGAAGACGCGAAGGCCGAGGTGCTCGCGCAGGACGGTCCGATGGACCTCATCCAGGACGCGATCGACGCGTGCCCGGTGATGTGCATCAGCTGGCTGGGCGACGGCGAGCTGCCGGAGCGCGTCAGCCCCACCCCCTCCGAGCTGAGCGAGCAGCGCGCATAGCGAGCGGTCGGCACTCCACGCGCAGACCGCCGGGCGCTCCGCGGCACAGCCTCCATGGGGGATGATGGGGCCGATGGCCCGCCCCCGTCTGAACCTCTCGCTCAAGCTCTCCGCGGTCGTGGTGATCACGATCGTGGCGTCGATGATCCTGGTCGACCAGCTCGTGATGTCGCCGGACCGCGGCGCGCAGAAGGCGCTGCTCGCGGTCTACACGGGGGCCGCCCTGGCCGGTGGCCTGGCCTTCGGTGGGGCGCTGGACCTGCTCGTCACGCGGCCCCTGAGCTCCTTGCTCGGGCAGGTGCGACGCGCAGCGGCCACCTCCTGGGATCGTCCCCTGAAGGCGCCGCGCGGCGGCGACGAGATCGAGGAGCTGGGCCACGCCCTGGAGGATCTCCGCCAGACCGTGGTGCGCCACCGCACCGCCCTCGCGGAGCTGAACGTGGCGCTCGAAGACCGGGTCGAGCAGCGCACGCAGGAGCTTCGCGAGGCACAGGAACAGCTCGTACAGGCCGAGAAGCTGGCCAGCATCGGCCGCATGGCGGCCGGCATCGCCCACGAGGTCAACAACCCCACGGGCATCGTGATCAGCCGGGCCGGCTACCTGCTGAGCGTGGCGGACGAGGAGGGCCTCGATCCGGACGTGATCGACGACATCCAGGTCATCGAGGCGCAGGCGCGCCGCATCGCGAGCATCGCAGGGGACCTGCTCAAGTTCGGGCGGCGCAGCCCCCTGACCACCGAGTCGGTGGATCTCGCCAAGGTCGCAGCACTCACCGCCCGCGTGCTGGGGCCGACCGCCCACCAACGCGGCGTGCAGCTCGAGGTCCGCGCGCCGGACCGCTCGCCGGTCGCCGGCAACCGCGACAAGCTCGAGCAGGTGGTCTTCAACCTGGCGAAGAACGCCATCCAGGCCACCTCCGAGGGGGGCATCGTCACCCTCGAGGTCGCTCCTCGCAGCCTGACGGTGGCCGACACCGGGTCGGGGATCGCGCCGGAGGACCTGCCCCGGGTCTTCGACCCCTTCTTCACGACCAAGCCGGTCGGCGAAGGCACCGGACTCGGACTGTCGGTCGTGTATGGCATCGTGCAGGAGCACGGCGGGCACATCACCCCCGAGTCCACGTTGGGGGAAGGCACCCGGTTCGTGGTCAGCTTCCCCGAGGAGGACGACGCGTGAGCCAAGGCCACATCCTCTGCATCGACGACGAGCCCGAGCTGCTGCAGTCCATGCGGAAGATCCTCTCGCGGCGGGGCTACCAGGTCACCACCGCCAACACCGGCGAGGAGGCGCTCCTGTGGCTCAAGGGCGACCGGCAGCCCGACCTCGTCCTCACCGACCTCATGATGCCCGGCATCGGCGGCCTCGACGTGATGCGCGCGGTGCACCGCAACGCACCCGGCCTTCCCGTGGTGGTCATCACGGCCTTCGCTTCGGTCGACACCGCCGTGGCGGCCATCAAGGATGGCGCCTTCGACTACGTGCCGAAGCCCTTCGGCCCCGATCAGCTCCTGGTGGTGGTGGAGCGCGCGCTCAAGCACCGCGAGCTCCACCAGGAGAACCGGCGCCTGCGCGCACAGCTGGGCGCGCAGGAGGGCGAAGGCGACAACGGCATCATCGGCGACTCCGCGCCCATCCGGAAGGTGCGCGAGCTGCTCAGGCGCGTGGGCCCCACGGACCTCGGGGTGCTGATCACCGGGGAGAGCGGCACCGGCAAGGAGGTCGTGGCCCAGGCCCTGCACAAGCTGTCGACCCGATCCGAGAAGGCCTTCGTGCCCGTGGACTGCGCGGCGATCCCCGCGAACCTGATGGAGTCGGAGCTCTTCGGTCACGAGAAGGGCGCCTTCACCGGCGCCACCAACCAGCGCCAGGGCCTGGTGGAGAGCGCCAACGGCGGCACCTTCTTCCTGGACGAGATCGGCGAGCTCGCGATGCCGGTCCAGGTCAAGCTGCTCCGGCTGCTCCAGGAAGGCGAGTACCGGCGCGTAGGCGGCACCCGCATGCTCAACGCCGACCTGCGCGTGGTGGCCGCGACCAACCGCGTCCTGGAGGAGGAGGTCGCCGCCGGCACCTTCCGCGAGGACCTCTTCCACCGCCTCAACATCGTGCACGTGCGCCTCCCGCCCCTCCGCGAGCGCCGGGACGACGTCCCCCTGCTCGCCCAGCACTTCGTGGTGCGCTTCGCCGCCCAGGGCGGTCGACCCGACCTCCGCATGGGCGCCGAGCTGGTCGAGGCGATCAGCCGCTACGACTGGCCGGGCAACGTGCGCGAGCTCGTGAACTGTTGCCGCTTCATCGCGGGCCTGTCGGTCACCAACGTGGCCGGCATCGACGACCTGCCGCCGCGCATTCGGGACGCCGTCGGCCGAGCACGGCCCGCGCCGCCTCCGATGGCCGCGCCCGCCGCAGGGGTGCCCACCACCGACGAAGCGGGTGGCCTGCCCGTCGGCATTCGCTACGACCTGCCCTACAAGAAGGCCAAGCGGCTGTGGCTCGAGGTGTTCGAGTATGCCTACATCACCCACCTGCTGAAGTCCCACGAGGGCAACATCTCGCACGCGGCCCGCGAGGCCGGGATCGACCGCAAGTCGATCCAGCGGCTGATGAAGCGGAACGACATGGAGAACCCGGGCTCCGGTGAGTAGGCCGCAGGCCACCGGGAGCCCGCGCGGTATGGTTCGCCCGTGAGCGACTTCACCGCGACCATCGCCGCCCCCGGCCGCCGCCAGATCCACATCCGCCGCGGACGGCTGACCTGCGTCTCCGGGCCGGACGCCGGCACCTCCTGGGTGGTGGACCGGGACGTGACCGTGATCGGTTCGCTCGCCGACTCCGGGGTGACCCTGCGAGACACCACGGTCTCCCGGCGGCACGCCGAGGTCGTGCGCATGAAGGACGGCGTGGTGCTCCGCGACTGCGGCTCGACCAACGGCACCTTCGTCGGCGACGTCCGCGTGCGCGAGGTCTTCCTCACCCCCGAGACCCGCTTCCGCGTGGGCAAGACCCACCTGGTGTTCACGCCGGCCGACGAAGTCATCGAGATCACGCCGTCGGAGTCGGAGCGCCTGGACCGCATGGTGGGGCGGTCGGTCGCCATGCGCGAGGTCTTCGGCATCTTCGAGCGCGTGGCTCCGACCGACCTCACCGTGCTGGTCACGGGCGAGACCGGAACCGGCAAGGAGCTGGCCGCCCGGGCGGTGCACAACCTCAGCAAGCGCAAGCGCAACGCCTTCCGGGTGTTCGACTGTGGCGCAGCCCCCGAGACCCTGATCGAGTCCGAGCTCTTCGGCCACGAGAAGGGTTCCTTCACCGGCGCCGTGCAGAACCGCGAGGGCGTGTTCGAGGCGGCGAGCGGCGGCACCATCTTCCTCGACGAGATCGGCGAGCTGCCCCTCGATCTTCAGCCCAAGCTGCTCCGCGTGCTCGAGCAGCGCGAGGTGCGCCGGGTCGGGAGCGGGCGGGTGAGGCCCGTGGACGTGCGCGTGGTGGCCGCCACCAACCGCGATCTGCGCGAAGAGGTGAAGGCCGGCCGCTTCCGCGAAGACCTCTACTACCGGCTCGCCGTGGTCGAGGTGAAGCTCCCCGCCCTGCGCGAGCGCCTCGTGGACCTCGGCCTGCTCGTCGAACACCTGCTGCGGCGGGCCTCGCACAACCCCGGCGTGGTGGGCTTGTCCAACGAGGTGCTCGACCTGTTCGAGGCCTACCACTGGCCGGGCAACGTGCGCGAGCTCAACAACGTGATCGAGCGCGCCATCCCCTTCACCGACGGAACCCGCATCACGCTGGAAGCCTTGCCCGAAGCCCTGAAGCACCCCGACGGGCGCCGCTCACCCACCCGCGGCGCGGCGGGCGGCCTGCTGAGCGACGCCAAGCACCTGCGCGACATCCCGCTCAAGGATGCCAAGGAGAAGCTGGTGGATGCCTTCGAGCGCGACTACCTGGTCGAGCTGCTGGAGCGGAACGACGGCAACGTGAGCAAGGCGGCCCGCGAGGCCGACATGGATCGGAAGTCCATCACCCGGCTGCTGAAGAAGCACGGCATCCGGTAGCGTTCACTTCGGTCCGCGCTCCCGTTTCAGGCGCCGCCAGGCACGACCGAGCACGCCCTCCCGATCCCGGTGGTCGGCGATCGGTTGCCGCCCCTGCTCCAGGTCGTCCAGCCATCCGAACAGCTGCTCGGGCGTGGCGTCCCCCCACATCACGCCGTCGGCCTGGTAGTGCGCCAGGAGCTGCGCGGCGCTGAAGCCACCGTCCCGCCGCCCCACGATCCCCACCTTCGGCGCGTGCGGCTCGGACTTGATCGCGCGGCACGCGCGGGGGGTGGCGTGCACGTTGCCGGGTCGCATCGCGAGCAGCACCAGATGGGGCCGCGTGCCCCGCACGGCGCGGACGGGGGCGCTACCGGGCTCCGGCAAGGCGATCTCGTAGCGATCGCGCAGGGCGTCGACGAGGCTCAGGCGACGGCCGATGTCGGGTTCGAAGAGCAACAGACGGGGCAAACAGGTACCCGGCTCGGAGGCCCCGGGGGGCGCGTTGACGGCTGAAAGCCCCTACTGCTAACGTTCGGCGACCCTGCGGGGATCCGCTCGAAACAGGCACCGGAGACAGCACGTGAGCAAGAAGGCCACCAGCGACCGACTTTCCGCCATCGAAGGCGAGCTGCGATCCATCCTCGAGGAGCGGCTCTCCGAGCTGATGACGAGCGTGCGCGACACCGAAGCCACCAGCCGCCGCATCGTGCAGGCGGAGATGGAGCTCGCCCAGAACCGGTCCATCCGGGAGAACCTCGAGGGCGAGATCGAGCGCCTGCGGGGCGATGTGGGCGCCCTCCGCACCCGCGTCGACGAAGCGCGCGGAGCGCACACCAACCTCTGGGAGGAACGCGACAACCTCCGGGAAGAGCTCCAGGCGGTGGAGCGCGAAGCGCGCGAGGCGCGGCGCGAGGTGGAAGAGGCGCGCGGGCGCATCGAGACCCTGAGCGACGAGCGCGAGCACCTGCGCAAGGACACCGGTCACCTGGCCAACAAGCTCACCGCGCTGGAGCAGACCGTGGCGCAGCTCCGCAAGCTCCGTGAGGACACGCTCTCCAGCATCGGTCAGCTGCAGCAGACCATCGCCAAGGACTGACGGTGAGCGAGGACACCTCAGCCATCCAGGCCGCCCAACGCATCGCGGCGCTCGCTGCCGCGGCGCGCGGTCAGATCCTGCACCTGGCCCACACGCACCTCGACTTCGATCAGGTGGTGCGTCTGAGCCTGGGCGGCGACGTCGCCGGTCTCGGCTTCGACACCCGCCTGGCCGCGGCCCGGATGCAGACCGCCCACCGGGTGTCGGTGGTCGCGTCCACGGCCACGTCCGACGAGGCCGAAGCCGACGACGCAGAAGCAGAAGCAGAAGCAGCCACGGCCTACGACGAGCCGGACGACGCACCCATCGAAGAGCACGGGCCGGCGCCCTCCGACGACGAAGCCCCGCCCGACCCGGACGAAGCGCCCGCCCAGGAAGACGAGGTCATCGAGGCTGCGGAGGCCGACGACGACGACGACGACGACCCGGCCGAGCACGAGGACGCCATCGAAGCGGTCGGCGGCGACGACGACGACGCCATCGAGGCCGTCGAAGACGACGACGAGGCCGTCGAAGACGACGACGAGCCCGTGCCCGGCGACGACGAGCCCGTGCCCGGCGACGACGAGCCCGTGCCCGGCGACGACGACACCAGCCCCGCGCAGGACGCGCCGGTCCGGGCTGACGAGGCCGCGCAGGACACGCCCGCCGGGCGGGGCAAGACCCTGGTCCCGCTCGACGACGAAGCGGCCGGCAGCGCGGAGGACGCCGCGGCGCCGGGCGACGAGGAGTCCACTCAGCTCATGAGCCGGGAGGACGACGAGGCCACGGTGCTTCGCAACCAGTCCGATGACGAGGTGGCTGCGGCCCTGGCGCGGCTCGCCGCCCAGGGCAGCGCCCAACCCGGCGACGAAGAACCCTCCACGATTCCAGCAGCGTTCCTGGGCGGCGACCGCAAGGCGCCGAACCTCGCCGAGGAGACCACGCACCCCGGCGACGACGAAGCCACGATGCTGCCGCGCCACTTCCTCGACCCCCAGATCAAGGAGACGGACATCAGCGGTCAGGCCTCGGCCGCGGTGCGCATCTTCGGCACCAAGGGCCAGGCGGTGGACACCGCCGGCGCGAAGCACCGGCCGATTCCGATGGAAGAGGCCCCCAGCCGCTACACCGAGGGCAAGTCGAAGGAAGAGCTGGGCCTGGTCAAGGAAGAGGCGGAGTACCAGGGTCCCAAGGGCCCCTCCATCACCGCCGACCGGGCTCCGGGTCAGCCGGTCGACACGAGCCTCGAGGCCAACCCGGACGCCCTCCCGCGCGCCGAGGTGTCGCAGACGCGGCTGGACGAGCTGACCGCCGCCGCAGAGGAAGCGATCCAGAAGGGCAACCTCTCGGTCGCCGCCGATCGCTGGACCGACCTGCTCGACCTGGTGCCGGATCACGCCGGTGCCTACATCGGGCGTGGGCGCTGCTACCTCGAGCTGGGCGACTACGCCGCAGCGATGTCGGACTTCCAGAAGGCCGAAGACCTCGACAAGGACGACGTCGAGCCGGTGGTCGCCATGGGCGACCTGTACTTCGCACGCAAGGAGTACCAGCGCGCGATCGAGTGCTTCGACCACGCGCTCGAGCGCCAGCCCGGCCACGCCATGGCTCGCTGCCGTCGGGGCATCAGCCACTACCAGCGCAAGAACTACCGACAGGCCTTCCTCGACCTGCAGCGCGCCTACAACCTGGACCCGAACATTCCGAACATCCGAAAGTACGTCCAGATGGCCATCAAGAAGCTCGAGCGCGAAGGCAAGCGCCGCTGAGCCACCGGGCGGTGCGAACCGAACTTCGCACCTCCTGGGACACCCGCGCAGCGCCGTTCGCACAAGGCGCCTCCAAGACCGCTCAACGCCCTGGAATCACGCACCGGGCATCTTGGCACGGAACCTGCACATGGAGTGCCTGTATGGAGGGTGTCCACATGGCCCAGCAGCAGCTCTACCGCCGCCGCAACGAGATCGTCGCCCGCAGCTTCTACCGCCAGCTGCGCAGCGAGGGCTTCTCGCACGAGCAGATCATCGAGCTCAGCACGCAGCTGCTCGACCTGGTCACCACGGACCTCCGCGACCGCCCCGAGCCGACCGCCAAGTAGCGCGAGCCGGACGACGCAGGAAGAGCCGCCCCCGGGCGGCTTTTTTCGTGGTCGCTCAGACCGCGACGGGCGCGGAGATGGTCGGGGCGGGATCGTAGCCCTCGAGCCGCATGTGCTTGTAGCGGAAGTCCTCGAGCCGCTCGATGCTCGGATCCAGCCAGAGGCGTGGCAGCGGTCGAGGGCTCCGAGCGAGCTGCTCCCGCACCTGCTCCTGGTGGTTCGTGTAGATGTGCGCGTCGCCGAAGGTGTGCACGAAGTCGCCGACCTCGAGGCCCGTGACCTGGGCCATCATGTGGGTGAGCAGCGCGTAGCTGGCGATGTTGAAGGGCACGCCCAGGAAGAGGTCGGCGCTGCGCTGGTAGAGCTGGCAGCTCAGCCGCCCCTCGGCCACGTAGAACTGGAAGAGCAGGTGGCACGGCGGCAGCCGCATCCGGTGGAGCTCGCCCACGTTCCAGGCGCTGACGATGTGCCGACGCGAGTCCGGGTTCCGGCGGAGCTCTTCGACCACCCGGCCGAGCTGATCGATGGTCTCGCCATTGGCGGCACGCCAGCGCCGCCACTGGGCGCCGTAGACCGGACCGAGGTCACCCTGCTCGTCGGCCCACTCGTCCCAGATGCGCACCCGCCGTTCCTTCAGCCAGGCGATGTTGGTGTCGCCCCGGATGAACCACATCAGCTCGACGGCCATCGCCTTCCACGCGAGCTTCTTCGTCGTGACGGCGGGAAAGCCCCGCGCGAGGTCGAAGCGGAGCTGGCGGCCGAACACGCTGCGGGTGCCCGTGCCGGTGCGGTCCGCCTTCACGACACCGTGGTCGAGCACGTCGCGGAGCAGGTCGAGGTAGGGCTGCATGGGCGGGTCTAACTAGCGCCGGCTCGCGGTGTCGAGCAGGCGGCGCAACACGCGCACGCGCTCCACATCCACCGGGTTTCTCCAGTGGCCGCCTTCCTTCAGCCACGACCCGACCACCAGCGCCGCCGCTTCCCCCGACAGCAACCCGACGTCGACGTCGGTCACGCCCGAGCCCACGACCACCGGCAGCCCGGCGGTCGCGGCATCGCGCACGTCGTCGGGCTTCGTGGCGTGCCCTGTCGACGCTCCGGTGACCACCAGCGCGTCGGCCCCGCAGAACGCGGCGCCCTGCGCGAGGGCCGCGAGCGACAGGTCGCCGGTGACCGCGTGGGCCGCGTGCTTCTTCTGCACGTCCGCCCAGATCTCGACGCTGCTCCCGAGCGCCTGCCGCGCGCGCAGCAGCTCGCCAGCGCAGGCGTCCAACCAGCCCTCGTCCGCTACGTGAGCGTACGCGAAGCCCTCCACGCGGACGAAGCTCGCGCCCACCGCCACCGCCACGCCCAGTGCCTCGCGGTTGGCGCCCGCCAGGAGCTGCACGCCGAGCGGCAGCTCCAGGTCGCGCAAGGCTGCACCGACCACGGCTGCGGCCGCCACGGTCTCCGGCGCGACGCGCCCACGCAGGTACGGCACGTCGCCCATGTTCTCCATCAGCAGAGCGTCGCAGCCACCGAGCAGGAGCGCCTCGGCGTCGCGCAGCGCAGCGTCGAGCACGGCCCCCATGCCGCCGTCCCAGCCCGGACTGCCCGGCAACGCGGGCAGGTGCACCATGCCCACCAGCCGGCAGGGATCGGTGACGGAGCGATCGCGCAGCATGCTCAAGCCTCCTGCACGCGGGCTTCGGCGCGGTAACGCCCGTAGATGGTCTGGTAGGGACCCGGCGTGCTCACCAGGTCGACGTGGCGACCCCGCTGAACCACACGGCCCTGCTCCAGCACGAGCACCTCGTCGGCGCGCTCGATGGTGGCCACCCGGTGCGTGGCGACGACCGCGGTCCGCGCGCCGCCGGTGGCGAGCCTCTGCCAGAAGGCCGCCTCGGTGTCGGCGTCGAGCGCGGCGGTGGCGTCGTCGAGCAGGAGCAGGGTCGGCCGCCCCACCAGGGCGCGCGCCAGCGCCACCCGCTGCTGTTGTCCACCGGAGAGGGTCACGCCGCGTTCGCCGACCAGGGTGTCGAGCGCCCGAGGAAGCTGCGGCAGATCCTGGGCGAGCCGGCTGACCTCCAAGGCCTCGTCGAGCACGTCGTCGCCGACCTCCCGGCCGAGCAGGATGTTCTCCCGGACCGTAGCCGACAGGATGACCGGGTCCTGCGGCACGTACACCCGCCGCTGCCGGAGCCAGGCGGTGTCGAGGGCTTGCTGCGGCTGCCCACCCACCGTGAGCACCCCCTCGCTCGGAAGCTGGGCCCCCGCGAGCAAGCGCAGCAGGCTGCTCTTGCCCGAGCCGACCTCGCCCACCACCGCAACCAGACGGCCCGCAGGAATGTCGACGGACAGGGGCGCCAACAGCTGTGGCCCGTCGTCGGCCCGCAGCGCGGCTCCCACGGTGCGGAGGTGCGTCGACCCCGGAGCGGGGCCTTCGACACGCTCCGCGGTGGGCTGATCCACGAGCTCCTGCAGCCGCCCGAGCGCCACACCGGACTGCATCAGCTTCGAGACCAGCATGCCCAGGTCGAACATCGGCCACACGAGCATCATCACGTAGCCCTCGAAGGTCACGAGCTGCCCGAGCGTGATGCCGCCTTCGATGACGCGCTCGCCGCCGGCGAGCAACAAGGCCACCACGGCCGCCTGCCAACCGTAGCCGTACATCAGGTAGACGCCCTGCTGCACGTCGGCCACGCGCACCTCGGCCTCCCTCTGGGACTGCACGCGGCGGTCGAAGGCCCGGGACACCGCCTCCCCGAGCCCGCAGGCCTGCACGATGCGGATGCCCGAGAAGGTGCTCTCGAGCTGCTCGTTGATGCGCGAGATGGCCGCCTGCACGGCCGCGTACCGGCGGCCCAGCAGCCCCTGGAGCGCGGCCTGGGCCGCGATCAGGATCGGCAGCGGCAGCACACACCACAGGGTGAGCTCCACGTCGATCTGGAGCATCATCACCAGGGCCGCCACGATGATGAGCACGGCCTCGTAGGCTCGGAAGATGCCCGAGCACAGGAACCAGGAGGTCTTCTCCCCAGCGTCGTTCGACAGGCGCGTGACGAGGTCACCGGTCGAGAACGCACGGAGAGCGGCGGGCCTCACCTCGGTGAGGTGGTCGAACACCCTTCCACGGGCCGCCCACTGGATCCAGCAGTTCGTGAAGGCGCGCGCGCCCTGCACGAACACGTAGAAGACGGTCTGGCCGATGCCGATCCCGGCGAGCAGCAGCCCGTAGTCGCGGATGACCAGCGGATCGGCGTCGCCGCCGCTCACCTCGTCCACGAGGAACTGCCAGATCCACGGGTACCAGATCGCGATCAGGGTGTTGAGCAGGCTGCCCACGAGCAGCCACACCATCCACGCACCGCGGTCCGCCCACACCGTGCGGAACCACGACCACAGCAGCCGACGGCCGGTGAGCGAGCTCATGCCGCCTCCCCGTGCTGCAGCTGGTGCAGCGCCGCGTAGAGGCCGCCGAGCGCCAAGAGCTCCTGGTGCGTGCCGCTCTCGGCCACGCGGCCGTGGTGCAGCACGATGATGCGGTCGCAGCCGCGCACGGTGGCCAGCCGATGGGCCACCGTGATGCTCGTGCGGCCGGTCTGCAGGCGCTCGAGCGCCGCCTGCACCCGGCCCTCGGTGGCCGGATCCACCGCCGAGGTGGCCTCGTCGAGCACCAGGATCTCGGGGTTGCGCACCAGCGCCCGCGCGAAGGTCAAGAGCTGGCGCTCGCCGCGCGAGAGGTTGCGTGCCTCGGCCTCGAGCACGAGGTGCACGTCGAAGTCGAGCGAGAGGGTATCGAGGGCCGCCTGGGCAGCGCGCTCGTCGCCGCCCAGGTTGTCGAGCACCGTGCCCGCGAAGAGGTGCACGTCCTGGAGCACCAGGCCGATGCTCGACCGCAAGCTCTCGAGGTCGAGCTCGCGCAGGTCCATGCCGTCGACGGTGACGCGGCCGGAGGTCGGGTCGCGGAAGCGCAGCAGGAGGTTCACCAGGGTGGACTTGCCGCTGCCCGTGGCCCCCACCACGCCAACGCGCGAGCCCATGGGAATGCGGAGGTCGACCCCCTGGAGCACGGGGGTGCCCGGCTCGTAGAAGAAGTCCACCTGCTCGAGCACCAGCGCCTCGCGCAGGCCCGGCCAGGGGCGTGGCCCGGAGGTCACGGTCGGGGCGCTGTCGAGGATGCCCGCGATGCGGATCGCCGCGGCCCGCGCGCGCTCCAGCGTGGTGAGGCTGTGGCTGATCCGCATCAGGGGGTTGAACATCTGGCGGAGGTAGCCGAGCGCCATCACGAGCACGCCCACCGTGGCCGCGCCGTTCGAGACCTCCAGGCCACCCGCCCAGAGCACCACCGCGAAGCCCACACCCCGGATGCCGAAGAGCGTGTTGAAGAACACGGTGGGCGCGATCTGGGCCTTCACATCCTTCCGGTAGAGCGCCTCGTTCCGCTCGTGCGAGCGCTCGCGGACCCAGGCGCCGCGGTCGTGTTGCTGCAGCATCGGCAGCGCGCGGACGTGCTCGGTGAGGAACCCGGTCAGGCGCGCGGACTCCTCGCGCACCGCGAGGAAGATGGGCGGGCTGACCTTGCGGAAGATCGCGAACGCGATGAGGTACGGGGGCAGCACCGAGGCCACGACCAGCGCCACCGTGGGCGAGTACGCGAGCAGGATGCCGAACATGCCGACGAACAACAGCAGGTCGCCGGGCGCGGAGATCAGCACCTCGGTGAAGAGGATGTGCAGCGTGTCGGGATCGCCCTGCACGCGGGTGATGAGCCGACCGGAGGTGTGCTTGTCGTGGAAGGCGAGGTCGTGACCCGTGAGGTGCCGGAAGAGCTTGCGCTTGAGCCGATACAGGGTGCCCTGGGCGACCCGCGTGGCGGCCGCGCGCGAGCCCCAGTGCACCGCCATGTTCAAGAGCACGATGAACAGGTACAGCCCGGCGACCTCCAACAGCCGGCGGGTGTCGGCTCCCGCGATCGCACCATCGATCGCTTCCCGCACGAGCCACGGACCCGCGAGCGAGAGCCCCGTGCTGCACAACAGCCCGAGCACGGCCACCACCACCAGGCCTCGAGCCGGCCGAAGGAGCGGGAGCAGGCGGAAGAGCGGGTTCACCACGCTCCGGTAGCCGGTTCAGCCGCGGCCCGAGGTCAGGGCTCCGCCGCCGGGCCCCCGTAGGCGCCGATGTCCGACACGTCGATCTCGCCCGGGTTCGGGTAGTCCGGGTTGCCCGCCGCGATCAAGGGCGAGCCCTCCGCCAGCCGCAGGTCGTACTCGCCGCAGGTCGGGCTCGAGAACACGAAGCCCGGGTCGGCGTCGCTCGCGCTCGGCGTGGGGTGCTCGTCGAGCAGGGGATCGGTGTCGTTGTCGTACCAGTGGTTGTGGGACGGCTGGGCGGACATGCTGCCGGCTCCAGCATGCACGGCCGAGCCGCCGCCGTTCCACGCCAGCGCGTTGTTCGAGAACCAGGCATCCCCTTTGGAGAAATAGGCCGCGGCGCCACCGTAGACCGCGACGTTGATCATGTAGGCGTTGTTGATCAGCTCGGCGTCCAGGTCGACCGCAAACACGCCGCCGCCGTACTGCACGCCGGTGTTGCCCACGAAGCGGTTGTTCCGGATCGAGGCCGTGTCCTCGGAGGCGTACAGCGCCCCACCCTCGTCGGCGTAGTTCCCGCAGAAGTCGTTGCCGATCACCTCGCTGGTGCTGTCGACCACGGCCACCGCCCCACCGCCGTAGTCCGCGGTGTTGTCGGTGAAGGTCGAGTCGTACAGGTTCAGCGGCCCGTAGATGGCGTAGATCGCCCCGCCATTGACGCCCGAGCTGTTGTCGCTGAAGGTGCTGTTGGTCACCGTGAGCGCGCTGGAGGAGGCGAAGACCGCACCGCCATAGGAGGTGGCGTCGTTGTGCTCCACCACGGCGTCGCGGAGCTCCGTGTCGCCCGAGTTGAGCAGGTAGAGCGCAGCGCCGACGTCGCCGTCGTGGCCACGAATCGTGGTGCCCGCCACCTCGACCGTGCCGGTGCTCTCGGCGAAGATCGCGGCGCCACTGACCGCGAAGTTGCCCTCGAGCCGGCTGTCGACCACGCTGACCACCGTGGCGTCCTCCGCGCGGATCGCACCGCCGTAGGTGCCGCCCTGGTTGCCGGTGAGTGCTGTGTCCGTGATGACGAGGCTACCGCCCTCGCGAACGTAGATCGCGCCGGCCTCCCCGGTGTTGTCGCGCACCTCCATGTGGTCGAGGGTGAGCGTCCCACCGACCACCGTGGCCGCGGCGCCGAGCGAGGTCTGGGCCGACAGGCCGCCGCTCAGCACCCCACACGCCACGCGCATCGCGCTGAAAGCGCCGACCTCGACGATGGGGGTGCCGCCACCGCTGACCTGGAACCCGCTCACCTCGAGCGCCGCCGTCTCCCCACTGGTCGCCGTGAGCAGCGTGTCGCAGCCCTCCGCCCGGGTGAGCTCGGTGACCTCCGGGCCGTCGGTGGCCACCAGGGTCACCTCCTTGCCCTCGAAGTCGAGGCAGACCGGCCAGACCCCGGGCCCCACCGCCAGCACGGCGCCGTCGACAGCGTTGCGAAGCTCGTCGGAGAGGTCCGGCGCCACCGCGCCGGTGTCGGAGGGCCAGCTCACCGACACATGGGCCGGCGACGCTACGTAGGTGCACGGCTCGTCGGTCGACGCGCCTCCGTCGCCGGTGTCGACCGGCGCGGTGTCGCCGCCGCTGTCCCCATCGGCGCCTTGGGGCCCGGCAACGCCCGTGTCCTCGACCGAGGCCGCATCGGAGTGCGCGCCCGAGGGCAGCTCCGGATCACAGGCCAACAACAGCGAGAGCATCCCTCCTCCCATCGGATCGGAGGTTCCTCGCTGTAGGGGTGCCCTACTCCTCCAGCAGATCCTCGACCACCGCGCCGCGGACCGCTCCGCTCAGCTCCCCGCGGTGGGGGTAGGCCGGGTGGTCGACCACGATGGCCGCCGCGCGGGAGAAGTCCAGGAGCCCGGCGCGCTGCTCGTCGGTCAGGGTGAAGCGCACGAACTGCACGCTCGACACGCGGTCCCCGTCGAACTGGGTGCGCTCGAACACCGCCGGGACGGGCGCACAGCCTTCCACCTGCAGAGACACCCGGTCGTGCAGACCGTGGAGCTTCTCCAGCATCTCGTCGCGGTAGCTCTCGGG
Organism: uncultured Enterobacterales bacterium; assembly: GCA_964604675.1. Lineage (GTDB taxonomy): Bacteria > Myxococcota_A > UBA796 > UBA796 > CAJQPC01 > CAZSAT01. The sequence goes on from CAZSAT010000009.1 coordinate 71,514, forward strand.
CTCGTAGGCGATGAGCAGCGTGGTGGACAGCTCGTTCCGGGCGGGGATCAGCTCGTTGTAGGTCCTGAGCTCGTGGGCGATGCCGGACGGCTTGCGGATGTTCTCGACCCGGCACATCTCGTGGATCTGCCAGCGCGCGGTGACGCGGTTCTCGAAGAGGAAGCAGAAGTGGCCGCCCACCATCAACCGACGCACGGCCTTGGCGCCCAACACCTCCTGCTGGTGGCTCGGGCGCACCTCCAGGAAGCGATCGAGGGGCAGGATGTCCTGGCTGGTCAGCGGCTTCATGCTTCGTCGTCCTCTCGAGGCGCTTCGTACGCCTCCCACAACACCTCGATGGGGTGCTGCACCTTCCGCCCGGTGGTCTCCTCGATCTGCAGCTTCGCGATCAGGCAGTCCGACGCGAGCCTGTCCGGCTCGCCATCCACCAGGTCGTCGAGGGTCTTCTTCGCCCACTGCTTCGAGAGCTCGTAGTACTCGGTCTTCATGCCCCAGGTGCCGTCCATGCAGCTGCACCGGTCGGTGACCTTGACCGTGGTGCCCGGGATGCGCTTCATCACGTCGCGCGAGCGGAAGCCGATCTTCTGCACCTTGAGGTGGCAGGGCAGGTGGTAGCCCACGGTCTGCTCGGGGAGCTCACCGAAGTCCTCGTCGAGCTCGCCCGCCTTCCGCATCAGGTGGAGGTACTCCATCAGGTCCTTGCCGACCGCGGCGACCTCTTCCGACTCCGGCGTGCCCAGGTACTCCTGCCACTCGTGCTTGATCATGTAGCTGCAGGTGGGGCCCGGTGAGACCACCTCGCAGCCGGCCTGCACGTAGGGCAGCAGCACCTGCACGTTCTGCTCGGCCCAGGACGTGGCCCGCGGCACGTCGCCGCCATCGAGCGCCGGCATGCCGCAGCAGCGCAGCTCGGGCGCGTAGACGGTGACGCCGTTGTGCTCGAGCACCTGCACGGCGGCGCGACCCACCTGGGGTTCGTTCCACTGGACCGAGCAGGTGTAGAAGAGCACCACCTTGCGCCCCTCGACCTGCTCGGGCGGCGGCGGTGGCGTGGGGTGCCGCTTGTTGAACCAGCTGCGGAAGGTCTCGCTCGCGAAGGGCGGGAGCTGGCGGTCGCGGTGGATGCCCGCGACCTTCTCCATCATCACGCGGTTGAGCCGCACCCCCGCGCCGAAGTTGGCCACGGCGGGCAGCAGGGTGCCGAGCTGGCCCACGAGATCCGGGTCGCCGAGGATGCGGTCGTTCAGCGGCACGCCTTTCTGCTTCGCGTCGACCGCCTTGTGCCGGAGCATCAAGCGCGGGAAGTCGACCGCGTGCTCGTGGGGCGGCGTGAAGGGGCAGATCGGGTCGCAGAGCTTGCACTGGTAGCAGAGGTCGACGACGTCCTGGTAGACCTGCTGATCGAGCTGGTCGAGGGCCTCGAGCTGGCCCTTGATGCCCGGATCCGCCGGCGCGACGTGGGCGACGTGAGGACCGTCGTGATCGGCCTCGGTGTCCACGACCACGGGGTCGTCGGTGTCCAGGGCGTCGACCGCCTGGAACAGCCGGGGGAAGCTCGGGCACAGGTTCCAGCAGAGCCTGCACCCGTTGCAGATCTGGAAGACCCGCCGCTCTTCCGCCTCCAGGGCTTCGCGATCCCAGTACGCGGGATCCCGGGGCCCGGGGAGCTTCAGGTCCATGCGGGTCTCCTGATCGAGAGCCCGCTAGAGCTCGTCCAGGGCGGACTGGAAGCGGCCCGCGTGGGACTTCTCGGCCTTGGCCAGGAGCTCGAACCAGTCGGCGATCTCGGCGAAGCCTTCCTCGCGCGCCGAGGCGGCCATCGACGGGTACATGTTGGTGTACTCGTAGGTCTCGCCGGCCACGGCCGCCTTCAGGTTGGCCTCGGTGTCGCCGATGGGCAGCTCGGTGGCCGGGTCGCCGGTCTTCTTCAGGAAGTCCAGGTGACCGTGTGCGTGGCCCGTCTCGCCTTCGGCCGTGTCGCGGAAGAGGCCAGCGACGTCCGGGTAGCCTTCCACGTCGGCCTGCTTGGCGAAGTAGAGGTAGCGGCGGTTGGCTTGCGACTCGCCAGCGAAGGCGGCCTTCAGGTTCTCGTGGGTCTTGGTGCCCTTCAGCGACATGGTGCGGCTCCCGCGGGTTCTGGCCCGCTCGGGGGTGGACGGGGATCTGGAACGGGTCCAGGTTCGTGGGCAACGCCTAACAGGGCAGGCACACCACGCAACGGCAACGGCGAGCCGGTTCCGACCCTCGCGGGGTGCGTTACGAGTCGGCATCGGGCATGGTGTGCGCTCCGCCTCCCCCCACTCGAGCCGAGGCCCCCTGTGACCCTCCCCTGCATCTGCTTCGCGCTGGCCCTCACCGGCTGCAAGGGATCGGGCGACACCGCCACGGTGAGCGACAGCGAGGGTGCGGGCGACACCCACGACACGGCGGCGCCACCGGCGACCACGTCACCGCTGGTCATCGCGGAGATCCAGGCCGCGCCCGGCGCCGCCGAGGGCGAGTGGGTGGAGATCCTGAACACCAGCGACGAGCAGGTGGACCTCTCCGGGCTCCTGATCAGCGACGGCGCGAGCGACTTCGAGCTGCCGGGCGGCGTCACCCTCGAGGGCAAGGGCTTGCTGGTGCTGGGCGCGAGCACCGACACCTCGGTGAACGGGGGCGCCCCGGTCGACGTGGCCTGGGGCTCAGCGCTCTCGTTGGCCGACGAAGACGGCGCCATCGTGCTGGCCGAACCCGGTCGCCTGCTCGACGAGGTGCGCTGGAACGACACCTTTCCCGCCACCTCCGACGGCGCGATGTGCCTGAAGACCCCCCTGTCCGACGCCGCGAGCAACGACTCGGGGAGCTCCTGGTGCACCTGCGACACCACCTACGGCGACGGTGACGCGGGCTCCCCAGGCAGCGAGAACACCTGCCCGACCGTCGTGATCGGCCAGGACAAGGGCTCGGCCACCGCCGAGCTGCTCACCGGCCTGGTGGCCGGGCAGATGGTGGTGATCGACGAGCCCACCGTGTTCACCGGCTTCGGTGCATGGCTCGCCGACCCGGGCGACAGCGTGGCGCTGTTCGGGCTCTACAGCGGCGACAGCGGCCCCACCGTGCTGCTCGCCGCCTCGGATGAGACCAGCCTGGTGGCCGGGGAGAACGTGGTGCCGGCGCTCCAGGAGCTGCCCCTGGACGCCGGCTCCTACTTCGTGATGGCGATCTACGACGGCACCACGGGACCCGTGGTCCAGATCGACGACGCGGTCTACCAGTCCACCTGGTACCTGGCCTCGGAGTTCGAGCTCCCCAGCTCGCTGTCGGGCGCGTACTCCTACCAGGACCGCACGCTGTCGTACTACCTGACGGCATACTGAGCCCTCAGTCGGGGCAGGTGACGTCCACCGTCCAGCTGCGCAGCACGCCGGCCGACGCGTCGGCCAGCAGCAGCCGGTTGCCCCAGGCCGGCTCGAACACGATCTCCGGCTTCAGCACGACCGGCACCGTGATGTCCAGCTGGTGGCTCCACAGCACGATCCCGTCGGGGTCCTGGAGCTCCAGCCGGTCGGGCTCACTCCAGGCGAGCCAGCACCCGCCCACGTCCCGGATGGGGAGTGACCACGTGCGGTCCAGCGCGACGTTGCGCTCGAGAGGCGAGGTGTTGAAGGCGTAGGGCCCCACGTAGAGCACGGTGCCGCTCTCGGAGAGCGCCGAGTACTGCAGCCTCACCAAGGACTCCGCGGTCTCGGCGAGGTCGGCGTTGACCTCCGAGGTCTTGCCCTCGAGGTCGAAGCGCTCGACCTGCATGTCGACGGTGCGCACGACGTATGCGAAGTCACCGTCCAGGTGGATCTCGAGCCGCGCCTCCTGCTCCTGGTCCCCCTGCATCGTGATCGGCCAGGTGGCCAGGACCTCACCGGTGTCGGGGTCGCGTTCCTGGAGCTGGTAGTCGGGCCACCAGGTCATGAAGAGGGAGTCGCGGCCCGGGTGGTAGGCGAGGTCGGTGAACATCAGGTTGCGGTCGGTGACGTCGAAGCCGAGGTCGATCTGCACCTCGACCTCGAGCGTGTCGGCGTCCAGCGCGTAGAGCTCGCCCCAGAGCTGGTTCACCACCCAGAGCTTGTCGCCCACGAGCTCGGGGGCGGTGGCCCATGGGATCTCGGCGGTCGCCTCGGCCACCACCCCCGGCGGCTGTGGGACGACCGAGACCACACGGTCGTTCAGCCGCTGGGTCAGCCAGAGCCGATCCTCGACGTCGGGGTCCCAGGCGATGGACTCCAGGTGCTGGCCCAGGGAGATGTCGGCGACGACCTCACCGGACGAGACGCTGGTGCCGGTGAGCGAGGTCGAGTTCTCCGACGCGGACCAGATCACGTCGGTGGTGGCGTCGAGCACGGCATCCACACCGCCGCGGCCCGCGCCCTCGATGAGCTGCGCCAGGCGCGGCACCGGTGGGATGGTCCACCGGTCGTGGTCGTAGACCCGGATCTCGCTCTCGTAGGCCACCGAGAACGACGTCTTGTCGAAGACGATGAAGCCGCCGTCCTGAGGCATCACGGACACGTTGTCGCTGCCTTCGGCCGCCTGCACCAGGTAGGAGCGCTCGCAGTCCACCACGGCGATGCCGTCCTTCTTCACGATCCCGACCAGGGTGTCGTCGAAGGGCATCCAGTCGGTGGGCTGGACAGCCATCGGACAGGAGGCCTGCAGGGTGCCCGACCCGAGCTCCCACATCTCCACCACTGGCGGGATCACACCGCCTCGGTACAAGGCCACGTGGTCGTCGGCGATGGTGCGTGCCTCGGTGGCCGCGTCCCCCAGCGAGACCGCTTGGATCTGCGCCAGATCGGCGTCGACCCGGACCGCAGCCGAGCCCGCGTCGTCGGTCCCCACGAGCCAGGTGGTGCCATCGGCGAGGGGCTGGACATGCAGCAGGGTCGACAGCCCGTAGGTGGCGCCCTCGAAGCCGATCTCGGTGCCGGTGTCGTGGTCGAAGTGGTAGCCACCCACCGAGCCCCAGCCCCACAGGAGGCCCCCGGGGGCGACGGTGAGGTGGGTGCCCCGGGAGGACGCCTGCCGGACCCCGAGGATCTCGTGGGTCTGGGTGTCCACGACGGCGAGGGACTGGCTCTGCCCCGAGTACACGAAGGCGCGCTGCCGCGACGGGTCCTGGGCGACCTGGATCGGGAACAGCAGGTTCCGATCCTCGGTGCCGAGCGACAGCGTCCAGCCAGGCTCGGGGGGGGCGGTGCCGCCAGCCTCGGCCTGCTGGACGGCGAAGCAGAGGAGGAGGGACATCGGACGGAACCCGGGCGGAGGCGTGCTGTGGGCCTGATCGACAGGCAGCTCAGCATAACGGTGACCGCGGGGCCCCGACGCCGCTACTTCGCGACGAACCGCGCGGCGACCGACGCGGCCTCGACGAGCTCCAGGGTGGCGGAAGGGTCGGTGCTGCCGTCGTCCCACGCCGAGAACGCCCAGCCCGGGTCGGGCACCGCTCGGACCTGCACGGGGGCGCCGGTGAAGAAGGTGCCGGTGAAGGGTGCATCGACGTCGATGAGCGTGAGCTCGAAGTGGCCCGAGCCCACCGGGTCGGCGTTCAGGGTGAGCTCGACGGGCTCCCCGAGGTCGAGGTGCCGCACGAGCTGGGTGCGCAGCACGTCTTCGCGCGCTTCGGCGAAGTCCTCGGCGTTCTCGGCCGCCGCCTCCCAGCTCGACGCTGGCTCGCCGCACCACAGCGCGTACTGGTCCGGGATGACCGGACGGATGCGGTCGTGCATCTGCGCCACCCGGGCGCGCGCGGTGTCACCGGCCAACGAGGTGCTCAGGAGCTCGGCGCCCTGGTTGGCCAACAGCATGCGGAAGGCCCGGTTCTCCAGAGCGTCGGCGATCGGCAGGCCGGGCCCCGAGAAGCCCACGCTCGTGCCCAGGTGGTCGTAGCCAGACGACTGCCAACTGTGGCCGAGGTCGAAGACCATGTGCCGGAAGGGCCCGTCGGAGCCGCGCTCGCGCCAGAGCTTCAGGTTGTTGTTCCACCAGTCGCTGTTGCCGTACCAGCCCTCGGCGAGGATGGCCGTGGCGAGGTTCTCGACGTCGAGGTGGTGCTGGAGCTCCTCGTAGTCCTCGGCGGTGGACAGGTCGGCGCCCGCCACGAAGTCCTCGAGCGCGTCGAAGGCGTCCCAGTCCCCCTGGTTCACGCGCCACCAGTCGTCGGTGCCGTCGGCGGTGCACTCGATGCGGTCCAGGTCCTCGGGATCCGCGCCGTGGTGGGCGGCGATGTAGTGCTCGTCGAGCTTCTCCCGGAAGGCGTAGAGCCCCCAGAAGACCCCGTTCAGGTACACGACCGTGGGCTCCCAGGCCTGGCTGTCCAGGGTGGGGTAGCGAACGCCGTCGGCGTCGCGGAACACGCGGTCCACCGCCGCGTTCTCGGTGTGGGTCGGGCACCAGTCCCCCGCCCCCTCGAGCACGAGCACCGGGAAGCTGTCGAGGGTCTCGAGCGGGAACACGCGGTGGTCGAAGCTCGAGGGGCCATAGCCGGCGCGGGCGATGAGGCGGAAGCTCTTCTGCTCGAAGGCACGGGTGTAGCCCCCGTGGATCTTGATGCCCGCGTCCTGGTCGAGCGCCACGCCGCCGTCGGGGGTGAACACGGTCACGTGCAGGTCCCGCTCCCAGTCCTCCCAGAAGTTGGCCCCGAAGTAGGGGTAGGTGCTGGTGTAGTCGTCCGGCCCGTAGGTGTAGATGCCGGTGGCCTCGTCGAAGAGGTCGTGGGGGTCGACCACCAGGCTCACGAGCTTCAGGCCGTAGGCGTCGAGCAGGTCCCGGGTGGCGTAGCTCCCGGTGGCCACACGGCTCGGCCACAGGCCGTCCTCGAAGCCGCGCGCGCGGAGCACCTGCATCGGCGACTCGGCAGCCAGGGTGAGGGGGCCTTCGACCACCGGGTCGTTGGCCTCCGGCGCCGCGCCGTTGAGCGTGTAGCGCACGGTCCCGGGGTGCTCGATGGTGACGGTGAGGTCGTCGTAGAAGCCGGGCGACTTGTCGAAGGTCGGCGGCTCGGAGAAGCCCGGACGCGACTCGGTGGTGTTGTCGCTCCCGGGGGTCGGCTCCAGGAAGAAGGCGCGCTCCTGCCCGTCGGCCGGCAGGCCGTAGGAGACATCGGCGTAGAGCCTCACGGCCTCCGACGCGTCGCGCCGGCAGCCGTCGGGCGCGAGCAACACCACCTCCTCGCCTGCGGCAGCCAGCGAGAAGTCGGCGTGCAGTTCGGGCCGGCCGCCTCCTCCCTCCGCGTCCGCCCGACCCGACGCGAACACGAGCAGGAAGTCGCCCGGGTCCAGCTCGACGCTCGGAAACGACCACGACCCGCCGCCATGGGAGAGGCTCCAGCCCGAGAGCTCCACAAGCTCGTCGGTGGGGTTGGCGAGCTCGATCCAGTCGGGGCTCGTGCCGTCGTCCGCCAGGAGGCCCTGGACGTTCGAGGCGAGCACCTCGTTGAGGCGCACCCCCGGCCAGTCCACGCCGTCGCAGGGGCTCCCGGCCCACTCGGTCCCGTCGGTGTCCGCCGGGGCCCCCTGCCCGGTCCCCTCCACGAGTCTCGCGGGAGCACAAGCCAGCATCAGCGCGATCATCGACCCACCCTACCGCGCGGCACCGCCCGGCCGGCTCGGTCGCGTGGGCGATACTGCCGAGCGATGCTCAGCCTCCTCCTGCTCGCCTGCCAGGGCGGCTCCGACACCGCCGACACCGACGCGGCGGCCGAGGCCGCCTGGAGCTACCCCCTCGACGACGAGCTGCGCCTGACCCACGTGCAGGTCAAGGGCACCCACAACAGCTACCACCAGCGCCCGGACCCCGTGGCGGTGGGCGAGTGGGACTACAGCCACGCGCCGCTGGACGTGCAGCTCGACGACCAGGGCGTGCGCCAGTTCGAGCTGGACCTGCACGCCGGCGACGGGGGCTGGGCGGTGTACCACGCGCCTCTCATCGATCAGGAGTCGAGCTGCCCGGCGCTCTCGCACTGTCTGGAGGTGCTGGCTGCGTGGTCGGCGGACCACGGCGGGCACCTGCCGATCTTCATCTTCCTGGAGCCGAAGGAGACCGTGGAGGCGTCGGACGAGGCGTACCGCACGATGGAGGAGGAGCTGCTGGCCGGGCTCGGCGCCGACGCCATCGTGACCCCGGACGAGATCCGCGGCGACGCGGAGACCCTCGCCGACGCGGTGGCCGAGGGCTGGCCCACGCTCGGGTCCCTGCGCGGCCGCTTCATCTTCGCGATGCTCGACAGCGGCGAGCACCGCGACGCCTACCTGGCCGCCAGCCCGATGCTGGAGGGTCGCCTGATCTTCGCCGAGGGCCACGCCGGCGATGCCTGGGCCGCCGTGGCCAAGCCCGACGACCCCTACAGCGCCCAGGTCGCGGCCGACGTGGCGGCCGGCCTGCTGGTGCGGACACGCGCTGACGGGGGCCTCGTCGAGGACCCGGACCGCCTGGAGGTGGCGCTGTCGAGCGGCGCGCACTTCCTGAGCACCGACTTCCCGGGCGAGGGGGTCAGCGACTCGGACTACGTGGTGGAGGTGCCCGACGGAACGCCCGCGCGGTGCAACCCGGTGACCGCACCAGCGAGCTGCACGAGTGCTGCGCTCGAGGCGCTTCGTTGACAACGAACCGCCCAACCAGGCTCTACGTCAACCACTCCGCGTGGGTCTGCCGCGCGGCACCGTTTGCCGCCACGACCTCGAAGGCTCCGCTCTTCAAGAAGCTCACGGGCTCGATGGCCTGGGCACTCAGCACCAGCGGCACCTTCACGTCGATCGTGGGGAAGGTGGGCGCCTCCCCTTCCGCGGCGACCAGGAACTCGACCACCAGCTCGCTGCAGTAGTACTCGTCGTCGCCAGCGGTGAAGTCGTAGTCGTAGGCCTTGCCCACCAGCTCGCGCACCCGCGCCACGCCCGAGGCGCGCTGCTCGTCGGTCAGGCCGCCCCGGCGGAGCACCGCGTAGGCGTCGCGCTCGTAGCGCTCGTAGAACACCGCCAGGCGCTCCTCGATCACGCCGGTCTGCTCCTGCTGCCCGCGCAGCCAGGCCAGCGGGCGCCGCAGCATGTCCCAGAACGACCCCACGACGCCGCGCATGGTCTTCTCGGTGGCCATGCTGTGCACCACCACGCCGTCGCCGACGTGCACGCCCACGTGGCTGAGCCCGCCGCCGTTGCCCATCAGCACCACGTCGCCCGGCAGCAGGTCGGCGCACAGGGCGTCGATCTCGGGCCCGAGCACGCGGGGGTAGGCGTCGGCGCCGCCGCCCATGCTCCAGCTCAGCTTGAGCAGGAGCTTCATCACCCACTTGACCACCCTGTTGCCGCTGCTCACGCGTAGCGGCTCAGGAAGGCGCGGGTGGCCCGACGGCCCGTCTCGAGCAGGAAGCGGCGGTCGTCTTCCTGCAGCGCGAAGTGGGCCGTGCCCACGTAGTCGGTGTCGATCGGCACGGTGCGGTCGGCGTCGTCCTCGCGCAGGTTGAGCTTCCGGATGTGGAAGAGCATGGTCTGCATCACGTTGCCCATGAAGCCGCCGACCGACCCGACCTCGGCCCGGCGGGCTCCCAGCGCGTGGGCGGTGATGCGGATGTTGTTGGCGTCCATGAACTGGATCAGCTCGTCGGCGCTGACCTGCCCGTCGCCGTTCCGATCGAGCGTGGTGAAGATCCGGGCGAGGTCGTCGGTGCCGAAGAGCGCCTTGGCGTCGGACCTGGACAGCGGCCCCTCGTCGAAGAGCCGGCTCGCCTCCTCCGCGCTGATCTTCCCGTCGCCGTCCTTCTCCACCTTCGCCAGCGCCCCGAGCAGCCGCGAGAACGACGCGTCGAGGGCCATCGCCTGGCGGGTCTTGTGGCGGCCGGTCTCCTCGATGTGCCCGCGGAGCCGCGCCAGCAGGGTGTCGGGACGCTCCGGCGGCGCGCCGCCCTCGGCCAGCCAGCCCGAGGTGGAGTCGCGCTCGTCGACGTCGAAGACCGAGAACCCGAGGGTGCGCTGGTTCCGCGGCCGGAAGGGCTCCATGGGGTGGGCGAAGGCCTCCGGCTCCGGCCCGAGGCGCCGCACGAAGCAGTCCTCGGGCTTCATCGAGAGCCACCAGCCGTCGTAGACGTGCAGGGGGAAGTTGCAGAGGATGCCGCCGTCCGTGTAGAGGTCGGTCTCCTCGGTCTCGTCGTCGACCCGCCGCACGAGCCGGTAGGGGCGCATCAGCACCGGCAGCGACATGCTCATGGCCACAGCCAGGCGGACCGGCATGTCGGGGGTGGTCTTCGGGTGGCAATACTCCGCGCACATCCGGGTGATGTTCGTGATGGGCACGCACAGCTCCCGACCGCAGCGCTCGAGCACCTGGCGGAAGGTGACGTCCGGGGAGCCCGTGCGCTCCTCGAGGCGGTCGCCGAGGAAGCGGAGCAGCTTGAAGCCGGGGTGGAAGCCGTAGGTGGTGAAGAGGTTCCAGGCCGCGGAGATGCGCCCGAAGCGGGCGTCCTTCAGGATGGTGACCAGGTCGGTGTCGAAGAGCAGCTCCTTGAGCTGGTCGGAGCGGACGCCGACCGCCAGCATGGCCGCGAAGAAGCTGCCGCTGGAGGTGCCCGTGATGCGGCGCACGTGGTTCGGGTAGAGCCCCACCTCCTCGAGCACCTCGAGCGCACCGAGGTAGGCCATGCCCTTCGCGCCACCGCCCTCGAAGGCGAGGTTCTCGAAGGGGATCGTGGGATGCGGCTCGCCGCTGGCACGGCACAGCGGCATGGCGAGCTGCTCGACCGGCGGGAGCACCGGCGGCTCCACCAGGTGCAAGGGGATCGCGACCTGCTCGAGCAAGTGATCGGCCACGGGCGCCTCCGGGCTCACGCTACCGCACGGAGGCCCGCCTCAGGCCGCCGGCACCTGGGTGAGCTGGCCCCACAGGACCCAGGCGAGCAGAGCGAGGAGCACGGTCTGCACGACCACGGTGGCGAGCAGGACCTTCACGAGTCCGAGGGTCTCTTCGTCCATCACAGGCCTCCCGAGCGCTTGCCGCCGAAGGAGGGCAAGGGAACGTCCGCCGCCTCGGCCGCCGCGCTCACCGCCGTGGCCCAGGCCTCGTAGGCCTCGCAGTCGGTGGACGCGCAGGCCAGGGTGGCCGCCGCGAGGGCCGGATCGGGGCGGTGGTCGAGCTTCTCGGCCTTGCTCAGCGCGCGGTGCAGCTCGGCGCCCACGCTGCTCACCTGGTCGAAGACCGTGAGCTTGTCCTGGGGCGCACCCGTCCACGACGGCGCCGTGGGCAGGGGCTTGCCGTCGGCCGCGAGCACGCTCACGAAGTCGACCACCCCCGGGCAGTCGAAGGCCGGGCAGGCCAGGGCGGCCTCGCGCAGCGCCACGGCCTCTTCGACCGAGCGGCCGGAGACCTCCAAGGCACTCAGGTCGCACTGCCGGCTGAGGAGGTCGAGGTAGCCCGCGAGGGCTGCGGACTCGCTGTCGTAGCTCACGTGGCCGCCGGGCGGACCGTGCCCTCCCGGGCCTCCGCCAGGGCCGCCTGGTTGACCGCCAGGACCGCCAGGACCGCCGCCGCCCGGGCCACCTGGGCCCCCCGGACCACCCGCACCGGCGCCCGCTCCGAGCTCGGCCACGCGGACCGCGCTGGGCTGGTCGGCCGGGCGCTCGGAGTCCAGCACCAGCCCCATCAGCACCAGCGTGACGGCGCACTGCACGCCCACGAGCACGATGGTGGACTTCACCAACAAGGAACCGTTCATGGTGCTCCGTTAGCACGCTTCGAGCGCAACACCTCGACGATCAGGGTCGACAGCTCGTGGTGGCCCTGGGCGTTCAGGTGGACGAGGTCCTCGAAGAGCCGGCCCGAGGGGGTGTCGAGCTCGCCGGCCCGCGGCAGGTCGCGCTCGGCGTCGACCAGGGCCAGGCCGCGGCGGGCGGCGACGTCGCGCACGACCTGCTGGGCGGCCGTGGGGGCGCGCACCGGGATCTCATCGGCGTCACGCACCGCGCGGTACGCGGCGGTGGCCGCCTCGATGTCCGTCTCGTGCAGGATCTTGGCCTGCTCGTAGCCCTCGGCGGCGCAGGGGTCCGACGCGCAGGTGGTCTGGGCCGGAGGCAGCATGATCGCCGACACCGGGGTGACCAGCACCAGGTCCACCCCGGCGCCCTCGGCGAGGTCGGCGAGGCGTTCGAGGTTGGCCTCCAGGCCCTCGAGTGCCTCGGCCCGGTCGCTGGCGCTGGGCCAGGAGGCGGACGGCGACGCTTCCGCGCCGGTGCCCACCAGCCTCCCCGTGAGGCGACGGACCAGGTGGGAGAGCATCAGGCCGTCGAGCACCGCGGCGACGCGGGCGCTCGTGCCCGACCACCAGTCCCCGTAGGCCTTGCGGAAGTAGAGGTTTCCGAAGTCGTTGTGGCAGCAGTAGGCCACCACCGTGTCGACCTCGTAGGCGAGCAGCGCCTCCAGGATGGCCACGTGGTCCTTCGACTCGAGGCCGGGGAGCCCGAGGTTGAGCGCCTCGACGCCGAGGCTGCGCCCGACCAGCGCGGGGAACTCCATCTCCGCCCGCACCTTGCCGGTGCCTCCGTGCACGCTGCTCCCGCCGAGGAAGGCCACCCGCGGGCGACGCGCCTGCACGTCGAAGCGCTCGGGCGGCAGCAACACCTCCTGGTAGGTGGCCACGACCTCGCCCTCGGTCTCGGTGAACCAGACGTCGTGCACGGTGAGCGCCGGGGCCACGTGCCCGAAGGGCTGGGACGGCGCACCGAGCAGCAGGCGGAGCACGATCTCGGCCGCGCCGAGCACGAAGAGCGCGAAGCCGAGTCCGAAGGCCAGGCGCTTCACAGTCGCGTTCCCGGGGCGCACAGGTGGTGGTCGACGGGCGGGCGCAGCACGGCGAACGTTACATCGTCGCCATGAGCTTCCACCCCGCGACCATCCCCTACGACGTCGGCGTGTGGACCTACGAGCTGCCCGGCGGCTGGCACGTCTGGGCGGGACGCACCGCCCGCGACAACGATCGGCTCTCGCTGAAGGTCGCGCGCAACGACGACTGGTGGTTCCACCTGCGCGGCATGCCCGGCAGCCACGTGGTGCTCTTCGTGCGCGACGGGGTGGAGCCCGACAAGGACACGGTGAAGGCCGCGGCCGCGATCGCGGCCTACCACTCCAAGCAGCGCGACGGCGGCATGGTCGCCGTGAGCGCCACGCGGGCGCGCTTCGTGTCCAAGCCACGGGGCGCGAAGGCCGGCACGGTGAGCATCAAGCGCGAGGTGGTGCTGAAGGTGCGGCCGGGCATCCCGGACTGACGAAGATCCCATGCCACCCTCGGGTGCCGGGCAGCGCCGTCGAAGCTGCGGCTCGGGCGCCGCACCGTGCGTCTGGATCCCGGCGAGGATGCGCCGGCTGCAAGGCGATGACACGCCTCCCAGGCCGAGGTTCGAGGGACGGAAGCCCCCAGGGCCGCCGACGCAGGTCGGCACGGACCTTGCTCCGCTCTCCCCCATGCTGACCGTGCTCCTGGCCTGCGCCACCGCCGACCCCGAGGCCCACATCCCGGACCGCGGCGCCTCGTCGACCCTCACCGGGACCGAGGACCCCGAGCTGGCCGTGGACTCCGGCTCGGCCGACACGGCCACGACGGTCGAAGACGACGACGACGACGAAGGGGCCGACGAGGACCCCGCGGACGAGCCGACGCCAGACGCGCCCACCTGGGTGTGCGACGAGGAGATCCGGAACGGCTCGGAGATCTGCGACGACGCGGCGTTCGGGGTGCCGGACCCCTACGAGCCGCGGGCCCTGGTGTGCGTGACCGGGGAGGGCGGCGTGGGGTACGTGGCCTCGAACACCGGGCCCACGATGAGCGACGGCATCGCGCGGTGCCAGGGCTGGGAGGAGAACGGTCAGGACGCGTGGGACCACCTGCAGTATGTGGAGCAGCTGACCTGTGGCTACGACGGCCAGGTGCTCGAGGTGGACCTCGAGGCGTGGCGCGGGCAGACGATGTGGGTCGGCGTGCACGACCACCCGCTCGGCGGCGGGCACATGACGCACGTGTGCATCGCTCATCAGGAGTGACGCGCGAGCCCCCTACCCCTCCGCCAACGCCGCATCGATGGCCTCACGCACCGCCTGCGGATCGTGCGTGCGCGACAGGTAGACGATCACGCCGTCCCGGTCGATCACCACCTGCACCGGGTAGGGCGACACCGCCGCGCCGAGGTTGTCGGCCATCGAGTAGGTCCGGTACACGTAGCCGTCGCTGTCCAGGAGCACCGGCAGGGTGACCTCGGCCTCGGAGATGAAGGTCCACGACACGTCGTAGTCGTCGTTGCCGTTGATCAGGTAGACCTGCAGCTCGTCCTCGGTGTAGTGGTCCGCGATGCTGGGTTGGATGTCTGGAACCTCCAGACTGCAGACCGGTCAGTACTCGGCCCAGAAGGCCAGGAAGCGCACCTTGCCCTGGGAGTGGGACAGCCGGTAGGCGTTGGTGTCCTCGCTCGGCCACTCAAAGCCCGTCATCTCGAAGTCCTCGGCCGCCTCGCCGAGCAGGGACTGGCCCCAGGTCGCCCTCACCTCGACCTGCGGCTCGTCCGGGTCGTTGGTGGTGAGCATCAGCGCTTCCTCGGGCGGCTGACCGGTCGGCGTGACCACCACGGCCGTGCTCTCGCCGGGAGCCAGGGTCACCGAGTCCGTCGAGAAGGCGTAGTTGGCGCTGTGGGCGATCGTGAGCTCCAGGTCCATCGCGCCGCCGTTCTTCAGCGTCATCGCCTCGGCCACGCCCGACTCGGTGAAGTAGAGGTAGGCCGGCGCGTCGATCTCCGGGCCCGCGACCCCCGGTTCGTGCCGGAAGCTGCGCGCGTGGAACCAGTCCGCGACGGCGACGTTCCCACCGCTCGCAGCGATGCCGAAGGCGATCTGCTCGGCCGGCTCGTGGCCGAGCACGACCGGACCGCCCTCACCCACCCAGGCGACCTCGTAGCCGACCCAGCTGGCGCTGTAGGCGTAGTCTCCATCGAGCGCCACCGCGTTGGCCGAGCCCTGCACGTCGAAGCCACCGCGGTCGCTGAGCGTGTCCTGCACGATGTCGTAGACCACCACCCCGTCGCCGCCGACCGCCACCACCACGCGCTCGCCGTCGAAGGCGATGTCGTTGCCCACCGTGGGCAGCGTGGCGCGGTCCAGCTCGACCGGCGCGTCGGCGGTGCTGACGTCCCAGAGCACCAGCGCGTCGGCGTCGGCCACCACCGCGCGGTCCCCGACGAGGCCCACCGCGCTGGCGTCGTCGCCCAGGGTGGCGAGGAGCGTGTCGGAGTCGTCGTAGAGCCGCGCGCCCTGGGACTGGGCGGCCATCAGCACGCGACCGCCGTCCGCCGCCAGGTCCTCGTAGGCCCCGCTCAAGAGCGCCGAGAGGCCACAGCTCCCCTCTTGCGGGTTGTCGGCGTCGCTCACGTCGATGCAGCCCACGTTGCTGTAGCGGGTGCCGACCCACACCCGCTCGGTGCTGGCGTCGTAGGCCAGGTCGTAGCCACGCAGGCCGGCGCGGAACATCAGCTCCTCGCCCGAGGCCATGTCCAAGGCGTACCAGCCTCCCTGCCCCGTGAGGATGGCGAGCTGGTCGTTCACCGCCACCGCGTCGACGCCCTCGAAGAAGTAGTCCGACTCGAGGTCGAGGTTCATGGTCTCGACCAGCGGGTGGCCCAACGCCCAGTCGGGCTGACCCGACGAGGTGCCACCCGAGTCCCCGCCGCCGCTGTCGGACCCGGTGACGGCGGTGTCGTCGACCCCGAGGCCGGTCTCGTCACCACCCCCGCCGCCCGCCAGGGCCACGCAGTCACCATCGCGGTTCCGGCCGAAGCCGTCTTCGCAGTCCACCGGCCCGGTGCAGGCCGAGAGCCATCCGATCGTCAGCATGCGGACAGGATGCCGGACGCCGGCCCACGTCGCGAAATCGACCGCCCCCGCCCGGTGGCGGACCCGCCCCAGCCGGAGCCATCGCGGGGCATGGCGTGGCTCGCCCTCACGGAGCTTGCGGCACGGGCGTGTCGGTGAGACCCTCGACTCGTGAAGGCCGTTCATGCGACCCACCCCTGACGGCAGCCACACCACCTCCTGGGGGATCCTTGGCGGTGTGGTGCTCGTGCTGCTGTGCGTCGGGTGGTGGTGGCTGCAGCAGCCGGCGACGCCCGACGAACAGCCAGCGGAGCCCAGGACGGCCCCTCGGGGCGTCGTGACCACCGCTGTCGCGACAGCCGACGAGCCCGAGCAGCCGAGCGTGACCGACAGTGGGCCCAGGCCCTTCGAGCCGCGCACGGTGCTCGAGGAGGCCGCGCTCGCGCTCGCGACGGCCAGCGGGGGCGGGGTGGTCGTCTGTCCGCTCCCCACGGACCTGCCCGAAGACGCCGTGGTGAGCCTGATGCACCGCGAGCGTCAAGGCCACGACGTGGTCGGCGGTGTGAGGGAGGCCGCGGGAGCGTCGCCGGTGTGGGAAGACGGCGACTTCACCACACCCATCGGCTGGGTCGCCTGGGAGGGTGCATGGGTCGGGGAGCGCGCCACCTGCTGGTGGGAGGAGCACGGCACCGTGCGCCTCTCCGGCAGGATCGAGGGCGAGCTGGCCGGCCGGGAGCTCGGACTGCGGACCTCGCCGAACGGCTCTCCGACGCCTGTCGACGGCCCGACCTTCGAGCTGGACGTCGAACGCGCAACCTGGCTGCACCTGGAGCTGACGGAGCTCTACGCCTACGACGATCCCCACGGCGAGCCTTACGAGCGCTGGAGCCGCCTGCAGAGGCTCGAGCTGGAGCCGGTTCACGACCTGGACGGGCTGGTGCTCGACGCCGACCCCGATGGCGACCTCGACGTGGAGCCGACCGACTTCTCCGAGATGGCGGCGCGCCACGCCGACGCCATGCAGGCCGCCGATCCCTTCGACGCCGCCCTGGACGACGACGGGCTGTCGGCCGAGGCGCGCGCCCAGCTGGAGACGTGGCGCGAAGAGCGGGACGAGGCGCGCGTGGCCATCCAGGAGACCCTGGAGCACATCCTGGAGCTGCAGGACTTCGCCCCAGGGGAGTGATCCGACGCCGATGGGCAGGTCACCTTCGCGACGGGAGCAGGACGACGCGGGGGGCGTGTAGAATGGGCCCATGAAGTCCAGGCTGCTGGAAGAGGTGGAGACGGACCGGCAGGCGCGCCTCGATGCGCTCACCCCCGCCGAGCGCGTGGCGCTGAGCTTGCGTCTGGGCCAGCGCGCCAGGACCGTCTATGCAGCCGCGCACGGTGTGACCCTGGCGGAAGCCCACGCGGCGCTCGTGGCTGGCCGCGACGGATGCCGAAGCTAGGTGTTCGCGCTCCTCGGTCGGGTGGTCGCGCATCTCGACGCCAGGTCCGTCCACCATTGCCTGATCGGCGCAGGGGCACTCTCAGCCGCCGGGTACAGCCGTGCCACGCAGGATCTTGACCTCCTGACCGTCGAGGATCGGGTCCTCGAGGAGCGCTTCTGGGCGGAGGTTGAGCTGCATGCGGACGTGGAGGTCCGAGACGGGCGTCTCGACCACAGCGATCCGCTCGCCGGGCTCGTCCGCATCGAGAACGACGAACTGGACCAGGTCGACGTCGTCGTGGGACGTCACCCCGAGTGGCAAGTCCCGCTGGTGGCACGTTCTGCGCCGATCCGGCTGGGCGACGGACAGGTTCGTGTCGCGGAACCGGCCGATCTCGTGCTGTTGAAGCTGTTCGCGGGATCGACGGCGGATGACCGCGACGTGCTCGCGTTGCTGAAGCTCGATCCGCACCTGAAGCTGCTGGTTGACCTGCGGGTGGGTACGCTTCCGACCCGAGCCCGACGGCGCTGGGCTCGATTGCTCGACGATGTCCGTGCGGACGGGGAGAGCACCTGACTGCCGTCCCGGGTGGCAGACCCGCCCCACCCGGGTACCATCGCAGGACATGTGGTGGCTCCCCCTGACGTTCGCGGCCGAAGGCTCGATGACCCTGAGCCCGACCACGGTGCCCGTGGACGAGAAGGTCACCATGACGGTCACCTACACCGTGGGCGCCGGCGGCATGCAGGCCGGCGACGCGCTCACCCTGAGCGATCCCCTGTTCCACGGCATGCGCTGGGCGCGCTGGGGCTACCTGCAGACCGATCCCGAAGCGTGCACCCCCTACGCCGAGCCCGCCGGCGACTCGAAGGAGCCCTCGAGCGCCGGCCTCGTGACCGTGTCGACCGACGGCGCCGCGGAGCTCTCGCTGCAGCGCACCGAGCAGACCGGCACCATCCACAACATGGGGGTCAGCACCGCGCTCGTGGTCTCCGGCGAGCTGGTCGAGGGCGACACCGTGACCATCACGATCGGGGACGACAGCGAAGACGCCGACTGCGGCCTGCAGAGCTCCGTGCGGGCCTTCGACCGCGTGGCCTGGCGCCTGAACGAGAGCCTCGGCGGCGCTTCGGTGCCGGTGGGCGTGGGGCTCTTCGCGTTCCGCGCCGAGGGCGAGCCCGTGGCCCTGCTGGTGTCGGCCCCGAGCCAGGCCGCGACCGGCGCCCCCTTCACCGTCCGGGTGGCCGTGATGGACGCGCGCGGGAACCCGCTGCCCGACTTCGACGAGGCCGTGGAGCTCGACGGCCAGAGCGTGGTGCCGGTGGACGGCCTGGCGCTCTTCGAGGTGAGCGCCGAGCCCGGCATCCAGCGCTTCGTGGCCACGGCCGGCGGGCTGGAAGGCCTGTCGAACCCCGTCTCGGTCGCCGACACCCTGCCCGAGCAGCAGATCTTCTGGGGGGATCTGCACACCCACCACGGCCACCACTACACCGACGACGACGGCAGCCTGGTCGATCAGAACCACGCCTACGCCCGCGACGTGGTCGGCCTGCACGTGGGCTGCGAGTCGGTGAAGGCCACGCCCAAGGAGATCGACGCGGCCGCGATCTGGGCCGAGCAGCAGGAGGCCTGCGTGACCTACACCGAGGACGGGGTGTACGTGGCCATGCTGGGCTTCGAGTGGATGGGCAACGAGGTGGCGCTCGGCGAAGAGGGCCACCACAACGTGTACTACGACGGCTGCGACGGCCCGCTGGGCTACGCGGGGCTCGCGGGGCTGCAGGACCAGGATGGCGACGAGGGGCTGTGGAGCTTCATGGACCGCGCCCGGACCGAGACCGGCAACGACAGCGTGTCGGTCCCCCACGCCACGGACTACACCGGCTACAACTGGAACGACCGCGATGACGTGAAGCGCCCCCTCGCCGAGATCTACAGCGAGTGGGGCGCCTCGGACAACGACCAGGTCACCACCTCGCTGCACGCCGGCACCTACGTGGGCCTCGCCCAGGGGCACCGGATGGGCCTGATCGGTGCGAGCGACAACCACGACGGCTACCTCGGCAACCGCTGGGCCTACAAGAACGACTTCGGCGGGCTGGGCGCCTACGTGTTGCCGGAGCTGACCCGGGCCGCGCTCTTCGAGGGCCTCAAGACTCGCAGCACCTACGCCACGACCGGCCACCGCCCCATCCTGCGCTTCGGCGCCAGCGACGGGGCCGAGATCCCGATGGGCTCGGTGTACGTGGCCGTCACCCCGAGCTTCTGGTGGAGCTACGCAGCCGAGACCAGCATCGAGCGCGTGGAGCTGTTGGCCATCGAGGAGGGCGGGGAGCTCCAGGTGCTGCAGACCTGGAAGCCGGGCGTCGAGGACAGCGAGGGCGAGCACACCCTGGACTGGGACGGGGCGCCGATGGCCGTGTGGCTGCACGCCGTGGAGACCGACGGGGAGGAAGCCTGGTCGAGCCCGGTCTGGCTCTCGGACTGCGACGACGCCGACGCCTGGGACGCCACCGGCGCATGCGTCGCGGACACCGGCGATGACTCCGGCTCCGACAGCGCTGGCGAGACCGGGGGCGACGGGGGCGACGGCGGCGACACCGGAGGGGACGAGGCCGGCACGTGCGGCAACTGCTCCACCGGCGCCGGGCCGGGTCTGGCGCTGCTGGCGCTGCTGGCCCTCAGGGGCCGGCGTCGACCGGAACAGCCTGTTTCGTGAGCGCCGACAGCCGGTTCACCTCGGGGAGCAGGTAGCTCCAGGCCGCCACGATGCGCGCGTCCTCGGATTCGTAGAGGTTCTCCGCCTCGCCTGGGTCGCTGTTGAGCTCGTAGAACTCCTTCTCGCCGTCCCAGCGGTACACGAGCTTGGCGTTGCCGTCGGTCCAGCTCTGCACGGTCTTGTCGAGCCGCCAGGTGAGCTGGAAGAGGTTCTCCCGATCCTCGCTGCCCACCGGCACGCCGGTCCAGGTCTCGTCGGCCTCGAGGCCC
The DNA here is from genome assembly GCA_964604675.1 of uncultured Enterobacterales bacterium. GTDB lineage: Bacteria > Myxococcota_A > UBA796 > UBA796 > CAJQPC01 > CAZSAT01. The sequence goes on from CAZSAT010000009.1 coordinate 91,799, forward strand.
ACCACGGCCGCCAACGTGGGGAGCAGGTCTTCGTGGGTGGTGGGGCTGGAGACGGTGGCCGGCTGGAGGTGCCCCGGCTGGTAGACCGACGCGATCGACGCCACGACCTCGTCGTACGCGGTGTAGCCGTGGTTGAAGTTGTCGTGCTCCCAGAACTCCTCCCCGTGGTCGGCGAAGAAGAGCAGCAACGTGTCGTCCCAGAAGCCTTCCGCGTCGAGGTAGGCGAGCAGCTCGGCCACGCGGTCGTCGGTGTACCGGATGTCGGCGTCGTAGCGGAGGTCGAGGTGGCTCAGGTTGACGGTCTGGGCGTTCTCGCCGAGATCGGGGAAGTCGGCCCAGAGCTCCAGCGTGCCCGCCTCGGTGGAGAGGTCGTAGCCGGTCTCGGGCAGCTTCTCGATGCCCTCGAGGTAGGCCTCGTCGTAGGGCTGGTAGGGCATGTGCGGGTCGAGCAGGTGCACGTGCAGGAAGAAGGGCTTGTCCTTGGGCCGGGCGCCGAGCAGGCCCATCGCCTGCGTGACGACCTCCTGGGCGGGGCGACCGGCCGGGTAGCTCTCGTAGTCGAAGGCGGAGCTGCCCTGGTCGTAGCCCTGGTCCATGTTCGCGGCGTCGCCCAGGAAGCCCGTGGCCCCCGCCAACATCGTGTGGTAGCCGGCGGCCTGGAAGCGCTCCGCCATGAGCGTGAGCTCGTCGGGGGCGCTGGGCGGCGCCCCGTCGTTGTTGGCGGGGAAGAAGCCGAGCGCGGTCTGGTCGGTGCCGGTGAGCACGCAGAGCATCGACGGGTAGGTCCAGCTCGAGCAGGAGCGGTGCTGCATGAAGGACACGCCGCCGGTGAGCAGGGCGTCGATCGTGGGGCTGACGTTGTCGGCATAGCCGAAGGCGCTCAGGTGGTCGCGGCGCAGGGTGTCGATGGTCAGCACGACCACGTTCTGGGGCAAGGCACCGGTGAACACCAAGGACGGCGTGACCTCGGTCAGCCCGGTGTCGATCTCGGTGTCCGCGGCCGTGTCGGGTGCGGTGTCGGGGCTGGTGTCGACCACGTTCGGGGGCGGCGAGGTGTCGACGGTGGAGGTCACCATCGCCTGGGTGTCCTGCGGCTCCAAGGCCTCGTTGTCGGTGCACGCGAGCGTCAGGAACAGCATCGGAGCAGGGTGACCCGCCGTGGCCCGCTCTGCAAGCACGGATTAGGAGGCACGCTTCATCGGAGGCCCCGTGTTCCGCGCGACGCCCGAGTCCCCACGGATGTTTGAGTCGGACTTCGTGGATGCCTTCAGCCGCGTGGTGTGGTGGGTCGTGCCGCTCATCTGGCTGCCGGTGGCGGCGGCCCTGATGCTGAAGGGCCTGAGCCTGGGGGTGCCGGTCGCGGCGGCGGCCGGCTGCTGGGTGCTGGGCTGGTTCGCCTGGACGCTGGCCGAGTACAGCCTGCACCGCTGGCCCTTCCACTGGCGCTTCGGCGGCGGCAAGCTGGGCGACCGGCTCCACTTCCTGATGCACGGCGTGCACCACGAGTGGGTGCACGACCGGCTCCGGCTGGTGATGCCGCCCGCGGTCAGCGCGGGGCTCTTCGCGCTGTTCTGGGGCTTCTGGCTCCTCGTGGCCGGCGAGGTGTGGATGTTCCCGATCTACTCCGGCTTCGTGTTCGGGTACGTGGTGTACGACTGCGTGCACTACGCCACGCACCACGGGCGCTTCGACAACCGGGTGTTCAAGCGCTTGAAGGCGCACCACATGAACCACCACTTCAACCACCCCGAGAAGAAGTTCGGGGTGTCCACCACCTTCTGGGACCACGTGTTCCGCACCTGGTGAGCCCGAGCGGCTATGCCCTGCCGCGCCGCCAGGCGATGGGCCGGTCCCGGGTGATGTACACGTAGGCGGCCGCGAGCCCGGTGAGCGAGGCCACGACCGACGCGGGTGCCAGCACCGCCTGCACGTCGAAGAGCGTGGCCACCATCGCCACACAGACCGCCGTGGTCGCCACCCGCCCCCAGACCGAGCCGGTGTGGATGTCGGCTTCTCCCCAGAGCGTGCGCAGGGTGAGGAAGGGCCACACCCAGAACATGATCAGCTCGCGGGTGAACCACAGCCACATCCAGTGGGGGTTCACCCAGTCCCCGAGGGCGAGGTTCCAGGCCAGGTTCACCCAGAGGATCTTGTCGATCCAGCCGTCGAAGACCGCCCCCATGCGGCTCACGGTGCCGGTGCGACGCGCCACGTAGCCATCGAGCGAGTCCGAGATCACCCCGAGGGTCATCACCAGCAACAGGCCGTTGCGGGAGTGGGTGAAGAGCGGCACCGAGCACGCCAGGGGCAGCCGGGCCAGGGTGATGGCCCCCGCCAGGTTCCACAGGTCTCGAAAGTACAGCGCGCGCTGCCGGGCCATGCCCCGCCCTACTCGTAGTAGCGCAGCTCCCGCTGCACGCCCTGGTACGTCATCGAGACCAGCCCGACATCGCGTGCGAAGACCTGCTCGCCGGCCCAGTCGCCACCATCGACCGCCACCGTGATCGCGTCGGGGAAGGTGCCGTAGTAGACCTCGACCTCGTCGCGGCTGAGCACCTCGACGCCATCGGCGCTGGTGCCTTCTTCGACCGAGTCGGGCAGCAGCCGGGTGCCGCCCACCACCAGGCCATCCTTGGAGGCCTCGGCGGCGACGGCGAAGACCTCGTCGGCGGTGATCCACGCCTCGCCTTCGCGCAAGGTCCAGGCATCCTCCTCGAGCTGCAGCAACCAGCCGAGCCCGTTGGGGTCGTCGGGCGGGCCGAGCTCGAGGTAGGAGCCGGCCGCGCCGACGTAGGCCTCGGGGCCTTCCTCGGCCACCGGACCGATGGGGTCCTCACACGCCGCCAGCAAGAGCCAGAACATCGACACCTCGTGGGAGAGGCTATCATCGCCTCCCGAGGTGCCGACCGCGATGACCAGCCTGCTCGCCCTGACCCTGCTCCCCCCGACCCCGCTGGGCTGTTCCGACTACGGCTACACCGAGCGCCAGTACAACGAGACCTTCCAGCAGGCGGACGTGCCGTCCAACGCCGACGTGCTCTTCGTGATCGACAACTCCGCGTCGATGGTCGAGGAGCAGGAGCTCCTGGGCATGAACTTCGAGGCCTTCATGGACGCCGTGGAGGGCACCTACGCCGACTTCCAGCTGGGCGTGATCTCGACCGACACCGACGGCGACGAGGCCGGCAAGCTCCACGGCGGCGTGCTCACGCCGGAGACCGACGACCTGGCGGGGATCTTCCTCGACGCCGTGCAGGTGGGCACCAGCGGCTCGCGCGACGAGCGCGGCTTCGACGCGGCGCTGCTCGCCACCAACCCCGACATCAACCCCGGCTTCGTGCGCGGCAGCGCCAAGCTCAACGTGGTGGTGCTCAGCGACGAGGACGACCACTCCGAGGGCGAGGTCATCGACATCGTCGAGGACTTCCAGTCGGCGAGCGGTGCGGGCGGCTTCTCCCTGCACGCCATCGTGGGCGACCTGCCCGACGGCTGCGCCAGCGGCTTGACGGCGGCCAGCCCCGGCGAGCGCTACCTCACGGCGGCGGAGCTGACCGGCGGCTACCGCTACTCGATCTGCCGCGAGGACTTCACCGAGGTGATGGCCCAGATCGGCCTGGACCTCTCCGGCCTGCAGACCGTGTTCCCGCTCGCCGAGGTGCCCGACCCGGAGTCGATCGAGGTGCAGGTCGACGGCGTGGTGATGACCGAGCGCGCCGTGGACGGCTGGACCTACCTGGCGGGTGAGAACGCCATCGGCTTCGACGGCCACGCCGTGCCCCGACCCGGCATGGACGTGGTGGTGAGCTTCAACGTGCTGGTCGGCGGCGGCGAGGACGACGCGGCGGACACCGCCGGCTGAGCGCCAGCGACGCTACTCTACCCAGACGGGGAGGTGGTTGTTCTCGTCGGGCTCCTGGCTCGGCAGCCAGAACGCCGGGAACGACGGGTCCTCGCCCGCGGCGGCCTTGGCCGGATCGAAGGCTGACAGCCAGATCTGCGGCTGGGTGCCGTCGGTGATCGCGCCGTAGGCCCGCCGCGAGGCGAAGGCCAGCCACAGGATGTCGTCGTCGGGGAGCGGGCCCCACTTCGGCCACGAGTTCGACAGGTCGTCGCCCTGGTTGGCCCGGTCCAGACGGATGGGCTCGCCCCCCTCCCGCGGCATCACGTAGAGCTCGGCGTCGTAGTCGTCGTACGCGTCGCCGTAGGACTGGTTGAAGGCGATCCAGGCGCCGTCCGGGGAGAAGGCCGGGTAGTACGCGTTCCGCGAGGCATCGTCGGGGGCATAGAGCACGACCGGCTCGTCGAAGGCGCCATCGCCCACGTGGTCGGCCACCGCGATGCGGCCCTCGGTGAAGTGGCCCGCCGCGCTCGGCTGCCGCTCGGCCTGCACGATCACGATCTGGTCGCCCTCGGGAGACCAGTCCACGTGGGTCACGTCGTCGCTGCCGACCGAGACCTCGTTCAGGTACTCGCCGGTCTGCCCGTCGTAGAGCAACAGCGCGCCCATGTAGCTGGCGAGCAGGTACTGCCCGTCGGGGGAGAAGGCCTTGAAGTTGCCGTAGAAGCCCTCGCCGAGGCCGAGCACCGTCTCGGGCTCGTCGCCGGCGAAGTCGGTCATGCCCAGCTCCTGGTCACCACCGTCGTAGGTGATGGCGACCATGCCCTTGCTCGAGATGACGTGGCAGCCGATGCAGTGCCCGTCGGCCTCGTAGCGGGTGAAGAAGTTCTCGGCTTCCTCGCCGTAGACGATCTCCTTCAGGCCCTCCTGGCTCGTGGTCCAGTAGATGATCGAGCCCTGGGCATCGAGGCGGTTGACCTGGATGTCGATCGGCTCCGCGGTCCAGAGGGAGCCGTCGGTCACGCCGCTGAGCGTGAGCTCGAGCGTGCCGCCCGCGTTGGTGCTGGCCATGACCGGCCAGGTCTCGGTGTCGGCCTCCCAGCTGTCGTTCGTGGTGTAGATCGCGATGTCGGTGATCGACGAACGGAAGCGAAGCTCGTAGCTCTCCGCCGTGTCCTCCCACTGGAAGAGCAGGCTCGGGGTGTTGCGGGGAACGTTGACGCCGTCCTCCGGGTAGAGCCAGGGGTCGCTGGCCGGCGCCGCGCCGTCGCCCGTGAACAGGCTGTCGTCCACGTCCTGCTCGAAGACCTGGTCCTCGAAGACCACGGTGACCGTGGACTGGCCCTCGACGCCCGCGAGGTTGGCGGTGACCCAGGTGGTGCCGCCGTTGATCGAGGAGGGCGTGAACACGCCGTCTTCCGAGACCTCACCCGCCGACCAGTTGGACACGCTCCAGTCGACCCAGGGGATGACCTCGGTCTGGCCGGTCTCGTAGGTGACGTAGGCCGTGAACTGCTGGGGGTCGCCGCCGTCGGGGCCCGTGGAGAGCGTGATCTCGGCCGGCTCGACCGAGATGGAGGACACGGGCACCCCCGCGTAGTCGCCGCTGTCGACGGAGCTGCTGGTGTCGCAGCCGACGATCAGGGTGAGGAACAAGGTCAACAGACTCTCCTGCGCAGCCGCAGCGTAGCAGCCACCCGCTACTGGGGGCAGTCCCAGATCCAGGTGTAGATCACGTCCACGGTGCCGTCGGTGTCGACGTCGACGTCGATGGTGGCCGGCCAGTCGCCGTCCCATCCGTAGGTCCACGTGTCCAGGCCCGAGGGCACGCCATCGTCGAAGGACGTGCGCTCCTCGGTGGCGAGCAGGCCGCTCCCCTCGTCGTAGGCGTAGTCGATCATGGAGTCGTTCGAGCCGTCGCCGTCGGCGTCGTGGTTCAGGGCCACCACGCGGCCGAGCTCGTCGAAGGTGTAGTTCCAGCTCGCGTCGGTGCTGCCGTCCGGGCCGTCGTCGTAGCCGATGTAGAGCCGGGTGCCTTCCTCCCGGTAGCTGTAGGTCGTGGTGCCGTCGATCACCTTGTCGAGGCCGTCGTCGTGCTCGAGGCGGGCGATGTTGCCGTCGGAGTCGTAGCCGTAGTTGGTGACCGTGTCGGCGCGGCTGTCGGCGTCGAGGTCCTGCTGGATCCACTGGAGCACCTGGTCGTCGTAGTCGTACCAGTCGGTGCGGTCCTCGAAGCCGTCGGCGTCGTCGTCCCAGAGCTGCTCGACGATCAGGCCGTCGTCGTCGTAGTCGGCCTCCCAGGACGCGTCGGCGTCGCCGTCGGTGCCCACGTCGAGCGTGTAGAGCTCGGGCAGCCCGTCGTAGTCGTAGTCCCAGCGCTCGGTGTCGGTGGCGGCACCGCTCTCCGGGTACTCGATGATGCGCTCCTCGATGCAGAGGCTGAAGGTGGCCTCGCCCGGGTTGCGGTCGTCCTCGGCGGTGTCGCCGGTGTCGGCTTCGTACTCGAAGGGCGTGTCGCCGGTGTCGTCGCCTTCCTCCTCGTCTTCGTGCACGTAGTTCTCGGCGGACGAGCAGGCGACCAACAGCGCGAACGGAAGGGCCGACAAGCGTGCGACGCGGAGCATGTGGGGACTCCTCCAGGGGGCTGGACGAGCATAGTCGGACCGCGAACGCATGGCCATCGGCGGGTCCGGGCGCTGCTCCCGGAAAAAGTCCTCAAGTCCGGATGAGCGTGTCCCGACCTCTCGCCATGACCGACTTCGAGATCACGCTCATCCTCCTCGGCGCCCCCTTCCTGATCCTGTTCGCCCGCGCAGTGGGCAGCTCGGTCCCCTCGGCCCCGCCACGCCGCCGGGTGCACGCCACGATCTTCTGAGCCCTCACAAGCTCATGTCGTAAGGCAGCGAGAACACGTGGTCCGGGTGGTCGCTGACCCCCTCGGCACCGTCGGATGCCGCGTAGAGCGTGGGGGAGAAGGTCTCCACGTCGATGCGGTCCTCGTCGGGCACGAAGGTCATCACCCGCAGCCAGCCGTCGCCGCCGTTGTCCCACCCCTGGAAGTTGGCGAGCACCTGGTGCACGTCGTTGCCAGCCAGGCCCTGGGACGTGAGCCGTCCGGCCCCTGCGCCGGCCACGTGGCCCGAGACCACCAGGTAGATGTTCTCGTGCAGGCTGACGAGCTCGTCCCACATCTCCTGCCCGTCGTTCACGCCGTAGGCCTCGACCCCGTAGTTGTGGGGTGAGTAGCCGTTGTTGCCGCTGATGAGCGCGTTGTCGGAGTGAAGGTAGCAGTGGGTGGTGATGGCCACCCGGTGGTCGGGGTGGCTGGTGATGACCTCGCTCGCCCAGTCGAGCATGGCGTCGGAGGGTCCGAACTCCAGCGAGAGGAACAACCACGACAGCCCGGCGCGCTCGAACACCGCGTAGTGGTTGGCGGCCCGCCCCTCCATGTGGCCGCCGTACCAGGGCTCGTGCACGTAGTCGGAGCGCGGGAACCAGGTGTCGAAGTCGGTGGAGCGGTCCGACCCGTCGCCGCCAGGCCCCAGGTCGTGGTTGCCGAGCGCCGCGACCCAGGGCACCACGCCGTCGAGCCGGCTCATCGAGGCGTCGGCGCGGCCCCACTGCTCGTCGTCGTTGTCGTCGGTGATGTCGCCTTCGTGCAGCACCACGAGCACGTTCCGCTCGTCGGCCACGTCGACGATCCAGGCGGTCTGCTCGGTGAAGGTCTCGGGGTAGGACTCCGCGTAGTTCTGCGTGTCGGGCAGCACGATGATCGAGAAGGGCGAGCGATCGAGGACGCCGGTGTCGTCGAGGGCCGTGTCGTCGGAGCCGGAGTCGTCGGGGCCGGTGTCGCTGGGCGCGCTGCCGGTGTCGTGCGCGGCACTGGTGTCGACGGGTGCTGCGCTGTCGGAGGTGCCGGCGTCCACCGCGATGGTGCCGGCCGTGCAGGCGAGGAGGGAGAACACCACGGGAGCGTACACCCGCCTCGCACACTATGGCGTCCAGCTCCCCAGGGGGCCGCCGAAGGCGCCCAGGTCGTTCCGGGTGCCATCCACGTCGTTGTAGCCCGAGGCGGGGTTGCCAGCGTCGATGCACGGCGAGGTGCCTGAGGTGAGGCTGAAGTCCTCTCCCGCTGGGTCCACCAGCTGGCAGTCGCTCTCGATGTTGCCCGTTGGCGAGCCCCCGTCGTACCAGTTGAAGTCGTTGGTGTGTCCGTAGCTGGCGTTGTAGCCCACGCCGGAGGAGTCGCTGCCGTAGACCCCGCGCGGGCTGCTGTCGGTGACGATGTTGTTCTGGAAGAACACCGCCCCGTCCAGGTACACCACCGACGTCCCTCCATGCGTCCAGCTGTTCGCGTACCAGGTGTTGTTCACGATGTTCATGGAGGTGTTCGGGTGGAAGTCCCACCCCTCCGCGGCGCTCGAGCACGTGTTGTCGTAGAAGACGTTGTTCGTGACGTCGCCGTCGACGTTGTAGAGGTTGAAGGCGAAGGCGCCCTGGTTGTCGTGCACCACGGTGTGCCACATGTCGACGGTCGCGTCGACGGCCTCGTAGATCACGCCGCCGTGGTTGTTGTCGTGGATCTCGACGTCGGCGTAGGTGGCGCGGCCGCCGTCCTGGAGCACGACGTAGACGTAGGAACCCGTCACGTCGGTCATCACGACGTCCGTGACGTCGACCGTGGCGTTGGTCATGTCCAGGGCGCCCACGCCACCATGGTCCGAGGGGCTCCCGGTGAGCGTGAAGCCGCTGATCGACACGGTCTCGTCCTCGATCAGAATCGCAGGATGGTTCGAGCCACCGTCGATGGTGACCACATCGGCGCCCTCCCCGACCAGATCGATGGAGCGTCGTGTGATCTCCACGTAGTCCCACTCCCCGGCGCACACGGTGATGGTGTCGCCATCGCTGGCGTCGTCCACAGCGTCCTGCAGGTCGTTGTACGGCGCGACGCCGTCGTCGCACACGGCCCACGACGTGTCGGTGTCCGTGTCGGTGTCCGTGTCGGTGTCCGTGTCGGTGTCCGTGTCCGTGTCCGTGTCCGTGTCCGTGTCCGTGTCCGTGTCGGTGTCGG
>CAZSAT010000010.1:0-74770 GCA_964604675.1 uncultured Enterobacterales bacterium
TGCCGACGACGATGCGGTCGTTGACCGGGTCGTAGGCCGCGGACTCGCAGCGGGCGAAGCCCACGTCGGCCAGGGTGAGGTCCACGTCCGGCCAGGAGACGGTGCCGGTGTCGGGTGGCGCGGTGTCGTCGGGTGGCGCGGTGTCGGTCGGTGGCGCCGTGTCGGCGGGCGGGTCCGTGTCTTCCGGCGGTGCGGTGTCGGCTGGCGCGGTGTCGACAGGCGTGCCGCCGTCGGTGTCGGCCGGTCGAGCGGTGTCGGTCGCGCCGGTGTCTGGTGCTGGCTCGGCAAAGCAGGCGAGGAAGAGGAGCATGGTCGAGCGTACGCCGGGGCGGCGCTCCTGGATCGCCGACGGACTGCCGACAGGCCTCGCTACGCGTACCGCTGCCCCACCCAGCGTCGCCAGGCGGGGCCTTCGGTGATGCTCTGGAGGAGCGCCCGGTGCTCGCGGGTCCAGGCCACGGTGCGCCTCAAGCCTTGCTCGAGCCCCACGGCGGGGGACCAGCCGCTCGCCGCCCGGAACGCGCTGTCGTCGAGGTCGTAGCGGCGGTCGTGCCCTTCGCGGTCGGCGACGTGGGCGATCTGCGGCGGCACGCCGAGCGCGGCACACAGGGCATCGACCAGGGCCAGGTTCTCGACCTGCAGCCCGCCCGCGACGTGCCAGAGCGCGCCGGCGGGCAGCGCCAGCATCGCGGCGATGGCTGCAGCGTGGTCCTCGACGTAGAGCCAGTCCCGGACCTGCCGACCGTCTCCATAGACCGGTAGGCGGTCGCCGTGCTGGGCCCGCTCGATGAAGAGGGGGATCAGCTTCTCGGGCCACTGGCGCGGCCCGTAGGTGTTCGCCGCTCGGTGCATCGACACCGGCAGGCCGTAGCCGTTGCAGGCGGCCCACACGAGGTGGTCGGCCGCCGCCTTCGAGGCTGCGTAGGGGTTTCGAGGACGCAGCGGCGCGTCCGGTCGCCACGCCGGTTCTCCCGGCGCGAGTGAGCCGTAGACCTCATCGGTCGACACGTGGTGGAAGCGCTCGACGTCCGACCGCGCCGCCTCCTTGAGGAGGACCTGGGTGCCCTCGACGTTCGTGCGCACGAACGCCAGGGGATCGACGAGGCTGCGGTCGACGTGGGTCTCGGCCGCGCAGTGCACCACGGTGTCGACCCCGACGAGCGCCCGCCGACACGCTTCGGGATCGCGCACGTCGCCGACGATCAGTGGGGCATCGAGCCCGTCGAGGTGTTCCCGTCGTCCGGCGTAGGTGAGCGCGTCGAGCACGACCACGTCGTCGCCGCGCGCGAGCAGGGCGCGCACCAGCGCCGAGCCGAGGAACCCCGCGCCGCCGGTGACCAACACCCTCACGGGTAGGACTCGGCAGGGGGCCAACCAGGGGCGGCAGCGTCGCGTTCCGAGAGGATCGGGGCGCCGTCGAGTGGCCAAGGGATGTCCAGGGCGTTCCAGGCGAGCACGCGCTCACCGGCGGGCTCCCACGGTGCCGTGACCAGGTACGTCACCTCGGCGTGCTCCGAGACGGTGAGGAACCCGTGGGCGAAGCCCGGCGGGATCCAGAGGGCCTCGTGTCCCTCGGCGCTGAGCTCCGTAGCTGCCCACCGACCGAAGGTGGGGGACGCACGGCGCAGGTCCACGGCCACGTCCCAGATCGTTCCCACCACCACCCGCACGAGCTTCCCCTGCGGCCGACCCACCTGGTGGTGCAGACCTCGCAGCACGCCCTGGACCGAGCCCGACTGGTTGGCCTGCACGAACTGGACGTCGAGGTCGCTGGCGCGCCAGACCTCGAAGAAGGACCCGCGCTCGTCGGCGTGCACGGTCGGGGTGAACAGCCGCATGTCGGGCAAGAGCTTCATCGAACGAGCTCCTGGGCCCGGGCGTAGCTCGTGTGCGTTCCGGCGTCGGTCCAACGACCGGGCAGCTCGGCCCAGGTGAGGGTGCCTTGCTGCAGGTAGTGGTTGTTCACGTCGGTGATCTCGTACTCGCCGCGCGCGGAGCGGGTGAGCTCGCGCACGATCGCGTACACGGTCGCGTCGTAGAGGTACACCCCCGTCACCGCGTAGGGACTCGGCGGCGCTTCCGGCTTCTCGAGGATCTCCTCGAGCGCGCCGCCTTCACCGAAGCGCGGCACGCCGAAGCGCTCGGGGTGCTCCACGCGGGTGACGTGCACGCGTGCGCCGCGGCCGTCCCAGGCTGCGATCAGCGGCCGAAGGTCGGCGCGGAACACGTTGTCGCCCAGCACCACACACACCGGCTCGCCACGAGCGAAGTCCTCCGCCAGCCCCAGCGCATGGGCGATGCCGAGGGGTTCGTCCTGCACCTTGTAGGTGAAGTCACAGCCGTAGCGGGCGCCGCTGCCCAGGTGCTGCACGAGGTCACCGAAGTGTTCGACGCCGGTGACGACCAGGATCTCGCGCAGGCCCCCGTCCACGAGGCGCTGCACGGGATGGTCGATCATCGCCCGGTGGCCGACGGGCAGCAGGTGCTTGTTGACGGTCCGCGTCAACGGCAACAAGCGGCTGCCCGAGCCGCCGGCGAGCACGACCCCTCGCACTACTCCGGCGTCCCGGACCCCGACCAGGACGCGTCGCACGGGAGCGAGGGGAAGGTGTGGTGCGCTTCGTCGCCCACGATCAGATCGCAGGCGCCGTCGATGTCCTGCCACTCCCCGCCTTCCTCGGTGTACCCGCCCTCGCGGACGACCACCAGGGTGGCGTCGATGGCGTAGCTCAGCTCGCTGTCGGACACGACCGTGCCCGTCATGGCGGCCTCGACGCCCCAGACGCAGGTGCCGAAGATCACCTCGGCGAAGCCGGTCAGATCGAAGCTGTCCGAGCCGGAGATCGTGCCCTCCCAGGCGATGGCGGGGTCGTCGTCGGACTCCGGCACCTCGTCGCCGCTCAGGCAGTCCCCGCTCCCCTGCTTGAAGGTGACGCTCGTGAGCTCGCCGAGGTTCAGGTGCAGGCCGTTGCCGGCGGCGTTCTCGCAGCCGTTCTCGTCCACCGCGTCCAGCGACATCGACCAGGTGCCGGAGGGAAAGGTGTAGGGGGTGTCGGCGCCGTCGTCGCACGCGGGTTCGGCGGCGGTGTCGCCGCTCGCGCCGGTGCAGGCCCAGATCAGGAGGAACATGGGGTCAGTCTACCGTGACTCTGCGGCGCGTTGATTGGAGGATCGCCGAGTCGTTCGGGTTCCCAGTGGCCACGCGTCCGACGAAGGCGTGCCAGGGGCACGTCGAGGAGGCGCGGGGTCGCTGGGGGCCCGAAGGGCCGGCGAGGCCCGATCAACTCGGCGTAGAGGCACGGCACCCTCGCTCAGCGCGCCGCCGCCCACTGTCCGAGGAGCTCGGCCACCTGGCACGCCACCTCGTGGGGTCCGTGGAGGAGCCCCTCGGCCACCGCGCCGGGCAAGGCGGCCACCAGCGCGGCGGTGTCGGGCACCCGCGCCGGCTCGCCGACGGCGTGGTGCTCCCGGTGGAGGTCGCGGGTGCGGCGGTACAGGGCGCGCGCCCTGCGGGGGTGGGCGTGCACCACCGGCGCGAGCGGGACGTAGCCGATGCGTCGCCCCTGCCTCCAGTGGAGGTCTTCGCCGATCGGCACGCGCGGCAAGGGGTGCGCGAGCAGCGTCTCCCGGCGGTAGAGCGCGAAGACGTGGTCGAGCCTCTGGACCGGCCGGTGCTCCTGCCCGGGTGGCGTCCACTCACGGAGCCGGGCGCGGGTCACGGCGTCGGTGGACGGCCACGGGATCTGGCGGCCGAACACGGCGTCGTAGCCCCCGGACTCCAGCGCCTCCACGAGGGTCCGCACGACACCGCCTCCGCGTGGGAGCGCGTCGTCGACCGTCAGCAGCACGTAGTCGCCTTCGGCCAGCTCGACGCCCCGCTGACGCGTGGCTCCGTGGCCCGCCCAGTCCAGCTCCACGATCCGGTCGCCGGCCGGGCGCGGGCCGCCGTTCCAGAGGACCAGGACCTCCAGGTCGACGTCCTGCCGGCGCAGGGCGTGGAGTCCCAGCGGCGCGTGGCGGTGGGTGGGCACGATGGCGGTGACGCTGACCCGGCTCCGGCCGCCGGGCCGCGGGGGCAGGTGCGCCCTCAGGGTGGACTCGACGTCGGCATCGGCGGCACGCGCGTCGTCGAGGAGCGGGGCCAGCTCGTCGGCGCGGTAGCGGCGCGAGAGTCCGCCTTCGAGGCGCGCGGTGATGCTCTCGCCCCGCTTCAGCGCTTCCTCGACGGCGGCCAGCGAGATCGGGTCGAGGTTCGTGAGCAACATGCGGAGTTGGTGGGTATCATCGCGCCCGGGAGATCATGTCGACAGCGGCTCCAGAGACCCTGCGCCTGCGGTCCTGCACGGTGGACCTCGTCAGGGGGCGGGTGTTTCGCGGCGATCGCGTCGAGCGCCTGACCGCCACGGAAGCTCGCCTCTTGCGCCACCTGGTGGCGCGCCCGGGGCTGGTCGCGGACCGGGGCTCCCTCTACGAGGAGGTCTGGGGCTACGCGCGCGACAGTCGGAGCCGCACCCTCGACGTGACGGTCGGCAACCTGCGCAAGAAGATCGAGGCCGATCCGCGCGTGCCCGACCACGTGCTCACCGAGGTCGGCATCGGCTACCGGCTGGTCTTCCACACGCCGGGCGTGCACCCAGCGCCGCGGGTGGCCGCCGCCGGCCCGCTCTTCGGCCGCGAGCGCGCGCTGGAGGGGATCGTGCTGAAGCTTCGAACGCACGGGCAGGCGTCGGTGGTGGGCATGCCCGGGGTCGGCAAGACCGCTGTCGCCCGATCCGTCGCTGCCCGCGGTGGTGCCCACTGGGCGGCCGGATGCGTGGAGGTCGCCGGCGACCTCCGGCCCGAGGTCTTCCTGGCGCGGCTTGGGGAAGCCTTCGGGATCGATCCGCCGCCCAGCGGTCCCACCTCCAGCTTCCGGAACCAGCTGGGCATCGCGATGGAGCAACGCGGGCACCTGCTGTTGCTGGTCGACGGGGCGTCGTCGGAGCTCGTCGACGTGCTGTCGGCCTTGCGCCGGCTCGCCCCCTCGACCGATCTCCTGGTCACCTCGGCCGCCGCGCTCGGGCTTCCCGACGAGCAGGTCATCGAGCTGCCGCCCCTCGACGCGGACTCCGGCGTGGCGCTGTTCCTGGAGCGCGTGGCCCTGCGGCGTCCCGGTCACACCCCCGACCTCGAGGCCGTGTCCGACATCGTGGCTCTGCTGGAGGGGCTCCCCCTGGCGCTGGAGATCGCTGCGGCGCGAAGCGCCATGGTGGGGGAGGCGCGCACCTTGAGCCACCTGCGTGACACCAAGCCTTCCGAGAGCCTCGAGGCCCTGGAGCGTGCCTTGGCGTGGGCCTGGGATCAGCTCTCGGACGTCGAGTGCCTGGCGCTCGAACAGGCGAGCACCTTCCGGGGAGGCTTCTCGGTCGAGGCGGCCGAGGCCGTGGTGCAGCTTCCTGGGCACGCACCGGGCCTGGTCGGTGTGCTCCAGCGGTTGAACGAGCATGGCCTGGTCGAGCTGGAACGCTCGGACGACGGGCTGCGCCCCCGCCTGCGGGAGCCGGTGCAGGCCTTCGCGGCGGCGAAGCAGCGCGACCACGAGGCGACCCGTCGGCACATCGAGTGGTACGCCAGCGCGGCGGGCCGCAGCATCCGCCAGGCCCACGAGGCGGACTGGGAGGCGGCCTTCAGCTGGCAGGTCCAGGAGCAGGCCAACCTGGAACATGCCCTTCGGCGCGCGGTGACGCTCGATCCCGAGGCGGCGGCACGCATCGCTATCGGCATGAAGGCCATCGGCCTGCACTGCCTGGGAACCCAGCGCTACCGGGAGGTGCTGGAGCTCGGCACCACCGCGGCGCGCAGCGCCGGCTCCACGCGTCTGCTCGCCGAGCTCCTGGTGCTTCGAGTCAGCCTGGAGGTCGACCGCGTGGGCGCCGATGGGGCCGAGCCCTTCCTCGAGGAGACCAGTGCCCTGGTCGGGGCCGTCGAGGACCAGAGACTGCGTGGGCTGCTGCTGCACGCGAGGGCCAAGTTCTTCCGTAGCCGCGGCCGCTCCGGCGAGGCCACCGCGTACGCGCGCCAGGCCGTGGAGCTCCTGTCCCTCTCGCAGGACCGCTACGCCGAGGCGAGCGCCCGCGCCTGGCTCGGGTTCCGGCTCTGTGAGACCGGCGAGCTGGGCAGCGCCTACGATCACCTCGAGCGGGCCCTGTCCATCGCGTCCGCTCTGGGCAGCGTGTCCCTGGAGATCAAGGTGCGCGTCTCCTGGACCGTGTTCCTGTTCAAGCAGGGGCGGCTCAAGGAAGCCACCACCCACCAGGACCGTTGCCTCGAGCTGGCCCGCGCTCAGGGTCTTCGGCGGTGGGAAGGGGCGAGCCTGAACAACATCGGGCTCTTGCGCGTGGCGTCCGGCGACGTTGAGAGCGCGCGGGAGCACCTCGAGTCCGCCCTGACCGTGAACCTGGCGCTCGGCGCGGTCGCGGGCACGGCGATGGCGCGCAGTGCCCTGGGTGAGCTGCTCGCCGACCTGGGCGAGTTCGAGGAGAGCGAGCGCCTGCACGGGCTGGCGTTGGAGGCCTGCCGGCGAGGTGGCGATCAACGCCTGCTCGCCCAGGTGCTTCATCGACTCGGTCGCACGCGGCTCCTGCAGGGCATGCTCGATGCCGCGAGCGTCTGCCTCCGGGAAGCGGTCGAGCTCTACACCCTCCTCGAGCAGACCTGGGACCTCGACCGGGCGCGTCTGGATCTCGCGCTCGCCCTTCAGGGCCAGGGGCATCTCGAGCACGCGCGCTTCGCCCTCGGCCGTGTGGCCGAGGATCACCGGTCGGGACCACGACCCGTGGCCCTCAGCCTCGCCACGGCGCACCTCGGAGCGCTGCACGCGGTGGAGGGCTCGTCCTGGGCCGCGGCCGCCTGCATCGAGGAGGCCACCTCGGAGCTCCAGAGGGTCGAGGACCCGGCGATCGTCGCCGTGCTGCAGGTCTGGGAGGGATTCCGGGAGCTGGCCCGTCTCCGCGGGCAGACCGCCCGTCGGGGCCAGGCTGGCCCGGAGGTCAGAGCCCTCTTCCAGAAGTGCCTCAACCCCCGGGTCGAGGGCGCCCCGGGCGGCCTCGCGGAGCCGCCGATGCCTCGGAGCTACCCGATCATGGCGGCCGATCTGCTCCGCCGCGCCCTGGCCAAGGATCACCTGGTCGCGTGACGCGCCGAGCCCATCGGCTCAAGGATCGCCCGCAGGCGTCCGAAGACGGGGTCTGAGCGGGCATTGGCGGAAGCCCCACCCCCGATGCCGTGTCGTCTTGGGGCATGATGAAGGCAGAGCAGCCCGCTCCCGCTCGTCATCCAGAGCCTTCCCAGTTCTTTCCGTCACCGCCCCCCATGGCCCCAGGCCGCGGTGCCGACGAGAGCGTCGCCCGGCGAGGGGCCACACCCCCTCCCGGAGCCCCCATGAGCCAGCCCAAGCAGAACGGCATCTTCCAGATGATCGCCGACCTGCAGGACGTCGAGCAGTTCAAGGTCCAGAACTGGGAGGGCAGCTTCTCGGACTACCTCGACCTCGTTCGGGAAGACCCGAACATCTGCCGGAACGCCTACCAGCGGCTCTACGACTGCATCGTGAGCTTCGGCACCGAGGAGTACACCGACTCCAAGAAGCACATCGTGCGCTACAAGTTCTTCGACGACCCGATCGACGATGGCAAGGACGCGGTCTTCGGCATCGACGTGCACCTGATGAAGCTGGTGAACGTGCTCAAGTCGGCGGCCCTGGGCTACGGCACCGAGAAGCGCGTCATCCTGTTGCACGGTCCGGTCGGCTCGGCGAAGTCCACCATCGCCAGGATGCTGAAGAAGGGTCTGGAGTGGTACTCGAAGCAGGACCAGGGCCGGCTCTACACCTTCACCTGGACCATGCCCGACGGCACCGAGGTGCCGAGCCCCTTGTCGGAGGAGCCCCTGAAGCTCATCCCGTTGGAGCTGCGCGAGCAGGTGCTCGAGGAGTTCAACCGGAAGGGCAAGGGCCGCTACACCATCCGCCTCGAGGGTGACCTCGACCCCGTCAGCCGCTTCCTCTACAAGGAGACCATGAAGGAGGTCGGGGGCGACTGGACCCGGCTCATCGAGCGCATCAGGGTGCGGCGTCTCGTCCTGAGCGAGAAGGACCGGGTCGGCATCGGCACCTTCCAACCCAAGGATGAGAAGAACCAGGACTCGACCGAGCTCACCGGCGACATCAACTACCGCAAGATCGCCGAGTACGGATCGGACTCCGACCCGCGCGCCTTCAACTTCGACGGCGAGTTCTGCGTCGCCAACCGCGGCATCATCGAGTTCGTCGAGGTGCTGAAGCTCGACGTGGCCTTCCTCTACGACCTCCTCGGCGCGAGCCAGGAGCACCTCATCAAGCCGAAGAAGTTCGCCCAGACCCACATCGACGAGGTGATCATCGGGCACACCAACGAGCCCGAGTACCGGAAGCTCCAGAACAACGAGTTCATGGAGGCGCTGCGCGACCGGACCATCAAGATCGACGTGCCGTACATCACGAAGTGGCACCAGGAGTCCCGCATCTACGCGAAGGACTTCAACGTCAAGCGGGTGGGCAAGCACATCGCGCCGCACACCCTCGAGATGGCCGCGATGTGGGCGGTGCTCACCCGCCTCGAGGAGCCCAAGAAGCACAACCTCACGCTGGTCCAGAAGCTCAAGCTCTACGACGGCAAGACCCTTCCCGGGTACACCGAGGACAACGTCAAGGAGCTCCGGAAGTCCGCCCGGCGCGAGGGGCTCGAGGGCATCTCGCCGCGCTACGTGCAGGACAAGATCTCCAACTCGCTGGTGCGTGACGCCGACGCGGTCTGCATCAACCCGTTCATGGTGATGAACGAGCTGGTCGCCGGGCTCGACAACCACTCGCTCATCTCCGACGAGGACGTCCGCAAGCGCTACCGCGACATCCTGGGTCTCGTGAAGCGCGAGTACGAGGACATCGTCAAGAACGAGGTGCAGAAGGCCATCACCGCCGACGAGAACGCCATCGCGCGGCTCTGCGGCAACTACATCGACAACGTGAAGGCCTACACCCAGAAGGAGAAGGTGAAGAACCCCTTCACCGGAGCGTACGAGGAGCCCGACGAGCGCCTGATGCGCTCGATCGAAGCCAAGATCGACATCCCGGACACCCGCAAGGACGACTTCCGGCGCGAGATCATGAACTACATCGGGGCGCTCGCCCTCGACGGCAAGACCTTCGACTACTCGATGAACGAGCGGCTGCACAAGGCGCTCGAGCTCAAGCTCTTCGAGGACCAGAAGGACTCGATCAAGCTCACGAGCCTGGTCACCCAGGTCATCGACAAGGACACCCAGGCCAAGATCGACATCGTGAAGCAGCGGCTCATCGATCGCTTCGGCTACGACGAGCAGTCGGCGTCCGACGTGCTCAACTACGTGGCCTCGATCTTCGCCCGCGGTGACGCCTCCCAGTCCGAGTAGTCCACGTGTCCACGCTCAACATCGAGAACGACCTCGGGCGGTTCCGCGACATCGTCAAGGGACGGCTGCGGAAGGACCTGAAGCGCTACATGGGCTCGGGCGAGCTGTTGGGCAAGCAGGGCGACGACGTCGTCTCCATCCCCCTCCCGCAGATCCGCATCCCGCGGCTCCGCTACGGTGAGAACAAGGGTGGGGTGGGCCAGGGCGAAGGCGAGGGCGAGGGTGCAGGCCAGGGCCCGAAGGCTGGCGACGCCGCCGGGCAGCACGTGCTCGAGGTCGACATCACCCTCGACGAGCTGGCGGAGATCCTGGCCGACGAGCTCGAGCTGCCGCGCATCGAGCCCAAGGGCCAGAAGAACATCACCACCAGCCGCGACAAGTACACGGGCATCGCGATGCAGGGCCCGGAGTCGCTGCGGCACACCAAGCGCACCTTCCGAGCGGCGCTGAAGCGTCAGATCGCGGCGGGCAGCTACAACCCGAAGAAGCCGGTCCTCGTGCCCATGAAGGAGGACAAGCGGTACCGGAGCTGGAAGGCCAAGACCGAGCCGCAGTCGGCCGCCGTGGTCCTCTACATGATGGACGTGTCGGGTTCGATGGGCCGGGAGCAGAAGGAGATCGTGCGGCTGGAGTGCTTCTGGATCGACACCTGGCTGCGCACCCAGTTCGACAACGTGGCCACCCGCTTCATCATCCACGACGCCGTCGCCCGCGAGGTCGACCGCGACACCTTCTTCCGCACCCGCGAGTCCGGCGGCACCCTCATCAGCTCCGCCTACAACCTCTGCATGAAGATCATCGACGAGGACTACCCGGCGGACGAGTGGAACATCTACCCCTTCCACTTCTCCGACGGCGACAACTGGTCGGCGTCCGACACCCGCAGCTGCCTCGACCTGGTCGAGAAGCGCATGAAGCCCATCGTCAACCAGTTCAGCTACGGCCAGGTGGAGAGCGAGTACGGCTCGGGACAGTTCATCAAGGACCTGGCGGAGCGCTTCACCGAGACCGAGGAGGTCGTGCTCTCCCGCATCCCGGACCGCGACGGCATCATGGACTCCATCAAGCAGTTCCTGGGCAAGGGCAACTGAGATGAGCGGTCTCGACACCTGGGTCCGCGCCCACCGCAGGCTTCCGCAGGAGCTCGAGGACGCGCGGCAGATGATCGTCGAGATCGCCCGCGGCTACGGCCTCGACTTCTACGAGACCGTGTTCTTGATGTGCGACTACGACGAGATCAACATGCTCGCGTCGTACGGCGGCTTCCCCACCCGGTACCCCCACTGGCGCTTCGGGATGGAGTACCTCGAGATGTCGAAGGGGTACGAGTACGGGCTGCAGAAGATCTACGAGATGGTCATCAACACCGATCCCTCGTTCGCCTACCTGCTCGACAACAACATGATGGTCGACCAGAAGCTCGTGATGGCCCACGTCTACGGTCACGTCGACTTCTTCAAGAACAACGCCTGGTTCGCCGCGACCAACCGCAAGATGCTCGACCAGATGGCCAACCACGCCACCCGCGTGCGGCGCTACATCGACCGCCACGGCATGACGGAGGTCGAGCAATGGATCGACATCTGCCTGAGCATCGACAACCTCATCGATCCCCACTCGGTGCACATCAAGCGCAGCCGGTCCCGGTCGGCGGCCGAGGTCGAGGCCATCGAGCTCGAGGACGGCGTGAACAAGCTGCCCGCCAAGAAGTACATGGACCGCTACATCAACCCGCCCGAGGTGCTCGAACAGCAGCGGCAGGCGCGGCAGGTGGAGCGGCAGAAGCTCGCGAAGTTCCCCGAGGAGCCCGAGCGCGACATCCTGAGCTTCCTCATCGAGTACGCACGGTTGCCGGTCTGGAAGACCGACCTCCTCACGATCATCCGGGACGAGGCGTACTACTTCGCGCCTCAGGCCCAGACCAAGATCATGAACGAGGGCTGGGCCACCTACTGGCACACCCGGATGATGACCCACGACATCCTGTCCACCAGCGAGCTCATCGACTACGCCGACCACCACTCGGGCACGGTCGCCACCCGTCCGGGCCAGCTCAACCCCTACAAGCTGGGCGTGGAGCTGTACCGTCACATCGAGCGCCGCTGGGACCGCGGCCAGTTCGGCAAGGCCTGGCTCGACTGCGACGATCACTCGAGGAAGCGGCACTGGGACACCGGCGCGATGCTCGGCCGCAAGAAGCTCTTCGAGGTGCGGCAGGTGCACAACGACGTCACCTTCGTGGACGAGTTCCTGACCGAGGACTTCGTGCGCGAGCAGGGCATGTTCACCTACGAGGTCGACAAGGCCACCGGCGAGTACATCGTGGACTCGACCGAGTTCTTCGAGGTGAAGCAGAAGCTGCTGTTCATGCTGTCGAACCGCGGCCAGCCTCGGGTGGCGGTGGTCGAAGGCAACCACCAGAACCGCGGCGAGCTGGTGCTGCAGCACAGCTACGAAGGCCTCGACATCCAGCTCGACTGGGCGCAGGAGGTGATGGGCAACCTGGCGAAGGTCTGGGGTCGTCCGATCCACCTGGAGACCCGCCTCGAGGGCAAGCTCATCGTGCTCCACCACGACGGCACCGACTTCACCCGCGACGTGATCAAGAAGGAAGACTGATGGGCCTCGGCGACCAGCTCCGGAACAAGCTCGACCTCCCCGACGTGAGCGGTGGCTCGGTCGAGGTCTCCGGTTCGAAGGGTTCCGTGGAGGTGGAGGTGGTGGAGCTGGACGGTCTCGGAGCCAAGATCGACCGCGTTCGTGTGCGGGTGCCGCGGCCCACGGACCTGCCGAGCCAGGCGGAGCAGATCAGCGAGCGTGTGCGCGGGCTCGGCGAGCGGCTGGTGCCGGTGGAGGTCGACGAGCGGCTGGGCGGTGGTGTGCTCCGATCCCGGCCCGAGGAGATGCGCGGCGGCTACTACGAGGTCGGCCTGGACGGATCCGGAGCCACGGTCGAGCGCTACGGCCTGGGCGACGATGGCGTGCGCGAGAAGCAGCCCTTCACGGTCACGCGCGAGCAGCTGGGGAGGCTGGTGGACGACCTGGAGGACGGGCTGAGCGAGCTGAAGGATCAGAAGTCCGACATGAAGACCACGAAGTAGGTCAGGAAGGTCACCACCGAGCCGATGGTGCCGGCCCATTGCAGCTGGATGGGCCGTGCGAAGGCCGCGAGCGCGGTGCACGCGATCTGGGAGATCACCCACCAGTTGGCCGTCGCAAAGCCGGCGAGCATGAGGTTCGCCGCGAGGCCGAACAGCGCGATGATGATCAGCATCCCGAGGTAGCGCCGCCGGTTCTCTTCGTGGAACGTGGCCAGATCGATGGTCTCGTCGACGAGGTGGTCGGGCACGATCAGGGCGCTGGCCAGGTACATCACGATGGTCATCGCCACCCAGAAGAGCACCATCCAGATGTTCCAGTCGTCCTCGTGGCGCAGCTGCCAGACCGACATCCAGAAGTCCGTGAGCATCCAGAGCAGGATCAGCACCCAGGTGGCGTGCAGCCCCGACCAGCGGAGCTGCTTGGCCTGGATGAGTCGTGCGACACCATCGAGGACGTGCGCGAAGGCCAGTCCGATGACCAGCGAGAGCAGGATGAGGATGTGCTCGGTGGCGGTCATGGAGCTTCACTCGCTGGTCTGAGGGGATCCGTACCCCGCTTCCGTGCCTGGCGTCTTGCGCGGCGCTGGGCTCGATCCGCGTGATTCGTCAGGCGGGCGTCAAGAAACGGCGCTGGCCGTGCAGCCTCGATCCTCACCGGGCACTCTCTCCTCGGCGCCGCGCCACCCGCTCCCTCGAGGCTCCTGATGTTCGTTCAGATGCACACCCGCCCGGTCGACCTGAAGCGCGAGTGGCCGGTCACCATCGAGCTGCAGCGTGCCCCCTGGTCCAAGCCCGCGACCAAGCCCGCCGAGCCGGAGCCGCTCGTGCTCGGCCCGGACGAGGACACCCGCGAGGTGGCCCAGGTGGAGATTCCGCAGGGCTGAGCCCGCGGATAGGCCTCGGTCATGGCCACCGTCTCCTCGTCCTGTCCGCTCGATTGTCCCGATGCCTGCTCCCTCGAGGTCTCGGTCGAGCAGGACCGCGTGCAGGCCGTGCGTGGCGCCGACACCGGCACGACGGCCGGCTTCATCTGCTCGAAGGTCGCCCGCGCGGCCGACCACCTCTACGGCCGCGAGCGGCTCACCCATCCCCTGCGACGCGTGGGTCCGAAGGGCTCCGGTCGCTTCGAACGCATCGGGTGGGACGAGGCGCTCGGCACGATCACGAGCCGGCTCCTCCAGGTTCGGGATGCGCATGGCGGCGAAGCGATCCTGCCCTACAGCTACGGTGGCTCGAACGGCTACCTGACCGAAGGGAGCTTCGACGCGCGGCTCTTCCAGCGCTTGGGAGCCACCCGGCTCTATCGGAACTTCTGCGCGTTGCCCTCGAGCGCTGCGGCCGAGGCCGTGTACGGACGCATGCCCGGCATGCCCTACGCGGCCTATGCCGAGGCGCAGCTGGTGCTGGTCTGGGGCTGCAACCCCCACGCCACCGGCATCCACCTGCTGCCCCACCTCCGCGCCTCCCGGAAGGCGGGCGGCAAGCTGATCGTGGTCGATCCACGCCGCACCCGCCTCGCGGCCGACGCGGACCTCCACGTCGCCCCGCGCCCGGGCACCGACCTGCCGCTCGCGCTGGCCGTGGCGGGCTGGCTCTTCGAGCACGGTCACGCGGATCGCGACTTCCTGACCGCCCACGCCACCGGCGTCGAGGCGTTCCGTGCGGTCTGCGCGAGCTGGCCCGTGGAGCGCGCCGCGGCCACGTGCCAGGTGCCGGCGGCCCAGATCGTGGAGCTCGCCCGGAGCTACGCCGAGGCCTCCCCCGCTGCCTTGCGTTGCGGCTGGGGCCCGGAGCGGAACCGCAACGGGGGGTCGGCCACGGCGGCCATCCTGGCGTTGCCCGCCGTCGCCAACAAGTTCGGGCCGCTCGGCGGTGGCTTCACGATGTCGAACTCCGGCTACTGGAAGCTGGACGCCGGCCTCGCCGCGAGGGTCGCGCCATCGCGCACCCGCCAGGTCCCGATGACCTCGCTCGGGCGCGTGCTCACCGACGATCGGAGCATCCGCGCGCTCTTCGTGTACAACTGCAACCCGGTCGCCACGTGCCCGGAGCAGGCGCGCGTGCTGCGGGGGCTCGCGCGGGAGGACCTCTTCACGGTCGTCTTCGAACAGGTCCACACCGACACCGCCGAGCTGGCGGACATCGTGTTGCCCGCCACCACCTTCCTGGAACATCGGGAGGTGCACCGGGGCTACGGCGCGTACGTGTTCCACGACCGCCCCCCCGCGGTGGTCCCGCACGGGGAGGCGCGGAGCAACGCCCGGGTGTTCACGGAGCTGACCGAACGCCTCGGCCTGGCGGAGCCGGGGGACCCGGACGAGGCGGGCGTGGCCGCTGCCCTGGCGGCACAGATGGGCATCGAAGGCGCTCCACACCATCCCGATCCCGGACGTCCCTTCCAGGACTTCGAGCCCTGGACCGCCGATCGAACGATCCACCTGATGCCGTCGGCGGCCTGGTACGCCTACCGGCCCGACCCGGCCCCCGAGCGGCTCGCGTTGATCTCGCCGGCGCTCGGCCACCTGGTCAGCTCGACCTTCGGGCAGCTGATGGAAGGGCTCCAGCCCGTGCAGGTCCATCCGGACGACGCCTCCGAGCGCGGGCTCCGGGCGGGCCAGCTGGTGCGGGTGTTCAACGAGCTCGGTGAGGTCGTGCTGCCCGTGGAGGTCACCGACAAGGTGCGCCCGGGAACGGTGGTCATCGCCAAGGGCCTGTGGAAGCGGCACACCCACAACGGCGCGGCGAGCACGGCGCTCTGTCCGGCCACGCTGTCGGACTTCGGCGACGGCGCCTGCTACAACGACGCGCGGGTGGACATCGTGCCGGCGGAGGCTCAGCCCAGCTGAAGCGCTCGGGCGCGCTCGTCGCTCGCGTCGAGCTCCCAGGTGGTCTCGTCGAAGAGCGTGATGGATTCCCAGCAGTCTCCGTTCCAGCGCATGCGTTGCCGCAGGTGGAAGCGCTGCGTGAAGAGCACGTAGCGAGCCAGGGCGAGCCATCCGAAGGGGCCCTCCCCCGTCTCCCCCCACCACGCCTCGAGGCCCTTGTCGGCGAGACGCTGCACCAGGCCTTCGGCGCTGCCCAGCTCGGCCAGCCGGATCCATCCCATGGCGGAGTCGGTGAGCACCCCCTCCTCTCGAAGCTGGTCCATGCGGTGGTGGAGGGCGCTGTCCAGGGTCTGGTCGTCGTCCGCTTGCCGCTGCTCGAGCCGGGCCAGCACCTGCAGGTCGCTGGCGCGGAGGAGCACGAGCTGTTCGAGCTCGCCACCACCTCGGTGTTCGGCGAGCAACCAGGCGTCCCGGTGGTATTGACCGGTCGACGCGTAGTGGTCGACGATCTTCAGGCGTCGGACGACCAGACCGTCCTGGCGCGCCGCGCCCAGCGCCGAGAGCGCCTGGCCGACGAAGGTGGACGGCTTCAGGAAGTCGTCGAGGAAGATCGGCTTCCCGTCGATCAGGATCCAGCTGAGCGCGTCATGCACGCGATCAGTGTGCACCAGAGCGGGTCAGGAACGCACCCAGAGCTTGAGCTCGTCCTGCTCACCCTTGAGCACCACCTCCGTGCCGCGACCGAGGCGGTGGCTGAGCACGAGATCGGCGAGCGGGCCGATGACGAGCCGCTCCAGCACCCGGCTCATCGCGTGCGCGCCGGTCTGCTCGGTGTGGCCGTAGGCGAGCAGCAGCGGCCACGCCGAGTAGGCGACCGTGAGCTTCACGCCGCGGGTGGCGAGGCGTGTCTGGATGTGGGCGAGGTGGTCCTCGGCGATGGCCCGGACCTGCTTCTCGCCCAGCGGCTGGAAGCGCAGGATCCGTCCGACATGGGTGAGGAGCTCCGAACGGAACCAGGCGGTGAGCGCCTCGCGCACGGCCGGGGCCAGCTCCTCGAAGGGGTCGTCGGCGCCCTCGCTGGCGAGCCAGGCCTCGATGGCCCTGTGGTGGTCGTCTGTGGCGCCGATGGGGCGGCGGTCTCCGGCGGTGCCGATGTTGCTGGTCATCAGGAGCGTCGTGTGGGCGAAGCTCACCGTGCGCCCGTTGCTGTCGCGCACCACCTCACCCTCCATCAGGCGCGCGAGGACCTCCCACACGCTGGGATGGGCGCGGTCGATGTCGTCGAGCAGCAGCACGGCGTGGGTGCGCTCGCCGACCGCGTCGGCCAGACGTTGCTCGAAGCCGCGGAAGCCCGGCGCCGCGCCGAAGATCCGGTCGACGCGCGTGTCTTCGTCGAAGCGGGACATGTCGGCGCGGAGCAGGGCGTTGGGGTCGGCATACAGCGCCTCCGCCAGCGCTTCGGCGAAGCGGGTCTTGCCGACGCCGGGGCCGCCCAGCAGCAGGAAGGATCCCATGGGACGGCCTGCCTCGCCCAGCCCGGCCGCTGCCGTGCGGATGGTCTGCGCGACCACGCCGACCGCACCGTCCTGCCCGAACACGCGGGCGCTCAACAGGTCGTCCAGCTCCTCGAGCCGCTGTGCGAAGGGCACCGCCAGCTGCGCGGCGTCGAGGTCGAGGTCACGGGCCACCGTGGCGGCCACCTGCTCGCGACCCACGGTGGCTTCCTGTGCCTGCCACGTGCGCGCGGCGGAGCGGTCCAGCAGGCGCAAGGCGTTGGCGGGCAGCTTGCCCGGCAGGTGGTGCGCGGCGAGCTCCACGGCTGCACGGGCCGCCGAGTCGTGCACGGGCAGGCCGTAGTGTTGGGCGAGGCGTTGCCTCGCGGCGTCCACGACCGTGACGGCCTCCTCCTCGGTCAACGCACCGAGGGGGACCGCGGTCAGGAGCTCGGACAAGGGCCTGCCGAGGGCATCCCACTCGCTGGGCGACAGGGTGATCACGAGCTGGAACGAACCCTCCATCAGGCCCGGCTCGAGCACGGAGGCCGCCTCGTCGCAGAGGGCGTTGGCATCGCCCAGCAGCAACCGGGGGTCGTCGAGGTAGATCACGACCCTGCCAAACTCCTCTCGCAGCGCGGAGAGCGTGGCGGCCAGGCGGGTGGCCACCGTGCCGTCGTGCCGCCGGGCGGCCTGAGCGAGCTGTGGAAGGCTCAGGCGAAGCACCTCTGCGGGGTGCGCGAGGCGCCCCTGCGGCGCCTGGGTGGCGTTCTCGCGTCCGAGGCGCCAGGCCAGGGACTGGAGCACGGGCTCGGCAGCGGCGGCGTCGTCGACGACCAGGGCGACGCTGCTCCGTCCGGACAGAGCGAGGGTCTCGGCGGCCTGAACGACCGGAACGGTGTCGGCGAGCAAGGAGGCGCTGTCCAGCGGTCCGCTGTCGGTCTCGTAGGCCCGGAGGAAGACCCCGTGGCGCTCACCGATCTCGGCCAGGCGGGCGAAGGGGGGCGTGCGCGGCGGCGGTGGCGGCGCGGCGGCCGGAGAGGCCCCTTCCTCCAGCTCGTCGAGCTCGAGCTCGAGCTCACCCAGGGTGCCCTCGTCGCTGACGGGCTCGTCGCTGGCGGCCATCAGGCGGGCGACCATCGACTCGGTGGGCAGCTCTTCGCGCTCGACGAACATCGCGAGGATGGACCCGGGACGCTTCAGGAGCGACGCGATGAGCTGGGGCGTTCCGAACGCGAGGCCCTCGGCCTCCGCTTCCCGCTGGCCGGTCTGCCACGCGCGCACCAGGGGCTCGGCCCACTCCAGGTTCGTGGGCGCGGACGTCTCGCCGTACTGGGCGATGCCGAGCGCGAAGGTGAGCAGGCGCTCGACGATGCGCGAGGGGTGCAGGCGTCGTTCCTTGAAGAGGTCGATCAAGGCGCCGGCGGGGCGACGGGCTGCAGCCAGGAAGACGTGCCACGGCTCGAGCTCGTGGGCACCGACGGCGCGCGCTTCCTCGACGGCTTCGGCGATGAGGGCGTGGTAGTCCTGGGTGGTCATGCAAGCCTCCGCCGGAGGCTTAACGCCCGCACGTTAGGCGGCAGCCGTGACCGCCCTCCTGTCGATCGCCCTGGCCGCTCCGTGGACGATGACCGACGTCGACGTGGAGCATGGCGGGGATCCGGTGGTGCTCGTGGTCACGCCGGGTGTGGAACCGGAGGCGTTCACCGGGTGGTCGCTGGCGCTGCGCCGCCGTGGCCTCGACGTGCACCTGGCGACCCTGGAGCCGACGACCGGACCCGAGGAGGCGATCCACGAGCTGCACGCGGCCCTCGACGAGCTGGAGGCGTCGCTCGGACCGCTGAAGCTGGCGGGGCACGGCTACGGCGGGCTGCTGGTGCTGCTCAGCGGGTACGCCCCGGAGCGGCTCGCGCTGATCGCCGTACCCCTGGCGGCGCAGCCCGTGGCGGTGCTGGCGAAGGGCGGGGATCACGGCCTGCCCTGGCCCGATGAGCTCGTGGGGGACTACCCGGCTGGACCGATCCATCCGGACCTCTCCGCCGCGTTCGCGGCCTGGGCGGCCGAGCTACCGGGCTACCGCGTGCCGGATTGTCCGGTGCTAGTGGCCTCCGGCAACCGCGACGTGGTCGCGCCCCCGGAGGTGGTCCGTCCCCCCAGCCAGGGCTGGCCGGACCGCAGCTGGGACCGACTCGGCTTCCTCGCCCTCGAGCCCGAACGGCTCCACATGGAGGTCCTTGCCCACGAGGGCCTGGCCACCACGGTCGCCCGCTTCCTGGACGCGCCATGATCCCACTTCTGTGGGCCTGTGTCGGCGAGGCGCCCCCGCCCGAGCAGGGCGTGGAACGCTACGAGATCGCCACCGCAGACGGAGCCGGGTTGGTGCTCCATCGCCACCAGAACCCGGGGCCGTCGGTGCTGTTGGTGCACGGCCTGTCCAGCAACCACTGGACGTGGGAGATCGACGAGGTCCGGAACCTCGGTCACTACCTGTCCAACGCGGGCCTCGACACCTGGCTGCTGGACCTGCGCGGGCACGGCGAATCTCGCCGCGCCGCGGACGGCAAGCCCCAGCGCTCGGGATGGGTCGTCGACGACTACGGGCGCTACGACCTGCCCGCCGCCGTCGACTTGGTGCTCGCGGAGAGCGGGCGGGACCAGGTCGGCTACGTCGGGCATTCGATGGGCGGCATGGTGGCGGCGATCTACGCGGGCACCGTCGCAGGCGGCGACGAGAAGCTGTCGAGCCTCGTGGTGGTCGGGTCCCCCATCGACTTCACGGATCCGGACCCGTTGTTGGACCTGGGCTTGCACGCTGCGCAGTTCTACGGGCCCTTCGTCGGCTCGCTGCCCACCCAGGCCGGCGCGCGGCTGCAGGCCAGCCTGGGCGGCACCCCGATCCCGGTGGACGCGCTGCTCTACAACGACCTCTCCGAGCCCTATGTGGAGTTGATGTACGAGCGTGTGGTCTCGCCGATCTCCGGAGGTGAGCTGCGGCAGTTTGGCGCGTTGGCCGGTGAGGGGGGGCCCTTCGTGAGCCGCAACGGTGACTACGACTACCGCGCGTCGCTGGCCCGGATCCGGAGCCCCACCCTCGTGGTGGCCGGCCGCGCCGACAACGTGGCTCCGGTCGACCGCGTGGTGCCCTGGTTCCACGAGGTCGGGGCCGACGAGAAGCGCCTGATCGTCGCAGGTCGCGCGGCGGGCTTTGCGGCGGACTATGGCCACATGGACCTCTGCTTCGGAGACCACGTGGTCGACGAGATCTACCCGCTGATCCGCGACTGGGTCGACCGATGAAGCTGGTCGAGGTGGGACCGGCGCTGCTCGTGGACGCCAGAGGGCTGCTGGTGTTGATCGGTGCCCCCGATGGCACCGCCACCGCATGGCGAGCGGCTGGCCTGAAGCCGGGAGGCCCCGATGTCGTGCTGCTCGGCGCCGGTGTGGGGGCCGAGATCGCGGGGCTCTACGGCGTGCTGACGCTGCTCGGCGGGGTGGTGCGGGAGGCGCCGGCGTCGCTGCTCCATCCCCTCACCGCGGAAGGTCCGGGGGCCCTGTGCGCCGCTTGGATGCACACCGAGGGGGGCGTGCTGGCCGTGAGCCTCGACGGGCAGCTTCCCGGCATGGCGGAGGAGGTCGGGGGCCTCGTCATCGCGTCGCTGGATGCGGGCGACGGACGGCTCGCCTGGGCGCTCGCCCGGGGCGACGAGCGCTGGGTGTACGTGGGCGGTGTGCGCGACCCCCGACGGCTCGCCTCCCTGGAGCGGGGCGCCACGAGGGTGGTGCGTTGACCTTCGACCTGGCGGTGCTCGGCTGCGGGACGGCGGGCGCCGCGGTCGCGGCGTTCGCGGCGCAGGCCGGGCTCTCGGTGGTGGCGGTCGACCGCTCGCCGCTGGCCGAAGCGGGCGCGCGCTGGGTGAACGGCGTGCCCCGATGGGCCTACGAGGTCTCGGGCCTCGGAGCCCCGCGCAAGGCCGAACACCGGGGCGGCGACCAGCCCTTCCACCTGGTGGCCGGCTGGGGTGGTCGACGGCTCGTGCTGGAAGACCACGGCGTGCTCGAGATCGACATGCGCGGGCTGGTGTCCAGGCTCCAGAACGCGGCCCGAGACGCCGACGCTGTGCTCATGGGCAACGAGCGTGTCGTGGCGGTCGAGGGCGACGAGATCCGGCTCGCGAGCAGCGCGCTGAGGGCGCGGCACGTGGTCGACGCCTCCGGGCTCACGGGGGTCGGGCTCCTGGGCGGGCCGGCCGTCGCGCGGGAGGACCTGTGCGTGGCGGCGCAGGAGGTCCGCGGCGTGGGCGACCGGCAGGCCGCGGAGGCCTTCTTCGCGCGTCACGAGGTGCCGGTCGGCCAGACCCTGTGCTTCACGGGCGTGGCCGGTGGGTACAGCATCGTGAACGTCGCACTGCACGGCGACGAGCTCGCCATCCTGACAGGCTCCATCCCTGCGCTGGGGCACGCCTCGGGGCCGGCCCTCGTCGAGCGCTTCGCGGCGGAGCACCGGTGGGTGGGGCCGCGGCTCTTTGGCGGCTCGCGGGCGATTCCCTTGCGCCGTCCACGGGAGGTCCTCGCGCGGGGCAACTACGCCCGCATCGGCGACGCTGCGTGCCAGGTGTTCTGCGCCCACGGCTCCGGAATCGGCGTGCAGCTCGTGGCTGCGCGCGCGCTCGCCGACACGCTGGCGGCCGACCGGCCCCTGCACAGCTGGGCGGTGGACTTCATGCGCACCTACGGAGGCCGCCTGGCCGCATCGGACCAGTTCGCGCGCTTCAGCCGGTCGCTCACCGTGGAGGACACCGCGGGGCTCATGGCCGCGGGGCTGGTGCCGGCCAGCGTCGCGTCCGCCGAGCTCGGCCAGCGCGAGGTGCTGCCTCGCCTGGGGGAGGTCGGGCGGTTGGCGCTGGGCGCGACCCGGCAGGTCGGCGTGTTGCGGCGGCTCGCGCCGGTCGGCCTGCGCATGGCGCGGCTCCGACGGCTGCACGGCCAGTATCCGTCGGATCCGGCCGACCTGCCGGCGTGGTCCCGTCGAGTGGCTTCGGTGCTGGGGGCTGACCAGGAGGTGCCGGACGCTCGATAGCGCTGTCGAGCGCCCGCGACACGGGTGGTGTGAGCAGGCTCGCAGTCCACGGAGCGCGTGCCTGGCACGGGGGCTGCACCGTCCCCGGTCATGTTGCCTGCACCACGCGCCCGCTACCTCGTCGAGGGTCCGACCTCCCAGTCGTCGACCGATCTGCTCGCCCTCGTGCTCGACGGGGGTACGGGCCGCTCCTTGGGGCTCGCGCGGGAGCTGCTGGAACGCTTCGGTACCGTGAAGGCGCTGGCCCTCGAGCCCCCTGCGGCCCTGATGGAGGTCCCTGGAGTCGGTGCGAGCGCGGCCGTGCGCGTGCACGCGGCGTGTGCCCTCGCCTCGCGGCCACCGCCCGCTCGCTGGGCGGCGCCCCTCGGCGGACCCGAAGCGGCGGTGCGCTTCCTGCGGCCTCACCTGTCGCAGCTCCCGCACGAGGAGCTGCATGCGCTCTACCTCGACCGGCGTCTGCGGGTGAAGGCTCATCGTCGGCTCACGGTCGGGAGCGAAGGCCACACGATCGTGGACCCGCGGCAGGTGCTCCGGCCGGCGGTGATGGTTGGTGCGGGGATGGTGCTGCTGGCGCACAACCATCCCAGCGGCGATCCGACGCCGTCGGCGCAGGACGTGCAGGTCACGCGGAGGGTGGCGGAGGCTGCGGCCGTGCTCGACGTGCGCCTGGTCGACCACCTCGTGCTCG
This sequence comes from uncultured Enterobacterales bacterium, assembly GCA_964604675.1. GTDB lineage: Bacteria > Myxococcota_A > UBA796 > UBA796 > CAJQPC01 > CAZSAT01. Next base: position 22,650 of record CAZSAT010000010.1, read on the forward strand.
GTGAGCCAGGCTGGACCTCCTTGGCGGCCGAGGGCGTGCTGGCGCCCTGGGAGCCGCGCACGCTCGGGCTCGCCTGACGAGCGACCTGACGTCGCGGTCCGGGTCCCCGGACGTTGCTTCCGGTGACAGGTGCCGCCCCCGGTCGACACGCTGCCCCGTTAGCTTGTGCGCGATGTTCCCCTTCCTGTACCGGCAGCCCACGCCCGACGGCAGCACGCTCGACTACGGCACCTGGGGGCTGATGCTCATCCTGGCCTTCCTGGCCTGCACGATGGTGGCCTGGCGGCGCCTGCCCAAGATCGGCGTCAACCCGGACGTGCTCACGCCGCTCCTGATGCTGTCGGTGGTCACGTCGATCATCGGGTCGCGGTTGATGCACTTCGTGTTCGCCGAGCCCGAGAAGTTCTTCTCGAACCCGCTGATCTTCTTCTCCCCCCGGGAAGGCGGCATGGCGGTGCTCGGCGGGGTCATGCTCGCCAGCATCTGCGGCGTGATCTTCCTGAAGCGGCGGGGCCTGCCCGCGATCAAGATGGCCGATGCCATCACGCCCACCATCTTCCTGGGCATGGCCATCGGACGGGTGGGCTGCTTCTTCGCGGGCTGTTGCCACGGCCGCGTGTGCGACGCGCCGACCACGGGCTCGCTCACCGGCGGCTTCTTCCCGGGCGGCGAGATCCTCGGGGTGCAGGGCTTCCCCTGGATCGCGTTCTCGTACCACCGCGGCCAGACCATGGGCTCGATCTACGAGACCCCGGTCTACCCGACGCAGCTGATGGACGCGGTGGTGCTCTTCGGGCTCTTCCTGCTCACCAGCTGGATCTGGAAGCACTGGCGAAAGTGGGATGGCCAGCTCGTGGCCCTGTACTGCATCTTCGCGGGCTCCTGGCGGATCGTGATCGAGCTCTTCCGCGGCGACGAGATCCGCGGCACCGGCTACTTCGGCTTCCTGTCCACCGGCCAGGTCTCCAGCCTCGCCTTGGTGGCGGTCGGCGTGGTCGTCGCTGCGCTCACCATCTCCCGTGGACGCGGCGAAGAGGTCGCCTACGAGGACGAAGACGACGACGACGCCCTGGCCTACGCCGACGAATGAACGCGGTCCTCCTCGGCTCGGCGTTCTCCGAGCCTGTCCTGGCGGGCGAGCGCCTCGAGGCCGTCCCGGTCCCGACACCCTGGGGCTCGGTCACCGTGTGGGAGCACCCCTCGGGCGGGCTGGTGGTCTTCCGCCACGGCGTGCCCCACCGCTTCCTGCCCCACCAGGTGCCCTGGCGCGGCCACGCGTGGGCGCTCCGGGAGCGTGGGTGCACGGCCTTGCTCGTCACCAGCTCGGTGGGCGTGCTGGACCCGTCGCTCCCGCTCTACGAACCCCTCGTCCTGTCGGACCTCCTGATGCCGGCGAACCGCCTGCCCGACGGGTCGGCCTGCACGGTGTTCGACGTGCCGCGGGCCGGGCAAGGGCACCTGGTCGTGGTCGACGGGCTCTTCTCCCGCGGCCTCTCCGCACAGATCGATGCCTGGCTCGAGGCGCCCGCCCCGCGCGCCGTCTTCGCGTACGTGGGCGGTCCGCGAACCAAGACCGCTGCGGAGAACCGCTGGTGGACGGCGCAGGGCGCCCAGGTGAACTCGATGAGCGTGGGCCCGGAGGTCGTGCTGGCCAACGAGCTGGAGCTGTCCGTGGCGGGGGTGGTCATCGGGCACAAGTACTCGGTGGCCGGGCGGCGCGATCCGCTGGGTCACAGCGCCATCGCCGACAGCCTGGTGGCGTCGCGGCACGCCCTGGAACGCCTCGCCGCCCGCTTCCTCGCCCAAGCGGTGCCGGTGCCCTTCGGGAACCGGATCCACCGGCTCGGGTAGAGTCGCCGCGTGGACCGCGAAGCACGCATCCGTCTGGTCGGCCTGTGCCTCATCGCGGCGGTGATGATGGTCGGGTACGGCACCGCACGGCCGTCGACCGAGTCGCTCTTCCTGGAGGTCTGGGGGCGCGATGCCCTGCCGTGGGCATGGGTGGGCGTCGCCGTGGGAGCGCTCCTGGCGGTCAGCGCCTGGGAGCGGGCCGCGCGGCGCTACGAGCTGGCGACCCTGCTCGGACTGTGCGGGCTCGTGAGCGGCGGCTTGTTGGTGGTGCTCCTCCTGCTCCACGAGGCGGGCTGGCGCGGCGCGAGCTTCCTGCTCTACATCTGGAAGGACGTCTACATCGTCGTCCTGGTGGAGACCTTCTACGCCTTCGCCAACGTGGTGTTCCCCCTCGTGACCGCGAGATGGGCCTACGGCCTGTTCGGCGCGATGGGCGCGGCTGGCGGCTTCCTGTCGAACATGACGGTAGGCCAGGTGGCCGCCGAGGTCGGCACGGGACGCGCACCCTGGCTGGTGCTCCCGGCGCTCCTGGTCACCTGGTTGCTCGCCCGCTGGTTGGCCCGACGGGCGGGCGCCGAGCCCCAGTGGATGCAGGCTGAGGAACGCCCGGGCTTCGTCGAGGGCGTGAACGTGGTGCGCAGGAGCCGCTACCTCCTGCTCGTGCTGCTGTTGATCGGCTCGGTCCAGCTCTGCACGAACGTCATCGACTTCGCCTACAACGGCGTGCTCGAGGCCGCGGTGCCCGAGCTCGACGAGCGCACCGCCGTGATCGGGAAGGTGTACGCGGCGATCGACGTGGTCTCGCTCCTGTTGAACCTGTCCAGCGGACCGGTGCTCAAGGTCCTCGGCGTGTCGCGCACGCTGCTCGGGGTTCCCGTGGTGCTCGCAGCCACCGCCGTGACCGCCCTCTTCACCCCTGGGTTCCTGGCCATGGCGGCCTGCAAGGTGGCCAACAAGGGGCTGGACTACTCGCTGTTCCGAGCGAGCAAGGAAGCGCTCTACCTCCCGCTCTCCTACGAGGAGAAGACCCAGGGCAAGGCGGTCATCGACATGCTGACCTACCGGGTGGCGAAGGGGGTGGCGTCGGGCATGTTGCTCGTGCTCGTGGCCCTGAGCGCGCAGGGCTGGGCCCTGGCGCTGGCGCTGGCCCTGATCGGGGTGTGGTTCGCCCTCACCCTGCTCATCACCCGGCGGTACCGGGCGGTCGCGGAGGCCGACGGGTCGTAGGCCGCGAGCGGCTCGCGTGCCCGGTCAGGGCGTGGAAGAACACTCAGTCCCGCTCGGCGCGCCGGGCCCTGCCCATGAGGTCTGCGAGGCCCTCGCGCGCCGGCTTGTCCTCGTGGAGGACCGAGCACACGGTCTGGATGATCGGGAGCTCGACGCCGATGGAGGCCGCGAGGTCCGTGGCGGACCGGGCCGTGACCACGCCCTCGGCGACCTGCCCCAGCTCCGTGAGGATGTCCGGCAGGCTGCGCCCCCCGCCGAGCGCCAGGCCCACACGACGGTTGCGCGAGAGGTTGCCGGTGCAGGTGAGCACGAGGTCGCCCATGCCGGCGAGCCCCATCATGGTGAGGGGGTTGGCGCCGCGAGCGACGGCGAGGCGGGTGATCTCGGCGAGGCCGCGGGTGATGATCGCGGCCCGCGCGTTCAGGCCCAGCCCCAGGCCATCGCTGATGCCGCAGGCGATCGCGATCGGGTTCTTCAGCGCGCCGCCGATCTCGACGCCCACGAGGTCGTCGGAGCTGTAGACCCTCAGGACCGAGCCGTGGAAGGCGCCGGCGACCGCGTGGCCGAGCCGGTCGTCGCGCGCGGCGACCACGACCGCCGTGGGAAGTCCCTGGGCGAGCTCCTTGGCGAAGCTCGGCCCCGACAGCGCGCAGATGCGTTCGTGCAGGCGCGCCGGAAGCGCCTCTCGCAGCACCTCGTCCATGGTCTGCAGGGAGCCGGTCTCGACCCCCTTGCTCGCGCAACAGACCACCGCCTCGTCCGAGATGGCCTCGGCGGCGTCCGTCATCACCCCCCGCATGGTCTGGCTCGGCACCACCGCCACCACCAGCTCGGCGCCATCCAGGGCGCGGTGCAGGTTCGCGGTCACCCCGAGCGTGGCCGGGAAGGGCAGTCCGGGCAGGTACTGGCTGTTCTCCCGTGCGGCTTCGTGCGCGGCCGCCCGGTCCGCTTTCCGGTCCCACATCCGTACCGCGTGCCCCAGCCGGGCCAGCTGGATGGCCAGCGCCGTGCCCCACGAGCCCGCGCCGACGACCGCGCACCTCACGTGCCGAAGTCCTCGAAGAAGTCGATGCGGCGGCGGTTGACCGACGCCGGACGGGTCCGCGGCCGAGCCCACTCGCGGAGCTCCTTGAGGCGGTCGTCCATGGTGACCGCCAGGGGCACGGTGTCCCGGATGGTGCGGATCAGGTCGCGGTGGTGGAGCTGCCGACCCTCGGCGTAGGCGTTGAAGAGCGACTCGACGATGACCTGCTCGAGCTCCGCGCCCGAGTACTTCTCGGTCATCTCGGCGCACTGGAGCAGATCGAACTCCTCGGGGTCGCGCTTGCGCAGCTTCACGTGGATGTCGAGGATCTCGAGCCGCTCGTGCACGTCGGGCAGGTCCACGAAGAAGATCTCGTCGAAGCGCCCCTTGCGCAGCAGCTCGGGCGGGAGCACCCGCACCTCGTTGGCGGTGGCCACGACGAAGACCGGCTTGGACTTCTCCTGCAGCCAGGTCAGGAAGGTTCCGAAGGCGCGCCCGCCGCCGATCTCGCTCGTGGAGAGGAAGCCCTTCTCGAGCTCGTCGATCCAGAGCACCACCGGCGCGATCGACTCCGCCACCCGGATGGTGTCGCGCAGCGAGGCCTCTGCCCCGCCGGCTCCCTGGAACACCGCGCCCACGTCCAGGCGCAACAGGGGGATGCGGAAGAGCCCGGCGCACGCCTTCGCGGTGAGCGATTTGCCGCAACCCTGCACGCCGAGGAGGAACACGCCCTTGGGCTCCGGGAGCCCGAAGTCGCGGGCTTCCTGCTTGAAGGCGAGGCCGCGGCGACGCAGCCACTCCTTGAGGTTCTCGAGGCCGCCGACGCCGTCCATCTGGCCGACGTCGTGGAGGTATTCCATGTACTGGGTGCGCCGGATGGCCGCGCACTTGGCATCGACCAGCACGGCGAGGTCGGTGCCGTCGAAGCGCCCGCCGGCCAGCAGCACCTGGGCGAAGGCGCGCTTGACCTCCTTCTCGGTCATGCCCAGCGCGGTCTGGACGTACTTCTCCTCGAGCTCGGGCTCGAGCTCGAGCTTCTTCTTCTTGACCAGGACGCGGAGCAGGCGGCCGACCTCGTCGCGGCCGGGCAGCGGGACCGGCTCGACCGAGATCTCCTTCTCTAGCTCCGGGGGCACGCGCAACACGGCGCTGACGACCACGATGGCCTGCTTGCGGCGGCCGAGGTTCGCCTGCATGTCCCGCAGCCGCCGCAGCACGGTGGGGCGTCCCAGCTCGCTGTGCACGTCGAGCAGCACCAGGAGCGCCGGCTCGTCCACGTCGGCGAGCACGTCCAGGGCCAGCTCGAGCTCGTTGGATCCGGGGGCGACGATGCCCCCATCCTTCGAGAGCCCGCTGGACACGCGCCAGGTGTAGAGGGCCATGCCTTCGGCCGCGCCCAGCTTGGTCAGACCCCGCAAGGTGCGCTCCTCCTCGTGGGTGAGGAGGTAGAGCAGGGGGTAGCGTGCCTGGACCAGCAGACCGAGGCGCTGGAGGAACTCTTCCACGGCCCGAGGGTAGCAGGCCGGCTATGCCAGCGCGTGAGACTGGGCATCGCCATCACCCGCGCGTCGTCGCTCGACGCCACGTGGACCACCGCCTGTCTGGCGGAGGCTGCGCTCGCCCGGGGGCACGCGCTCCGTCTGGTGGAGCCGTGGGACTTCGAGGTCGACGGCACCGGGCGGCTGGTGGCGCGGGCGCACGCCTTCGACGAGCCGATGAGCCGCGAGCTTCTCTGCGAGCACCTGCGGAACCGCACGGCGCGCCGTCGCTACCTCGAGGTGGCGACCCTCGACGTGCTGCTCTTGCGCATCAACCCGATCGACCTCGCGGTGCTCGGCTACGCCAGCCTCGCGGCGCGGGAGGGGGTGCTGGTGCTCAACACCCCCGAGACCCTCATCAAGACCTCCCACAAGAGCTACCTGGCCCACCTCGATGGCGTCCCGCGCCCCAAGACCCTCGTCACGCGCTCCCTGGCCACCACCCTGGCGTTCTGCGTGGAGCTGGAGTCCGGGATCATCCTGAAGCCGGCCCGGGCCTCGGGTGGGCGCGCGGTGAGCCGCGTGGGGCGGCGCGACGAGCGTGCGCTGGAGCGTGCCTTCTACGAGGCTTCTCGCGCCGGCGACGGCTACGTCGTGGTGCAGGAGTACCTGGCCGAAGCCGCCGAGGGGGAGAAGCGGTTGTTGTGGTTGGACGGCGATCTGCTCGGCGGATACCTCCGGAGAAGGGCGCCCGGGCAGCTGGCCCACAACCTCAAGCGTGGTGGACAGCCGGAGCCCTGCCAACTCCTGGAAAGCGAGCACGACCTGATCCGCAGCGTCACCCCGCACTTGAAGTCCGACGGCGTCTGGTTCGCAGGGATCGACGTCATCGGTGGGCGTGTCATCGAGATCAACACGCTCAATCCGGGAGGGGTCCACATGGTTCAGGCGTTCACGGGGTCCAACCTCGCGGCGTCCATGGTGGCCTGGCTCGAAGCCGCAGCAGAGCAGAGGTAGCAGATGCGTATGGTTAGGAAACACGACCGTGACGAGATGGGCATTCCCCGTCCGATGACTCGGAAGCAGGTGCAGGAAGCCCTCCGCCGTGGGCACTCCCTCGAGGATCGGGACCTGCGCGGGGTCGACCTCGCGGGGATCGACTTCGACGGCATCAGCCTCCGGGGCGCGAAGCTGGCGGAAGCCAACCTCAGCGGGTGCAGCTTCCGGCAGGCCGATCTGTCCCACGCCAGCCTCTGGCAGGCCAACCTGCAGGACGCGGTGCTCGACGGCGCCACCCTGGAGGAGACCGATCTCGACCTCGCCAACCTCGACGGCTGCACCTTCAAGGGTGCCCGCGTCCGGAAGACCATCTTCCCGGACCAGAGCGACGTGCTCGGCCAGCTCCGCGGTTCGCTGGAAGACGGCACGAAGGTGAGCATGCCCGGCTGGGGCACGCTCGACGACGAGGACCTCGCGTAGCGCCGGTGCCGCGATGAACGCCGAGCACGACGGCGTCTACACCTTCTGCCTCCGTTGGACCGGCGACGCCGAGCGCGCGCTCGACCTCGCCGTGCGGTCCTTGCGCGTCTCCGGCCCGCTTGCGGTCTATGGCGAGGCCGCGCGCCTGTGCAGCGAGGCGGGTCGCCCGGTGGTCGTCGCGAGCTCCCCGCTTCCGCAGGAGGAGAGCGCACGGCTGCAAGCCGCGCTGGGTGCTGTCGGCGACGACGAGCTCGTCGTGCTGCTGCTCCGCGACGTGATCGCGCTCGATCCCGATCAGGTGGCCCGGGCGCTCGACCTCGCACGGGGCAGCGTCACAGCGCGCCTCCAGCGCGCGCGGTCCGCCCTCGCCGCCCGCTTGGGGGCGTGATGCACGCCTTCTTCGTGCGCCAGCGACTCTCGGCGCTCCTGGATGGCGAGCTGCCCGCTCACGAGCGGGATGCCATGTTGGCTGCGCTCGCCGACGACGCCGAGCTCCGTCGCGACTACGAAGCCATGCGCATGGCCGTCGCCCTGCTCGGCCGCGTGGGTCCGGTGCCCGCTCCCGCCGCGCTCGCCGAGGCGGTGCTGGTGGCGCAGACCGAGCGCCCGGCGCGGCCTCCCTGGCCGCTGCTTCTGGGCGGGCTGACGCTCCTGGGCGCCGGTGTGGTCTTCTGGCCCGATGCCCCACGTCCATCCGCCCCCGACGCGCTCGAAGCCCTGCATGAGGAGATCGCCGCGGCACCCATCGAGGTCGCGGTGATCGAGCCTGAGGATCCCGAGCCTGAGGATCCCGAGCCGGTGGATCCCGAGCCGGTGGTGGCTGAGCCGGTGGTGCACGAGCCGGTCGTCGTGCCGCCCGCGCCCACGCCGCGGCCCAAGCCCGAGCGCGAGGCCTACCAGGCGGCCTGGGAGCGGGGTTCGCAGCTCGCTCGGGTGCGTTCGGTGCGCATGCACGCCTCGCGCGGGGACGTGCTCTACGAGCTGACAGCCCTGGCTGCCGAGCACGGCGGCCTGGTCGCATCGGGCCAGGCTCGGATGCTCGACTCGGAGCAGGCCTACGGCCAGCTCACGCTCACGGTCCCGGCCGACCGCCTCGAGGGCTTCATGGCTGGGCTCGGCGATCTGGGCTCGCTCACCTCGGCCCTGCCCCGTCCGGCCGAGGACGGTGAGGAGACGATCGAGGTCGTGGTCGAGGTCCAGCTCCATTGAGGGTGCAGGGTCCGAGTCTGTTAGCCTCCGCCCGTGGACCGAACGCCTGAATGGGTCGAGCTGCTGCTCACCAACCCGATCTTCTCGACACTCGCTGAGATGGACGCGCGGGCGCTCTACGGCGCCGGCACGCTCCGCCGCCTCGAGAAGGGCGACCTGATCTTCTGGCAGGGGGAAGCGCCCAACGGCTTCTACCTGGTGCTCGAGGGCGAGTTCTCCGTCGCGGTCGACGGTGAGGACGGTCCCGTACGGATCGCCACCATCCACCGAGGCGAGACGGTCGGTGAGATGGGCCTGGTGCAGGCGTCGGCGCGGAGCGCGAGCTGCGCGGCCACGGCGCGTGCCCTCGTCTGGCACCTGCCCGGCGAAGTCTTCGAGGGTCTGCTGTACCGGGGTGATCCGATCGCAGCCTCGATCCTCCGCGGCATCGGAAAGGACCTGTGCCGCCGCTTCCGGTCGGCGGTCGACGAGGGCGCACGCCTGGTTGCGGCCCTACACGATGGCGAGCGCATCGAGGTCGACACCCTGGGCTGGGAGGTCTGATGGTCGATCCACGGCTGCTCGACTGCGCCGAGTCCCTGGTCGTGCTCACCGTCGAGGAGCGCGACCAGCTCGCCGAGCTGCTCGAGTCGGTGACCTTCGAGGCCGGACGCGCCCTGATCCTGGAGGGGCAGCGGTCCCCGGGGCTCTTCATGCTGCTCAGCGGCCCGCTGCAGGTCGAGCGCGCCCTGGGCGGGGCCAAGGATCGCACCCTGGCCACCGACATCCCCGCGGGGGAGTGGTTCGGCCAGGTGTCGGTCATCGACGGACTGCCCGCCACGGCCACCGTCGCGGCCGCGGGCACGGTGCAGGTCGCCTACATGAGCCGAGCCGACTTCTTCGCCCTGCTGGCCGAGGGCGACGCGCTGGGCACCCGCCTGCTGCGGGCCCTGTTGAGGAACCTGGCCACCCAGCTCGGGCGCGTGAACGGTGTGCTCGTCGACCTGCACGCGCAGCACGACGCAGCTCGGAACGGTTAGCTCCGACGCATGCGTGAGCGCCTCACCGAGCGGGAGCTGAGGGAGCAGCTGCTCTTCTTCTCCCACAAGGTCTACGAGCAGAACCTGTTGGTCGCCCTCGATGGGAACCTCAGCGTGCGCATGCCCGACGGCAACATCCTCTGCACCCAGGCTGGCTGCCACAAGGGCTTCCTGACCGACGACCAGCTGGTGGTCATCGACTCCAAGGGCCACAAGGTGCGCGGCAAGGGTCGGCCCACCTCCGAGATGCTGATGCACCTCGCTTGCTACGAGGAGCGCCCCGACTGCCAGGCTGTCGTGCACGCCCATCCACCGATGGCGATCGCCTTCACCCTCGCCAATGTCTCGATGGCGCGCTGCATCCTGCCCGAGGTGGTGCTCACCCTCGGCACCGTCCCGACCGTGCCCTACGAGACCACCGGCACCCAGACCCTCGCCGACCGCATCCGCCCCTTCATCGCGGAGCACGACGCGATCCTGATGGACACCCACGGCGCGGTCTGCCTGGGCACCAGCCTCCTCGAGGCCTTCTGCCGCCTCGAGATCGTCGAGCACACCGCCAAGATCACCAAGCTCGCGCGCGACATGGGCGGCGCCAAGGAGCTGGAGCCTTCGGAGGCTGTGAGGCTGCGGTCCATGGGCTTGAAGCGCTACGGCGGCCCGCCGGGCGCCGTAGCGCGCGCCGACGATCCGAACGCTGACCTGCCGCCGGCCTGCCAGGGCTGCTCGGGGTGCGACAACCCCCACCCCGCAGGCATCGGGCCCAAGCCCAACCTCGACGTGCGGCTCGCGCGGGTCGTGTCGTCGCCCCCGCCGCCGAGCGTGCCGCCTCGGGTGGCGGCGATGGTCGAGGAAGAGGTGATCAGGCTGCTGGGTGAGCGGTAGGCGCTCGCCCGGCGAGGCCTACTGCTCGATCTCGGTGTCGCGGCTGATCCGCGTGGCCTCGACCTCGCCAGCGATCGCCAGGTAGTCGCCCAGGTCGTAGGCGAAGGTGCCGTAGAGCTCCCCTTCGGTGCTCAGCTCGCCCTCGAGGTCCACCGGCACTTCGTAGCCGTAGATGTCGAGCGCGGCGTCGCCGACCACGAAGCCGGCTTCGTTCTCGAGGTCGTAGTTGAAGTCGAGGTCGATCTCGAAGCCCTGCAGCGACACGTAGCAGTTGCTGTCGCCGTAGCCGACGTCGCCTTCCTGGTCGATGACCGCGGTGAGGGCGCCCGAGCATGCGGCGCTGTAGCCGCTGATGGTGACCTCCACGACCGTGGTGCCCGTGTAGGTGCCGGCGTAGGCCGACTGCACGAGCACGCCGCCGATGGTGTAGGCGAGCCGATCGCCGTTGGGCAGCTCGGCGGTCGCGGTCAGCGCGTGGGTGCCGACCCCGAGGGAGTCGTCCTCGATCCAGGTTCCGGTCGGGAGCCAGTCTTCGTCGACGTTCGAGGACCAGCTGATGCCCTCGAAGTCCATCTCGTTGCCGTCGGCGTCCATCACGTACGCTTCGTAGGCGTTGACTTCCTCCCAGGGCAGGTAGTCGCCGGACGCGGGCTGCACGATCACGAGGCTGGCGCCGTCGTACTCCGAGAAGTCCTCCTCCTCGACGGGCTTCTCGGCCGAGCCGGTGTCTTCGGCTGCGCCTTCGTCCGTCACCTCGTCGTCGAAGGTGCCTTCGGTGACCAGGTACTGGGGGCCGCAGCCGACGGCGAAGATCGACAGGAGCGTGCTGGTGCGGATCATGGCGGGAGTCCTCGGGCGGAGCGAACGGTAGCACCGCGATCGCCGGTGTCGCCTCGGCTCAGCCCCGGTTTCTCAGGGCTTCACGTATTCTTCGCCGGAGCTCCTCCGGTTCGTAGGGCTTCTCGAGCACCCGGTCCGTGTGCTCCTCGAGGAAGGTCTTGGCGGCCTCGGTCCAGGCGCCATCCGTCACGAACACGATCCGATCGAGCAGCGCGGGGTGGGACGCGGCGAGCCGGTGGTGGATCTCCATGCCGGAGACGTCCGGCATGAGCAGGTCGCAGACCACCGCGTCGGGCGGATCCGTGATGATGCGCTCGAGGGCGTCACGCCCGGAGGTGCAGGTCTCGACGCTCCTCGCGGCGCGGAGCAGCCTCTGCAGGGAGCGCACGATGGCCGGATCGTTGTCGACGACGAGGATCCGAGCGCCGGCCAGCGGATCGTGCTGTCCTTCGGCGACCATCTGGAACGACTGGGTCTCCGTGATCACCGCGGGCAAGCGCATGGTGACCCGTGTGCCGCCGCCGGCACGTGCCTCGGCGTGCAGCTCGCCGTCGAGGTCGGTGGCGATGCTGCGGCAGACGAACAAGCGGACGCGCGCGCGCTGGTCGGCCTGGTGGGTCTGGCCGTAGGGCTCTGCGTCCGGGGCGAGCACGCTCGGCGGAAGGGTCGGGCCGTTGTCCTCCACGACGATCCGGACGTGGTCGCGCTCGCGCCCGGTGGAGAGCCGGACCAGCCCGTCGGTCTGGTGCTCCGGGAGGTTGTCGAGCGCGTTGGTGAGCAGGTTCAGCACGACCAGCGCGATGCGCCCGGGTGCGGCCATGACCATGGGCACCCGCCGCAGGTCGAGCTCCAGCTTGGCGTGCTGGCGCAGCTCGTGGCGCAACAGGGAGCTGGCCTGCTCGACCTCGCGGTTCGGCTCGATCGCTGCGGTGGCGCCGGCTCGGGCGCGTGACAAGCCGCGGAGATCCTGGACCACGCCCCGGATGCGCTGGAGCCCCACCACGCTCTCGCCGAGGAGGTCCGCGACGTCGTCGGAGACGCCGGGCCATCGAGCGGTCTCGAGCAGCTCGCGCACACGCGCGGCGGTGGGCATGTCGGCGTGCTGCAGGGCCGTGGGCACCAGCACCTCGAGCAGCTCGACCAGGTCGCCGAACACGTTCTGGAGCTCGTCGAGGTTCGCCAGCACGAAGGCGGCGGGGTTGTTGATCTCGTGGGACACGCCAGCGGCCAGGCGCCCGAGGGTGGCCAGGCGTTCCAGCTCGACCGCGTGCGCGCGCACCGCGTCGAGGTCCTGAGCCTCCAGGCCTCCAGGAGGCGCATCGCCGCTGCGGGCCGCTTCTCCGCAGGCCACCAGGGCGCGTCCGAGCGGCACGTAGTCCTGGGCGCCGCGGCGGACGAGGCTCACCGCCCGCGTGACCGTCGGACGCGCGGTGGTGACGACCACCGGCACCGTGGCTTCGTCCAACACCCGGCTCAGGTCGCTGCCCTCGTAGACCAGCAACACGTCGAAGTCGCCGGCTTCCAGCTCCTGGGCGAGCTGGTCGTTGCGCTCCACGCTCACCAGCGTGGCGCCGGGCATGGGGGCGCGCGGTCCGGCGGCGGGGAGCAGTTCGAGGATCCGGATGCGACGCATGTCGGGACCGAGGATACGCCCTGAGGGGAGGTCCAGTGGCCGTCATCGAGGTGGAGTCCCTGGAGAAGCGCTACGGCGAGCACGCCGCCCTGGGTGGGGTGAGCTTCGAGGTCCAGCGCGGCGAGGTGGTGGGATTCCTCGGGCCCAATGGCGCCGGCAAGACCACCACCATGAAGATCCTCACGGGCTACATCAGCCCCAGTGGTGGCCGCGCCACGGTGGCCGGCCACGACGTGGTCACCGCGCCGGAGCAGGTGCGGGCGCGGCTGGGCTACCTGCCCGAAGCCGCGCCGGTCTACCCGGAGATGCGGGTCGAGGACTACCTCGAGTTCGTCGGGCGGGTCAGGGGACTGGGCCGGTCGGAGCGGGCGTCCGCGGTGGCGCGCGCGATGGAACGCACCGGCCTGAGCCCGCGGGCACGGCAGACCATCGGCACCCTGTCCAAGGGCTACCGACAGCGCGTCGGGCTGGCCCAGGCCATCCTGCACGAGCCCGACCTGCTCATCCTGGACGAGCCGACGAGCGGCCTCGACCCCAACCAGATCTCCGACATCCGCGCCTTGATCCGGGAGCTCGGGCAGAAGAAGACCGTGCTCCTGAGCACCCACATCCTCTCCGAGGTGCAGGCCACCTGCGACCGCGTGTTGATCCTGCACCAGGGGCGGCTCGTGGCCGACGGCCCCACCGCCGAGGTCACCGCACAGGAGCGGTCGGAGCTCACCCACGTGGTCTTCGGGCCGGGTGGCGTCACCCTTCCCCGCGAGGCCGTGTGCGAGGCGGTGCGGGCGATTCCAGGGGTGTCGGATGCGCGCGTCGTGGCCACGGCCGAGAGCGATCCCGGTGAAGCCCCCCTGTTGGTGAAGGCGCCGGGCGACGTGCGCCGGGAGCTCTTCCAGCTGGCGGTCGATCGCGGTCTGGTGTTGTTGGAGCTGCGCCGGGAGCGGCGTGACCTCGAGGAGGTGTTCCGCAGCCTGACCGCGGGGTAGCTGCCTACAGCAGGTACACCCAGGCGGCGTACCCGCCCGCGATCACGAACATCACGCCGATGAGGCCGCCCGCGATCTTCATCCCGTCCTCGACCTTCATCGGCGCCTTCTTTGGCGCCCGCACGGGCTCGGCGGCGCGGGCGGCTGCACGGCGCTCGGCGGCCTCCCTCTGCTCGTTGGCGAGCACCGCATCGGTCTTGCGCCAGCCCTTGACCTGCTGTTCCGAGATGCGGAGGCTGCCCAGGTCCACGCCGATGAGCTGGAAGACCTCGGCGAACTCGGGCCGTGCCCCGATGGGTTCCCAGCCGCCGCCGGCGATCTTGACCTGCTCGCGCCCCTTCAGGCTGCCGGCGTAGATCAGCTGGCGCACGGCGTAGCGGTCCAGCGTGCCCAGGGACTCGCCGCGCGGGCCCTTCAAGTCGGCGAACAGCGCGTCGGGCACGCCGGCTTCGCCGGGCATGGGGGGCACGAACGCGTGCATGCACGCCGGGCAGATCAGCTCGTCTTCGTCGGCGATGCTCTCGCTGGCGTCGAAGGACGAGCTGCAGTTCGGGCAGGTGACCGGTGCGCTCATGGCTCGACGAGCCTACAACGGGCGGCGGAGGACGATAGGCGTCGGCATGGCGGAGGCGCTCTACATCGTCGGCACGGCCGGCCACATCGACCACGGCAAGACGAGCCTCGTGCGCGCGCTCACGGGTCGGGACCTCGACACCCTGCCCGAGGAGCGGCGCCGGGGCATCACCATCGCGCTCGGCTTCACGCGCCTCGATCTGGACGAGAGCCGGAGCCTGGCGTTCATCGACTGTCCCGGCCACGAGCGCCTCGTCCGCACCATGATCGCCGGTGCGAGCGGCATCGACGCCGTGCTGCTCTGTGTGAGCGCGTCGGAGGGTCTCATGCCCCAGACCCGTGAGCACCTGGCCATCGTCGAGCTGCTCGGCGTGAAGCACGGGCTGGTCGCGCTGACCATGGCGGACCTGGTGGACGACGAGCTGGCCGAGCTCGCCGCGGAGGAGGTCGCCGACGAGCTGGTGGGCACCCCCCTCGAAGGTGCGCGCGTGATCGTCACCTCGGCCGAGACGGGCGCGGGCCTCGACGAGCTGCGGGGCGCCCTGGCCGAGCTGCCGGTCGACAGCCGGCGCGACCACGGCCCCTTCCGACTTCCCGTGGACCGGTGCTTCGTCATGAAGGGCTTCGGCACCGTCGTCACCGGCACGGTCCAGTCGGGTCGGGTGGTCGACGGCGACGAGGTGGTCCTCCTCCCCACGGGCGAGAAGGCGCGGGTGCGGGGCGTTCAGGTCCACGGCGAGGGCGTCGACGCCAGCCGCGCCGGCTTGCGGACCGCACTGAACCTGGCCGGTGTGGAGCGTGAGGCCCTCCCTCGGGGCACCGTGCTCGCCCACCCGGACCGTCTCGCCGCCACGTCGATGCTGGACGTGCGCTACCGCCACCTCGACGACGCCGTGCCGATGGAGGCCGGGGTGCGCGTGCGCCTCTGCCTCGGCACGGCCGAGGTGCTGGCCGTGCTCGACCCGCTGGACCAGGACCAGCTCCTGCCGGGCGCGGTGGGCTTTGCCCAGATCCGGACGAGCGAGCCGGTGGTGTGCCTGCCGGGTGACCGCTTCGTGGTGCGTCGCGAGTCCCCGATCACCACCCTGGGGGGCGGCACGGTGCTCGACCCGTGGGCCAGCCGCATCCGTCGTCGCGACAAGCCTCGCGCGGTCGCGCAGCTCGAGCGGCTCGAGGCCGGGGAGGTGGCGGTGCTGCTCGAACGAGCCGGCGCGCCCGGACTGCCCAAGGAGCTCGCCGCCCGGCGCGCACCCGATGCCGGAGAAGCCCTCGGCGACGTGGTGTTGGCCCCGGCCGAGCTCGCGGCCCACGAGGGGGCGGTGCTCGCTGGCCTGCGCGGTTGGCACACCGAGCGACCCCTCGAGGCCGGTGCGCCGCGGCGCGCTCTGTGCCGGGGTCGCCTCGAGGCCCTCTCGGGGGTGGCGTTCAGCGCGCTCGTCACCCGGATGGAAGGCCAGGGCTCGCTGGTGATCGAGGGTCCCCGAGCCCGGCTCCCCGGCTTCCAGGTGCGCCTGGACGCTGCGCAACAGGCCAGCGTGTCCACGCTGCTCGACCGCCTCGTCCCGACCGGGCTGGGAGGCCTCGACGCGGCCGAAGCCACCGAGGGCCTGCCGGACGGCGACGCGCTGCTCGCCCACCTGGTCAGCGGCGGACGCGTGGGACGGGTGGGTCCGCGGGTGTTCGACGGCCGCCACCTCCGCGATCTGGTGGGGAGGGTCCGCGCCGTGCTGGCCGCGGAGGGCGAGCTCACGCCCGGGCGCTTCAAGGAGCTCACGGGGCTCTCCCGGAAGGGCGCGATCCCGCTGCTGGAGTGGCTCGATCAGACCGGCGTGACCCTGCGCAAGGGTGACGTGCGCATCGCCCGGAAGTCTCCGCAGCGGTAGCTGGTCCGTCGCGCCCCGGATCGGTTGCGGAGGCCCGTGCTACGCTCCCGCGGCAGTCCGGGAGAGGTCCTTGTTGCACAGGCTGGCGCCGCTGTTCGGCTGGGTTCTGATGTGCCTGATGGCCGTGCCCGCACTCGCGCAGGACGGTCCGACCGGCATCCTCCGGGTGGTGTCGGCGGTGCCTGGAAGCACGGTGCACATCGACTACGAGCAGGCGGGCGATGCCCCCCTCGTCAGCTACGTCTCCCCCGGTGCGCACACGGTGCGCGTGTCGGCCGACGGGCACGAACCCTTCGTCAGACGGGTCGAGGTCTTCGCCAACCAGACCACCGAGGTCTCCGCCCAGCTCCGTCCGGGCAAGGGCTCGGTGGAGTTCTTCGTGAAGCCCATGGGCGCGGTCGTGTTCATCCGGGGCAACGAGATCGGTCCTGCCCCGATCCGGCTGAGCCACCAGCAGGTCCAGGAGGGCACCCACCCCTACGAGGTCCGCGCGCCGCGCTACGAGCCCGTGAAGGGCGAGTTCGACTTCGGGCTCGGGAAGAACGTGCTGCTGTACCACGAGCTCGAACCGTCCGCCGGGCGCTTCAGCATCACCTCGAACCCCGAGGGCGCGTCGGTCTGGCTCGACGGTCGCCCCGTGGGCGAGACCCCCGTCAACATGCGCGACGTCGCCCAGGGTGTGCACGTGGTGCGGCTCGAGGCGGAGGGCTTCGCCACGGTCATCTCGGAGGTCGACACCACCGATGGCAGCAAGGGCGTGGTGACCGAGCGCCTCCAGTCCAAGGGCGCCAAGGTGGTGCTCAAGACCGGGCATGCCGAGGGCGTGGCGCGCGTGCAGGGCCAGGTGCTCGGCAAGGGCAAGAAGGTCAAGCTCGAGCTGGGCAAGGGTCGCTACGACCTGACGCTCTCCAGCCCAAACGGCGAGGTCGCCGGTGTGCTCAAGGTGCCCGCGTCCGGCTGGATCGGTAGGAAGGCCGACTACGCCCACGGCACGCTGATCGAGGTGCCGCCCTTCTACCGCCGCTGGGGTTTCTGGACCGCGGTGGGCGTGGGGGCTGGCGGAGCCACCGCCGCCGCGGTGATCCTGTCCCGAGAGCCCGAGCCCGAGCCGCTGCCGGCTGGGGACCTCGTGGTCACGCTTCCTTAGGACCCGCGCATGTTCCTGACGCTCGCCATGCTGGGATGTACCGGAGAGACGGAGGTCGAGACGAAGACCTCGATCCTCGTCGCGATCGAAGCCTCCGATCTGGCCAGCCTGGTCGCCACCGCCGACACGGTCGGCCTGGTGGTCGACCCTGACGCGCCCTTCGAGGACGCCGACGGCAACGTGCTCTCCGGTGCCTACAGCGACACGATGACCTTCGAGGACGTGGTCACCGACGACGCCGAGCTCGAGCTCGTCTACCGGGTCGATGTGGATCCGGACTGGGAAGCCATCGACGTCATCGAGCTGAAGAAGGGCCGCAACGCGCCGTCGATGGTGTTCTCGGCCCTGGGCTGGTCGGGCGACAGCGTGGTGGCCCGCAGCCAGACCACCTCGGCCACCGACTTCGTGGACGACGAGATCCTCGAGATCACGGTGCCCGGCCTCGCGCTGCTCGACACCCCCGAGCACGACTGCAACGACACGCTCGACAACGACGGCGACGGGTGGGCCGACGCGGCCGACCCCGACTGCGCCGACGACGGCACCAGCGAAGACGGCCTGGGCGAGAACGCCTGCAACGACGGGGTCGACAACGACGAAGACGGCACGGTCGACGCCGAGGACGACGACTGCGACGACGGCAGCGGCGAGACCGAGCACGAGCCCTGCCTCGACGGCCTCGACAACGACGGCGACGGCTGGACCGACGACGACGACCCGGACTGCCACGAGGACTACGCCGACGAGGTCAACGCCACCTCGAGCTACGACTGCAACGACGGCGCGGACAACGACGGCGACGGCGCCATCGACAGCGCCGACGAAGACTGCGACGACGGGCGGGACTACGAAGAGCTGCAGGCCTGCGAGAACGGTCTGGACGACGACGGCGACGGCTGGGTCGACTTCGACGACCCCGACTGCGACACCGACGGCGACGAGCTCGGCTACACCGACGCCGAGTGCAACGACGACGAGGACAACGACGGCGACGGCCTCGAGGACTCCGACGACCCGGCCTGCGACAGCGCGGACGACGACGAGACGGCGCTCTGCGAAGACGGCCTGGACAACGACGCGGACGGCTGGACCGATCTCGACGATCCTGGCTGTGCCAACGACGAGCTGGCCGACGAGGACGATGGCTTCGGCAGCACGGAGTGCAACGACGGCATCGACAACGACGGCGACACCTACACCGATGCCGGCGATCCCGAGTGCGCCGACGCCAACGACGACGCCGAGGCCACCATCTGCAGCGATGGTCTGGACAACGACGGCGACGGCTGGATCGACGACGACGACCCCGACTGCGGCACCGACGGCAACGAGCTGGGCTACGGCTCCACCGAGTGCAACGACGGCGCCGACAACGACGGCGACGGCAGCGCCGACGGCTCCGACGCCGACTGTGTCTCGGCCGAGGACGACGACGAGCAGGACTTCTGCAACAACGGCCTGGACGACGACGGTGACGGCTGGTTCGACGGCGACGACCCCGACTGCGCGGTCGACGTCACCGAGAACGGCTTCGGCTCCGATGCCTGCAACGACGGCGTCGACAACGACGGCGACCTGGGCATCGACGCCCTCGACTCGGCGTGCTCAGCGGCCACCGACAGCACCGAGGAGCCGGGCTGCGAGAACGGCCTGGACGACGACGGCGACGGCTGGATCGACGCCGACGACCCGGAGTGCGCCACCGGCAGCGAGGAGTCCGGCAAGGCCACGGCGTACGAGTGCAACGACGAGGCGAACAACGACACCGGGGAAGACACGGCGATCGATGCCGACGACGTCGACTGCGAGGACGGGACCGACGACTCCGAAGCGGCCGACCCGGCCTGCGACAACGGCGTCGACGACGACGGCGACGGCTGGGTCGACCTGGACGATCCGGGCTGCGCGGACGCGGCGGACGACGACGAGAGTCCGGTGGCCTCGAGCTACGCCTGCAACGACGGCGTCGACAGCGACAGCGACGGCTGGGTCGACAGCGAGGACCCGGGCTGCGACGACGGCCTCGACAACGACGAGATCGACGTGTCGGACTGCAACGACGGCCTCGATGGCGACAACGACGGCTGGTACGACAGCGACGATCCCGACTGCGCCACGCCGGATGGCACGGAGTCCGGCTTCGGCACGACCGGCTGCAACGACGACGAGGACAACGACGAGGACGGCTACGCCGACGTCGACGATCCCGGCTGCGACGATGCCTGGGACACCAACGAGGCCGACGACGCGGACTCCTGCTCCGACGGCACCGACGACGATGGCGACGGCTGGACCGACGACGACGATCCCGACTGCGCGAGCGGCGACGAGGAGCTCGGCGTGGGCTCGACCGCCTGCAACGACGGGGTGGACAACGACGGCGACGACCTGACCGACGCCGACGACCCCGCCTGCACCTCGGCCGAGGTGGACGACGAGACCGATGGCGACTGCCTGGACGGCCTCGACGGCGACGGCGACGGCTGGACCGACGCCGACGACCCCGACTGCGCGACAGGGACCACCGAAGCCGGCTTCGGCGGCACGGCCTGCAACGACGGCACGGACAACGACGGTGACCTGGCCATCGACGCGGCCGACGCGGACTGCGCGGACGCGTGGGACTCGGTGGAGGACGGCGACGTCGACGACTGCGAGAACGGCTCCGACGACGACGGGGACGGCTGGACCGACGGCGACGACGTCGACTGCCTGACCGAGGGCAGCGAGGGCGGCTACGCGGGCTGGCTCTGCAACGACGGCGTCGACAACGACGGCGACGGGGATTTGGACGCGGACGACGCGGACTGCGTGGTCGCCTGGCAGGACTTCGAGTCGGCCGATCCGACCTGTGACAACGGCGCCGACGACGACGGCGACGGCTGGTTCGACGACGACGACCCCGACTGTGCGACGGGTGAGGACGAGGTGGGCTACACCCTGCTGGCGTGCAACAACGGCGAGGACGACGACGGCGACACCTACGCGGACGCCCTCGACGCCGACTGCGACGACGCCTTCGACCTCGACGAGGACGCCGCGGTGGCGAGCTGCACCAACGGCCTCGACGACGACGGCGACGGCTGGACCGACGAGGAGGACCCGGACTGCGCCTTCGGCGGTCTGGAGCACCTGGGCGGTCTCGGCGATGCGGCGTGCAACGACGGTGCCGACAACGACGGCGACACCTTCGCCGACGCCGACGATCTGGAGTGCCTGCTCGCCCTGCAGTCGGACGAAGACCTCGCCGACCTCGGCAGCTGCGACAACGACACCGACGACGACGGCGACGGCTGGACCGACTGGGACGACCCGGACTGCTTGATCTACGGCGGCGAGCTCGCTTGGTCGCTGAGCGTCTGCAACAACGGCGCGGACGACGACGGGGACGGTGACGTGGATGCCGACGACCGCGGCTGCGAGCACGGCCTCGATCCCGAGGAGGCCGACGCGGCCGTGGTCTGCATCAACGGCGCCGACGACGACGGCGACGGCTGGATCGACGACGCGGACCCGGACTGCGTGGTGAGCACTGCGGAGGCGGGTGCCACGGGCGTGGCGGAGTGCGAGGACGGCGTGGACAACGATGGCGACGGCGCCACCGACGGCGACGACGAGCAGTGCACGACCGCGCTCGACAACCTCGAGGCTTTGTCCTCCGGCGCCGACTGCGACGACGGCACCGACAACGACGGCGACGGCTGGACCGACGGCGACGACCCGGACTGTGGCTGGGGTGCGAGCGAGGAGGGCTACGAGACCTCCTGGGACTGCAACGACGGCACCGACGGCGACAAGGATGGCTACATCGACGCCGACGACCCCGGCTGCGACTCCGCCTTCGACGACGACGAGACGCACATCGACGGGTGCGCCAACGGCGAGGACGACGATGGCGACGGCTGGATCGACCTGGACGATCCGGGCTGCCCGACAGCCACCACCCTCGACGAGGACGACGGTGTGGCGGGGGAGTACACCTGCAACGACGGCGTGGACAACGACAAGGACGGCCTGGCCGACGCCGACGACCCCGGCTGCGACGACGGCTACGACACCGACGAGGCCGACCCGTCCACGGAGTGCAACGACGGCGTGGACAACGACGGCGACGGCTGGATCGATCTGGACGACCCGGTCTGCACCGACGTCGGGGTCCTGCTGGAGGACGACGGGCTCGACACCGACGTCGAGTGCAACGATGGCCTGGACAACGACACCGACGGGCTGGCCGACAGCGCCGACAGCGACTGCAGCTCGGCGGAGGACAACAACGAGACGAGCTGATCGGGCGGGCTGATCCGTTAGGGGGCGCTCCGCTGAAGCGCGCCGGGAGATCCCATGCTGTCCACCGTCCGTCGTACCCACACCTGCGGCGAGCTCCGTGCCGAGCACGAGGGCACCACCGTCCGACTCCAGGGCTGGGTCAACAGCTACCGTGACCTGGGCGGTGTGGTCTTCGTCGACCTCCGGGACCGCTACGGCGTGGTCCAGATCACCGCTGACGAGCGCGTGGCCGACGAGCTCCGCGCGGTCGCCGCGCGCTGCCGCAACGAGTACGTCGTCGAGATCTCCGGCACGGTCGCGGTGCGTTCGAACCCCAACCAGCGCCTCCCCACGGGCGCGGTCGAGGTCATCCCCAGCTCGGTGGAGATCCTGTCGACCACGCCGCCGCTGCCGTTCTCGCTCGAGACCGCCGCCGACGCCCACGAGGAGACGCGCCTCCGCTACCGCTACCTCGACCTGAGGCGCCCGGAGCTGCTGGCCAACTTCACCACGCGGCACAAGGCGGCGCAGTCGGTCCGGCGCTACCTCGACAGCGAGAGCTTCCTCGAGGTCGAGACCCCGGTCCTGACCAAGGCCACGCCGGAGGGGGCGCGCGACTACCTGGTGCCGAGCCGCGTGCACGAAGGCCAGTGGTACGCCCTGCCCCAGAGCCCGCAGCTGTTCAAGCAGATCCTGATGATCTCGGGCTTCGATCGCTACTTCCAGATCGTGAAGTGCTTCCGCGACGAGGACCTGCGCGCCGACCGCCAGCCCGAGTTCACCCAGATCGACATCGAGATGACCTTCCCGGTGCGCGAGACCGTGATGGAGGTGGCCGAGGGGGTGGCGCGCAACATGTGGCAGGACGTGCTGGGTCGGGACATCGGGGCGATCCCCCGGCTGTCCTACGACGAGTCGATGCGCCGCTTCGGGGTCGATGCTCCCGACATCCGCTTCGGTCTCGAGCACAGCGTCGTCACCTCCGAGCTCGCGGGGTCGGAGTCGCAGGTCATCCAGGGCGGCCTGGTCGATGGCGGCATCGCGAAGGCCTTCGCGATCCCGGGCGGTGCCAGCAAGGCGTCGCGGAAGGTGCTCGACCGCTGGACGCAGTTCGTGCGGCGGTACGGCATGGGTGGGCTCTTGTGGGGCAAGCTCGTCGATGGCGCCTGGAGCGGGCCGATGGGCAAGCTCCTGAGCGACGACGAGCGGTCGGCGGTGGCCTCGGCCACGGGCGCGTCGGACGGCGACCTGGTGCTCCTGGGTGTCGGGCCGGCAGCCCGCGTGCATGCAGGGCTCGGCAAGCTCCGCGCGAGCCTGGGCAAGGAGCTCGAGCTCATCGAGCCGGGCGTGTTCGCCTTCTGCTGGGTCGTCGACTTTCCGAGCTTCGAGTGGGACGAGGACGCCGAGCGCTACTTCGCGTGCCACCACCCGTTCACGTCACCGCGCCCCGAGCACCGCCACCTGCTGGCGCACCCCGAGCGCCTGGGTGAGGTCTACGCCGACGCCTACGACCTGGTGTGCAACGGCTACGAGATCGCGGGCGGCTCCATCCGAATCCACGACCAGGAGCTGCAGGGCCACGTGTTCAAGGCGCTCGGTCTCTCCGAGGAGGAGGCCGAGGAGAAGTTCGGCTTCCTGCTCGAGGCGCTGCAGCACGGTGCGCCGCCCCACGGTGGTATCGCCTTCGGCTTCGATCGCTGCGTGATGCTCCTGGCCGGCACGGAGAACATCCGTGACGTGATCGCCTTCCCCAAGACCGCGAGCGCCCAGGACCTGATGAGCGGCGCCCCCAGCTCGGTGGATGCCGATCAGCTGGCAGAGGTCCACGTCAGGAACGTCTGAGGTCTGGCCCGTCCTCGGGCGGTCGGTCCGCGTCTCAGAAGAGCGCGAACCAGCTCTGCTCCACGGCCGCGATGGCCAGCGCGAGCAGCAGGGCGAGGTAGATGCCGGCGTCCACCTGGGAGCGGGGAACCTGGGTGCGCGTCATCATGGGTGCCTCCTGGGTCGAGGAGTGCTCCCACGGTAGGCCGCCCGAGGGGGTCGAAGTCAAGGGTTTTTCGACTATTTGTGTCTGTGATCTGCCGGGGGTCAGCGCGGCACCAGTCGCGGCTACGGCCGGCCCGCACCACCGCCGCCGCTCGGCGTGCCCTGGGTCTGGCTCAGGTACGCCACCACGCCGAGCACCGCGAGCACTGCGAGCACCGCCAGCGCGATCTTGACCCAGCTCCAGGGGGCGGTGCCGTGGGTCTTTCCAGTCTGTCCGTTGACCAGGTACTGGTAGACCTTGCCCTGGTACTTGTAGGCCGCGATCCAGACCGGCAGCAGGATGTGCTTGAAGGTCACGTCCGAGAAGTGCGAGCTCACCCGGAGGTTCCGGTGCGTGTCGCCCGGCACCATCGAGCCGCACTCGCTGCGGATGGTGGACTCCATCTTGCCCTTGGCGGTGCCGTAGCCGTCCTTCAGCGCCAGCTGGTAGCGCTCGGCCGTGAAGCCCGCGAGGTACTGGGTGTCGTACTGCTTGAGCTGCTCGAGCCGGAAGGGCTCGAGGCCCTCGAAGAGCTTCTGCTCGAGACCCTTCGACGCGCTCACCAGCACGTCGTCGAAGAACTTGGCGTGGCGGCCGGCTGCGGGCTCCCAGCGGGTCTTCCTCACCTGCCGTGTCTTGGTCACCGAGCGTCCGTTCTCCTGGGTCGTGTAGGTCTCGGTGACGTAGTAGTAGTAGCCGGCCTCGGCGGTCCAGTGGCTGCGGGTGTGCGCGTCGTAGGTCCAGCACGGCACGTAGATCCCGGCGATCTTCTCGAGCCGGGCGAGCTGCTTCAGCGCGTTGGGGCGGAACCACAAGCCCGAGATCCAACCCTGGAAGTCGCCGATGGCCTTGGCCTTGTCCACGGTGAAGGCGAGCACCGACTCCGGCCGGATGACGTCTTCGTGGGACTCGGCGAGATCGAGCTTGTCGTTGCCGCAGAAGCCGCAGTTGGTGGCGGTCAGCTTCGCGTCCACCTCGCTGATGGCGCCGCAGGCGTCGCACTGGAACTCCTGCAGATCCCCACCGAAGCCGCGTGCCGCGGACACGGCGGCCTGGTCGAGGCGGTGTTCGGTCGGCAGGTAGGGCTGGTTCGCAGCCTCTTCCTTGACCTCGTGACCGCAGTACTCGCAGGTCAGCCCCGACGCGCCGGGCGTCCACATGAGCTCTGCGCCGCAACCCGGACAGGGAAAGTTCTGGCCAGCCGCCATGGGGGCTCCTCCCGTGCGGCTGAAGCCTATCGCAGAGTGGGCCTCGGAGGGCTACATCGGCGGCGGCGGCGGCGGTCCACCGCCGAGCAGGACCGCGATCTCCGGGACGTCGCGGGCGGGCTTCCAGCCGGCCCAGCCCGTGGCCCACACGTTGTGGGCGCCGCCGGGGTCGGCCTGGACCTTGCTCGCGATGTCCGCCGCGGAGAGGCCCTGGGCCTGCCCGCTCGGGCCGCTGTAGTGGAAGCTGGCCTGCGAGGGCGCCACGAGGGAGGCGATCTCGGGCACCTGATCCCACGGCTTCCAGCCGGCCCAGCCCTGGGCCCAGATGTTGTGGTTGCCGGAGCGGTTCGCCGAGATCTCGGCGGCGATCTGCGCGGCCGAGAGGCCCTGCTTCTGGCCGGACGGACCGCTGTAGTGGAAGCTGGCGCCCTGTTGCGGCGGCGGAGGTGGCGGCGGCGCATGGCCCTGGGACAGGCCTTGCTGAGGGTTGAACTGCCCCCCCTGGGACTGCGCCATCTGGTTGGCCATCTGGTTTCCGACCGCGAAGCCCATGCCGGCCTGCATCATCGGGTTGCCGCCGCCGGGCGCCGACGCGGACTCGCGGATCGCCTTGGCGGTCTGGAACTGGGTGTAGGCGCCCATGTCGCCCACGATGCCCATCGAGGTGCGCTCGTCGAGCGCCTTCTCGACGTTGGGCGGCAGCGACAGGTTGACGATCGCGAAGTCGGTGAGCGTGATCCCGTAGTGGCTGGTGAACCAGGGCGTCATCTGCTTGCACATGCCGTCGCCCAGCTCGGTGAACTGCGCCCCGAGATCGAGCACGCCCATCCGGGCCTCGACGACCGCGTCGGTGAAGCTGGAGATGAGCTTCCGCTTGAGCTGGCCGGTGATCTCGCCGGTCTTGAAGAGGTGGTCGGTGCCCACGACCTGGCGGAGGAACTGCGCCGGGTCGGTCACGCGGAAGCAGTAGCTGCCGAAGGCCCGCACGCGCACCACGCCGAAGTCCGGGTCGCGCATCATGAAGGGGTTCGACGTGCCCCACTTCTGGTCGGTGAACTGCTTCGTGTTCACGAAGTAGATCTCGCCCTTGTAGGGGTCGTCGAAGCCGTAGCCGATCGTGGTGAAGAAGCTCAGGATGCGCGTGTTGCGCGTGTCGAGGTCCCACGAGCCGGGCCCGAAGACGTCGGAGAGCTGGCCTTCGTTGATGAAGACGGCCGCCTGGCCTTCGCGGACCACGAGCTTGGAGCCGTCGGTGATGGCCTTCTGGTGGGTGGGGAAGCGGTACACGATCGTGTCGTTCGTGCTGTCCGTCCACTCGATGACCTCGAGGAAGGTCTTGGCCTTGATGCTGTCGAAGATGCCCATGCGGTGACCTCGTCAGGGGGGTGGCCTTGGCTTAGCGCGGCCGTTCGCCATTCGCAGACACCGAGGTGCCTATTGCTTCTCGAAGGCTTCGAGATCGAAGCCCCGTGAGCTTCCTGGCTCCATCGCCCACCAGTAGAGGGCGTCAGTGCTGGTGTGCGCCGCCCACGATCCGTCGGCCGCGAGGGCGATGAACCCCGCGCGCCAGCCGCGCCCCCCGATGCGGTCCAGCAGGCGGCGACACGCTTCGTCGACCGAGACCTGCTCCATTTCCATCACGAGCCGCACCGCCATCGCTCCCTCCACGATCTCCTCGCCCACCCCGGTGCAGCTCACCGCGCCCGCCTCGGTCGCGTAGGTCGCGGCCACGGTCGGCGTGTCGCTGACGCGGTGGGGGCGCTCGTAGCCGCGGCCCCCGGTCGACGTGGCGGCGGCCAGCCGCCCCTTCGCGTCCAGGGCCACCGCCCCGACCGTGCCCGTGAGTCCGTCTCTCCGGCGGGTCCATTCGGCACGGGCGGCGGCCGTCTCGTTGTTCCGGAACGGCAACCCGAGGTCTCGGGCGCGGGCCTCGGCCCCGGCGCCGGCCAGAGTGCGGGAGCCCTCCTCCATCAAGGCCCGCGCCAGGCGCACCGGGTTCGCCAGACCCACCGCGTTGACGACACCGCCGAAGCGCTCCCGGTGCCCGTCCATGACGGCCGCACAGAGGCGTGGCACACCGTCCTGTTGGAGCTTGGCGCCCCGACCGGCGTTGAAGAGCGGATCGTCCTCGAGGTGGCAGACCGCCTCGGTCACGGCCGTCACGGCGTCCCCGCCGGCCGCCAGGGTCGGCCAGACCTGTTCGCCGATCCGTTCCAGGGCGCCGTGCAGCTCGCTCGCGCGCCCGTGTGCGTGGCGCCTTCCTGCGCCGCCGTGGATCACCAGCACCGGCTTTTTCATCTCGACCCCTCTCAAGAACATCGGGCCCGTCCGTTGAGTTGGACATGGAAGCACGAACGATGTCCACCGTCGGCCAGATGAACCTGAAGCCCGCCACCGAGGCCTGGGGCATCGAACGCGTCGAGGACGTGGCCGAGCGCATGCGCGAGTCAGGCGCGGCCTTCGTCGTGGTCCAGGATGGCGGCGACGGTGCCCGGATCTTCGACGCCGAGGCGGTGTACGCGGCGAACCCGGACTCGATGCTCGACCTGCTGGCCGGCGGCGTGGACGTGCTGTACGTCGACGCAATGACCGCCGAGGCGGAGCTACCACCGGAGCGCCCGCTCGCTGTGCGTGAAGGCGCCGAGCTCATCGGCCTGCTGATGGGCGACAAGAAGATCACTGTCGATCCCGAGGAGCAGCGACGCAAGGCGCGCGCCTGGGCGCTGCCGACGGGAGGTGCCGATGCGCAGGCCGCGGCGATGGATGCCATCCGCGGCGCCATGCCCGTGTTTCGCAAGAAGCGGATCGCGCTGGTGCTCGACGTCCAGCCCAGCCGTGTCGAAGGCGATGGCTTCCTGGTCCGCGACATCATCGACATGCTGCTCGAGGAGAGCCTGGAGATCCTGCAGCGCTGCGGCGGTGGAACCGGCGTGCACGTGACGGTGGGTCAGGGCCCCTCGGGCCTCTGGATCGGCGTGGAGGACCACGGCAGCCGCACGACCTTCACCGACGTCGACGCCATCCTCCACGACGGTCCGAGCGAGGATCCGACGGTGCTCGCCCTGCGTCGGCTGGCTCGGCGGGTCGAGGGCGATGGCGGTGTCATGCGTGTGCAGACCACGCGGTCCGGCACCCGCTTCATGGTGCGGCTGCCCCTTCCAAGCGCCGACGCGTAGCGACACGTCGCAGCGTCGCGGGGTAGGCTCCCCGCGATGTTGTGGATGATGTTGCAGGTGGTCCATGCGTGCGACGCACGGACCGACACCGCCGAGCTCCAGTCGGCCATGGAGCGCGCCGAGGCCGCCTACGGCAGCCTCGATCTCGAGGGCTTCGCCACGGCCACCAACGACTTCCGTCGCGTGCTGGAGTGCCTGGAGGATCCGGTCACGCGCCCCGTGGCGGCCCAGGTCCACCGGCTGCAGGGGCTCCGAGCCTTCGTGGATCAAGAGGCCGAGTACGCCAAGCTGGCCTTCGCTGCGGCGCGGGCGATCCAGGGGAGCTACCGCTTCCCCGAGACCCTCATCCCGACCGGCAACCCCGTGCTGGTGGTCTACGACGCCGTCCCGCTCACCATGGGCACCTCCCAGACCGTCTCCTCACCCGGCCTGGAGGCGTACTGGGGCTTCGACGGTCGCACCACCGACCAGCGGCCGGTCAACTGGCCCACGCTGGTGCAACGCTTCGACGGCTCGGGCGCGGTCGCTGACACGGCGTACCTCTGGCCCGGTGATCCGCTGCCCCTACCGGCCGGAGCGCCGCCCCCCATCCCGTCGCCGCTGCCCGCCCCCGATCCCGCGTCGGCTCCGGCGCCTGCGGAACGCGGCGGGGCCGGCTCGGTCGTGCTGCTCGGCGGGGCCGTGGGCACGGGTGTGGTGGCCGGAGCCATCTACTACTCGGCCTACCGCGCCTCGCAGAACTTCGAAGCGCCTGGGCTCAGCGAAGCGCAGGTCCAGGGCTACTACGACAAGGCGCGCTCACGCACGGTGGTCTCCGCCGGTGTCGGCGCGCTCGCGGCGGGCCTGGGCGTGGGCGCCGTGCTGACCTGGTAGGAGTGCCCGTGCTGTTCGCGCTGACCGCCTGTGCATGGCTCACACCGGCCGACCTCGCCGCGAGGTTGGAGCGTGACTCCGACCAGCCGGGCGGGGACACCGCGGGCTCCGACACCGCGTCGGTCGACTCGGACTGTGCGACCACCTGGTACGCGGACGTCGACGGCGACCAGTACGGTGACGAGTCCAGCCCCACCGAGGCCTGTGAACAGCCGGACGGCCACGTGGCCGAGGGGGGCGACTGCGACGACTCGGCCGACTCCGTGAACCCCGATGGCGTGGAGGTCTGCGGGAACGGTGTGGACGAGAACTGCCTCGGCGGTGATCAGCTCTGCCTGGAAGGCGAGCGCGAGATCCACGCGATGGGCACGCTCTATGGGGGGGCGAGCACAGGGGATCAGGCGGGCTTCTGGGTTCGCGCCGGGGACTACGATGCCGACGGACAGGAGGACTGGGTGACCTCCGCGCCCTTCTCCGATGCCTCCGGCGCAGATGCCGGGGCGGTCTACGTGATGGACGGCACCCTGCAGGCAGCGGCGCCGCTCGCCGGCGAAGCCCTTGCGGCCTTCGTGGGCGGCGAGGCCGGCGACTTCCTCGGGCACGACGTGGCCTTCACGGGCAGCTTCGACGCCGACTGCGACAGCCTGGCCTTCGGCGGTCCAGGCCACGTGTACGGGAGCAACGAGTACGCGGGCTATGCCGGCATCCTCGACTGCGGACTGCTCGGGAACTACGACCTCGGCACCGGCGCAGTCATCGCGTACGGCTTCCAGCACACCGAGATCGGGGTGGGGCTGGGGAACGCGCTGGCCGGCGGCCTGGACTACTCGGACCACCCGGCTCGGACCGACGACCTCGCCATCGGTGGCCCGGGCTACGACGGTCGGGGCGCGGTCTGGGTCGTGTTCAGCGAGGAGACCAACCCCGGCACCTACGACCTCGGTGCCACGGGGCTGAGCGTGCGCTACGACGGGGACAGCCTGGGCGACTACGCCGGCTACGCGGTCGGCAACCTGGCCGACCACACCGGCGACGGCTTCGACGATCTCGGCGTGGGCGCCACCGGCGCCACCGGCACCGAGGCTGGCAAGGTGCACGTCGTCGCCGGCGGAGCCTCCTCCACCGGTGTGGCGTCGCTCTCGGATGCGACCCTCACCCTGCACGGTGAACGGGACGGGGACCAGCTCGGCTACATCGTCGAGAACCTCGGGGACCTCGACGGCGACGGCTTGCCGGAGTTCGCCACCAGCTCCATCGACGCCGAGAACGACGCGGGCGTGGTGTACGTGATCCGTGGCACGAACCGCGACCGCGCCTTCGTGGGCTACGCGGCCATCGAGAAGTACGCGCTGGGCACCATCCGTGGCCTGGACGACGAGGGGCGCTTCGGCACGTCGGCCGCGGCCGTCGACATCGAGGGCGACGGGCAGGCCGAGCTGCTGGTGGGCGCCACCGAGGAGTGGGCGCAGTCGGAGCGTGGCGGCGCAGTGTACGTGTTCCACGACCTCGGCGCCGGCACCTGGAGCGCGTCGGATGCGTCGGCCATGGTCTACCGCGACCAGAGCACGGGCATCTTCGGCTCCAGCCTGGCCGAGGTCAGCACGCCGGCCGGCGGCTCCCGGCTGCTGATCGGGAACATGAACGAAGACGGCGAGGCCTCAGGCTCCGGCGGCGTGTGGGCCGTGCCGCTCTACTGAGCGCTCACTCGAAGCGGTAGGCGGAGCCGGCGGTGCACGGGTAGGCCGCCACCTTCTGGTCGACGAGCTGGTCGACGAGCGGGGTGAGCAAGCGTGTGCGCAGGCTGAGCTGCTCGCGCATCTGGTTGACGAGATCGACCAGGAGCACCACCTTGCCGCCGAAGCCGGGCAGGTGTTCGAGCACCGCGGCCTCCTCGTCGTAGTCGGAGCCGCACAGGAGCCAGTCCGCCCCCTGGTACCTGCGCTGGGCCATCTGGATCCAGGAAGGATCCGCCCCGCTGTGGAGGCTGCAGCCGAGGTGGACGAGTCGCCGACCATCGGGGAAGGTGAGCTGCCAGACCAGGGGGGCGCCGCCTCGCGGGAGGCTGGTGCGCCGGGCCATGCGCCGACCGGCGCGCAGGGGACGGCGGAGGGCGGCGCCGACCTTACGGAGCGCCTCGGTGGGGGTGGCCCAGGGGATCGGCTGGTAGGGCTCGGCCTCGATCTGCACGCCATCGATCCGGACAGGCGCTTCGTGCGCCGTGAGCGCGCTGCGCCCGAGCCAGTCGAGCACGGACTCGCAGGCGACCACCTCGGGCGTGGCCTTGTCGCGCACGGCGCGCTCCACGCCGATCGAGCGATCGCAGTCGTACCAGCTGACCAGCGCCACGTCGTCGCCTGGAGGCTCCGCGGGATCGAAGACGAAGCTTCGACCCGGCCGATCGAGGTGGATGGCGGCCCCGCCGAGGTGGGTGATGCGCAGGTTCCAGAGGCTCACCTCCTGCGGCTAACCTCTCCGGGTGCTGTGCAGCCTGCTGATGGTCGTCCACGCCTCCGATACCGGACTGGCGGGCCTCGACGCGCTCGACCTCGTGCGGGTGGACGACCCCGATCATCCCGACGCCATCGCGCGCTCGGCGACCGGTGCGGTGCTGTCCGCGCCGCCCGAGTCCGGATCGTGGTCGCGCGAGGTCGTGCCCGGCGTCGACGCCTACCAGGCCCACGAGGCGGTCACGGCGATCGCCGCAGAGCCCTGGCACGAGGCGGGGTTCACGGGGGCCGGGGTGTCGGTCGCCGTGTTCGATCTGCAGTGGTTCGGCAGCGACCTGGTGCCCGAGGAGCTCGGCGACGTGGCCACGTGGGACTGCTGGGCGCACGCGAGGTGCACGGTCGAGATGGACAACCTGCGGCCGCGCTTCGCCTACGAGAACGGGAACCACGGGGTGGCCTGCGCCGAGGTGGTTCGCGACCTCGCGCCCGACGCGGATCTCCACCTGGTGAGGGTGAACGGGCGCACCACCTTCGAGAACGCCGCCGCCTGGGCGATCCGCGAGGGCATCGACGTGGTGTCGATGTCCCTGTCGTTCTACGCCGACAGCTTCCACGACGGCACGGGTCCGGTGAACGCCATCGCAGAGGATCTGGCCGACGCGGGCGTGCTCGTGACGGTGAGCGCCGGGAACTCCGCGCGTGGACACTGGCAGGAGCGCTTCTCCGACGCCGATGCGGATGGCCTGCACGGCTTCCCGTGGGGATCCGAGTACCTGCCGATCTATCTGGAGGCCGGGGGCACCCGGAAGATCACCGTGATGTGGGACGAGTTCGGTCGCTGCGGCGAGACCGACCTCGACGTGCGGGTCTACCGTGGCGATGGCGCCCTGCTCGATCGCTCCGAGGGCGTGCAGGCGGGTGGGAGTGGGTGTGAGCCGGTCGAGCGCGTGAACCCCCAGGTGGACGACGACGGCTGGGTCTACCTCCAGATCGAGCGGGTCGCCGGGGGTGGTGACGTCCGCTTCGACGTGCTGACCCGCGCCGGGGACGTGTACCAGTCCATGGCCGGTGGCTCCACGGCGGACCCGGCGAGCCACCCGGGGTCCTGGACTGTCGGGGCGGTCGCGGGCACGGGGTACCTGGACAACGGAGCGGAGTCGTTCTCGTCGTATGGGCCGACCAACGGCGGCGAGCCCAAGCCCGACATCGCGGCCCCCGACGGGGTGAGCGGCAGCGCCTATGGCGCACGGGGCTTCTACGGCACCTCGGCCTCGGCGCCGGTCGCGGCGGCCGCTGCCGCTCTGGTGCTCAGTCGGTACGAAGGGCTGACCCCGCGCGAGGCGGCGGACAAGCTCGAGAGCTGGGCGATGAGCGATGGCGCCGTGTTCGAGGGCCCTGACCAGGCCTACGGCGCGGGAAAGCTCCGCCTCCCCCCGCCCGACGCGAGCGGAGGCTGTGGCGCCGGTCTGTTCTACGCCGTGCTGCTGCTGCCCCTTGGCGTGCTGGGCCGCCGATGATCGAGCTTCGCGGTACGCTGGGCGCTGTGGAGGTCCGATGACGCTGCTCTTCGCTGTGCTCGCATGCAAGGGCGACGACGGCGGTTCTGGGTTCGAGCTCGAGCTCTTCGAAGACGCCCACCTCCCCGAGAGCGTCACACCCGCTTCGGCCGTGGGCTTCGGCGCGCTCAGCATCCCGGTGCGCGTGGTGAACGCCTACGGCGCCTCGGTCGGTGGCGACAGCGTCACCGTCGAGCTGTCGGGGCCCGGGCTGGGCACCAGCTCGCAGACCCTGGACCCCGACGCGCTCGGCCTGGCCGTCGCCGTGGTCGGCGAAGGAGCCGCCCAGGCGGTGACCGCCACCGTCACCGGCTCCTCGTATGGCAACAGCGATCCCGTGGACAGCTACCTGTTGGGCCCCGGCCGGTCGCTCGATCTGCTGCCCTCGTTCCTGCTCGAAGGCGAGCCGTCGCATCTCGTGGCCGCGCCCGGTGGCATGGGCGTGGTCATCGGCTCCGAGGTCTGGTGGCAGCCCGCCGTGGTGGGAGCTGCGCCGCAGCGCATGCTGTCGGTGCCGTCGGAGCTCGAGGGCGCGTGGGGCTCCGACCTCGATCAGGACGGGGCCACCGACCTGGTCGTCTGGAACGCCGAGGCGGTCTACCTCCTACGCGGTCACGGGTCCGGAGGCTACGCCTGGGGCGCTGGCTTCCAGCCCACCACCGGCGCCATCACGTGGGTCGCCGTGGGCGACGTGGACGACAACGGCGTGCGCGACATCGCCGTGGTCTACGAAGCGTCGGGCGTGACCGGGGTCAGCACGCTCCTCAACGACGGGCTGTGGCGCTTCACCGCGCGCTCCAACCTCGAGCTGACCGCCGACCCGATCGTGTCGGCCGCAGTGGGACGCTTCGCGCCCGAGGGCGCGTCGGGGCTCGCCGTACACACCTCCTCCGGCAACATCGATCGCTACGGCTGGATCGACGGCCGCTGGGTGAGCCAGGGCCAGGACCTGTCGGTGAAGCTGAGCAACGGGCTGTTGATGCCGTCGCACGACCTGAACGGTGATCTGGTCGACGAGCTCGTGCTGGTGGCCCCCGACGACGGCACCGAGGCGGCGCGCGATCTGCTCCTCATCGACATGAACGACGGTCCTCGCACCTACGCGCTGGCCTACGAGAGCTTCCACATGACCTTCGCCGACCTCACGGGCGACCTGGTCGACGACCTCGTGATGGTGGACCGCGGCTCGGATGGCCCCCGTGTGGGCGTGATCACGCAGAGCGACGCGGGCTTCAACCACCGCACCCTGGCGCTGCTCCGCGACACGGGCCCGGTGGCGGCTGGACGGTTGGAGTCCAGCGACCTGCTCGCCGATGTGGCCGTCGGTCTGGACCACCTGCAGCTCTTCCCGGGCGCCGAGAACGAGAGCGGCTGGACCCTGGCGGAGCCCTCCTACACCAGCTGGGCGACCGACGCCTTGGCGCCGGTCCGCGTGGGCGACTGGGACGCGGACGGAGTGGCGGAGGTCCTCACCGTGAGAGAGCGCGACGACGGCGACGGCGAGGCCGCGGCGCTCACGCGCCTCGCGTTCTCCTATGACCCTCACAGCGGGGAGCTGGGCCTCATCCACCAGGACTCCGTGGTGGTCGATGGGGTCGACCCGGACGCCACGGCGGTGGGCCTCGATCTGGCCATCTGCGACGACCGCGCCTGGTTGCTGGTCGACGATGGCGGGCAGAGCGTCCTGTACGGCGTCGCGCTTCAGGGGCACGGCTACCTCGACGCGGTCGCGGATCCTGTCGCCCTCTCCGGCCAGGACCTGGTGGCCTGCGGGCTCTTCGAGGACGGGGACGTGGCGGTCTCCGGCGAGGACGGCGACGTGGACATCTACGCCTTCGGCGAGTCCGACGAGCCCCTGGGCGGGGCCACCCTCGGAGACGTGTTCGACATCGTCGGGCAACGGGCGGATGGCGAGCCGGCCCAGGTGGTCGGCTGTGCGACCGCCGGCTGCAGCGTGCACGTGGTCGACCTCGACGGCGACGGCACCGAGGAGCTCGTGAAGGGTGGGGAGTCGCTCGAGGTCGAGGCCTTCGGAACCACCTGGACCGCGGCGGTCTCGGGGGTCGCCGGATCGCTGGACATCGACGGCGACGGCCAGCGCGATGCCAGCGTGACCGACCTCGCCCACGGCGACATCGCCGTGTTGGCCACGCTCGCGGGGGGCCTGGGCCCTGTGCTCATCTACCGGTGGGAGCGGGAGGTCGGTGGACCGCTCGGCCTGGTGGACATCGACCGGGACGGGTCACCGGAGGTCGTCGCCGAGGGCGTGAACGGCTCCCTGGTGCACACCCCGGTCGACTGACGGGTTAAGCCGGCCGCCGTCCCAGGAGGACCGATGGCCGAGCGGATCTTCGTCACAGGCGCGACCGGGCGCATCGGACGCCCCCTGTGCGCAACCTTGGTGGCAGCCGGGCACAGCGTGGCCGGTCTCTCCCGCGACGACGAGGGCGAAGCCGCGCTTCGGGCGCTGGGGGTCGACACGATCCGTGGCGATCTGTCGGACACGGAAGCTCTTCGCCGTGGCATCGAGGGCGCCGATCGCTTGATCCACCTCGCCGGCGGCGTGCGCGGCCGGCAGGGTGAGTCCGCCGCGGAGCTGAACACCGAGGGGACCCGGCAGGTGCTCGAGGTCGCCCGCACCTCGCCCGCGTTGAAGGCCTTCGTGCTCGCATCGACCTGTGCCGTGTATGGCGATCGGTCCTGGCTGTGGGTGGAGGAGGACTTCCGCCCGTCGCCGAACACGGAGTACGGCGCGTCGAAGGTCAAGGCCGAGCAGCTCGTGCTCGACGCCTCGGCCGAAGGGCTGCCGGGCGTGATCGCGCGGATCGCCGCGGTCTACGGCCCGGAGTTCCCGTTCACGATGGCCGAGCGCATGCAGCGTGGTGTGGCATGGCTTCCGGGCGAGGGCGGCAACTGCATCCCGCTCGTGCACGTGGACGACTGCGTGAACGCGCTCATCCTGCTCGCCGAGAAGGGCCAGGCCGGTGAGATCTACCACGTGGCCGATCGCTCTTCTCCGGCGCTCAGGGACTTCTACAAGGAAGTCCACGGGCACG
Organism: uncultured Enterobacterales bacterium; assembly: GCA_964604675.1. Taxonomy (GTDB): domain Bacteria; phylum Myxococcota_A; class UBA796; order UBA796; family CAJQPC01; genus CAZSAT01. The sequence continues at coordinate 58,492 of CAZSAT010000010.1, forward strand.
TGGGCGGCGAGATGGTCAACTTCTGGTCGACCTGGATTCCGAGCGCCGTGCAGTTCTACCTGGCGCGCAAGAACGACGACATCAAGACCAGGCTGGGCAGAAAGCCAAGGTTCACACCCGATAATCTGCGACTCTTCACCAACTCGGTGAGGCTCAAGACCGACCGTCTGGAGCACGAGCTGGGCTTCCGTTGGCGCTACCCCGACTTCGTCGAGGGCGTGCGTGCGTCGTTCGGCGGCTGACCGCCGCGACGCCCCCCGGCCACCGACCTGCTCGTCCGGGTTGACCCTGGGTGGGGGCAACCCTTATAAGGCAAGGACTTTTCTTACCGGTACGGGCAAGACTGCCCCGGAGCGATGCTCATGAACCCCATCCTGCTGCTGTTGGCCGCCTGCTCCCCCCAGGACGTCACGCTGACCGACGCGAGCTACCACACCTGGCTCGCCGCGAGCACCTCCGGCACCATCGCGCAGCACGAGTACGCCGACAAGGCGGACTCGAGCGAGTGGTTCACCGATGATGCGGACATCCAGTACATCGACTGCTTCAGCAACCCGGATGGCTGCACCGACTTCGACCCCAGCTACCAGTACTGGCTCGCCGAGGACGACTACTACGTCGTGCAGAACGAGGTCACCTCCTGGCGGTCCGAGGCGATCATGACCTCGGAGGGCGACTTCCAGATCACCGTGCACCACGAGCTCGACAGCTCGGTCGGTGATGCGGGCGAGGACTTCCGCTTCGCCTTCGTGATCGACCCGAACTTCCAGCCCACGGTCTGCATCCAGGATGGCCAGACCTGCTACACCGGGCAGGACGACGACGGCGATGGCCTGGCCGACTACGACGATCCCGATTGCCTCGTCGGCGGCTGGGAGATCGGCTTCGACAGCAACGAGTGCAACGACGGCATCGACAACGACGGTGACGGCGCCGTGGACCTCGACGACGGCGACTGCGATCACGCCTTCGACGAGACCGAGCTCTCGCCCTCCGCCTCCTGCACCGACGGGAGCGACGACGACGGCGACGGCTGGACCGACTCCGACGACCCGGACTGCCTGGTCGACGGTGGCGAGGAGGACGCCACCTACTGGGGCAAGGCCACGCCGGCCGCCTGCAACGACGGCCTCGACAACGACGGCGACGGCGCGATCGACGCCGACGACGCCGAGTGCGCCGACGCCGTGGACAACGCGGAGGACGGTCGCTCGGGCCGCAACGTCTGCAGCGACGGCCTCGACAACGACGGCGATGGCTGGACCGACACCGACGACGGCGACTGCGCGGTCTGGGGTGACGAGGTCGGCGCCACGTACTGGGCCTGCAACGACTTCACCGACAACGACGGCGACGGCGATGCCGACGTCGACGATGCGGGCTGCGCCACCTCGCTCGACCCGAACGAGGAGGACTACGCGGTCTCCACGGCGGTCGACACCGGCAGCACCGACACCGGCGGCGGCGACGCCTTCGCCTGCGCCGACGGCGTGGACAACGACGGCGATGGCTGGGTCGACGCCGACGACGCCGACTGCTTCTACGGCACCGACGAGGACGGCAGCCTCGACGCGAACTTCGCCTGCTCCGACGGCCTGGACAACGACGCGGTCGACACCTCGGGCGGCGACGGCAGCATCGACTCGGAGGACAACGGCTGCCAATACGGCTGGGACAACTCCGAGGACACGGTGCCCACCGGCGGTGGCACCTGCTCCGACAAGCTCGACGACGACGGCGACGGCTGGACGGACTGGGACGATCCGGACTGCACGATGTACGGCACCGAGGTCGGCACCACTGGCTTCGTCTGCAACGACGGGATCGACAACGACGGCGACGGCGACGTGGACGCCGACGATGCCGACTGCATCGGCGCGATGCGCTCCGCCGAGGACCTCGGTGACGTGGACTGCTCCGACGGCTCCGACAACGACGGCGACGGCTGGACCGACGGCGAGGATCCCGACTGCATCCTCGGCGCCAGCGAGGACTCGTCCTTCGACACCGACTGTGCCAACGCCAAGAACGCCGACTTCGACGAGTGCATCTGGGGCCTGGACGACGTGGCGGCCAGCACCAGCTCCTGCTCCAACGGCGAAGACGACGACGGCGACGGCTGGATCGACTCCTCCGACGCCGACTGCGGCAACGCCGCGGTGCTCTACGAGCGCGGCTTCTCCACCGGTGACTGCGCCGACGGCCTCGACAACGACGGCGACGGTGCCACCGATGCTGACGACGACGGCTGCTTCTCGGCCACCGACGAGTGGGAAGAGGACTTCGACGAGTGCGGCGACGGCGAAGACAACGATGGCGACGGCTGGACCGACGGTGACGATCCGAACTGCGCTGCCGACACCATCTACGAGGGGACCGGCTCCGACGCCGCGAACGCCTTCTACCAGTGCAACGACGGCACCGACAACGACGGCGACGGCGCGGCCGACGCCGACGATGCCGACTGCGAGTCCGCCTGGGACAACGTGGAGGAGGAGCTCGTCGGGGGTGACCCGGTCGCCACGGAGCTGGACTACGGCGTGGTCATCGACCAATGGTCCAGCGACGAAGAGGGCCACAGGATCTGGTACCTGAACGCGGGCTCCTACCAGCTCAACCCGGAGAACCAGGACGACTACTGGGTGCTCCCCGAGGAGTGGCTGGCCGGCTACGCGCATGCCAAGTTCTCCGCGGAGGAGTTCGACGTCGTGCCCACGCAGTACGGCTACGACTCCAACGGTGACGGCGCCTGGGACGAGCTGTTCTACGTGGATGTCGACGCCGACGCGCCGAACCCGGACGCCTACGCGGCCAAGGTGAACGAGATCACGGAGGACGCGGCGGTCTGGGCCGCCGATCTCGAGACCTACGGCAAGATGAACAAGCCCTTCGAGATGAAGATCGAGGACAACCAGTGGCGTCCCATCGACCTGAGCCAGGCCGGCTTCGATCGCTGGATCGAGCTCAACACCTCCTGGGTCCGCATCAGCGAGGACTCCAACATCGAGGTCGGTGGCACCGTGAAGGGCGACTACCAGATCTTCCTGGCGGGCCGGGAGTCGGACTCCCAGGTGGTGGTGCGCGGCTCGTTCGAGGTGCCCGAGGTCGGCTGGGACCGCTGGGGCTACTCCATCCTCGAGGATGTGAAGCAGGCTGAGAACAACACCATCACGTGCGATCTGCCCAGTGAGGGTGGCGACGAGTAGTCGCCGTTCTCGAGGCGCTGGCAAGAGAGGCACCCTCCGAGGTGCCTCTCTTCGTTTGGCAGCACACTTTTGCTGTTGACGTTTCTCCCATGGTGGGGATACCGTGTCTGTGTCTTGGGCTTGAAAGCTTTCAACGCTTTTGGCCGGGACCTCCTCCATGCTTTGCCGAGTGCGTCCCCCCCCCCCACATTCGGCATTCGAGGAGGCCCGGCCATCTCCTTCTGAGCGCCGTCACGGTTCACCGTGACGGCGCTCTTCGTTGGTGCCCTGGCGTTTGCCGGTCCTTGGGTGAGGGAGTCCGGATCCTGGTACGCCAAGGCCGCCTACGGCCAGTTCCGCAGCGACAGCTATGTCGACGGGTCCGGCGAGCTCGTCGAGGGTGTTCGCTTCGTCGGGCACACCGGCGTGCTCTACGGCGAGGTCGGCGTGGCGGAGCGGCTCCAGGTCGTGGCCGCGTTGCCCTGGCAGGTGGCCACGAACCAGCCCCAGGAGGGCCTGCGGTACCACCGTGCGGGCGTCGGTGACGTGGAGGTCGGCGCAGGCTACGCGCTCTCGCGCGCCCTGCCGGTCACGGCGCACGTGGTGGCCACGGTCCCGGGCTACGGCGACGCGGTGCAGGGTGTGGGCGACCAGCAGGGCCGATTCCCAGCGCTCGGTGATGGTCAGGTGGACGTGACGGCGGAGCTCTCGGCCGGCCGGAGCGGTTCGCGCGCCGGCGCGGCCTGGTGGGCGGAGGCCACCGGCGGGTACGTGCGTCGCACCCAGCTGTCGTTGGCCTCCACACCGCCTGCCGACTTCGCCGACGGTGTGGAGTACGTCGGCAAGGTCGGCGTGGCCCCCGCGTGGGGCTTCGCTGCGCTGTCGGCCTCCGGGCGCGGCCGGGTGACGGACCACGCCGAGACCAGGACCTGGCACCAGCTGGGCGCCACCCTCGCGGTGGACGTCGCGGAGGGCCTAGCCCTCGAGGCGTCCGCGAGCTGGATCTACGCTGCCAGGGCGTCATCGCGCGGCGGCGCGGGCTTCCTCGGGGTCAGCCACCGCCGCTGAGCGCGATCAGTCGGTGACGTAGAGGTCGTCGAAGGCCGCGCTGCCCGGGTCTTTCGCGGCGTCGAACACGGCCAGGGCCGGGTAGCCACGGCCCACGTCGACGTCCACGGTGGTGGTGAAGGCGGTCACCCCCTCGACGCGGAAGGCGATGGTGCTGCCGCTGACCTCCATGCTCAGGCGGTTCGGCAGGTCGGTGCCCGGCATGAGGTAGGGCGCGAAGCTCGCGTCGGTGAGGGGGACGTAGACACCGGCTTCGATGCGGCCCGCGTTCCAGCGGACCTTCGTGTCCTCGGAGATGCCGAAGAAGTACCCATCCGTGAGGCCCTGGGTGTCGCGGCTGACGTAGAGACCGATGATCGAGCCGCCGTCGCCCGCGGTGCGCGTGACGTCGGCGTCGAAGCGCCACTCGCCGCTCAGGTAGTGGTCCTCGTAGACCAGGATGTCCCAGGCGTCGTCACCGTCGCCCACGTGCTCGATGTCGTCCGGTCCGTCCTGGAATCCGTTCTCGTCGGGCACCCAGCCGAAGCTGCCCGCGTCGAGGTCCATGATGCCCGGCAGGGCCTGGTCGCAGGGCAGGCTTCCCTCGTCGAAGAGCAGATCGCAGTCGTTGTCCACCCCATCGCAGGTCTCGGTGGCCCCCGGGTACACGGTGACCAGGGCGTCGTTGCAGTCGCTGTTGCAGTCCACCCCGTCCCCGTCGCGGTCGTCCACGTCGTCCAGGTCGCAGTTGCGGTCGACCCCGTCGCAGAACTCCGAGAGGCTCGCGTGGATCTGGGGGTCGAGGTCGTCGCAGTCGGCGCCTCCACAGGCGACGTCGTCGTCGCCGTCCCGGTCGATGTCGGCGTCGTCCACGGTGCCGTTGCAGTCGTTGTCGGCCCCGTCGCCGCAGATCTCGTCGAAGTTCACGTTGCTGGTGGGGTCGAGGTCGTCGCAGTCGGCCCCTCCGCACTCCGCGGCCACGGTGCCGTCTCCGTCGTTGTCCTGGAAGTCGGCGCGCCCGTCGCAGTTGTTGTCGACCCCGTCGTCGTTGCAGAAGTCGTCGGCGTCGGGGTGGATGGCGTCGTCGTCGTCGTCGCAGTCGTCACCGCCGCAGGACTCCGCCGTGAAGCCGTCGCCGTCGGCGTCCAGATCGCCCGTGTCGCCATCGCAGTCGTGGTCGAGCTCGTCGCACTGTTCCTCGGCATCCGGGTGCGTGGTGTCGTCGGCGTCGTCGCAGTCGCTCCCGCCGCAGGCGGCGGAGAGGTGGCCGTCGAAGTCGGCGTCGTCGCGATCGGTGCTGCCGTTGCAGTCGTTGTCGACGCCGTCGAAGCAGTTCTCGGTGGCCTCGGGCGAGATCAGGGGGTCCAGGTCATCGCAGTCCTCGCCCCCGCAGGCGATGGCTGCGTAGCCGTCGCCGTCATCGTCCACGTCGTCGACCTTGCCGTTGCAGTCGTCGTCGACGGCGTTGCAGATCTCGGTCGCGCTGGGGTTCACCGTGTCGTCGTCGTCGTTGCAGTCGCTCCCTCCGGGGCAGCCTGCGGCGTAGTGACCGTCTTCGTCCAGGTCGACGATCACCTCGTCAGCGATGCCGTTGCAGTCGTTGTCCACCCCGTCGCAGATCTCGAGCGCGTCGGGATGGATCGCGTCGTCGAGGTCGTTGCAGTCGCTGCCGACGGGACAACTCGCCGCCGAGGAGAAGCCATCGCCGTCGAGGTCGACGGCGCAGGGGTCGGTGCTGCACGCCAGCAAGAGGAGGGGGCCGAGGGGCATCGTCCCCGGATGTTACCTGTCCGTGATGGCGGTGACCCTCGACGGGCAGAACCTGACCCTGGAGCACGTGGTCGCGGTCGCACGCGGGGGCGAGGCGGTGGCCGTGGCGGCGGCGTCCTACGAGGAGATGCGGCGTTCGCGAGCCTGGGTGGAGGATCTGGCCGAGGGCCGGCGTGTCGGGCCCGGCGGTGAGCCGCTCGTGGTCTATGGCATCAACACGGGCTTCGGCTCGCTCGCGCGGGTGCACATCCCCTTCGAGCAGGTCCGTGAGCTGATGCGCAACCTCATCCGTTCCCACGCGGCGGGCATCGGTCCGTCGGTGGACGCGGACGCGGCGCGGGCGATGGTGCTCTTGCGGGCCAACGCGCTCACGCGCGGCGCGAGCGGTTGCCGCCCGGCGCTCGTCGACTTGCTCGTGGGCTTGTTGAACGCCGGCATCACGCCGGTCATCCCGTCCCGTGGGAGCTGCGGCAGCTCGGGGGATCTCGCGCCGCTGTCGCACCTGGGGCTCATCGTGAGCCACGCTGTCGACGACCCCGACGAGGAGACCGGCTCCGCCTGGGTCGACGGCGAGCTCGTGAGCGGCCGAGAGGCGCTCGCTCGCCGCGGGCTCGTGCCGCTCACCTTGGGGCCCAAGGAGGGCTTGGCGATCAACAACGGCGCCCAGCTCACGACCGCGATCGCGGCCCTGGCCGCCTACGACGCGGAGCGCCTGGTGCTGCTCGCCGAGGTCGCGGCCGCGATGAGCATCGAGGCCCTTCGGGGCGTGACCCGCGCGTTCCATCCCGCCGTGCACGCCTTGCGGCCCTATGCGGGGGCCCTGGCCTGTGCCGCGAACCTGCGCCGGCTGCTCGACGGCTCGGGGCTGACCGACACCGTGCCCGGGAAGGTGCAGGATGCCTATTCGCTGCGCTGCACCCCCACCGTGCTGGGGGCCGCGCGCGACACACTCGCCCACACGGGCAGCCAGATCCGGGTGGAGCTGAACGCGGTCACCGACAACCCGGTGATCTGCCTCGACGCCGACGAGGACGACGCCTTCTCGGCCGGCCTGTTCCACGGGGAGCCGGTGGGCATCGCCGCCGACGTGATGAAGATCGCGGTGGCCGAGCTGGCGAGCCTCTCGGAGCGGCGCTTGTTCCGCCTCACCACCGGCAACCTGAGCGCGCGGCTCCCGGCCAGCCTGCGTCGCGACGATCGCCCGGGGGTCGGGCTCTTCGGTCTCCAGACCACGGCGGCGGCGCTCGTGAGCGAGAACAAGTCCCTCGCGTGGCCTGCGAGCGTGGATTCCCTGCCCACGTGCGAGGACCAGGAAGACCACGTGGCCATGTCCACCACCGCGGCTCGGCGGGCTGGCGAGGTGGTCGGGAATGCCCGCGCGGTCATCGCGATCGAGCTCCTCTGTGCCGCGCGGGCCCTGCGCTACCGCCTCGACGCGGAGCCTGGGGTGTCGCTGGGCCGTGGCACACGAGCTGCGCTGGACGTGCTCGAGTCGGGGTTGCGCGACGACGACGAGGCCGTGCCGTCGGAGCGGGTCACCGAGGTGTTGGCGCTGATGGGCGAGCACACGCTGATCGATGCGGTCGAGGCGGCGGCTGGTCGACTCCTTCGGGTTGGAGAGTCGCCTTGATCACGCTCGGCGAACGCCTCACCATCGCCCAGGTGGCGGCGGTGGCCGCCGGCGCCGAGGTGGTGCTCGGCGAGGATGCTCGGGCTCGCATGACCGCGAACCACGCCGACTTCGTCGCCATGGGCTCGCCGGACGTGCTGGAGATGAAGGAAGCGTGGCTCACCGGGCCGCGCGCCGGCGAAGCTTCGCCGTGGGAGCGGCTCGTCGCCTTCGTGAGGGGTCACTGCGCCGGCGTCGGCGCACCGCTCCCCGTGCCGGCCGTCCGGGCCATGCTAGCCTGTCGCGCGCAGGTCCTGGCCCACGGGCTGAGCGGTTGCCGTCCCGAAGCCGCTGAACAGCTCGTCGCCATGCTGCAGGCCGGCGTGCACCCCGTGGTGCCCTCCCAGGGATCGGTCGGCGCGGCGGGGGATCTGGCTCCCCTGGCGCACGCCGCACGGGTGGCGTTCCGCCTGGGAGGACAGGCCGTGCGCGACGGACGGCTGCTCGACAGCGACGCCGCAATGGAAGGTCTGCCGGAGTTCCGCCCGGAGCCCAAGGAGGCCCTGTCGGTGATCAACGGAGCCACGCTGACCGTGGCGCTGGCCGCGCTCGCGTGCCACCAGGCCCGCGGGCTCCTGCGGACCGCCGAGGTGGGGCTGGCCATGTCGATGGAGGTGGTCCGCGCCAACACCGGCATGGTGCGCTTCGAGGTGCTCCAGAGCCGCGGCCACGGCGGCGGCGTGCGGGTCGGACGCAGGCTGCGCGAGCTCCTGAGCGAGTCCACGCTCGCGTCGGTGGACCGCCGTCCCGACGCCTTCTCGATCCGCTGCGCGCCCGCGGTGCTGGGCAGTGCCTGGGATGCGCTGAGCCACATCGAGGAGGTGGTGGAACGCGAGCTCAACGGCGCGTGCGACAACCCGCTCGTCATCGCCCGCGAGCTGGTCGATGGGGGGAACTTCCACGGAGCTCCGGTCGCACTGGCCATGGACCACCTGAAGACCGCGCTCACCCAGGTCGCCAGCATCGCCGAGCGCCGGATCTTCCGCATGACCTACGGCGTGCTCACCGGCCTGCCGAGCTTCCTGGTGGAGAGCACGGGGCTGAACTCCGGCTTCATGCTGGCCCAGTACACGGCCGCGTCGCTCGTGAGCGAGTGCAAGGGCCTCTCGATGCCCGCGAGCGTGGATGCCATCCCCACCGGGCAGCACCACGAGGACCACGTGAGCATGGGGCCCATCGCGGCCCGCGGTGCCCTGCGCATCTGCGACGCGCTGGCGGAGGTGCTCGCGATCGAGATCCTGGTGGCGGCTCAGGGGCTGGAGTTCCGCATGGAGGAGGCGCCGCTCGCGCCGCGTGTCGAGGCCTTGCGTGCGCGGGTGCGCGAGGTCGTGCCGCGCTGGCGTGAGGACCGGGTGCTGCACCTCGATCAGCAGGCGGTGGCCGCAGGCGTGCGGGCCGGCCGCTACGAGGACTGACTGACTCAGCTCGTGCGGCGGAGTGCCGACGTGAGGTCACGCACCCGGGCCTTCAGGGCATCCCGCTCGGCGGTGACCATGGCGATGTGCGCGCGGAGGTCCTGGTCGCCCGTGCCGTTCCGGGTGGTGGCCAGGGTCTCCTCGGCCTTGCGGGCGCGGCTCTCGGCGTTGGCCCGAGCGTCCTCGGTGGTCTGGAGGACCTTCTTGAGCTCGGCGAGCTTGCCGCCAACCTTCTCCATGCGGTCGCGGAAGTCCCGGTTGGCGCGGCCCTGCTTGGAGATGACCCGGTGCAGGTGGCGGAGGCTCTCCTCGGGGTCGTCGATGCCGTCCTCGCTCGGGATCAGCTCGTTGGTCAGGGTGACCAGCTGCTCGCAGATCGCGGTCTGTCGCTCGAGCATCTGATCGCGGACCTGGGCCTCGTCCTGCCAGGAGTTCAGGGTCTCGCGCAGACGATCCGCCTCTTGCCGAAGCAGGTTCGACTGGTACCAAGCAACGCCCGAAGTCAGCAGGATTCCTATGCTGACACCGAGCACAACCCAGGAAAGAGGCGTCATGCAATCCCTTGTGACGTCTGGTCCACGTCCTCTTGAAGCTACCACAATCCAGGACGCCTCCGAACAGGGCACGGAACTTGCTATGAACGGGTCGCTCCTCTCCTCCCCGGCCCCAGGTGGACGCTGACACGCCCGGATCCCACCGATCCGGTCGCCCGACGCCACCTGTCCTTCGCGGACGCGCGTAGCGTGCTTCGCACCGGAGTGTCCGATGCCGTCCTTCACCCTCCTCGTCCGCTTGCCTGCAGAGCGTGCTGCGCTCTGCGCGGTGGTCACGGCTGCCGGTGGCACGCCCGTGATCGACCTCACCGCCGGGGCGACGGTGCCCGAGGTGCCGGAAGGCGCCTGGATCCGAGTGCGCGCCGGCCAGCCGGCGCCCGGCACGGGCCCGGTGGTGTTGGTGGGTGGTCGCAAGCCCATCGTGGGCCGCGCCTGCTGGTTGGAGACCGTGCAGGCGGGCACGACGCCGGAGGGCTTCGAGGGCGTGATCCTCCGCGGTCGCGAGGCCGGCGGTGCCGCGGGGACCGCCGACGGGCTGTCCCTGCTCGCCGACCACCACGGGCCCGCCATCCTCGACGCGGGCGTCGGCCCGGCCACCACGGCGTCCGCGGCGGCCCTGGGTGCGCGGGGTGTGGTGCTGTTCGAGCAGGTGCTGGCGTTCGTCGAGCTGGGCCTCCCGGCCGCGCTGCGCGCGCGCCTCGCCAAGGCGGCCGACACCTCGACGCGCGTCGTCAAGGGCTACCGCCTGTGGGCCTCGCCGCTCGCGCCCGTCGTGCGCAAGCTGGCGGGCGGCGCCGATCCCGATAGCCTCGAGGCCGGGTGGTTCTCGGGCGACCCCGCGCTGGTGGCGTGGCCGGTCGGCCAGGGGGTCACGCTCAGCGGTGAGCTTGCGCGTCGCCACGAGACCCTCGCGGACTGCCTCCGCGCGTTCCGAGCGGCTGCGGAGAACTGGTCGGTGCGCGTGGGCGATGCACGCGCCTGGGACGACGTGGATGCACCGCGGGCGCGCACCGCCACGGCGCTGCGCGGTCGCAACGGCCGGAGCCGTGTCGCGGAGCCTTCGGGTGCCGTGGGCAGCGCGGTGCTCTGGCAGGAGGCGGTGTGGGAGGGCCAGCCGGTGGCGGGCACCCCGCTGATCGCGGCCATGGCCACGGGCTGTCCGGTGGCGGCGCCCGCCGCGGAGCTGGTGCGTGCCCGCGCCGAGGCCGGCATGCCGGAGGCGGCGCCGCCCGCGCCCACACCCGCCGCCGCGGCGGTGGCCGTCGCCGTGGAGCGCGCCGAGGAGCTGGTCGCGATCGTGGGCCTCGGCTGCCGCCTGCCGGGGGCGAACTCGGTCGACGAGTACTGGGACAACGTGCTGGCCGGGCGGAACCTCATCCGCGAGGTGCCCGCGGACCGTTGGGACGCCAGCCTGTACTGGGACAGCGATCGGAACACGCCGGACAAGACCTACACACGCATCGGTGGCTTCATCACCGACTTCGCCTTCGAGCCGCGGGCGTTCCGCATCCCGCCCAAGGTCGCGCGGGTCGTGGACCCGGTCCAACAGCTGGCCCTCGCGGCCGTGCACGACGCGCTGCTCGACGCGGGGCTGGGCCCCGACGCCAGCGTCGACCGGAGCCGCATCGCGGTCATCCTCGGCAACTCGATGGGTGGGGAGATGAAGGACTCCTACGCGCTTCGGGTGCACTTCCCGGCCGTGCGCAAGGCGCTCGGCGCGATCGAGGGCTTCGCGGAGCTGCCGGCCGCTCAGCAGGCGGCCATCCTCGACACCCTCGAGGCCAAGGTGAAGGCGGATCTGCCGCCGATCACCGAGGACTCGATGCCCGGCGAGCTGTCCAACGTGATCGCTGGACGGGTGGCCAACGCCTTCGATCTGGGCGGCCCGAACTTCACGACCGATGCGGCGTGCGCCAGCTCCATGGCGGCCCTCCAGTCGGCCGTGAAGGGCCTCCAGGACCACGACTACGACTACGCGGTCACCGGCGGTGTGGATCGCTCGATGGACCCCGCCACCTACACCAAGTTCTGCAAGATCGGCGCGCTGTCGCCCGATCATTCGGCACCCTTCGACGCGTCGGCGAACGGCTTCGTGATGGGCGAGGGCGCCGGCATCCTGGTGCTGAAGCGCCTGTCGGACGCCGAGGCCGACGGCGACCGCATCTACGCGGTGATCCGCGGCATCGGGGCCAGCTCCGACGGCAAGGGCAAGGGCATCACCGCGCCGAACATCGTGGGCCAGAAGCGCGCCCTGCGTCGTGCCTACGCCGACGCCGGACTGGACCCGGTCGAGGTCGACCTCGTGGAGTGTCACGGCACCTCCACGGTCGTGGGCGACAAGGTCGAGGTGGAGGCGCTCAGCGAGGTCGTGGGCGCCGGTCGGCGCGGTGACCGTGGCCCGATCCGCATCGGCAGCGTGAAGTCCCAGATCGGCCACCTGAAGAGCGCCGCGGGCGCGGCCGCGACCATCAAGATGGCGATGGCCCTGTACACCCGCACCCTCCCGCCGACCATCAACTTCGAGAAGTCGCGCCCCGACGTGCCCTTCGACCAGGTCCCCCTCGCCGTGCAGGACACCCGTCAGCCGTGGGTGGCCGATGGCTGGCAGCGTGTGGCCGGCGTGAGCGCGTTCGGCTTCGGTGGCACGAACTTCCACGTGGTGCTCGCCGAGCACGTCGCTGCCCCCGAGGTGGCTGTGCGCGCCATGCCGGTGCGCGCGGAGGTCGTGGAGCGTCCGCTGCCCGACGGCATCTGGGCCGTGTCGGCGGCCACCGAGCAGGAGCTCTCGGAGCGCCTCGCGGCGGTGGAGCGTGGCGAGGCCACCCCCTGGGAACCGGCGCGTCGCTTCCGGCTCGCCGCGGCGGCCGACACGGTCGAGGAGCAGCGTGCCCAGGTCGCGAAGGTGCGGAAGTCGATCGCCAAGAACCGTGGGCACGAGCTCCTGCGCATGCGCGGCGTGCACCTCGAGGACGAACCCTGCGACGGCCAGCTGGCCTACGTCTTCACGGGCCAGGGAAGCCAGTACATCGGCATGGGTCTCGACCTCGCCGCGCACTACCCCGTGGTGGCGGCCACCTTCGCGGAGGCCGACCGGGTGATGTCCCAGGAGCTCGGGCGTCCGCTCAGCGACTACATCGCCGGTCAGGTGCACGACGACGCCGACGTGTCCTTCGAGGCGCTCCGCGCGACCGAGATCAGTCAGCCCGCGACCCTCACGGTCGACGTCGCCATCCTCCGGCTGCTCGCCGCGCACGGGGTGATGCCCGACATGGTCGCCGGGCACAGCCTCGGTGAGTACGGCGCTGCGGTAGCCTCCGGCATGATGGACTTCGCCTCGGCGCTGATGGCGGTGAGCGCCCGCGGCCGCGAGATGGCCAACGTCAAGCTCGACGACTTCGGCAAGATGGCCGGCATCGCCGCAGGCGTCGACGTCGTGCAGGAGGTGCTCGCGGAGGTCCCCGGCTACGTCGTGGCCGCCAACAAGAACTGCCCCACGCAGACCGTGATCGCCGGAGAGTCCGACGCGGTCGAGGCCGCGAGCGAGGCCTTCCGCGGGCGGGACATCACGGTCTACCCGTTGCCGGTCTCCCACGCGTTCCACAGCCGCATCGTGGCCCCGGCCAGCGAGCCCCTCCGCCGGGTCCTGGAGCGGCTGGAGCTGAAGGCGCCGGTCCGTCGGATCACCACCAACGTCACCGCCGACTGGTACCCCACCGGCCCGGACGCCCGCGAGTGGGCCTTGGACAACCTCGCCGCGCAGGTGGCGAGCCCGGTCGAATGGATCGCCCAGGTGGAGCGCATGTATGCGTCGGGCGCGCGGGTGTTCGTGGAGTGCGGCCCGAAGCGGGCGCTGACCGGCTTCAACGTGGCCATCCTCAAGCGCCGGCCTCACCGCGCGCTCTACACCAACAACCCGAAGACGGGCGGGGTGCGCTCGTTCCGTGACAGCCTCGCCGGGCTCCTCGCGCTCGGCTTCCCCGTGAAGGCCCAGCCGGCCACGTCGGTGCCCGACCTCTTCACGATCCCCGAGGCGCGCTTCGCCACGAGTGAGCAGCTGGTGACCCGGGACACGCCCACCGCCGCGGATCCCGAGGTCGCCCAGGCCCTGATCCAGATGGTGAGCGTGCGCACCGGACTCCCCGCCGACGAGATCGACCTCGACTGGGAGCTCGAGGCCGACCTCGGCGTCGACACGGTCCGGCAGGCCGAGATGGTGGCCGAGGCGCGGAAGCGCTTCCGGCTGGCGCGCGAGGCGGGCTTCCTGCTCTCCGACCACCGCACCACGCGGCAGCTGGTCGACTACTTCGCCAGCCGGCTCGGCCGCATGAAGGCCGTGTACGACCGCAGCCAGCCGGCCGTCGCGCAGCAACCTCGAGGGGTGGCGGAGCTCCACGCCGAGCAACCGCTCGAGGTCAACACGCCGGTGCTCGCCGGAGCTGCAGTCAGCGGCTTCCTCGAGTCCGCGGCCCGCAGCGGCCTCGCGGGGCTCGACCCCGAGGCGTTCGCGAGCGCTCTGTTGCCGTCGGTGCAGGGCCTCCTGTCGGCGTCCTGGGAGGCCTTCCGATCCGCCGAGCGCCCGCCGGCCATCCAGCCGACGGCTGCGCCCACGGCCACGGTCGTCACGACGGCCGCCGCGGAGCCGGTTCGTGTCGTGTGCACGGGGGTCTCGATGGGCCTTCCCGGCGGGGAAGCGGTCTTCGCCGACGACAACGTGGAGGCGATCCTGCGCGGCGACAACCGCATCGGGAAGGTCCCCGCCGCCATCCAGGACCGCCTGCTGGACAAGGGCCTGGTCCGCCTGGTGAAGGACGAGGCCGGACAGGGCTCCTTCCTCCCGGTCAGCGAGCGCGACCAGGTCATCCAGCTCGCCGGCCGCGCCGAGCACTTCGATCTGGTGGCCGACTACGGGGTGGCGGCGAGCTACGCGCGTGCCCTGGACCGCACGACGCAGCTGGCCTTCGCGGCAGGCATCGAGGCGCTGCGCGACGCGGGCGTGCCGTTGGTGCGCACCTTCAAGACCACGACCACCGGGAAGCAGGTCCCGCTGGGCTGGGCGCTCCCCGAGTCCTGGCGTGCGGGCACCGGCATCGTGTTCGCGTCGGCGTTCCCCGGCTACGACTACTTCGCCCGCCACCAAAGGGAGGATGGGAAGCTCGACGAGGGTCGCTTCGACCGCCGCTTCCTCTTCCAGATCCTGAGCATGGGCCACTCGCAGTTCGCCCAGTTCATCGGCGCCCAGGGGCCGAACACCCAGGTCAACGCCGCGTGTGCGTCGACCACGCAGGCGATCTCGGTGGCCGAGGACTGGCTGCGCCTGGGCCGCGCCGAGCGCGTGATCGTGGTCGGTGCCGACGACGTCACGAGCGATCAGCTGCTCGAGTGGATCGGCGCGGGCTTCCTCGCCGCGGGCGCGGCCACCACCGAGGCCGACGTCACGAAGGCGGCGCTGCCCTTCGACCGCCGCCGTCACGGCATGATCATCGGCATGGGCGCGGTCGGGCTCGTGCTCGAGCGTGGCGCGGACGCGGAAGCGCGCGGGGTCACGCCCATCGCGGAGCTGATCTGCTCCCGGGTGGCGAACTCGGCGTTCCACGGCACGCGGCTGGACGTCGGCCACATCGCCGGCGAGTTCCGCGCGCTCATCGGCACGGCCGCCGAGCGCCTGGGCACCACGCCCGAAGCGATGGCGTCGCGCACCATCTTCATGTCCCACGAGACCTACACCCCGGCTCGGGGTGGCTCGGCGGGCGCGGAGATCGCGGCCCTGCGCGCGGCCTTCGGCGAGGGGGCCGACGAGGTCGTGGTCGCCAACACCAAGGGCTTCACGGGGCACGCCATGGGCGCGGGCATCGAGGACGCCGTGGTGCTCAAGGCGCTGCAGCACCAGACCGCTCCGCCGATCCCGAACCTGAAGGAGCCGGACCCGGAGCTCGGGAACCTGCGCCTGTCGCCGGGTGGAGCCTTCGAGCTGGACTACGCCGTGCGCCTCGCAGCGGGCTTCGGTTCCCAGCTCGCGCTGACGGTGTGGAAGGCGATCGGCAAGGCCGACGACCGCGTGGACGCGCCGCGGCACGCCGCGTGGCTGCGCGAGGTCACCGGCTGGGCCGGCGTGGAGACCTTCGTGCAGGACCGCGCCCTGCGCATGCGGGAGGCGGAGGTGGTCGAGGCGCCGGTGGTGGCGGTCCCCGCGGCCGCCGCGGCCGCCGTCGCCGCGCCCGCCGCGCCCGGGAGCGAGGTGCTCGACGCCCTGCTCGACGTCATCGGCCAGCACACCGGCTACGGGCGCGAAGACCTGGAGCTCGACTACGAGCTCGAGGCGGACCTGGGCATCGACACGGTGAAGCAGGCGGAGATCTTCGCCGAGGTGCGGGACCGCTTCGGGGTGGCCCGCGACGACGGCTTCCAGCTCGCCGACTACCCGACCATCCGCGCGCTCGCGGCCTGGCTCACCGAGCAGACGGGTGGCGCGCCGGACGTCGCGGCCCTGGCCCCGGCCCCCGAAACGCCCGCCGCGGCCGCCCCGTCGGCGCTGTCGACACCCGAGGCCTCGGACGACCAGGTGCTCGAGGTGCTGCTCGGCGTGATCGGCGAGCACACGGGCTACGACCGGGAGGACCTCGACCTCGACTACGAGCTCGA
>CAZSAT010000010.1:74870-95906 GCA_964604675.1 uncultured Enterobacterales bacterium
CGGTGAAGCAGGCGGAGATCTTCGCCGAGGTGCGGGACCGCTTCGGGGTGGCCCGTGACGACGGCTTCCAGCTCGCCGACTACCCGACCATTCGTGCCCTGGCGGGCTGGCTGTCGTCCCAGACGGGCGCAGCGGTCGCGCCGCCGGCTCCGGTCGTGGACCCGGCTCCTGCTGTGGTGCAAGCGCCGGAGGAGGAGCCTGCTGCAGCGCCGACCGGCGAGGTGCTCGACACCCTGCTCGAGGTCGTCGGCGAGCACACGGGCTACGACCGGGAGGACCTCGACCTCGACTACGAGCTCGAGGCGGACCTGGGCATCGACACGGTGAAGCAGGCGGAGATCTTCGCCGAGGTGCGGGACCGCTTCGGGGTGGCCCGTGACGACGGCTTCCAGCTCGCCGACTACCCGACGCTCCGCGCGCTGAGCGGCTGGCTCGAGGGCCAGGTGCACGGCGCGCCTGCGACCGCTGCGGAGGCGTCCGCTCCGGTGGCGTCGGCTCCGGTCCAGGCCGAGCCCGAGCCCGAGCCCGAGCCGGTCGTCGACCCCCGGGCACTGCCCGAGGCGGTCCATCTTCGCCGTCCGGCCGAGGTCGACGTGCCGCTGTTGGCGCCGGCCTCGCTCGCGGGACGCACGGTGCGCGTGCTCGGGGTCGGCCCGATCCCGAGCGCCGTGAAGCGGGTCGTCACGGCCCGTGGAGGTCGCATCTTCGAGGGTGGCGACGGGGATCGCCCGGACGCCATCATCGACGCCGGCACCGACGTGTTCGAGTGCTTCCAGCTCGCACGCGACCCCGCCGAGCGTCCCAGGTCCTTCTGGTTGTCGTTGACCATGCTGGTGCTGCCCGAGGCCGATCTCGAGCACGCCAGCTTCGAGGGGGCGCGCGCAGGCTTCACCAAGGCCCTGGGTCGTGAGTGGGAGCACGTGACGAGTCGTCGGCTGGACATCGAGCCCGGCGTGCCGCCCGATCGCGCGGCGGGCTGGATCTGCGACGAGCTCTTCCTGGAGGGCGCCACCGAGGTCTTCCGCGGTGTGGACGGTGCTCGCCGGGCGGTGGAGCTGGTCGACGTGGCGCTGCCGGTGCGCGACATGCCGCTGGAGGGCGAGCCGGTGGTGCTGCTCACCGGCGGTGGGCGCGGCATCACGGCGCGGGTCGCGCTGGAGCTGGCCGAGCGCGGTCCGTGCACGCTGGTGCTCGTCGGGCGTTCTCCCGCGGGCGAGGATCCGCTCGATGAGGACAGCGCCAAGGCGCGCATCCGGAAGCAGCTCACCGCCTCGGGTGAGCGCGCCACACCGGTCGCCATCGAACGCCACCTGCGACCTCTGCGCAACGCCGAGGAGGTTCGCTCGAACCTCGTGGCGATGGCGGCGGCGGGAGCGACCGTGGCCTACGAGCGCTGCGATCTGTCCGACACGGTGGCCGTCGAGGCCCTCGTGGAGGAGGTCGTGGGTCGCTACGGTCGCCTCGACCTCTGCATCCACGGCGCGGGCGTGGAGGAGAGCCGGCTCTTGGAAGACAAGGACGACGCGGCCTTCCACCGGGTCTTCGACGCGAAGGCCGTGGGCGGGCTGGTGCTCGCGCAGGCGCTGCCCAGCGGCGCGCGCCTGATCTCCATGGGCTCGGTCGCCGGCCGCTTCGGCAACACCGGCCAGGCCGACTACGCGGCGGCGAACGAGGCGATGGCCCAGGTCTGCCGGGCGCGCGGCGACGCGCTGCACATCTGCTGGACCGCCTGGGGTGACGTGGGCATGGCGTCGCGCGGCGGCATGGACTCCCTGCTGACGCGCCGGGGCGTGGACCTCCTGCCTGCGGACGCCGGCGCGGCCTGCTGTGTGGATCTCCTGCTCTCCGGTGCCTCCGGCGAGCTGGTGGTCGCTGGAAGCCTCGGCGACATGGAGCCCGCGCCGTCCCACCCGCTGGTCGATCGGCAGGTGGTCGGTCGCGACCGGGTGGTGCTCACCCGGACCCTCGATGTGGCCCAGGACCCCTGGCTGCTCGATCACGCGATCGACGGCACGGTCGTGGTGCCCGGCGTGATCGGCGTGGAGTGGATGACGGCCGCGGCGTCACGGCTGCTCGGCACCGTGCGCGAGCTGGTCGAGGTGCGCTTCGAGAAGCCGGCCAAGCTGCACCGCGGCGAGCCCTTGGAGCTGGAGATCGAGGCGGTGCGGGAAGGCGAGGGCGCGCGGTGTGTCGTGCGATCCCGCAGGACCGCAGCGACCGGACGCACCCTCGAGACCGAGCACTTCCACGGCGTCGCACGCAGCGTCGCCCAGGCCCCCGAGGCCCTGCCGCCGGCCTGTTTCCCGGACGAGCCCCTCGATCGGGCCGCGATCTACGCGCGCTTCTTCCACGGTCCGGTCTTCCAGGTGCTGTCCGACGTGGAGTCGGTCACCGGCGACGGTCTGCTGGTGCAGGCCGGCGTGCTCCACGCGCCGCTGGGCCACGGCCTGCTGACCTGCCCGCTCGCCCTGGAGGCTGCCTTCCAGGCCGCCGGTCTGCACACCATGATCCTCGACGGTGTGCTCGCCCTGCCGGCCGCCTTCGACCGCCTGGTGATCGAGCGTGCCCTGCGGGATGGCCAGCCGGCGATCGTGACCGCGCGTCGGGTGGGCGACACCTACGACGTGGACGTGGACGGTCCCGACGGTCGGGTGCTCGCCTTGCGCGGCTTCGAGATGATCGAGCGTGGGCCGCTCCCCGACGGCGACAGCTTCGAGCTGCCCGAGGCGGGCTGGGCCGACGCAGCCTTCGGGGTGGCGCGGGTCGTGGAGGGTGCCAGCGGGGCGCTGAACCGGACCGAGCTGGCGGAGCTGACCGCCCGCGGCACGCCGCAGCGGCAGGCGGATCGGATCGCGGGCCGTGTCGCGGCCAAGCGCGCCATCGCATCGCTGACCGGCGCCTCCTTCGAGCGGATCCACATCGCGCGCGCTCCGTCCGGTGAGCCCCTGGTTCGCCTGGACGGCGCACCGGGCCCGCGGGTGTCCATCACCCACAGCGGGGGTCGCGCCATGGCTGTGGCGAGCTGGCGCGGCAAGCTGGGGCTCGACCTCGAGCAGGTGCGCGCGCGCCACCCCGCCTTTGCCGAGGAGTGGTTCTCGGTGACGGAGCAGGCGCGGTTCGGCAACGACCCGGCGAAGCTGACCATGGCGTGGGCAGCCAAGGAGGCGGTGCTGAAGGCCCTGGGGCTCGGCATGGCCGGCAACCCTCGCGAGATCGAGGTCGAGGCCCTGGACGACGGACGGGTGCACCTCGTGCTGCACGGTGCGCTGGCGATCGAGCACGGCGCCCGAGGCGGTGGACGGATCGCCGCATGGGTGCGTCTGGACGAAGGGGAGGTGCTGGTCGGCGTCCGTCTTGCGGCATGATGTCTTCGACGCGAGAGATGCCACGTGCTCCTGGAACAACGCGGACCCCTGCGGGTCCTGAGGATGGACGACGCTGACGACGCGCTCCGCTACCGGGCGGGCTTCGTCGGTGCGTACCAGACCATCTTCTCCGGCGCTCCGTACCACGAGCGCTTCTTCCCGTCGGAGGCCGCCTCGGTGCTGCGGCGAGCGGTCGAGACCCGCGACCACATCGTGCTCCTGGTGGTCAAGGGACGGAGCTCGGTGGTCGCGTTCGGGATCGGCGTGCCGCTCTCGAGCCGCCCGGACGTGGCTCGCTCGATGCAGGGGCTCGTGCCGGCGGACCACAGCTTCTACCTGGCGGAGCTGGGCGTTTTGGACCGGTACCGAGGCCAGGGGCTCGGCAAGCGGCTGGTCGAGGAGCGGCTGAAGCTCATCGACCGCCAGAAGTACTCCCATGTGCTCTTGCGCACCTCGCTCCGCCGCGACGGCGCGATGAGCATCTACGAGGAGCTGGGCTTCGAGGACATGGGCGTCTACATGGAGGTCGCGAGCCGCCGGAACGACGGCGGCGTGCGCACCGATCGCCGCCTGTTCCTGTCGCGGGTGCTGGCGCACGAGGAGGCCGACGAGCCCCTGAGCGTGACCGAGTGAGGGGAAACGCCAGCTGGAACCTCGCGCTTGGCCGCTCGCGCACCGTCCGCACCATGAGGGCATTCCCGGACAGCCTGCGAAGGGGTTGTCCCGTCGTGTAGGGTACGCTACCCCACAGGAACCGGGGGAGTGTTCTTGACGGTCTTGATTGTGGACGACTCGCGGGCCATGCGGCTCGTGTTGCGGCGCTCGCTCCGGCACGCCGGGGTGTCTCTGCGTCGTGCTCGGGAAGCGAGCAACGCCCAGGAGGCGCTGGCGAAGCTTCGAGTCGAGTCCTTCGACGCGGTGTTGTTGGACTGGAACATGCCGGGAGGAGGCGGTCAGGCCCTGCTCGAGGCCCTTGCCGCGGAGCCGCGGCTGTCGGCGCCGCCGGTGGTCGTCGTCAGCGCGGAGGACGGCCACGAGGTGCTGGCGCCCGCCCGCGAGCACGGCGTGGCGGCGTTCGTCGTGAAGCCCTTCGAGCCGGACGATCTGCTGCATGCGCTCAAGCTCGCTGGGGTGGTGTAGGTGCTGCCCTCGTCCTCCCTGGCGCGCCTTCCCGAGATCTGGTCCCAGCGCATCGGCGACCTCGTCGGGGCGCGTCTCGAGCTGGTGGTGGTCGACGAGGTCGCGTCCCCCACCGCGTGGGCTGTCGGTGCCCTGCGCGTCGGCGCTGGGCCGAGCGCCGCCTGGTGGGGCATGTCCCAACGGCACGCCATCGCGCTGTCCGGACAGTTGCTCGGCATGCCCACCCGGGCGGTGGACGACCTGCTCCGCGGTCGGGCCGCGAACCCCCTCGTCGAGGACGCCTTTGGGGAGATCGCCAACCTGGCCTTTGCAGGCCTTGGCCGGAGCCTGCGTCGGGAGCTCGGCGAGGGGGTCCGCGCGTGGAAGACCAGCCAGAGCCTGAACGCCGCGGAGCCTCCGGCCGAGGTGGTGCTCGCGGCGCGCCTGGAGCTCGCCGGTCACCCCGATGGCGCCGTCGTCTTGCGTGTGGCGTGAGCGTGCCCGATCCGAACCGTAGGATCTGCCGCGCCTCCGTGGCGATCGTGGTCGTGCTCGTCGTGCTCGTCGTGCTCGAAGTGCGCGACGTCGTCCTCGGTGGGGGGATCGGTGGCGGGGCGCAGGTGCTGGAGCTCGCGCTCACCCTCCTGCTCGTCGCGCTGACAGCCCACACCGTGGCCCTCGGCGTGAGGAGCTCGCGCGAGCGGCTCGCGGCCGCAGGCGCACGTGAGGCGCGCCTGCAGGCGCTGCAGGACGGCCACCCCGACGCGCTGCTCGGCCTGGTCGACGGGAGGATCGCCTTCGCCAACCGCCGCGCTCAGGACCTGTTGGAGCGGTCTTCAGGCTCGCTCGTGGGGGTTGCGCTCGACGCCGTGGTGGCCCAAGACGATGTCGAAGCCACGCGAGAGGCGCTCGCGGGCCGGACGCCCGTGGCGCTCGACCGGCTGGGCCTGGTCAGCCGAAGCGGGGAGCTCGTGAACGTGCGGGCGACCATCACGGCCGTCGACACGGGGAGCGGCATCGAGCAGGTGCTGGTCGCCCGGGACCTGCGTGCGCTCGACGCCGTCTCGGCGCAGCTCGAGGTCGCCCAGCGGCTGGAGCCCGTCGGCCAGCTCGTCGGTGGCGTCGCCCACGACTTCCGGAACTTCCTCACCGGCGTGATCGCGTCCTCCTGGCTCCTCGTCGACAAGCTCGAGGGGGAGGACCGGGAGCTGCTCGAGGCCGTGGTGGCGTCGGCCCACGACGCCAAGACGGTGGTCAGCCAGCTGCTCGCGTTCAGCCGGCAGGGTCCTGTCGAGACCACCGTGCTGGACCTCGGTCAGCACATCGCGCGGCAGGAGCCGATGCTCCGCCGGTTGCTGACCGCGCGCGTGGAGCTCGTGCTCGACGTCCCAGGAGAGCCGCTCACGGTGCTCCTGGACCCGGGCCAGGTGCAGCAGATCCTGCTGAACCTCGTCGGGAACGCGCGCGACGCGCTGCCGGATGGCGGTCGCTTGACGATCCGGCTCGTGCGCGACGCCGAGCACGCGCTCGTGACCGTCGAGGACGACGGGGAGGGCATGCCGCCCGCCATCGTGCCGCAGATCTTCGACCCCTTCTTCACCACCAAGATCCGCGGGCGCGGCACCGGCCTGGGCCTCGCGACAGTGCACGGCATCGTGACCGACGCCGGCGGCAGCATCGACGTCGACAGCACCCTCGGCGTGGGCACCTCCTTCGGTGTGCGCCTGCCGCTGACGGCCGCGAGGCCTGCTGACCGCGACCCCGATGTCAGCAACTCACCGCGGAGCCTGGGTGGTGAGTGCGTGCTCGTCGTCGACGACGACCCGCTGGTGCGCGCCACCGTCGTCCAGATCCTGGACGTGCTCGGCTACGAGGTGTTGGAGGCGGGGGATGGCGACTCGGCGCTCGAGCAGCTCGCCCGGCACCGGGGGCGCCTGCATGCGGTGCTCACCGACGTCGTCATGCCCGGCACCGGTGGCTTGGAGCTGGCGCTTCGGATCAAGGCGACCCAGCCCGAGGTGCCGGTGATCCTCATGACCGGCTACAGCAGCTCCGGGCCGGGGGCACGCTGGGAGGTGCTCGAGCTCTTGCGTCCCCTCCAGAAGCCCTTCAGCGTGCCGCAACTGGCCAGGGCCGTGCGCGAGGCCGTAGACGGCGCCCGAGCGGGCCGGGGGCGCGGCGGCGGGGGCCGTCAGTCGGCGTAGCCGAGGGCCCGCAGCCCCTCTAGGGTGGCCTCGTCCCGCGTGTCCACGACCCGTGCGGGTGCCTCCGCGTCCCAGGCAGCCAGCAGCGCGAGCAGCTCGGCGTCGTCGCTCTGAGGGGGCCGGCCGCCGGCTTCCAGCAAGGGAAAGCGCGTGGCGAAGCGTCCCTCCCAGTACACCCCGCGCTCGCACGCCAGGTTGTTCCAGCCGGGCCCTCCCAGGTCGGGCCGCGTGGCCTCCAGGTAGATCGGACCTGGTGTGCGCTCCCCCAACAGGCCCCCACGGCCGAGGCCGGCGAGCTGCTCGAGCGTGGCGGCGATCTCGCTGACCGCGACGGCGCCATCGACCACACCCGCCCCGCGACCGTGCACCACGAGCGGCACCCGGGTCACCACCAGATCCACCTCCGTGCCGTGCCCGACCGGTCGCTCGGGCTCCTCCCAGAACATCTCGCCGTGGTCGCCCGCGATCACGGTGGCGTCGGGCGACCAGCCGGCCTCGGTCAAGCCCGCGAGGAGCCGGCCGAGCTGCGCGTCCTGGTACGCGATCTCCCGCGCGTACTCGGCCCGGACGGTGGCGCGCTGGGCCGCGTCGAAGGTGGTGGGCTGCGCGAGCCGGGTCGCGTGCTCGTTCGGCGGTGCGTAGGGGCTGTGGGCGTCGAAGTAGTGTACCCACAAGAGCATGGGCGCGCTTCGGTCCCACCCCGCCACCGCCCTCAGGGCCCGCTCGGTGACGCGCTCGCCGTAGTCCTCGTGGCGCCGACCGGCGTCACGGGCCAGATCGTCGTCGTACACCGCGAAGCCGCGCGCCAGGCCCAGGTCGCCGTCGAGCGCGCTGCTGCCGACCACCGCCACCGTGTGCCAGCCCTCGGCGGCGAAGCGTTCGGCGACCAGGTCGACGTCCGGCGGCACCGGAAAGCCGTTGCGGGGGACGCGGTGCCCGTGTGGGTCGAGCCCCGAGAACATCGACACGTGGGACGAGAGCGTGGTGGGGGCGTGCGCCAGGGCGAGGTCGAAGCGCAGCCCGTCGGCCGCCAGCCCGTCGAAGATCGGGGTGGCCGGGCCGCCGTAGGCTCCGAGCGCGTCGGCGCGGGTCGTGTCGAGGGTGACCAGCAGCAGCCCACCCGGCGTGGGGGGCGTGGGTGTGGAGCAGGCGAGCCACCAGATCATGGAGCTCCGTAGCACGGCCCACAAAGCGCTTCAGCGGACCCGCTCAGATGGCCTGGGCACACCCCAGAGGGCACGACATCAGGCTGCGCCCCGCTGCGAGCGCGACCATCAGGAAGGCTGGCACCAGCGACGCGGTGCCGAGGGCGACGGCCAACAGCACCGTGGGGGCGAAGGCGAACGCATCGGCGGGCGTCGCCCTGCGCTCGGGTTGCACGCTGAGCGCATCTCGGAGCTGCCCGAGGGGCTGGTCGAGCCAGGTGGGGTCCCAGGGCTGACCGTAGAGGTTGGTGGAGCCACGTCCGCGGACGAACGCGCGGAACGTGGGCCCCGGGTGCAGCAGCAACCCGACGAAGACCCCCCACAGCGCGATCAGCCAGGCGTAGGCGGTGGAGCCCGCGCCGCCGCTGCCCAGCTCCCAGCCGCTGATCTCGGACTCGCCGCGCCAGTCGGTGGCGTAGCCGGTGGCGACGTGGTGCAGGTCGTGAAGCCGGAGGGCTCGCGCGCGCAAGCCACCGTTGGGCACCCGGTAGCGCACGGGCCCGAACTCGGCCTCCGCCCAGGGGTCCCGGTAGCCGCCATCGGCCGGGAAGCCCGCCTGGGCAAAGAAGCGGGCGCGCGCTGCGCGCACGGTCGGAGCGTCGTGCATCGCACGAAGCTTCACCCGGCTCGGCGTGCGGCAAGGCGCCGAGATGTCGCCAGACGTCATCGGTCGAGCCCAAGCGCTGTCGACACCTTGCCGTGGGTCAACCTCAGCTTGGGGGCCGGGTGTGTCGAATGGGGACGTGGAGCGCGTAAGGGACTTCGCGTCCTGCCTCGGAGCGTCCTACGAAGTGGACTGGACCGAGGGATGGGTCGGGCCCTCGTAGGGGACGGCAGAGTCGCTGTCGTGCGTTAGCGACGGGAGATGCTGCTCCTCGCGCTGGCCTGCTCCCCCGTCGATCTGCCAGCCGCCGCGGCTGCGACCGCGGAGGTGCGCGGCATCTGGCTCACCCGCTTCGCCTGGTCGAACCGGGAGGAGCTGGAGGACGCCCTCGGCGAGCTGGCGGCGGCGGGCTTCACCGACGTCTACTTCCAGGTGCGCGGCAACTTCGACGCGTACTACCCGTCGGCCTACGAGCCCTGGGCCGAGAAGCTCACGGGCACGCTGGGCCAGGATCCCGGCTGGGACCCCCTCGCGTTGGTGGTCGACCAGGGGCACGCCCTCGGCATGAGGGTGCACGCCTACATCAACGTGTTCCCGCTCTGGCGCGGTCTGGCGCCGCCGGCGGAGTCGTCGCCACGCCACGCCCTGTTGGACCATCCCGACTGGTGGCTCGGCCGCGCGGACGGCTCCCCCTGGGCCCTGAACGACAGCTACGTGTTCGCTGATCCCGGCGCGCCTGGCGTGCGGCAGCGCGTGGTGGCGGTCAGCGAGGACCTCCTGGACCGCTACGCACTCGACGGGCTGCACCTGGACTACATCCGCTACCCCGCGAAGCAGGCCGACCCGGCCACGGCGACCGCGAACGTGACCGCCACGGTCGCTGCGGTGCGTGCGGCGGTCGACGTGCCGCTCTCGGCGGCGGTCTGGGGGGTGCACGAGAACCACTGGGGCTGGGACAAGGTGGCCGACGGGCTGCCGACCTACCACCAGGACAGCCACGCCTGGTTGGCCGACGGGCTCCTCGACGTGGCGATGCCGATGATCTACTGGCAGGTGTCGGATCCACCCGGGGAGCGGCTGGACTTCACCACGCTGGCCGCCGACCACCTGGCGCAGTCCGGAGCGGGCGCCGTCTACCCCGGGCTCGAAGCCAGGTACGGCCTCGAGCCGGCGCTGGCGTGCGTGGAGGCCGCGCGGGCCCAGGGGGCGAAGGGCTGGGTGTTGTTCGACTACAGCCAAGCCAAGGAGTGGCTGGCGGAGTTCGGACGGCGCCTCTGACTCCGGTTACGGCGCGTCGGGCGCGTCGGGTCCCCCGTAGGCACCCACGTCGGACGGCTTCGTGCCGTCGGCGTCCTGCACGTCGGGGTCGCCTGCGTCGATGAGCGGCGAGCCCTTCACCGGGGCCAGGTTGTAGGTGCACCCGGAGCCGCTCGGGTCGAAGGACGAGAAGGCCGGCTCGTCTTCGATCAACGCGTTGCCGGCGCTGCCGTTGACGTTCTGCGCCGTGGTGCTGGTCACGTGGAACAGGTTGTAGGTGACGTCGAACTCGCTGAAGGGGGTGTTGTAGAGCCGGATCGTGCTCAGACCCTGGCTCCACGCGTGCACGTTGTTGACCACCGAGAAGCCGTCGTAGCCGTTGATGTAGAGGTCGGGCCCCTCCCCGGTGGCCACGTTCGACACGAAGGCGTTGTTCGTGATGTCCAGCCCGTCGGGGTTGACGGCGTAGACGCCGCCGCCCTCGAAGGTGGTGTTCCGCACGAAGCGGTTGTTGGCGACCTCCGAGCCGTTGCCCGCGCCCAGCAGGTAGAGCGTGCCCTTGTAGCTCGAGGTGTCGCAGAAGTCGTTGTCGATCAGCGTCAGCAGGGTGCTCGTGGTGGCGTGGAGCACGCCGCCGTCGCCGTCGTCGACGACCTGGTTCGACGTGAACGACGAGCCACGGATCTCCAGGGTCGCGTCGAGGGTCACGAGCGCGCCTCCGGTGGCCGACTCGTTGTCGCTGAAGGCCGACCCGTCGATGGACAGGGTGTGGCTGCCCTGGCCGTCGAAGTAGATCGCACCCCCCGAGGACTGCGTGGTGTGGCCGTCGAAGCTCGAGTCGACCAGCGTGAGGTCGCCGCCGACGCTATAGATCGCGCCCCCCGCGAGCGCGGCGCTGTTGTGCTCGAACACGCAGCCGGTGCAGCTCACGTCGGCGTCCTCGGCGCGGATCGCGCCGCCGAAGGTCTCCGCCTGGTTGGATCGGAAGGTGGTGCCCTCGATCACCACGGTTGCCCGCGACTCGGCCTTGATCGCTGCCCCGCTTCCCGCCCCGTTGGAGGTGAAGCTGCCTCCGCTGAGGAACAGCTGGCCGCCGTCGCTGACGAGCACGCGATCGGCGCCGGCCACGGTGACGTTCGTCAGGCTGAGCGAGCCGGTGACCGCCGCGATGTCGTGGTCGGCGCCGAGCTCGAAGCCGCTCAGGCTGCCCTCGGCGCTGCCGTCGACCGTGAGCAGGGCCTGCTCGGCGGCGGTGCACGCCTCGTCGGCTACGATCGCGGCTTCGGACTCGGCGTGCACCGAGACCTGCCACGCAGGAAAGGTCAGGCACTCCACGTAGGTGCCCGGGCTGACCGCGATCACGTCCCCGTCGGCGGACGCGTCGAGGGCCTCCTGCAGAGTGCTGAAGTCGCCGCCGTCCCCCACGGTCCAGTCCGGATCGGCGGGTGCTGCGCTGTCGGTGGCGCTCGTGTCGGTGGAGGCCGCGGTGTCGGTCGGGGTCGAGGTGTCACCTGGGCCCTCGGACGCTGCGGTGCCGTCGTCGATCTGCCCGGTGTCGCCCCGATCGGCGTCGGGCAGTTTCGGGTCGCAGGCGGCGAGCGCGAGCAGGCAGAGCATGGGCCGGTCCTCGTGTCCACTCAACCCATCGGCACGCAGGCCGCTCGGGATGAACGCGGCCGATCAGTGGGCGGCCCGGTCTCCCCACAGCTCCTGCAGGCGCGCGTCCCGTCCGCAGCCGAGCCGGTAGCGCTGGTAGTGGGCCGGTTTCTTCTTGTAGAAGTCTTGGTGGTAGGTCTCCGCCACGTAGAAGTCGGCGAAGGGCTCGATGGTCGTGACGACGGTCTGGCCGAGCGTGGCGGCGGCGGCGTCGCGGCTGCTCTCGGCGAGGGCCTGTTCGCTCGCGTCCCGTGGGAACAGCGCCGAGCGGTACTGGGTGCCGCGGTCGCAGAACTGCCCGTTGGCCTGGGTGGGGTCGATGTTGACCCAGAACGCATCGAGGAGCTGCGCGTAGCTCACCACGGCGGGGTCGTAGATCACCCGGATGGCCTCGGCGTGGCCGGTGAGTCCGCTGCCCACCGACTGGTAGGTGGGATTCTCCAGGCGGCCGCCGGTGTAGCCGCTCACCGCGTCGTCCACGCCCTCGATCGCCTCGAAGGCGCTCTCCATGCACCAGAAGCAGCCGCCGGCGAGGATGGCCTCGGCCCGGCCCTCGGGCACAGGCTCGGCGAGCTGCGGGACCTCGTCGGTCGAGGCGGCTTGGGTGGGTGCGCCGGCACAGGCCAGCAGGATCGTCGACAAGACACGCATGGGACTCCTTGGGGTGACCCGCACGATTCCTCCTACGCGCGGGCGGTGCGTCACGGATGGTCGCAGAAAAAAGTTCTCTGTCTCTGTCACAAGCGCGGCCCCCCTCGCGTTGGCCCCCCGAAGACCACGACTCCGAGGAGGTCACAATGTCCGCGATGCCCGTCCCTGTCACCCAGCCCAACTCCACGTCCGGAGGCACGCTCGTCGATGCCGAGGGCCGCGCGCTGCCCCTGCTCGGCGGGCACCTCACGGTCGACGCCGCTGGCGGTCTGGCGCGGGTGGTGCTCCGCCAGCGCTTCGTCAACCCCCACGACGAGCCCCTCCGCGTCACCTACCAGGTGCCCCTCCCCGCCGACGCCGCCGTGGGTGGGTACGCCTTCGAGCTGGCCGGCGAGCGGGTGACGGGGGTCGTCGAACCCCGCGCCAAGGCCCGGCAGCGCTTCGAGGAGGCGCTCGTCGCCGGCCGCACCGCCGCGCTGCTCGAGCAGGAGCGCTCCAGCCTCTTCCGCCAGGAGGTCGGCAACCTGCCGCCCCGGGGCGAGGTGGTGTGCGAGCTGCAGCTCGACCAGCTCCTGGCCTGGGAGCGCGCTGGCTGGACCTGGCGCTTTCCCACGGTCGTCGCCCCGCGCTTCCTCGGGGAGCGCGGCCGGGTCCCCGACGCGGACGCGGTGAGCGTCGAGGCGTCGAAGACCACCACCCCGCGCGTCACCCTGTCGCTCGCCGTGCGCGACGCGACGACCGGCCCGCTGGTCAGCCCGACCCACGCACTGCACGTCGTCGGCCAGGAAGCGGGGCTGGCCGACGAGGCCGGTGCCGCGCTCGACCGCGACGTGGTGGTGCGCTGGCCGGTGGCCGCGCCCTCACCGGGCGTGAGCCTGGATGCCACCCTCGACGTGGGCGGTCATGGTCTCTTGACCCTGGTGCCGCCGGCGATCGCCGTGGACGAGATCCCGCGGGACCTGGTGCTGCTGCTCGACACCAGCGGCTCGATGGGGGGCCGGCCGCTCGACCAGGCCAAGGCTGTGTGCCGGGCGCTGATCGCCACCCTCACCGAGCGCGACCAGCTGCAGATGATCGAGTTCTCCACCCGCCCCCGCTCGTGGAACCGCTCGCCGGTAGCGATGAGCCAGGCGGGCCGCACCGGGGCGCTGGCCTGGCTGGCGGGTCTCCAAGCGGGAGGTGGGACGCAGATGAAGGACGGCATCCTGGCCGCCCTCGACACCCTCCGCCCCGAGGCCCAGCGTCAGGTGGTGCTCGTCACCGACGGGCTGATCGGCTTCGAGCAGGAGATCGTCGGTGCGATCCGCGACAAGATGCCGGCGGGCAGCCGCGTGCACACCCTCGGCGTAGGCAGCGGTGTGAACCGCAGCCTGCTCGGTCCGGCGGCCCGCGCCGGTGCTGGGGTGGAGGCGATCCTCGGGCTCGACGAGTCGCCCGACGACGCCGCGAAGGCGCTGGTGGCGGCCACCGCTTCGCCCATCGTGGTCGACCTCCAGGTGCACGGTTCCGCGCTCGTGGAGCTGGCGCACCACCGTGCGCCGGACCTGATGGCCGGACGCCCCAGCCGGCTCGGGCTGCGGCTCCGTCCGGAGGGCGGCTCGCTGACCGTGTCCGGGCGTACCCCCGACGGGACCTGGGAGCACACGGTGTCCGTGCCACGCCTCTCGACCGGCAGCTCGGCCATCGCGCGGCTGGTCGGTCGTGAGCTCGTCGAGGAGCAGGAGCTCCTGGGCGCGCTCGGCCGCCAGGTCGACGCGGAGGTGGAGCGGCTGGGTGTGACCTACCAGATCGCCACGCGCAAGACGAGCTTCGTGGCGGTGAGCTCCAAGCAGACGGTGGATCCGACGGCCCCCGGCCGCACGGAGTCGGTGCCTCAGGCGCTGCCCTACGGCATGAGCGCGGAGGGGCTCGGTCTCAGGAGCGCGGTGCCTGCGCCGATGGCGAGTCCGGCGATGATGCAGGCGCCGCTGCGTCGACGGATGCGCTCGGCGTCGGTGACGAAGAGCCTCGGCCCCGCAGGGATCTGGGGCGCGGTGTCGAAGGTGCTCGACGGTCTGGGCGGAGGTGGTCCCGACGAGCTGTCCGCGGCGGCACCGCCGCCCGCGTCCATGGACGTCGACGACGAGGCGATCGACGAGGCCTTCGAGCCCCAGGAGCTCTCCTCGGTGGCCGAGGAGCGCGAGGAGGCAGCCATGGAGGCCCCGCGCCAGCCGGCGCTGCGGCTGAAGGCTCGGTTGGTGCTGGCGAAGGACGGTCGGCTCGTGCTCGAAGTGGAGCTCCCGATCGCCCTGCACTGGGCGCCCACCGTGGCGTCCGTGCTCGGCACCTTCGGCGAGCGGGCGGCCAGGCTGGTGGCGGCTGGCACCACGGCGGCCGGGCACTACCAGCCGGGCCAGGTGCTCCGCGTGGTGGTCGAGGCCGGCGAGGGTGTGCTCGAGGTCCGGCTCGCGGGTGCCTCGGGTGGGCGTGACCTCGTGCTGGAGCTGTAGCCTGAGCCCCGTGGACGAGCTCCAGGCCATCGTCGCGGGTGACACCGCCGCCTTCGGGCGGTGGGTCGCTCGCGCCGAGCCGCGTCTGCGGGCCAGCCTCCGGAGCTTCGCCGCCCAGGTCGACACCGAGGCCGTGGTCCAGGAGACGCTGTTGCGGGTCTGGAACGTGGCCCCGCGCTTCGAACCCGACGGTGGCCCGGACGGCCTCACCCGGCTCGCCGTGCGCATCGCCCGCAACCTCGCCGTGAGCGAGCTGCGGCGAGCGCGCGTCGAGCCGGTCGAGGTGGATCGGCTCGAGCGGGAGGCCGAGGCGCTCGCCGAGCCGGGGACCCCGCCCGATCCACTGCTCCGAGAGCTGATCGCGGCCTGCGTGGAGCGCCTGCCCGGCAAGCCACGGGTTGCCATCCTCCAGCGCATCCACGCCCGCGGCAACGCCTCGGATGCCTCGCTGGCGGAGGCTGCGGGCATGAAGCTCAACACCTTCCTGCAGAACGTGCGGCGTGCCCGCATCGGCTTGGAGCGCTGCCTGGAAGCGGGCGGTGCGGTCTGGGGTGACGCATGAACCGACACACACGCGACCTCGTGGAGCAGGCCCTGAGCGCCTGGCGCCCGCGCCGGCGGGGCGCGGTGGGCGGGCACCCCGCCTGGCACGATCTGGACGCCGACGGGCGCCGCCTGGTGTTCGAGGAGACCGAGCGCCTCCGCGCGATGGAGGCCGCCCTGGATCCGAACGGCCTGTCGTCCACGGGGCACACGGTGCTGGCGCGCATCCGAGGGCGGTGACTCAGCGGCAGCTCACTCGGCCGCTGGCGCGTGCAGCAGGCACACCGAGTTGATGCAGTACCGCAGGCCGGTGGGCGCGGGGCCGTCCTCGAACACGTGGCCGAGGTGGGCGTCGCAGCGGCCGCAGGTCACCTCGGTCCGGACCATGCCCAGGCTCGTGTCGCTCACGCTCTTCACCGCCTCGGGTGAGGCGGGGGCGTAGAAGCTGGGCCAGCCGGTGCCCGAGTCGAACTTGGTCTGGCTGTCGAAGAGGGCCAGCCCGCAGCTCGAGCAGACGAAGGTCCCCGCCGCCTTGTTGTCGTTGTGCGCGCCGGTCCAGGCGTACTCGGTGCCGCCCTCCCGGCACACCTTCACCTGCTTGTCGGTGAGCACGGACTTCCAGTAGGTCGTGTCCTTCACCGTCCAGTCGATGGTCTGGGCGTCGAGCGCTGCAAGGTGCGACTCGGCCACCGTGGTGGGGAGCTTGTCTCCGGCCACCGCGC
Source organism: uncultured Enterobacterales bacterium (assembly GCA_964604675.1). GTDB lineage: Bacteria > Myxococcota_A > UBA796 > UBA796 > CAJQPC01 > CAZSAT01. The sequence continues at coordinate 90,686 of CAZSAT010000010.1, forward strand.
AGGTGGCGATTCCGAGCAGGGACAGCACGGAGAGGGCGGCGAGCGGGCGGGTCATGGGGTCTCCTTTCGACGTCTGGGGAGGTATACGCGAGCCATGGACTCTTGGATGCTGTCGATTCGAATCATCGTGGGTGGCTTCTTCGCCTGGGAAGCCGCTGACAAGATTCGACGTTTCGGGGAGTGGGTCGACTTCGTGGCCGAGGCGGGCATGCCCGCGCCCACGGTGCAGATCGCCTTCATCGTGTTCCTGCTCGTGGTGGGCACCACGCTGGTGGCGCTCGGCCGGCACGCCCGGATCGGGGCCGCCATGCTGCTGCTCTACCTGCTGCCCACGATGCTCCTGTTCATGGAGCCGCAGACCGTCGCCCAGATGGTGCCCTTCGGTGTCGGGCTGGTGCTCATCGCCGTGAAAGGACCGGGGCCCAGTGTCTGGCCGAAGCCCGTGGCGGAGGGATCCGCGGACGCGCGGTAGCCTTCGTCCAGGAGGCGACCATGGACCGCGACGCGTTCCGCGAGGCCTTGCTCGCGGTGATGGAGCGCAAGGTGCACCCGGCGTGGCCGGCGTTCACGTCTGGACGGGTGGCGCGCGAGCTGCTCCACGTCCACCTCGAGCAGGAGTACGCGTGCTACGTGCGCGACTTCCCCGTGATGGTCGGGCGCGCCTACGTGCAGTGCCCCATCCCGGCGGTTCGGCGCGACCTCGCCGAGAACCTGTTCGAGGAGGAGACCGGCGGGCTCGTGGCGGGTCGGCCCCACCCGGAGCTCTTCCTGGACTACCCGCGCGGCCTGGGCTTCGACCTGGAGCGCTTCGAGGCGGTCGAGCTCCTGCCCGGCACCGCGCACTACCGAGCCACCCTCGATCGCTGGATCGACGCGGGCTGGGAGCCGGCCACGTGCGTGGTCACGATCTTCGTCGAGGGTACCGCCCACGAGCGCTCGCTGTTCTCCGACGACGCCCCCGCACGACCGGAGCCGCCGCTGTCCGAGCACCCCCTCGTCAAGCACTACGGGCTGCCGCTGGAGCACCTGGCGCTCACCAAGGCCCACCGGCAGGTGGAGGGCGACCACCGCCTGGCGGCCTGGCGCATGGTGCTCGACCACGTCCCGGCCAAGCGTCGTGGGCTGTGTGTGGAGGCGATGGAGGCCTGCCTGGAGGCCTGGATCACCTACCGCGACGAGGTGGCCGCCGCGTGCGGGGTGTGACGCCGCCTGCGCACCAGGCCGAGCAGGGCCGCGAGGGTCCAGGCGCCGGCCGGGGCGCCTGACGCGCACCCGCACTCGCCTTCCTTGGCGTCTTCGCCCCCCGTGTCCCGACCGCCGGTGTCGTGCTGCGGCGGATCGGTGTCCTCGGGAGCGCTCGTGTCGGAGGCCGGCGCTTCGTCGCTGGTGCTGTCGTCGCAGTCGTCGTCGACGCCGTTGCCCGTGACCTCCTTCGCGCCGGGATTGACCGAGGCGTTGCCGTCGTCGCAGTCGCCCTCGTCTTCCGACCAGCCGTCGCCGTCGTCGTCGAAGCCGGTGGTGCCCTCGTCGACCTTGCCGTCGCAGTCGTTGTCGACGCCGTCGCTGGAGTCGTCGCCCGCGCCGCCGTCCTCCGGCGCGCCGGTGTAGGCGCTCGGGTCGCTGTCGTCGCAGTCCTCGCCGCCGCAGGCGTCGGCGCGCACGTTGTCGCCGTCGGCGTCGCAGCAGAGGGACTCGCTCCAGCAGTCGGTGTCGTCGCAGTCGAAGTCGCCGTCGAGGTCGTTGTCGGCGCCGTCGTCGCAGTCTTCGGCGCACCCCGTGGACGCGCTCACGTCGAAGCTCATGGTGTAGGTGGGCGAGTACACGTCGCCCGCGCCGTCCACGCACGGACCCGAGGCGGTCTCCGCGTAGGTGGTGCCGTAGGCCTCGACGACCACGTAGTAGATGTCGCCGGGGGTGCAGTCGAAGGTGACCGTGTCTTCCTTGGCGAAGGGGTTCGTGGAGCCGTAGAGGCACCCGCCGTAGGGGTCGCAGGTGTCGTCGAGCACGTAGATGTCGAGGTCGCAGGGCAGGTCGGTGATCAGCATGGTCACCGAGCCCGCGAGCTGGCACTCGAAGGTGTACACGGCCTCGGGCGCGAGCTGGTCTTCGTTCGCGTAGGGGTCGCCGCAGGTGTAGCAGAGGCCGTCGTCGCAGTCTCCGCCGAGGAGGCTCTCGGCGGCGTGGTCGACCTCGCCGGCGTACTCGCTGCTGCAGGTGAGCGCGCCGGCGACGGACACGGAGGAGGGGCAGGCCGCGTGGACCGCGTGTAGGCTCAGGATCATCATGGCGCCGCCGATCTAACGCCGTGTGGAGACGAGATGTACCTGCTTCTGTTGTGGTCTTGTTCCGGTAAGGACGCGGACACCGGCACGGTCGCGCCCGACACCGACGTGGTCGACTTCGACCCGGACGCCGACGAGGCGGTCGAGGAGGAGCGCGAGGACGACACGGCTCGGGCTGAGGGCGACGACACGGCCGCCGGGTCCGACAGCGGAGGGCAGGTCGACGACACCGGGGGCCAGGCGGACGACACGGGCTCGACCGACGAGCTGATCCCGGGCCCCTATGCCTCCTGCGACGGCGAGGAGACCTGGGACTTCGACCTCGATGGGGCCGACGACATCTACTACCGGAGCTACGACGAGAACGGCGATCTGACCGACTACGACAAGGACGACGACGCCGACGGCTCGATCGACGTCACCCGCACCTACACCTACACGGCGGGCCGCGAGACCGGCGCCTGGTACGACGAGGACGGCGACGGCTGGTGGGACTACGCGATCTACACCAGCTACGACGCCGACGGGCTGCCGCTCAGCAAGGTCTACGACGCCGACGCCGACACGACCGAGGACCAGCGCTACGACTACGTCAACTTCGACGGCCGGGTGCAGGAGGCCTGGTACGACGCCGACGCCGACGGCACGGTGGACGTCTACTACAGCTACACCTACGACGAGAAGACCGAGCACCTGCTGTCGATCGAGGGCGATCGCGGCGGCGACGGTTCCGTGGACGCCCTCTACACCTTCACCTGGACCGTGACCGACGACGGCTACGACGCCCAGTACGAGGAGTCCGACCGGGACGAGGACGGCCTGGTCGACCACCACGACTACAGCGTGTACGACGGCGAGGGTCGGCTGGTGGAGTTCTGGGTCGACGAAGACGCCAGCGGGGTGCCCGAGAGCCACACCTTCTGGACCTACCGCCTCGATGGTCAGGTGGCGTCTCAGGCCGGTGACGTGTACACGGGTGAGGAGCTCTACTACAGCTACACGGCGACGTTGAGCTTCGACCTGGACGACCACGTGCAGGTGGAGGACTGGGTGTTCGAGGCGGCCGGCGGCTTCAGCTTCGCGGAGAGCGTGCATGTGTGGAGCTGCCTGCCGTAGGTTGCCGCCCGCGGCCCCAACGACTCCACCGTCGACGAGCTGTTGGGAGTCACCGATACCGGTACCTGAACGTTCGCTACTCGGGAACAGCCAGGACAGAGCCCCACATCTCGTCGTAGTCCTCGCCCCAGCAGGCGATGTCGTCGCCGCCGGTCTCGATGGCGCAGGCGTAGCGGTAGGCGCAGGCGATCTGCTCGTAGCTGCCCTCCGGCGGCTCGGGCCAGTTCGGTGTGGTGGACAGCCGTTCGCAGCGGATGGCGCCGTCGTCGGATTCGATGCCGCACCACCAGTCTTCGGTCACACAGAAGTCGCTGAGGCCGTCGGTGGAGTCGACCTTCTCACACCCGCTGGTCGACCCACAGACCTGCACGGTGCCCGTGTCCGTGACGCCGTAGACCCTCCCAGCCATGGAGTCCCAGTGCACGAACTCGTTGGCCTCATCCGGTAGTGGCGAGAGTTCGCTAGAGACCAGGTTGAAGCTGCCGTCCGTCATTCGGGCGACCACACTGAAGTTGAAGTTGACCTCGGCGAAGTCGATACGGTCAGGGGACTGTATGACGTTTTCGCACTGGTCCTCGGGCCAGCACACGAAACCACCAGTCGCTGTGACGCCGACAGATCGGTATCCGTTCAATCCCATCGACGTAAACCCATGCTTCGACGGGATGTCCGTCCATCCCCAGCGATCCCAGCCCCAGCAACTGCCGACGTTTCCGTCGCCGACGCCGCATGCCCAGAGGGAAGAAGTGTCCTTGATCCCGTCGAAGGGCAGGAAGATGGACTGCAGCCCGAGATCTTGTGGCGGGTCGCCCTCGCCGGCGTATTCGTAGTTCAGGGCGGCGCTGTCAGGACGGTCGTCAGAGTCGATGGGCGCGTCCCCGGTCTTTCCCCAGCACTCACTACATCCGTCCGCGTGAATGCCGCACGCCATCAGAATGCCGGCCTCGACGTAGACCCATGGCGAGTCGGGGCACTTGCTGGTCGGACGCGCCTCCTGTCCGGTGTCGCCGAACCCTGGTTCGCTCGACGTCTTGCCGTTGCAGGCGAGGAAGACGCCAAGTATCACGTTGGCGATTGCGCTCATGGGCGAGCCGCCCAGCACGTCGAGGTGTAGCTGCTCCGCTCGCTCGACCCGAGCGCGGCTTGAATCGTCGACGTGAGGTCCCAGTAGGCCCCCGATGACCGGTTCACCAGGTAGGTCCTGCTGCTCAGCACGCCCTCGCCTGCGCCGACGCCTCCAGGCTTGCAGAAGACCCCGGTCACCACCCACTCCGACGTCGCGCAGAACTGTTGCTGCTTGTGGGAATACTGCCTGCAAGCTGCGTCAAACAGACCGGTGGACTCGAACCAGTCTGGCAGGTGGTGGGGAAAGGCAGGCGCGGCCGCTCCGGCGCCTCGCCCCCACCCGCCATCATTGGCATAGACGTAGAGATTGCGCATGGTGTACGGGTTCTCATCGTCACCATCGTCACCATCTTCCTCTGGGGTCTGGTGCACGTGCGTCAAGATCTCGACGCCATCCGGGCTCCCCCCAGGATGCTGAGGAGAGGTGATGCGCGCCGGCTCGCCGAACACACTCGTCCGCCCGCGGGTGAATTCCTGCGTCTCTACCCACCTCCCCGTCGGCACCAACGGATGCACTCGGACACTCGGCTGATCACCGGACCCAGTCGTCTGCCCGTGTGTGGCCACGATCGGTTCGGTAAGATCCGCCAACGACACGGCCCAGGGCTGACGCACGTCCAAGTCACCGAAGTTCGTCTCGACAGGCCCGACGGGCGTGTCCCGCTTCGTCCACATCCCCTCGGGCCCGAGCCAACCCG